>NZ_JBATUH010000020.1:0-8430 GCF_049671045.1 Parvibaculum sp. | reverse complement strand
GTTCGATGATCGCCGGCACCATCATGACGATGTTCGGCATCGGCATCGTCATCGCGCTGGCGCTGCGAAGCGTCACCTACGGCCTTCTCAGCATATTGATGAACGTGCTGCCCAGCATTCTGGGTTTCGGCATATGGGGGCTGCTTTTCGGGCAGCTCGGCCTTGCGGCCGCCGTCATCACGGCCATGACGATCGGCCTCGTGGTGGACGATACGATCTATTTCCTTGTCATGTATCAGGCCGCGCTGAAGCGGGGGTTGAGCCCAAAGGAGGCGATCGACGAAGTCTTCGTGACGGTGGGCACCGCCATGCTCGTCATCACCGTCTCGCTCGCCGTCGGCTTCGGGGTCCTCACCGTCTCCGGCTTCGAGGTCAACCGCTCGCTCGGCGCCCAGACCTCCATCGTCATTCTCGCCAATCTCTTCATCGACTGGCTCATGCTGCCGCCGCTGCTGCGCCTCATGGACCGCAAGCGGGCGCCGGTCGCTGCGCCGGTGACGGGCAGCGCCGACTAATATTTCCCGTTCATTTTCCGTGGTTCATCTGTAACGGTTTGGCCGAACATGAAAAGTAACCTTAACCTTTGGTAAAATTTGCATTTCGTTAGTCTTTATGATCCCTTAATTTCATGTATTGAGTGGTGGTTGGGGCCAGAAATGCGGACTTATGAACAACTGACGGGCGCCGAGGGCCGGCGCATGTTCTATCGCGCCGAACGCTTCAGGCCGGAGGACCTCTTCAAGGAGGCGGTCCCCGCGGTCTATTTCGACAATGAGCGGGCGGCGCTGAAGAATATCAGCATGACCGGCATCGCGGCGCAGAGCCACGGTCATGACGGCTGGGACGACCGTCTCGGTGCGGAAATTCCCTTCGAGCTGCGCGTCGGCGACGACCGCCTCTATCGCGGCGCGGGACGCATCCGCCGCGTCGAACCGAGCGGCAGCCGCACCACGGTGGCGCTGGAATTCACCTCCGGCTTTCTCGATCTTCCCGCCATCGTGACGGAGCATGACAATCTTCTCCTGTCGCGCACGCTGGCCGACCCCGCCTTCGGAACGTCGAGCGGCATCCTTCCCGAATTCACGCAGCTATGCACCGAGATCGTCAATCTCTTCCGCTCCTACAAGCAGCTTCTCGAGAGCTATGAGGCGCGGCTGACCGCCACGGGCCGCGAGCGCGAGGAAAAGCTGCTGGAGGCGCTGATCGCCTGCGAGGACCGCATGGTCCCCCAGTGGAAGGAACTCTGGTATCGCGGCAGCGACATTCTGGAGCCGGTCTGGAGCGACCCGGAATCGCTTGCGCGCCACAAGCGCTATGCCGAGCGCGTGCTGACGCCGGATTTCATGCCTGGCGCCGTCATGCGCCGCTGCTACGAAAAGCCGCTCGGCTATCCCGGCGACTTCCAGATCATGAACTATGTCTATGAGTGGCAGCGCGTCGGCAACACGCCCTATGAAAAGCTGCTCCACCGCATCGGCATCGAGACGGGCGCCTGCGTCGGCACGCGCCTGCGCATGACGCAGAAGATTCTCGCGGCGGAAGTCGCGAAGGCCCCAGGCGACAAGCCGATGCACATCGCCAATCTCGGCTGCGGCTCGGCCTATGAGGTTTACGACTATCTGAAGGTCGAGAACCTGCCGCGTCCGGTCAATTTCACGCTGATCGATCAGGACGAGCGCGCCCTGAGCCATGCCTATGAGCACAGCCACCGCGAAGTGGTGCGCCATGCGGGCCGGGCGAAGATCCAGTGCCTTCAGGCTTCCTTCGCGCAGCTTCTCAAGGCGGGTGCGCTTTTCAAGACGCTTCCGCCGCAGGACATTCTCTACAGCCTCGGCCTTTTCGACTATCTCTCGCACCGCCGCGCCCGCGCGCTCGCGCATGATCTCTACGATCAGGTCACGCCGGGCGGCAAGCTGATCATCGCCAATGTGAAGCAGGGCCGGGAAACCTGTCAGTGGCCGCTCGAATTCGTGACCGACTGGAGCCTCATCTACCGCACCGAAGATGACATGCGGGCGATGGTGGAAGGGCTCGACGTCGCGAATATCACGATCGAGGAAGACGCGACCAAATGCGTCTATCTGATGGTCGTGGACAAGCCCGCCTGAGGGGTCAGAGCGCGCTCCAGCGCAGTTCGTCTTCCGGGTTGCGGGCGACGAAGCGGCTTTTGGGGAAGGTCGCGGTGACCATCGTGCCCTGATCGACGACGCTTTCGAGCTCGATCGAGCCGCCATGGAGCGTCATGATCTTGCGCACGAGCGGCAGGCCGAGGCCGGTGCCCTGATAGGAGCGGGACATCGCGTTCTCCACCTGCACGAAGGGCTCGAAGATCCGTTCCTTGTCCGCGTCCTTGATGCCGATGCCGGTGTCCTTCACCGTCAGCGCGAGGTCGCCCGCGCCATCGATGCCGATATCGATCCAGACATGCCCGCCCTCCGGCGTGAATTTCAGCGCGTTGGAGGTGAGGTTGATGGCGACCTGATTGAAGAGGCGCGGATCGGCGATGATCCAGGGTATGTCGTCGCGCACGCGGAAGGAGAGATCGACGCCGAGTTCGGAGGCGCGCTGGCGGAACATCCGCATGGCGCGGTTGAGCGATTCGATCGGGTCGATCGGCTCTTCCTCGAGCTGCAGCTTGCCGGCTTCCGCCTTCGAGATGTCGAGGATGTCGTTGATGATGCTGAGCAGATGCGCGCCGCTGGAGCGGATGTCGCTCGCGTAATCGGCGTATTTCGACTGGCCGACGGGGCCGAACATCTGATTGGCGATGATCTCCGAGAAGCCGATGATCGCGTTGAGCGGCGTCCTGAGCTCGTGGCTCATGATCGCGAGGAAATCGTTCTTGGAGCGGTTCGCCGCTTCCGAGCGGCTGAGCAGCCGGTCGGAGCGCATGCGCTCGAGCCTGAGCTGCTCATTGTCCACGAAGCTCCGGCGGAGCTGATATTCCTGAATGTAGTTGATGAAGATGCTGACGCCGATCGCGAAGGCGAGGAAGGCGTTGTTGTTGATCAGAATGTCGGACGGCACCGGATTTACCGCCAGCACCACCACCTCGTAGCAGGCGAGGGTGAGGAGCGACACGACGCTCGAATAGACATAGCTCAGCCGCCACAGGCAGTTGCTGTAGCCAATGATGATGATGAGGCCGCCATAATAGAGGTAGCTGCCCGGTGGTGCCGCGAGCGCGATCATCGCCACGACGGCAAGACCCGGAATGGCCATGGAAAGCGACAGGATGCCCTGATGCTTGTAGGTGAACCATGGCGCATAGGAGAGCGCGGTCAGGCCGAGCAGCATTGGGCAGGCGATGCCGAAGCGGATGAACCACGCCTGGTAGAGAATGTCGGGAACGATATAGGGATCGAGCGCCGCATAGACGGCGAAAATCGCCGCGCCCATCGCGATCGAGAAGCGGGTCAGGCCAATCTGGCGGTCGAAATTCCGGGCGCTGTAGATGTTCTCGATCTCGGCGTTGCGGAAACGCAGCGTGAGCGGGTTCATCTCGAAATCGGCGGTGCGGTAGCCCGTCAGATCGGTGACGTCGAGCTTCGCGTCGAGGAGTTCACTCGCGCGCTCTTCCCGGTCCCGATGGCCCGAGGCCTGATTGATCCGTTCCGCCATGTGTACCTGGCCGTGTGCGAGGCGGTGCCGAGCCTCCGTCCATGAATAAGACAGAAAGGTCTAATGGACGGTTAAGTGCGATTTACTTTCGGCCAAGGTGCTGATTTTTCGGGTAGATCCGCTTCAGGCAAGCCAGGTGAAATGGACGGCCAGCGCGGCGCCGAACAGGATTCTGTACCAGCCGAAAACCGCGAAGCTGTGCCGGCTGACGAAATTGACGAGCCAGCGCACGACCACGATGGCGGATATGAAGGCGGCGACGAAGCCGAGCGCGATCACCGCGCTGTCGTCCGGATTGAGGATGTGGCGGTTCTTCCAGAGATCGAGGGCCGTCGCGCCGAACATGGTCGGGATGGCGAGGAAGAAGGAAAACTCCGCCGCCGTCTTCCGGTCGACGCCGAGGGTGAGCGCGCCGAGGATCGTGGCGCCGGAGCGCGAAACGCCGGGGATCATTGCCAGGCACTGGAAAAGGCCGATCTGGAACGACGTCAGGGGCGTGAGGCTTTCGATCGCGCCGATGCGGGGTTCGGGGCGCCAGCGCTCGATCGCCAGAATGGCGAAGCCGCCAAGGATGAGCGAGGCGCAGACGACGAGCGGGCTGAAAAGCACCTGCTTGATGAAATCATGCAGCAGGAAGCCGAGCGCCGCCGCGGGCAGAAAGGCGATCAGGATGGCGATGGCGAAATTCCGGGCGGCGGGATCGTCGACAAGCCCGAAGGCGACGCCGAAAAGCTTGCGCGCATAGAGCACGCAGATGGCGAGGATGGCGCCGAGCTGGATCACCACATCGAAGACGGTGGCAAGCGGACCGGAAAAGCCGAGAAACTCGCCCGCCACGATGAGGTGGCCTGTGGACGAGACAGGAAGGAACTCGGTCACCCCCTCGACGATGCCAAGGATGATGGCTTGAAGAAAGATCTGCTCACTCATGGAAGGGGGCGTACCTGGGCTTGAGGACGATAGCGCCGCCGAGGCTAGCACAAGGCGCCACGCTCGCGCCTCACTTACCTGCCATCGCCATTTTACCCAAGGGGCTTTCGCGGTTCATCTCCGGTTCAGCCAGCGGGGATCAATGTGGCGTCTGACGCTGCCAAAATCCGGCGCGCGGCCAAGGGAGGCACCAGATGGTGCATGAAAGAAGTTCGATAAAGCTCGTTTTTGCGACGGCGGTTGCCATCAGCGCGCTCAGCCTGGGCCTGTCGCCGGCCTCTGCCGCCGATTGGCGCGGCGGGCAGCGCGGCTGGCAACAGGCCGAGGAGGGGGGCAACCAGTCCCAGCAGCAGCAGGAAGAGGAGCGACGTCAGCGCCAGCAGCAGCAACAGCAGCGCCAGCAGATGGAGCAGCGCCGTCAGAATGACGAGCAGCGCCAGCAACAGCAGCGTCAGCAGATGGAGCAGCGCCGCCAGCATGACGAGCAGCGTCAGCAACAGCAGCGCCAGCAGATGGAGCAGCGCCGCCAGTATGACGGACAGCGCCAGCAACAGCAGCGTCAGCAGATGGAGCAGCGCCGCCAGTATGACGAGCAGCGCCAGCAACAGCAGCGTCAGCAGATGGAGCAGCGCCAGTATCAGGGGCAGCGTCAGCGCCAGTTCGAGGAACAGCAGCGGCAGCGGCAGGAACAGTCGCGCCAGCAGCAGGAGATGCAGCAGCGCGAGCAGAGGGAACAGCGCCAGTATCAGGGACAGCGTCAGCGCCAGTTCGAGGAGCAGCAGCGCGAACAGAGGGACCAGCGCCAGTATCAAGGGCAGCGTCAGCGCCAGCTCGAGGAGCAGCAGCGCCAGCGGCAGGAACAGTCGCGCCAGCAGCAGGAGATGCAGCAGCGCGAGCAGAGGGAACAGCGCCAGTATCAGGGACAGCGTCAGCGCCAGTTCGAGGAGCAGCAGCGCCAGCGGCAGGAACAGTCGCGCCAGCAGCAGGAGATGCAGCAGCGCGAGCAGAGGGAGCAGCGCCAGTATCAGGGACAGCGGCAGCGCCAGTTCGAGGAGCAGCAGCGCCAGCGGGAGGAGCAATCCCGCCAGCGGCAGGAGATGCAGCAGCGTCAGCAGGGCGAGCAACGCCGCCAGTTCGAGCGCCAGCGCGGTGAGGAAAAACGTCAGCGTACGGATTGGCAGGTCCAGCAGCGCCGTTACTACGAGCAGGACCGCAACCAGCAGCGCGTTCGCGCGCGGCAGGAGCAGGAACGGCGCTGGGGCGATCTGCGCGAGCGCAACTGGGAGCGCGTGCGCGACTGGGGCCCCGGGTTCCAGCGGCGTCAATATTACCGCGGACCGGACTGGAACGACTGGCGCCGCCGCCACTATGTCGAGCGCCCGCGCTATTACTGGAACAATGACCGCCATTCCCGGCCGTGGTTCGACTATGGATCGGTCACCTATATCTCGATCTACTCGCCGACCTACATCATTCCCTACGACGCCTATGACACTTATGGCTCGACCTATTACGGGCCGGTCGCCTGCAACCGCGACGTGGTGGGAGCAATTCTGGGCGGCACGGCCGGCGCCTTGATCGGTGCGCATCAGGGCGGCGCGGGCGCGACCATTGGCGGCGCCATTGTCGGCGCCATACTTGGCGGCGCGCTCGGCCAGGCGATCGATATGAGCGATCAGGCCTGCTACGGTCAGGTGCTGGAATATGTGCCGAACAATCAGCCCGTCTATTGGGAGGATAATGGCGCGCAGTATCAGGTGACGCCGATGCGTACCTACCAGAACCCGCAGGGGCTCTATTGCCGCGAGTATCAGACCTCGATTTATATCGACGGCTATCCGCAGGACGCCTATGGCACCGCCTGCCGCCAGCCCGATGGTTCTTGGCAGATCGCCGACTGAGCCGATGGCCGGCGGCGCCGGTCCGAAAATGCAAAAGCCGCATCCTTCGATGCGGCTTTTGTCGTTTGCGATCCCCGAGGGGGCGCTTCAGCTATCGCGGCGGCCGATGATCTTCGAGACGTCGCGCACCGCGCCGCGCGCGGCGCTCGTCGTCATGGCGGCATAGGCCTGAAGAGCCGCCGAGACGCGGCGCTTGCGCTGTTGCTTCGGCTGCCATCCGGCCGCGTCCTGCGCCTCGCGGCGCGCGGCGAGCACCGCATCTTCCACCGCCAGGTGGATCTTGCGGTTCGGAATGTCGATCTCGATCCGGTCGCCGGTCTCGACGAGGCCGATCGTTCCGCCTTCTTCCGCTTCCGGCGAGACATGGCCGATGGAAAGGCCGGAGGTGCCGCCCGAGAAGCGCCCGTCGGTGATGAGCGCACAGTCCTTGCCGAGGCCCTTCGATTTCAGATAGCTCGTGGGGTAGAGCATTTCCTGCATGCCCGGCCCGCCGCGCGGTCCCTCATAGCGGATGACGACGACTTCGCCCGCCTTCACTTCGCCGGTGAGGATGCCGGAGACGGCCGCGTCCTGGCTCTCATAGACGCGCGCCGAGCCGGAGAAGACGAGGATCGATTCATCGACGCCCGCCGTCTTCACGATGCAGCCTTCCTCGGCGAGGTTGCCGTAGAGAACGGCGAGCCCGCCATCCTTGCTATAGGCATGGGCGACATCGCGGATGACGCCGTTCTCGCGGTCGAGATCGAGCGCATCGAAGCGCCGCGCCTGCGAGAACGCTTCGGTTGTGCGCACGCCGCCCGGCGCCGCGCGGAAGAATTCGACGGCGCGCGGGTTCTGCGTGCGGCGCACGTCCCAATGGTCGATCGCCTCTCCGAGCGTGGGGCTGTGAACCGTCGAAACATTGCGGTGAACGAGGCCGGCGCGATCGAGCTCGCCGAGAATGGCGAAGATGCCGCCCGCGCGGTGAACATCCTCCATATGCACGTCGGAGCGCGCCGGCGCGACCTTGCAGAGGTTCGGCACCTTGCGCGACAGGCGGTCGATGTCGCGCATGGTGAAGGGCACGCCGCCCTCATGCGCCGCCGCGAGGAGATGCAGAACCGTGTTGGTCGAACCGCCCATGGCGATGTCGAGGGACATGGCGTTCTCGAAGGCTTCGAAATTCGCAATGTTGCGCGGCAGGACGCTCTCGTCGTTCATCTCGTAGTGACGCCGCGTGATCTCGACGATGACCCGGCCCGCCTCGAGGAAAAGCCCCTTGCGGTCGGCATGTGTCGCGAGCGTCGAACCGTTGCCCGGCAGCGAGAGGCCGAGCGCCTCGGTCAGGCAGTTCATCGAATTGGCGGTGAACATGCCCGAGCAGGAGCCGCAGGTGGGGCAAGCGGAGCGTTCGATGACGAGGCTTTCCTCCTCGCTCACATTGTCGTCGGCGGCAGCGACCATCGCGTCGATGAGATCGACTGCGCGTTCCTCGCCCTGCCAGGTCACCTTGCCCGCTTCCATCGGCCCGCCGGAGACGAAGACGGTCGGGATGTTGAGACGCATCGCGGCCATGAGCATGCCGGGCGTGATCTTGTCGCAATTGGAAATGCAGATGAGCGCGTCGGCGCAATGCGAATTCACCATATACTCGACGCTGTCGGCGATGAGGTCGCGCGAGGGCAGGCTGTAGAGCATGCCGTCATGGCCCATGGCGATGCCATCGTCGACGGCGATGGTGTTGAACTCCTTGGCGACGCCGCCGGCCTTCTCGATCTCGCGGGCGACCATCTGGCCGAGATCCTTCAGATGCACATGGCCGGGCACGAACTGGGTGAAGGAATTGGCGATGGCGATGATCGGCTTGCCGAAATCGCTGTCCGTCATGCCTGTGGCGCGCCAGAGGCCGCGCGCGCCCGCCATGTTGCGGCCATGGGTCGATGTACGTGAACGATAGGGAGGCACGGGTCCAAATCCTTTCGTCTGGAGCGAGGGGCCG
>NZ_JBATUH010000019.1:0-13468 GCF_049671045.1 Parvibaculum sp. | reverse complement strand
GCCGAAATCCGCCGCGAAGCCAAAATCCGCCAAGCCTCGCCGGCCGCGTGCCGGGGCCAACGGGCATGCCGCACCGGCCGAGGCCGGGCCCCCGAGCGCCGCCCGGGCAGAAAACTAGACCACGGTATATTTTCCTTGGCGTGCTCTGCGGCTCGTCCCTATAGTGGTTCTCAAGTGCCATCTCAGGGGAGGACAGAATGCACGATCTCATCATTCGCGGCGGTACGCTCGTCGACGGCACCGGCGCGCCTGCCCGCATCGCCGATGTGGCGATCGACAATGGCCTCATCACCGAGGTCGGCGAGGTCAAGGGAGAGGCAAGGCGCGAGATCGACGCGAAGGGGCTCCTCGTCACCCCCGGCTTCGTCGACATCCACACCCATTATGACGGCCAGGTCACCTGGGACGAGTATCTCTCGCCTTCCTGCTGGCATGGCGTGACGACGGTCGTCATGGGCAATTGCGGCGTGGGCTTCGCGCCCGCCCGCCCCGACCGCCATGACTGGCTCATCACGCTGATGGAAGGCGTCGAGGACATTCCGGGCTCGGCGCTTGCCGAAGGCATCAAGTGGAACTGGGAAACCTTTCCCGAATATCTCGACAGTCTGGAAAGGCAGTCGCGCGTGCTCGACGTCGCCACGCAGGTGCCGCATGGCTCCGTCCGAGCCTATGTGATGGGCGAGCGCGGCGCGCGCAACGAACCGGCGACGCGCGAGGACATCGAGGAGATGGCGCGGATCGTGCGCGAAGGCATAGAGGCGGGCGCGCTCGGCTTTTCGACATCGCGCACCATGCTCCATCTCTCCAAGGACGGCGAACCCGTGCCGGGCACATTCGCCAACGAGGCGGAGCTGATGGGCATCGGCCGCGCGCTGGGCGAGGCCGGGCATGGCGTCTTCGAGATCGCTTCCGACATGACCCCGGCGGAAGAGGAATTCCACTGGATGAAGGCGCTCTCCGCCGAGACCGGCCTTCCCGTCACCTATGCGCTGCTGCAATCGCCGGTCGATGCCGACAAGTGGCGCTCCATGCTCCATCTCACCGATGAAGCGCGCCGCCAGGGCGCGAACATCACCGCGCAGATCGCCTGCCGCCCGACCGGCATGGTGCTCGGCTGGCAGAGCACGATCCATCCCTTTGTCGGCCGCGCCACCTATGACGAGATCGCGCGCCTGCCCTTCGCGGAGCGGCTGGCGAAGCTAAGGGACCCGGAAATCCGCGCGCGCATCCTCGCCGACAAGCCGAAACCCATGGGCACGCTCGGCATGATCATGACGCAGGGCTTCGACCGCATGTTCCGTCTCGAAAATGACGACAATCTCGACTACGAACCCGCCGCCGATGCGAGCGTCGCCGCGCTCGCCGCGCGCACCAGCCGCAATCCGGCCGAGATCGTCTATGACATGCTGATGGAGAAGGACGGGCGCGGCTACATCTACCTGCCGCTCCTCAACTATGCGCGCTTCAACTTCGACCACATCCACGAGATGCTTCAGCACCCGGCAACGATCCTCAGCCTTTCGGATGGCGGCGCGCATTGCGGCGTCATCTGCGATGCGAGCTTCCCGACCTATATGCTGACGCACTGGGTGCGCGACCGCGCGCGCGGCCCCCGCCTGCCGCTCGAGCAGGTGGTGCGCATGCAGACGCATGACACGGCGCGCCTCTATGGCCTCAACGATCGCGGCGTCATCGCGCCGGGCATGAAGGCCGATGTCAACGTGATCGACTTCGAGCGGCTTCGCATTCTCGCGCCGGAAATGGTCTTCGACCTGCCGGCGGAAGGACGGCGCATGATCCAGCGCTCGGAGGGCTATCGCGCCACCATCGTCAGCGGCACCGTCACCTTCGAGAATGGCGAAGCGACGGGCGCGCTCCCCGGCAAGCTCGTTCGCGGGCTCCAGCGCGCCCCCGCCGCCCGCTCGGCCGCCGAGTAAGCGGGCTCGGGGCAAGATTGAGGATGCGGGCTCCCTCCCCGCATCCACCCGCCCGGCGCTTATTGACGCAACGCTTTCCCCCGTGCAGCTTGGGCCCCGCACAAGCATGGGTGTGAAAGTGAGCGACCAGACGTTATTGCCGGCCGAAATCATCGAACGGCGCCAGAAGATCCTCGGCCTGATCCAATCGGGAAAGAAGGGTGAGGCCGAGGCCGAATGCCGCGCGCTCCTCGCCATTTCTCCCGACGATGCCGAAACGCTGTCCATGCTCGCGGCCGTGCTCATTGAGCGCGGCGGCTTCGCCGAGGCGGAAGTCGCGCTGCGCCGCGCGCTCGACCTCGCGCCCCACTCGCCGATCCCCTGGACGAATTACGGCCGCATCCTCCAGCAGCAGAACCGCTGGGCGGAAGCCGAGGCGCATTACGCGGCCGCTGCCGCATCCTTTCCGCAAATTCCGCTTTTCCATCTGACGCTCGGCCAGGTCGCCCAGCGCGCCGGCCACTTCGCGGAAGCCGAGACGGCATTCCGCCGCGCTGTCGAACTCGAGCCGCGCAACGCCACGGCCGTCATGCTGCTCGGCATGGTCGTGCTGCGCCAGGAGCGCGCCGACGAGGCGGCCGATCTCTTCCGGCACGCCATCGAGATCGACCCGAAGCTCGCCGCCGCCTATGGCAATCTCGGCAATGCCGAGCAGAAGCGCGGCGACCTCGCCGCCGCCGAGGCCGCCTATGAACGCGCGTCGATCCTCGATCCCAAGGATGCGCTCAGCTATGTGAGCCTTGGCCTCGCCAAGCTGAGGCGCGGCGATGCGCGCGAGGCGGCAGAGATCTTCGACCGCGCGCTCACGCGCTTCGGGCCGGAGCGGCGCGCCGCCGCCTGGTTTCCCTATGCGCGCGCGCAGGAGCTGGGGCAGATGCCGGCCGGGTTCCGCGCGGAGCTCGCGCGACTCATCAGCCGCGTGACCCTGACGCCGCCTGCCGGCTATTCGTCCATCGCCGAATTCAACAAGGCGCTCGCCGAAGCGCTGCGCGCCGACACGACGACGGTGTGGGAGCCGCCCGGCAAGGCGACGCGCAAGGGCGGGCAGACGGGACTTCTCCTCGACAATCCGCGCGAGCCCTTCCTTGCCTTCGAGCAGACGCTGCGCCGCGCCATCGACGCGCATTTCGACGCGATCAAGCGCGAGAAGAACCATCCCTTCCTCGGCTTCGTGCCGAAGACATATCAGCTCGATCTCTGGGGCACGCTTCTTTCGGAAGGCGGCCATCAGCACGCGCATATCCATGTCGGCGGCTGGATGAGCGGTGTCTATTACGTGGCGCTGCCGCCGACCATGGGCGATGGCGACGCCTCGCGCGATGGCTGGATCGAGTTCGGCCATCCGCCGCCCGATTTCGACGCGAGCTTCGAGCCGCAGACGCTCACCTATGAGCCGCGCGAGGGTGATGCCTTCTTCTTTCCGTCCTACGTCTTTCACCGCACGCTGCCCTTCTCGGGCAATGAGCAACGCATCAGCCTCGCCTTCGACGTCAAACCGACGAGTTGGCGCTAGAACGGCCGTTACGGGGAGAATACCCAATGAACAAGAAAAGCCTCGAAACCCATCTGGCGGAAGTCGAAGAGCGCGGCTTCACCATCGTCGAAAATGCCATCGAGCCCGATCTCGTCGACGCGCTGAACGAGACGCTGCTGCGGCTCGAGAAGGATCTCGGCATCGTGCCCGCGCGCAACGGCTTTGAAGGCCACCACACGGTCCGCATCTACAATCTTCTCGCGCTTGGCGAGATATTCCAGCGTATCCCCGTGCACCCCAATGTGCTGCCCGTCGTCGAGGGCGTGCTCGACCCCGGCTGCCTGGTCTCGTCGCTCTCCTCGATCTCCATCGACCCGGGCGAGATTGCCCAGCCCATCCATGCCGACGATCAGGTGATGCCGGTCGCAAAGCCCCATGCGGCATTTGTCTGCAATTCCATGTGGGCGCTTACCGACTTCACCGAGGAGAACGGCGCGACGCGGATCATTCCGGGTACGCACAAAGCGGATGCCTCACCCAATTACGGCCAGCACTATGACAGCATTCCGGCCGAAATGCCGAAAGGCTCGGTTCTCATCTGGCATGGAAGCCTCTGGCATGGCGGTGGCGCGAACAAGTCCGGCGCGCGCCGCGTCGGCATCGCAATGAATTACTGCGCGGGCTATATCCGCCAGCAGGAAAACCAGCAGCTCGGCATCCCGCTCGAAATCGTCCGCCGCTTCGAGCCGCGCCTGCAGGAGCTTTGCGGCTTCGGCACCTATCGCAATCTCATCGGGCATATCGACAAGAAGACGCCCGCGCAGCGCCTTCTCGACGAGACGCGCGACTTCAAGTCGATCTGGGATCTTGCCTAGACCTAAAAGCAGGTGTCGAGCAGCGACGGCAGATCCGCGACGCTCTCGATCACCGCATCGGCGAGCGGCGCAAGATCGGCATGGGCGCTCGTGCCCGTGAGGACGCCGACGAGGAGCCCCGCTCCCGCCGCGCGGCCCATGTCGAGATCGTGCCTGTTGTCGCCGACGACGGCCACGCTGCCGGGCGCGAGGCCGACCCGTTCGCAGAAGGCAAGCGTCATGCCCGGTCCGGGCTTCGCGCCATGGCCGCTGTCATAGCCCGCCTGAAATGACAGGAACGGCTCGAGCGCGAAGCGCGCCATGAGCGCCCGCGCCGAAGCCTCGACATCATTGGTTGCGAGGCCGAGCTTGAGACCGCGGCCCGTCAGCGTCGAGAACAGCGCCGGAAGGTCGGTCACCGGCACCGACATGGCGGGCGCAAGCCGCGCGAAAAGCGCATCGAGCGAGGTCACGAGATCGGTCTGCTCGCGGCGAACGCCGAGCTGGCGCCACCTGTCCGCAAGCTCGATCGTGTCGCCGCCGGCAAAGAGGCTTCCGGCCCTGATCTGCCGCCGCGCCTCGTCATAGCCCGCCGCATCGACGAGCCGCGCGACGAGCGCGGCATCGCCCTCGGCGGCCATCGCCGCCGCCTCGAAAATGATCGGCACCCAGGTTCCGTGATACTCGAAAAGCGTGCCGTCCTTGTCGAAAAGGACGCCCCTGATGCGCTGCCGCGCCCGATGCTCCGAACCCTGACTGCCCATGAAACTCACATTTCCGCTTTGCGGCGATTGCGGGATATACTCGTGCCGGATGCGGCCGATTCAAACATGAAAGCTCGAAGCGGGGGACTCCGGAAATGCGCGCATTCAAGATCGGTCTGGCGCTGATACTTGTTCTGGCGAGTGCGGCGATCACCGCGCTCACCTATCTCCAGAGTCACGGCGCGGGCGTCTCGACCGGCGCGCTGCTACTTCTGGTCATTGTCGCCTATGTCTATGACCATCGGCATCACATATTCGGCACCGTGCAACAGGCCGGCGCGAAGCGCGACCACGCGCAAACGATCGCGCTCCATCAGGGCCGCCTGACCGCCATGCGCCAGGACGGCGATATCCGCGCCCGCTGACCGGGCTTCAGCCCTTCCACTCCGTGGTGATCTCGGCAAGCACGGGCCGCTCGCGCTCATCCTTCGGCAGGCTGGTGCTGCCGAAATAGAGAAATCCCGCCACGCGCTCACTCTCGCCAAGGCCGAGAGCACGGGCGATCTCCTCGTCATAGGCGTACCATTCCGTGATCCAGGCGCAGGCATAGCCGAGCGCGGTCGCAGCCACCAGCATGTTCTGGCACGAGGCGCCGGCGGAGAGGCGCTGTTCCCATTCGGGTGCCTTGCGGCTCGGCACGATGCGCGAAACGACGGCAACGACGAGCGGCGCGCGAAGGAACCGCCCCGCTTCGATCGCAAGCAGGTCGTCGCCCGCGCGCGGCTCGACGGCGCGGTACCTCTCCCTCAGCACCTCGCCGAAAGCGCGCCGCGCATCGCCCCTGAACAGGATGAAACGCCAGGGCGCCAGTTTGCCGTGATCGGGCACGCGCGCGCCGGCGCGGAGAATGGTCTCCACCTCATCCGGCGTCGGCCCCGGCTCGGCCATGTTCATGGGCTTCACCGAGCGGCGCGTGAGAAGAAGATCGATGGTTTCCTGGGAACGGGACAATGCGCTGAACCTCACGAGATGAAAGGCATCGCAAACTAGGCCATTGCTCTTTACAGAAGCAAGGCCGCCCCTCACCATCGCCCCGGGGCAATCGAGGGGGCATCCGTGGAGATTTCACGGACGGGGCGGATTCTTTTTGCGGCAACAATGCTGGCACTGGCGGGAACGGCGTCATCGGACCCGGCCTGCGCGGGCGCCTGGCCGCTTCCGAAAGGCGAAACGCTGGTCATCATTCCCATCACCATCTCGAAAGCGACGGACGGTTTCAACTCGTCGGGAAAGGTCGCACCGCGCAGCTCATACAGCAAGAACGAGGTCGCGCCTTATGTCGAATATGGCCTCACGGAGAGCCTCACCCTTGTCGGCACTTTCGCCTGGCTGCGCGATGAAACCGACTATTACGGCATCAGCTTTCGCCAGCAGGGCTTCTCGCGGGCCGAGGCGGGCCTTCGCATCTCGCTTGGCGAATGGCGCGGCACGCGCTTTGCCCTTCAGCCGGTGATCGCGGTTCACGGTGCGAGCGCGGGCGATGATCCCTTCGCCTCGCGGCGCGGCGACGTGGATCAGGAACTCGACGTGATCGCGGGGCGGAGCTTCAACATTTTCGGCATCGAGGGCTTCACCGACACGCTGATCGGCTACCGCCACCGCCCCGCCGGGCGCCCGGCCCAGCTCAAGTCGGATGTCACACTCGGCCTCAAGCCGCGCGACGGCACGATGCTGCTGGTGAAGAGCGAGAACTTCGCCTCAGTCGGGCGCAGCCATTCCGCCATCGCAAGCCCGAGCGCCGCAAAGATCGGCGCGTCGATCGTTCAGGACGTGGCGAAGCCGCTCGCCGTCGAAGTCGGCTTCATGCAGACAGTGGCCGGCCGCAATATCGTGCGCGAGCGCGCATTGAAATTCGGCCTCTGGCACCGCTTCTGACCTCACCGCAAAGGCGCCGCCTCGGCCGCCTTCGCGTTCACGCTCCTGCCGATCAGCGCCAGCGTGTCGATATCGGGCGGCGCGTCCCGCCCACTTCCCGGCGCACCCGCTTCAAGCTCCGCGAGGCTGAAACCCATCTTCGCATCATAGGTGCGCTCGATCTGATTGCGGAGCCGCTGCTGCGCCGCATACCAGGCCGTCTTCGTCCGATCGTCACGGCATGTCGCAAGCTCCGCGCCAGACGACGCGCCCCAGCGCCGCTCGGGGCAATGATAGGGATCGAAGGAGAAGGCGAAGAGACGCTGGCGCGCGTCCTCGAAGCTCAGTGTCCGCATCGAGCCGTCGCTTGCCTGATAGCTCACCGGGCAGGCCGCCGCCGCCTCGCGATAGGTCGCGGCGAGATCGCCCGCAAGATCGCTGCCCGAATAGGCAAGGTTCTTCGAGCCTTGCCGCGCCATCTCCAGAAACTTCGCGACCTGGTCCTTCAATTCCAGAAACGAGGTCTTGAGGCGCGCATCGCGCGACGGCGTCGAGTAAGTCTCCCAGTCGCCCGAGGTGCCATAGATATTGTCCGGCAGGCGGCCGGGCTGCGGCTGCCTGTTGATGCCCGCCTTCACGGCGATATCGACAGCCATGACGCGATAATGCAGATCGTCGCAAAGGCCCTTCAGCAGGCTCCGCGTCTCGACGATGGGATCGTAGACGATGTCGTGTCCCGCGACGGCGCGGCGCACATAGTCGTAATAGTCGACCGTCTCGCCCTTGTGGACGAAGCGTGCCTTGCGCCACTCGGCAGGCTTCGGCTCCGCATTGCCGAAGAACTGCTCGTCGGACCAGTCGGCCAGCTCACTGTCGGCGCGCGGCTGGATGACGCCGCCGACATAGCTGCCATCCGGCGCCTGCGTTGCCCCGAGAAGAACGAGCGGCCGCCAGTTCTTGAAGCCCGCGCCCATGGGCGGCGAGGCACGAACGAAGCGATGGCCATAATCTCCGCGCGAAACTGAATTGTCGGGATGGCTGTCGATGAAGCGGATGCGGCCTTCATCGTCCACATCGTAAACGGTCGCGGCATGGCCGTTTGGATCATAAATGACCGTACCAGGACGAATTGAGCCGGGCGCGATCCGCACCGGGTAGAAATCGGCGAGCGCGCCTTGCCTCTCGCCCGGCGGCACGCGGTACATGGCCGTCGAAATCGAATTGATGAGATTGAGGAAGACGATCCGCGCATTGGGAAATGCGCTCGGCGCGGGCGTCGTCACATCGGTGCGCAGGACGACATGATTGCCTCGCGCCGAATAGCGCAGGTCCGTCGAGTTGCCATTCGCCGCGACCGCGCTCGCATAGGAGAAGGGCAAGCCGTTCTTCCAGGCGAAATAGGCGCGCAGCATGTAGGGCAGGTCTGCGCAGTCGGCAAAGAAGCTCAGGCCCGCCGGATCGCTGTTGCGGTAGATATTGGCGGGCCCCGAAAGACATTCCGCCACCGTGCGGCAATCGCTCCTGCCGATGGCTCTCACGAAGTCGCCAAAGGCGCGCTCGTCGCTCGTGCTCCATTCGGGCCTGGTGATCCGCCATTGGAGAGCCGGCGGTGCGGGCACGGCGGAGGCGCTCATCGCCTCGCCAGCGCTCACCACGGGTGACATGGTGATGGGCGCCTTGGTGACGGGCGCCACCTGATCGGGCGGCACATCGCCTTCCGCCCGCGCCGCGCACAGCCCCGCCAGCAGCGCCAGCAAAATGGCGGCAAGCCCCCTTCCCTTCATGTCCCGTCGCGCCCCCAGAATCCCATCCGATTACCGAAACTTAACCATAACCGCCTGTGGCAAGTCCGGCACGAAAGCGGACGCGCTTCATTTGCGTGTTTACTTAATTAAGTGTTGTTTACAATATATCCGCCATGAAAGCCCTTGCTGCCCTTTCCGATCCCACCCGCCGGCAGATCGTCGAGATGCTGAGCGAAGGCGAATTGTCGGCAGGAGAAATCTCGCGCCGCTTCTCCATGACGCCGCCCGCCATCTCCCAGCATCTGAGGACGCTGAAGGCGGCGCGTCTCGTCCGTGTGCGCGTCGATGCGCAGCGGCGCATCTACACGCTCGATGCGGAGGGGCTGGCGGAGGTCGATGCCTGGCTGCAGCGCGTTCGACGCCTTCGGGGTCCGAAGCTCGGCGCGCGCTCGGCCTGATCAGCGCCCTTCGAGCAGGCGCCGCGCCTCGTGCAGATCGGCGACGACGGCGACACATTTCGCGCGTATGTCAGCTGTCGGCGCGACGATGTCCGGCACCATGACGGGCATCGTGCCCGCGGCATGTGCCGCGCGGATGCCGTTGTGCGAATCCTCGAGCACGAGGCATCGTCCCGGCTTCATCGCCAGCGCGCCCGCCGCCTTCATGAAGATTTCGGGATGCGGCTTGCCGTTCGTCACATCGTCGCCGGTAAAGACGATCTCGAAATGATCGCGAATGCCCGCGCGGCTCAGATGCCGCTCGGCAACCGCGCGCGCCGACGAGGTCGCAAGCGCGATGGGAACGCCGCGCGCGCCGAGATCGCGAAGCAGTTCGCCCGCGCCCGCCTTCAGCGGAATGCCTGCCGCCAGCAATTCCTCGGCGATTTCGGCGATGCGCAGCTTGTAGCCGTCGAGCGGAAATCCCTCGCCGAAATGCGAGCGGATGATCGCGTAGCCCGCCGGCCCCGGAACGCCGATGAGCGAGTGGAAAAGACCATCCGTCATCTCATAGCCAAGCGCGGCGCAGGCCCTTTGCAGGACGACCCTGTAGATGCGCTCGGTATCGAGCAGCAACCCGTCCATATCGAAGATGACGGCCTCGACAGGATTGGGAAACGACATCACGCGAACACCACTCCGCTCAAAAAAGACAAAGGGGAAGCTCCGCGCTTCCCCCTTCATTTGTATTACTCGGCATTTGTATTACTCGGCACTCTCATCATTCCGCTGCGGCTCTGAGCGCCGCAGGCCGCTGATCCGGCGGCGTTGCCTCGGCGGCGAGCGCCCGGATCGCCTCGTCAAGCGCCTGCACCTTCTGGTCGGTAGAGCCGAGACGGCGGACGGAGACCGTGCGCTCCTCCGCTTCACGCTTGCCCGCGACGAGGATCACCGGAACCTTGCCGACGGAATGCTCGCGGACCTTGTAATTGATCTTCTCGTTCCGGAGATCGAGTTCGACCCTGAGCCCCGCATCGCGAAGCGCCTGCGCGACATCCTCGGCATAGCCATCGGCTTCCGAGGTGATGGTGGCGACCACGACCTGCACCGGCGCGAGCCAGAGCGGAAACTTGCCCTCGTAATGCTCGATCAGAATGCCGATGAAGCGCTCGAGCGAGCCGAGGATCGCGCGATGCAGCATCACCGGGCGGTGCTTGGCGCTGTCCTCACCGATATAGGACGCATCGAGCCGTTCCGGCAGGTTGAAATCGAGCTGCAGCGTACCGAGCTGCCAGGACCGGCCGATCGCATCCTTCAGATGGAATTCGAGCTTGGGGCCGTAGAAGGCGCCCTCGCCCGGCGCAAGCGTATATTTGCGGCCGAGCGCGTCGAGCGCATCGGCAAGCGCCCGCTCCGCCCTGTCCCACGTCTCGTCGGAACCGACGCGCTGCTCCGGCCTGAGCGCCAGACGGACGTTGAGATCCGTGAACCCCATATCCTCATAGACGCTTTCCAGAAGCGCGACGAAAGCCTCCGTCTCGCTCTGAATCTGGTCCTCGCGGCAGAAGATGTGCGCGTCGTCCTGCGTCATCTGGCGCACGCGCATGAGGCCATGCAGCGCGCCATGCGCCTCGTTGCGGTGGCAGCAGCCGAACTCCGCCATGCGCAGCGGCAGGTCGCGATAGGATTTCACGCCCTGCTTGAAGATCTGGATATGGGCGGGGCAGTTCATGGGCTTGATCGCCATGAGCTTGGCCTTGCCCGACACGATCGGCGCCTCATCGTCCGTCGACGGAACTTCGTCGGGAACGACGAACATGTTTTCCCGATACTTGCCCCAATGGCCGGACTGTTCCCAGAATTTCGCGTCGAGAAGCTGCGGCGTGCGAACCTCGACATAGCCCGAGGCGTCGATGCGACGGCGCACATACTGCTCCAGCGCCTGCCAGACGCGCCAGCCCTTCGGATGCCAGAAAACGGAGCCTTGGGCCTCCTCCTGCAGATGGAAGAGATCCATCTCGCGGCCGATCTTGCGATGGTCGCGGCGCTCTGCCTCCTCGACCATGGTGATATAGGCCTTGAGGTCGGCTTCCGTCGCCCAGGCCGTGCCATAGATGCGCTGAAGCATCTCGTTGCGGCTGTCGCCGCGCCAATAGGCGCCGGCGAGCTTCGTCAGCTTGAAAGCCTTGCCGAGCTTGCCCGTCGAAGGCAGATGCGGCCCGCGGCAGAGATCGAGCCAGTTACCCTGGCGGTAGACGGAGACGTCCTCGCCCGCCGGAATGCCCTCGATGATCTCGGCCTTGTAGGCTTCGCCGATCTTCCTGAAATAGGCGATGGCCTCGTCGCGCGGCCAGACCTCGCGCGTGATCTTCTCGTCGCGGTCGACGATCTCGCGCATCCGCTCCTCGATTTTCTCGAGGTCTTCAGCGCGAAAGGGCTCGGCCCTCGCGAAATCGTAGAAGAAGCCGTTCTCGATCACCGGCCCGATGGTGACCTGCGTGCCGGGGAAAAGCTCCTGCACGGCTTCGGCCATCACATGCGCGCAGTCATGGCGCAGAATTTCGAGCCCGTCCGGCGTCGTCGGCGTCACCACCTCGACGATCGCATCCCGGTCGATCATCGTGGCGAGGTCTTTCACCTTGCCGTCGACCTTGAGGGCGATCGCCTTCTTGGCCAGCGATTTCGCAATGCTCTCCGCAAAGGCGCGGCCGTCCATCGGCTCCGCCAGTTCACGCACCGACCCGTCGGGCAGCGTTACCTTTATCATCTCGTTTTTCTCTCTTCCGTCCCGCGCAATTCGGCCGACCAGGACCAGCGCCCGAACGCCCAGGGCCTGTACCATGGCGCCTCGGGGAGGGTCTGCGGCACCGGGTCGAACCCATGCGTACCGTATGGATGGCACCGGCTCAACCTCGAGAGCGCGAGCCACCCGCCCTTCCAGGCGCCATGACGCTCGATTGCCTCCATCGCGTAGTCGGAGCAGCTCGGCAGGTGCCGGCAGCGCGGACCGAGCAACGGCGAGATGAACCAGCGATAGAGCTGGATCAGGCCGCGCATCGCAAGCGAGAAAGGGGCAAATCGCATTCCGGGGCCGACGAATGAGCCGGCGTCCGATGGGCCGGCCATAGCGGGAAGTTTGCAAATTGAAGCGAAGGCCGGCACGCAAACGCGCGCCTCAGGGCCCGGCTTCTCAGGCCGGGCCGCTGCTAGTGGGGGTGCCGGGCCGCGCCGCAGTCCCACTCCTCAGGCCCTTGATCTGTGCCGGTTGCAAAGACACGCTTTCGTCCTTGTTTGGCGTTCCGTGTGTTCGGCGTCCAATGTGGAGGGAGCGCCGCTCCTTCCGGTCCCTGCCGACAGGCTATGCCGGTATGGTTGACAGAATATTACATTCCGCGGCGGCGAACGCCAGAGACGGCCGTCACGCCTTTTCCTGAGCGCCCGCCATCGCCTTGTCGACGGCCTCCTCCACCGCGTCGAAGACGAGCAGCGTGGAGGCGTGGCGGGCCTTGTAGTCGCGCACCGGCTCCAGCACCTCGAGGTCGCGCCACTTGCCGCCATAGATCTCGCGCGGCGGCTCGCCGCCTTCCTTGAGCATGCGGCGCATGGCGGCCCCAACCTCGTGGAGTTCCGCCGCGGTCGCGCCGATGACATGGCGCGCCATGATCGAGGACGACGCCTGACCGAGTGCGCATGCCTTCACATCCGCGCCATAGGCGACCACCCGGTCGCCCTCGACCTTCACATCGACGGTGACCTTGGAGCCGCAAAGCTTCGAGACCGCTGTCACGCTCGCGTCGGGGTCGGCAAGCCGCTCCGACAGCGGAATGTCCGCCGCGAGCTTCAGGATGCGCGTGTTGTAAATCTCGTTCAGCATTTTCTTTTCAACCGGCGACCCGCCAGAGCGTTCCCTGCGGACCGTCCTCGATCAGAATACCGCGCCCGGCAAGTTCGTCGCGGATGCGGTCGGCTTCCTTGAAATCCCGCCCCTTGCGCGCCGCCGCCCGGGCGGCGATCAGGGCCTCGATCTCTTCCGCATCGATATGGGGTGTGACCCCGGCTCCTGCAAACCAGCTTTCCGGGTCGGCTTGCAGAAGGCCGACGAGATAGCCCGCATTCTGGAGCGCCGCCTTGAGTCGCGCCCGTTCGGCCAGGTCCGTCGCCACATGCGCCTGCCGGGCGAGATCGAAGAGCACTGCGAGCGCCTTGGGCGTGTTGAGATCGTCGGCGAGCGCCTCCATGAAGGCGTCGGGCACCGCGCCGCCTGCTTCCGCCTCGACATCGGAAAGCGCGCGCAAGGCGCCATAGAGCCGGTCGAGCATGCGCCGCGCCTGGGCGAGCCCGTCCGCCGTCCAGTCGAGCGGCTG
>NZ_JBATUH010000018.1:0-128284 GCF_049671045.1 Parvibaculum sp. | reverse complement strand
TGCGGCGCGGCAAGGGGGCGCTCTGGGCGGGCGTGGCGATCGTTCTGGCCGCCCTGCTCGCCATCTGGTGGATCTTCTGGCTGGTGGGAAACCAGCGGGATTTCGAGCTTCAGCGCTGGAAAGACCGGCTCTCCGCCTCGGCTTCGGGCGTCAGCGGCGCGGCCGGGGAGTGGATGTCCGAGCGCCAGCGCGCGCTGCGGAGCGCGGCCTCTAACCCTTCGGTGCAGATATATATGTCAGAGCTTGCGCTTGCCGGGTTCGATGGCAACCGCGTGGCCGAGGGCGAGGCGAAGCGGGCCATTGTCGGTAGTTATGTCGCCTCGCTCGGGCTGCGCGCGCCCTTCCGTCCGGTGGGCGCTTCCCCTGAGAGCCTGCCCGCAACGTCAGGCGGCGTCGCCCTTTTTGCTGCCGACGGCTCGCTCGTCGCATCGAGCCCCGGCTATCGCCCTTCCTTCGAGGCAATCAGGGGGCGGCTCGCGGAAGTGAAAGGCGAGGGCGGAGCCCTGCCCGTTTCCGGGGACGGCGGCGCGGCGATGGCTTTCGTCGCTCCGGTCCCGGCCATGCAGGCCCAATCGCCCGATGCCGCGCCGGTCGGCTACTTCGTCGCCGCCTCGCCCCTTGGTGAGGAGTTCTTCCGGGCGCTGGAGGCCAGAAGCGGCTTCGATGTAGGCGTCACGCTTCTCGACCGCAGAGCCGGGGGCACCTTCAGGCTCGACGGCCGCAAAGGCGGGGAGGCGGCCCGCCTGCTCAGCCCGGATGCGAAGGATGATGCCGGGCTTCTCGAGGCGGCGGGCGCCCCCGGCACGCTGCAGGCCGGCCCTGGCCCCGACGGGCGGATGGCCCTGCTGGTCGCAAGCCCCGTCGCCGGATCGTCCCTCGTCGCTGTCTCCCATGTGGATGGCGAGCTGGCGCTTGGCGGCATCACGGAGCGGCTCCGCACGCTTCTCCTGAGCCTCCTTTTCTGCCTTCTCGCGGTCATTGCCGGCGTTTTCGCGCTGTGGCGGCATGGCGTGAGCGTGAACGCCGTCGAGGCCGCGCGTGTCGCCCGCGCGCATGCGGCCGCGCTCCAGCGCCGCGAGCGCATGTTGCAGATGGTCGCCGACACCTATCCGGGCGGCCTCGTCCTTGCCGACCGCGACAAGCGCATCGTCTTCGCCAATGCCCGCTTTGCCGGGGAGGCAGGGGCCGAATCCGCGCTCCTCGCAGGCAGGCCGCTCCGCGCGGCGCTGCCGGCGGAGATCGCGGACGCCGCCATCCGCGCCACCGAGCAGAGCCATCGGCAGGGGCGCATCGTGAATGTCGGCGAAATCCGCGACTCGGGCGGGCGCGCCCTCTCGGTGACGGCCGCTCCCTTCAGAGGCGGCGATGAACAGGGCGGCGCGCTTCTGAGCATCGACGACATTACCGACGCGGTGGAACAGAGAGAGAAGAAGGCACGGTTCTACTGGGCGCTTACTGACCTTCTTCTTGACGCGATCGACCAGCGCGATCCGGGCGCCGCGGCCCATTCGCGCCGGGTAGCGGCGCTCGCAGCCGATCTTGCCCGCGCATCAGGCGCCGGACCCGAGGAAATCGAAACCGCGGAAATCGCGGGCGCGCTCCTCAATGTAGGCAAGCTCTTCGTTTCCTCCGAATTGCTGACGAAGGCGGGCGCGCTGGCGCCGGATGAAAGGTTGAAGTTTTCCACGGGCGGCAGGAAGTGGTTGAATTTGCTGGCGCAAGTTCCCTTCGATCTGCCGATCGGCGCCGTTCTGAGCGAGGCGCATGAACTGATGAACGGCACGCGCGCGCTCGACGATCCCGAGCGGCCGGTCAGGCGCGAGGCGCGCATCATCGTTGTCGCAAATGGTTTTGTCGCCCTCGTCAGTCCGCGTACCTATAGAACGCAAAATTCGCCGGCCGCCGCCGTCGCGGAACTGACATCTTCCGTGCTCATGGACCGGGACACGGTGGAGGCGCTGCGTGATCTCGTCGCGGCAGGGTGGGATTCGGGCGCCGCGCCGTTAACCACACGAAATTTTTAATCGGGTGTGGCCGTCCGGTCGCGCGCCTGTTGCTGGGCGACGATTCTGCTTCGGATTCATCCGCTAACTGTCTGATTCAAAAAAGATCGGTTGATTCGTCCACAGATGTTTTTCGGGCAACGCAAGTTCTTGCCCGCACGAAAGCATGCCTGTGGTGCGACGATTCATTCGTCCACCCCCCTTGATCGCAAGCAATTCGCAGGGTTATCTGTTGAAACGTTAAATTTTTCTTAAATATTTCTCGATGGGTCGCTGCATTTGCGGCCCGGACTTTCGGGGCTTGAGGGGCGGGGGAATGAAACTTCATCGCGTAGGCTGCGCCACCATCTTTGCTGTCGCGGGTCTTCTGTTCTCGGCCGGCGCCGTGCAGGCGGTCGATATCAACAGCGCCGTCAATCCGAGCCGTGAAGGCGAGAGATTGCGCCCGCAGCAGGAAGCACCGTCCGTTGGTGTTCCGATCGAAATTCCCGCAGGCCCCGAGCAGAAGGCGCCCGAAGGTGCCGCCGCGCATCGTTTCACCCTGACGAGCGTTTCGTTCGAAGGCAATGCGACGCTGCCCGATGCGACGCTCCAGGGCATCGCCAAGGACTATATCGGCAAGGAGATCTCGCTCGTGCAGGTCTTCGAGCTGGCGAGCCGCGTGACCGCCACCTATCGCGCGCAGGGCTACATTCTCGCCCGCGCCATCGTTCCGACCCAGCGCATCAATGACGGCAAGCTCCAGATCAAGATCGTCGAAGGCTTCATCGACAAGGTGACGATCGAAGGCGATGCGGGCGGCGCCCGCTCCCTCCTCGAGGAGCATGGCCGGCGTATCGCGGCGATCAGGCCGCTCACGGCCGAAGTGCTCGAGCGCGAATTGCTGCTCGCGCAGGACCTCGCCGGGTTCAGGATCCGCAGCGTTCTGACCCCCTCGGCGACGACGCCGGGCGCGGCCGATCTCACGCTTCTCGCCGAGCGTCATCCGTTCAACGCCTATATCGGCGTCGACAATCGCGGGTCGAAATATCTGGGCCCGATCGAGATCACCGGCGCGGTCTTCGCCAATGACGTGTTCGGCACGGCCGGCCAGCTCGGGCTGACGGCGGTGGTGGCGCCCCAGGGCGGCCCCGAGGTCGCATTCGGCGCGATCAGCTTCGATCAGCCGCTCAACGCTTCGGGCCTGCGCTTCTACACGATGCTCAGCCACACGCGCACGGAGCCCGGCTCCACACTGGCGCTGCTCGATACGCGCGGCCGCGCGACCACCTTCGAGGCGTCGCTCTCTTATCCCTTCATCCGCTCGCGCGATCTCAACGTCATCGTGCAGGGCGGGGTGACGAGCCGCGACTCCAAGTCCGACGACGCTCTCGTGAAGCCGCTCTTCAACGACCATGTGCGGTCGGTCAATGCGGGCGTCTATGTGAACGCCCTCGACACATGGGGCGGCTACTCCACGCTGTCGGCGAGCTTCACGCAGGGGCTCGACGTGTTCGGCGCCTCCACCATGTCGGACGCCAATCGCTCGCGCCTCAATGCCGATGGCAAGTTCCATCGCGTCAATTTCGAGGTGACGCGCCTGCAGCCGCTCATCACCGACGTCAATCTGCTGGTCGGCGCGATCGGCCAGACGTCGTTCGGAGACAGTCTTCTCTCTTCGGAACAGTTCGGCCTCGGCGGTCTCGTTTATGGCCGCGGCTACGACCCGTCGGAGCTGACGGGCGACAAGGGCCTCGGCGGCAAGGCCGAGCTGCAGTGGAACGCGATCGAGCGGGCGGATTTCGTGTCGGGCGTGCAGTTCTACGGCTTTTACGAAGGCGGCGCGGTCTGGCGGGTGCAGCCTCTGCCCGGCGAGAAGCAGCGTGAATCTCTCGCTTCCGCCGGCGTTGGCGTGCGTCTTGCAGCCTGGGACCGGGCAAAGCTCTCGCTGGAAGTGGCGAAGCCTCTGACACGAGTGGTCGCAGCCGAGGGAGATCGCGATCCGCGTGTGTATTTCTCGATGGGTATGTCGTTCTGAGTTCTGCGTTCCGATGTTGTGAAAGCAGATAGAAAACTCAAGCATTTATGAGGGGGTGGGCCGCGAGGCCCTGGCGTGAAATGGGAAACGATATTTTCAATCGTCGTAAGTTCAGCCTGCTGACTTCCACCGCATTGACGCGGCAGGCGGCAACTTTCAGCGCTCTCGGCCTCGCTTTCAGCGCCAGTTCCGCCTTCGCCCTCGATCCCAACGCGCTTCCGGTCGACCCGAATGTCGTCGGCGGCGCCGCCACCTTCAACCAGTCCGGCGCGACGCTGACGGTCAATCAGTCCACGAACCGAACGGTCATCGACTGGCGCAGCTTCGACATCGGCTCGAATGCGACGACGAATTTCGTTCAGCCGAATTCGTCCTCGATCGCCGTTAACCGCGTCAACGGCTCGGCCAATCCGACCGAAATCCAGGGCACGCTCAACGCGAACGGACAGGTCTGGATCCTCAATCCGAACGGCGTGCTCTTCGGCAAGAACGCGAAGATCGACGTCGCCGGCATCGTCGCCTCGACGGGCAACATCAACGTCCAGTCCTTCATGAGCGGCGACACGCGCCTCCAGCTTTCCGGCGCGGATGGCGGCTCGGTCACCAATGAAGGCGCGATCACCATTGCCGATGGCGGCCTTGCGGCCTTCGTGGCGCCTGCCGTCCGAAACAGCGGCGTCATCCAGGCGCGCGTCGGCAAGGTCACTCTGGCGGCGGGCACCACCTTCACGCTCGATCTCGCGGGCGACCAGCTGGTCGAAATCGGCCTCGGCGCCAATAACGCGCTTGTCGACCAGTCCGGCCAGCTCATCGCCGAAGGCAGCACCGTCAACCTGACGGCGAAGTCGGCGAGTGCCGTTGTCGATTCCGTCGTCAACGTTTCCGGCACCGTTCTCGCCTCGGGCGTGCATGAGGATGGCGGCGCGATCGTCCTCACCGCCGACAACGTCACCACCACGGGCGACGCCGTGCTCCGTGCCGATGGCGGCACGAACGGCAACGGCGGCGCGATCACGGCCTATGCCAACAAGTCGGGCAGCTATGACGGCACCTTCTCGGCGAAGGGCGGCGCGGAAGGCGGCAATGGCGGCGCCATCGAAACCTCCGGCAAGAAGGTCGAGATCGCCAGCACCATCTCGGTCAACACGCTCGCGCCCAAGGGCGAGACGGGCAACTGGACCATCGACCCCGACGATCTGACCGTTACCGATGGCGCGAATGCTGGGCCGGTCGACCCCGACGCCTCGACCATCACCAATGGCACGGTGGTCAATCAGCTTCTGACGACGGGCGTGACGCTCGCCGCAAACAATTCGATCACCGTCGATGGCGAGATCATCAGCACCGGCGCGGGCGATCTCGCCCTTAACGATCAGAACGCCGACGGCGATCTGACGATCAACCTCAACGCGACGATCAAGCTCGGCGCGGGCAAGACGCTGTCGGGCCAGGGCTCGGTGGTGAATGTCGCCAATTCCGGCTCGATCCAGAACGGCGTCGATGTGGCGAAGGCGGGCGGCGCGACGGTCAATGTCGCGGCGGGCACCTATGACGAGAACGTCACAATCAACAAGTCCGACCTGAGCCTCCTTTCAACGGATGGCCGCGACGCGACGAAGATCGTCGGTCAGGGCTCCTCGGCGCTCGGCACAGTCCTCATCGCTTCGGGCGCGAACAACGTCACCCTCGGCAGCATCGACCATGGCTTCGAGATCGTCGGCATCGACAACGCAAGTGCGGGTATCGAGTCGGCAGCGGTCTATTTCAAGGGCGCCAATTCGGGTTCGACCGTTGCCGGCAACCGGATCACCGCGAACGGCGATCACGGTCTGATGACCGAATACAATGCGGCCGTCACCAATCTCACCGTCGATGGCAACATCTTCGACGGCCAGACCTTCGCGGGTGCGACAGCGGGCGATCTCGGCTTTGCCAATCAGTTCACGGCCGCCAACGTGCCGCGCCAGCTGGTGGTCATCAGCGGCGGTCCGTCGGTCACGAATACGCAGAACATCACCTTCACCAACAATCAGGTGGTCGGCACGGCTGGCGGGTTGAACGGTTCCGGTCAGGAACAGGGCAATACGCTTGTCACGATCGACGCGGTGGGTGCCACGATCACCGGCAACACTTTTGCCGGTACGACGACCCGCTATGGCGATGCGCTCCGTGCCCGCGGCACGAATACGGTGGTGACGGGCAACACTTTCGACGGCGCCAATATGGGCGCCGGCACGAACATGCTGAACCTCACCAATTCGGCGCTCACCGGCACCTTTGCAGATGTGCTTGCCAACAACACATGGATCAACGGGTCCGTGTGGCTCGACCATGCCGTCGCCAACGTCAACTACGTCTTCCGCGGTATCCAGAACGCCGTTACGGCCGCATCGGTGAACGATACGGTCCATATCGGCGCGGGCACCTACACGCCCGGCATCTCGATCAACACCGCGGGGCTTACGCTCGCGGGCGAAGATGGCGCGAAGATCGTCGTTCCGAGCGTCGACCAGACGAATGCGATCGACGTCTGGGCCAATAACGTCACCATCAAGGGGCTTGAAATTGCCGGCCCGGCCGCAAACGAGTCCTACCTCACCTTTGCCTGGGGTTCGATCGTCACGCGCGGCATCGCCATTCACAATGGCGCGACGAACTTCACGATCACGGACAACTATATCCACGGCCTGCGCAACAACGTCCTGATCGATGGCCGCAATACTGGCTCTGTCACGAACAACATCATCGACAATTCCAAGAGCGGCATCTCGGTGCAGTACACCGATGCCGGCGCGGGCAATTCCGAAGGCTATGCCATCGATATCTCCGGCAACAGCGAGGGCGAGTATGGCAACGAATGGGGCATGAACACCCATTTGAACGGCCACTATGTCGGGGCGACCTATTACAACAACAGCCAGAAGATCGCCGCTGACGCGCCGCTGAGCGTGCAGCAGGCGCTCCTTGCCGCCAGCGCGGCGAATGGCGGCTGGACCGTTCAGGATCAGGCGTACAGCAACTCGAACCGCACCGCCGTCGTCGTCAGCACGTCGGGCTCCAACGCCAATCAGGGCAGCGCGCTCGGAACGCTCCAGACCATCGAGGCGGGCGTCAAGGCGGTGGTTGCCGGCGGCACGGTCTATCTCAAGGACGGCACCTACGTCGTCGACAGCGCCAATGGCTATAGCTATGGCTATCTCGCCATCAACAAGAGCCTCAATCTTGTCGGCGAGAGCGAGGCGGGCACCATCATCGACGCTCACGGCGCCTCGTCCTATGGCCTGCGCGTGATCGGCGGCACGAGCGACGTCAACCTCAGCGACTTCACGCTTTATGGCGTGGTGGCCTCAGGCGGCTACGGCATCAAGGTCGAGGACTCGCAGAACGTCAACATCACCAATGTCACCAGCAAGGGTGCCTACAAGGCGCAGATCGACCTGAACGGCGTGCGCGGCGGCACGCTCGACAACGTCACCGCGGACGGCACGCCGAGCGCATGGGGCTCGGGCTCGACCAAGGGCGCTGCGATCGCGATCACCGACAGCCAGAACGTTCTCGTCAAGAACTCGTCGACCAATGGCGGTTCCTATGGCGGCCTCGCGATCTACCAGTCGAACAAGCCGAGCGGCTATTCCTACCAGGTCGACAACGTCACCATCGCCGCGTCCAACACCTATGGCGAAGCGAATCCCGTCTATATGGAAGACGAATCCGCGACCAATAATTTCGGCGCGGTCACCGTCGAGGGCTTCGATTACATCGCCCGCAACACGAACCCGGCGGATGCCTATACCTGGTTCCAGAAGACGCAGCAGGGCGCAATCGACGTCGCGGCACTGGCTGCCGGCTATGTCGAAGGCTGGCTCGGCTCGGCGGGCAACAATGTCTTCACCGTCGGCTACAACACGGCCGGCACGATCGCCCTGTCGATCAATAATGCGATCAACGCGGCCTCGAACGGCGCGACGATCAATGTCCTCGCGGGCACCTATGGAGCCTTCGGAACGTCGTTCGGCGGCGCATCTGATGTGACAATCCAGAGTGCCGACGGTGCTGTTATCGATGGCACGGGTCTGACGGGCCGCATCATTGATCTGCGCGCCGACGGCACAACGCTGACCGGCTTCACCATCAACGGCAATGGCAGCGGTGTGGGCGTCTCGATCTCGGGTCGAGATGTGACGGTGGCCGACAATACGATCAATGGCACGCTGACCGGCGTTCAAACGACCACGCAATATGCTGCCGGCAATGCAACGATCAGTCGCAACACGATCGATACCGCTTATGGCATCAGCCTGCAGAACACCGGAAACACCGTATCGGAGAATAATGTGACGGCGTCGGCGGAAGGCGTCGGCCTGCTCAAGGGCGCCAACACCTTCACCGATAACATTTTCGACATCGGCGCCAGCGGCAATGCCATGGTGCTCTATGGCGCCGCATCCGCGAACGACCTGAACGCGGCGCGCAACACCGTCAACGTTGCGGGTGGTGCGCTGCAGGGTGCCGTCAATCTCGCCGGTACGGACGGCTATCTCAACCTTGCCGCTGGCAACTACACGCTGGCTTCGACCCTCGGCATCAGGAACAGCGGCCTGACGCTGGCCGGTGCGAGCCGCGATACCACGATCATCGACGGGCAAGGCGTTTCCGGCTATGGCATCGATGTAACCGCGGATGACGTTACGCTCAGCGAATTCACCTTCTACGGTCCGGCGGCCGATACCGGCGCGTCATATGGCATCAAGGTGCAACCGGCTTCGGGCCTCGCTTCGGATCGTGTCCATAACTTCACGATCCGGAATGTGACGAGCCGGGGCGCGGGGCGGGCCGAACTCGATCTTAACAGTGCCGTCAACGCCACGATCGATGGCTTCATCGCCGATGGCCGCAAAGTCGGGTCCGAAGTCGGCACCAAGGGTGCCGGCATCCAGATCACGGATAGCGACGGCGTCACGATCCGCAACAGCTCGACGATCGGCAATCTCTGGGGCGGGGTCGCACTCTACCAGAAGAACGCCTATTACGATCAGCAGACGACCAACATCTCGGTCGAGGCGAATAACGACTTCACGGAGCTGAACCCGCTCTTCATGCAGGACGAATCTGCGTCCAAGGATTTCGGAACGCTCGATCTGCAGGGCTACAGCTTCGCTGTTGCCAACGCGAATGGCCGTGCGGACGGCCTCGGTGGCCAGTTCACCTGGCTGCAGAAGACCCAGCAGGCCGCAATCGACTTCGCGCTCGGCGCGGATGGCATGCTCAACACCTCGTCGAGCACCGTTCAGGGCTGGGATGGCTCGGCCCGGACGAACACCTACACGGTCGGCACGAACGGCGTTCAGGCGATGTCGGTCAACGCCGCGATCAACGCCGCCACCACCGGTGCGATGGTCAATCTGCTGTCAGGCGTCTATGACGAAGCTGTCACGGTCAACAAGGGTCTGACGCTGCAGGGCGCGGATGCGGATGATAGGGCTTCGCTCACCAAGGGCATCACGCTCAGCGGCAACATTTCCGATGTGAGCCTCAAGAATCTCGACGTCAAGAATGCCGGTGCGGCCAGCGGCAGCTTCATTATCCGGGCGAGCGGCACCATCAACGGTTTCTCGATGGATAACGTCTCTGTTGACGGTCAGAACGACGCCGGGCTGCACGGTGTTGGCGGGTCGTCAATTCTGGGTGATATTTCCATCACGAATTCCGAGTTCAAGAACATCGGCAACTGGGCTGTGTTCGACAATTCGTCCGGCGGCTCCGGCCGCAATGTCACGAGCTTCGTCTTTACGCACAACATCGTCGACAACGTGAAGGGGGGGATCGCCGTTCGTCAGGTTGACGGCGGGACCGGCTCCATCACGATTGAGAACAATACAGTCAGGAACATCGGTGACAGCACGCAGTCGTCCGGCGGTATCTTCAAGATCTTCAATGCCGGGACTGTCAATTTTGCCGGCAACACGATCAGTGACATTGGCACCAATGCCTCGGTGTCGAGCGATGGCGAGAACTACGGCGCGGCCCTCCTTGTCCGCGGCGTCGACACGCTGAATGTGACCGATAACAGCTTCACCAATGTCCATATGGCCGTGGCTGTCGAGAAGGGGAAGGCTGCGCCTGGCCAGACGACCTTTACGGGCAACGCATTCGACAACAATGGCTACGTGTTCTTCATGCCTGGCGACGCGCTCGATGGTGGCAACGTCACTTTCGGCACGGGCAACGAGATCACCTCTGGCGCGGATACGGTCCAATATATTGTCTGGCGCAATAGCAACGCGCTCGACCTGACCGGCGTGCAGTTCAATGGCAAGCTCGGCTCGCAGATGACGGATGCCGAACTCTTCGCCACCGAAGATCTGATCACGCATGGCGCGGATCTGGCTTCCTCGGGCCTTGCGACCGTGAAAGCCGGAAACGTCTATGTCACGACCGGTTCGGGTTCGGTACAGCGCGGTATCGACAAGGCGGCATCCGGCGATACGGTCAATGTCGACGCGGGTACCTATAATGAAGACCTCGTGGTCGATGACGCGCGCAACATCGCCTTCAACGGCTCGACGCTTGACAGCCTGACGACCAATGTCGCCACCGCGATCGGCGGCAGCGTAACGGCTGCGGGCGGCTTCCTGCTCAATGCCGCGACGACGCTTCTCTCCGACACGGTGCTGAACGGCGCTGTGACGGCGGGCACCATCGACGGCACGACGGCTGGCGGCCAGTCGCTGACGATCAATGGCGGCAGCGGGGCGGTCACGCTTGGCAATCTCGGCGCGACGACGCGTCTCGGCGCTGTCAGCGTCACCGGGACCGGCATGACCACCTTCGACGGCAACTTCTATGTCGCGAACTCGCTGCACTTCGGCGGGCCCGCGACGCTGACAAAGGCGCTGACGACCTTCGACACCTCGGCGGCCGGCGGCGATATCACTTTCTCCGGTCCGATCGTCGGAACGGCCGATAGCGCCCAGAGCGTTGCCTTCCTCGCCGGAACGGGCACGGGCGGCGCCAATGGCGACATCAGCATCCAGAACGCAGGCACCGACAGCATCTGGCTCGGCTCGGTGACGGTGCGCGGCGACGACTTCTCGGGTGCGACGGTCTATGTCGGCGGCGACTACAACTCGCTGCTGACCGGCGACCAGACCTTCACGACGGACACGCTGCACACCAAGGGCTCGGTGACGAGCACCGTTGGCGGCGACGCCACCGGCCCGATCGTCTCGGGCGGCAATGTCGGCGTGAATGCCGGCGGCAACTTCAGTGGCAATGTCACGGCGCCGACGGCCGAGATCCATGGCAACACGATCACCGGCACGTTCAATGGCGGCACGCTCACGCTCTTCGCCGACAACGGTGTCGACGTGATCGCCAATGTGACCGCGCTCAACGTGACCTCGCCCAGCGGCAACATCGACGGCAGCTTCTCCACCATCAATACGGGTGGCAGTGGCCCGCTCATCGTCAATGGCCAGACGCGCACGGGTAACAGCGCGACCGATCCCAACCAGATCGTCGTCGAGGGCTTCACGCTCCCGGCCGGCACGATCATCACGCCGAGCGGCGAGATCATCCTGCCGAGCGGCATGATGATCGGCCTCGTCAGCCCGGCGGCGGGCGGCAGCGCGCAGGGCGGCAAGCCGAAGGTCATTCTGGTCCACAGCGTCCAGAAGCTCGGCGAACTGCTCGCCCAGGGTTATGTCGCCATCATCGTCGATCTCTCCGGCAACAAGGACGAGGAGCAGGAGATCGCCCTGGCGCAGTAAGCGCACCGGGGCGGGGCGGGCCGCGGGCCCGCTCCCTTCCGAACGACGCGACTTTTGAGCCGGCGGGCGCCTCAGGGCCCCGCCGGTTTCCTTTTTCGGCGGCGTTGGACCCGTCCCGTCCACCGTCGGGCGTGGCTAAACAGCAGCTCCCGAAAGGGGGATTTACAGATTCTCATTTGCAAGTGTAATGTAGATTACATTACAAACGACAATTCGCGATTTTCCGCTCCCCAGAGTGGCCGGTTCGTGCCGGGGCCAGCCGCTTCGTTCCCTCTGCAATCTCAACGATCTGGTGATCCGATGCGTGGCCGACTGAAACTTGCCCTGATCCTGGTGGCGGGCTTGCCCCTTGCGCTCGCGGGTTGCGATGACAATGGGGCGACGCAGGCCTGGCCGCCGGCGGAAGTCGGCTTCGTGACCATCGAGCCGCAGCGGCTCGAGCTTTCGGCCGAATTGCCCGGCCGCACCAATGCGTACCGGGTCGCCGAAATCCGCCCGCAGGTGAACGGCATCATCCTGAAGCGTCTCTTTGAAGAGGGCGGCACAGTGAAGGCCGGGCAACAGCTTTATCAGATCGACCCGGCGCTCTACCGCGCGGCCTATGATTCCGCGCGCGCCGCCCTGGCCAGAGCCGAGGCGAATGCGAAGGTCGCCCGCGTCAAGGCCGCCCGCTACAAGGATCTCGTCGCCGTCAATGCGGTGAGCCGGCAGGAATATGACGACGTCGCCGCGACCCTCGCCCAGAGCGAGGCCGATGTCGCCGCCGCGAAAGCCGCGGTCGACACAGCGCGCACCAATCTCGCCTACACCAAGGTCTTCGCCCCGATCGGCGGACGCATCGGCAAGTCATCCGTCACCGAGGGCGCGCTGGTGACGGCGAACCAGCCGACCGCGCTTGCCGTGGTGACGCAGCTCGATCCGATTTATGTCGATCTCACGCAGCCGAGCGGCGATCTTCTGCGCATGCGCCGCGACATCGCGGAAGGTCGCGTCGAGGCGCCGGATGGCGGCACCGCGAAGGTCACGCTGCATCTCGGCGAGGGCGAGGCGAGCTTCGGCGAAACCGGCAAGCTCCAGTTTTCCGATGTCACGGTCGATGAAGGCACGGGAACGGTGAGCCTTCGCGCCGTCTTCCCCAATCCGCGGCAGGAGCTTCTGCCGGGCCTCTTCGTGCGCGCGACGGTCGAGCAGGGCGTGCTGCGCGAGGCGATCCTCGTGCCCCAACAAGGCGTCGTCCGCAATCCCGACGGCTCGGCCGCGGTCTGGCTCGTCGGCGCGGATCACAAGGCGGAGCGCCGGGAAGTGAAGGCAGTTCGCGCCATTGGCGACAAATGGCTGGTGACGGAAGGGGTCGCCGCGGGCGACCGCGTCATCGTCGAAGGTCTGCAGAAAGTCCAGCCCGGCGCCGAGGTGAAGCCCGTGCCAGCGGGCCAGACCGCCGCCGCTTCGAAGGCGGCACCCGTGGCTGACTGATCATTCTGGCGCCGGCGATGCCGGGGCCGAGCAAGGCGCAATTTCCTCATGGCCAATTTCTTCATCGACCGTCCCGTCTTCGCCTGGGTGATCGCCATCGTGATCATGATCGCGGGCGCATTGTCGATCCTCCGCCTGCCGATCGAGCAATATCCATCGATCGCGCCGCCCTCGGTCACGATCACCGCCGTCTATCCGGGCGCCTCCGCAAAGACGCTCGAAGATACGGTCACGCAGGTCATCGAGCAGAAGATGAACGGCGTCGACCATCTGCGTTACATCTCCTCGACGAGCCAGTCGTCGGGCATGGTCAATGTGACGCTCACCTTTGACCCCGGCGCCGATCCCGATATCGCGCAGGTGCAGGTCCAGAACAAGTTGCAGTCGGCACTGCCGCTGCTTCCCCTCGAGGTGCAGCAGCAGGGCGTCACGGTGGCGAAGGCCGCGCGCAACTTCGTCATGGTGGTCGCCTTCATCTCGACCGATGGCAGCATGAGCGAGGACGAGATCGCGGACTATGTCGCCTCGAACCTGCGCGACCCGATCAGCCGCGTGAACGGCGTGGGCGAGCTTCAGCTCTTCGCTCCCCAGCATGCGATGCGGCTCTGGCTCGACCCCAACAAGCTCAAGAGCTATGCGCTGACGACGACCGATATCGTCGCCGCCGTCAAGGCGCAGAATGCGGAGATTTCGGCGGGCCAGCTCGGCGCTCTGCCTGCCGTGCCCGGACAGCAGATCAACGCCACCATCATCGCGCAGACGCGCCTCGAAACGCCCGAGGAATTCGGCAACATTCTGCTGCGCGTCAACAAGGACGGGTCGCAGGTCCGGCTGAAGGATGTCGCCCGCATCGAACTCGGCTCGGAGAATTACGGCTCCATCAGCCGCTTCAACGCGACGCCGTCGGCAGGCTTTGCGGTGATGCTCGCCACGGGCGCGAACGCGCTCACCACCTCCGATGCGGTGCGCGCGCGCGTCGCGGAACTCGCGCCCTTCTTCCCGAAGGGGCTCGAAGCGAGGTTCCCCTATGACACGACGCCCTTCGTCCGCCTCTCGATCGAGGAAGTCGTCAAGACGCTCGCCGAGGCGGTGGTGCTGGTCGTGCTCGTCATGTTCCTTTTCCTGCAGAACATCCGCGCGACGCTCATTCCCGCGATCGCCGTTCCCGTCGTTCTGCTCGGTACTTTCGGCCTGCTCTCCGCCTTCGGCTTCTCCATCAACACGCTCACCATGTTCGGCATGGTGCTCGCCATTGGCCTTCTCGTCGATGACGCGATCGTCGTGGTGGAAAACGTCGAACGCATCATGACGGAGGAGGGCCTGCCGCCGAGAGAGGCCACACGCAAGTCGATGGGCCAGATCACGGGCGCGCTGATCGGCATCGCGCTCGTTCTTTCCGCCGTTCTCGTTCCAATGGCCTTCTTCCCCGGCTCGACCGGCGCGATCTACCGCCAGTTCTCGATGACCATGGTGTCCGCCATGGTGCTCTCGGTCATCGTCGCGCTGGTGCTGACGCCCGCGCTCTGCGCGACCATCCTGAAGCCGGTTAAGAACCATGGCGTGGCGAAGCGCGGCTTCTTCGGCTGGTTCAACCGAACCTTCGATCGCGGCGCGAAGCGTTATGAAGGCGCGGTGAGAAACATCCTCGGCCGCATGGGGCGCTATGCGGTCATCTATGGCGCCATCGTTCTGGTGCTCGGCGTGCTTTTCATGCGCCTGCCGACCTCGTTCCTGCCGGAGGAGGATCAGGGCTTCATGATGGCGATGGTCACGACGCCGCCCGGCGCGACGGCGGAACGCACGCTCGAAACCATGAAGCTGCTGGAGCATCACTTCCTCGTCGAGGAGAAGGACAGCATCGAGGCGATGTTCTCCGTCGTCGGCTTCAACTTCGCTGGTCAGGCGCAGAATGCGGGCATGGCCTTCATCAATCTGCGGCCTTTCGAGGAACGCAAATCATCGAGCCAATCGGCCTTTGCGGTTGCCGAGCGTGCGATGCATGTCTTCGGGGGCTTGCGCGATGCGATGGCTTTCGCCTTCGTGCCGCCGGCCATTCTCGAACTCGGCAATGCGTCCGGCTTCGACTTCCAGCTCGTAGATCGTGCCGGGCTCGGTCATGAAAAACTCATGGAAGCTCGCAACCAGCTTCTCGGCATGGCGTCGCAAGACCCGGTGCTGATGGCGGTGCGTCCGAACGGCCTCGACGATACGCAGCAATTCCGTATCGATGTCGATCATGAGAAGGCGGCCGCTCTCGGCCTCTCGCTCAACGACATCAACGCCACGCTGGGCGCCGCCTGGGGCTCGGCCTATGTGAACGACTTCATCGAGCAGGGGCGCGTCAAGAAGGTCTATCTGCAAGCGGATGCGCCCTTCCGCATGCTGCCCGAAGACATCGGCCGATGGTATGTAAGAAACGCTTCGGGAGACATGGTGCCCTTCTCCTCCTTCGCGACGACGCGATGGACCTACGGCTCGCCGCGCCTTGAACGCTATAACGGCGCCTCGTCGGCGGAGATCATGGGTTCGGCCGCGCCCGGCAGAAGCTCGGGCGAGGCCATGGCCGCGATGGAGCGGCTCGCGGAGAAGCTGCCAGAAGGCTTCGGCTTCGAGTGGACGGGCCTGTCCTATGAGGAGAGGCTCGCGGGCCAGCAGGCGCCCGCGCTCTATGCGCTGTCGATCCTCTTCGTGTTCCTGTGTCTCGCGGCGCTTTATGAAAGCTGGTCGATCCCCGTTGCTGTTCTTCTCGTCGTGCCGCTCGGCATCATCGGCGCTGTCCTTGCGGCGACGCTGCGCGGTTTCTCGAACGACGTCTACTTCCAGGTCGGCCTCCTCACTACCATCGGCCTTGCCTCGAAGAATGCGATCCTCATCGTCGAATTCGCAAAGAGCCTCTACGAGAAGGGAACCGACCTCGTCGAGGCGACGATGGCGGCGGCGAAGCTCCGCCTGCGTCCGATCCTGATGACGTCGCTCGCCTTCATTCTCGGCGTCTCGCCGCTGGCGACGAGCACGGGAGCAGGCTCCGGCAGCCAGAATGCCATCGGCACGGGCGTCATGGGCGGCATGATCTCCGCCACGATTCTCGCCATCTTCTTCGTCCCGCTCTTCTTCGTCGCCGTGCAGCGCGTCGTCGAGCGCAGGCGGAAGAACGCAGGCGCGGCGGCCCCGCAGGCGGATATTGGATGAGCGAGGATTGCACGCGATGAAAAAAATCCTGATCCCCGCGCTTTCTTCCGCGCTCCTTCTCGCCGGATGCTCGCTCGAGCCCGATTACGCGCGCCCGGAAGCGCCGGTGCCGGCGGCCTGGCCTTCGGGACCCGCTTATGATGGCGCGGCGGCGACCCGAAAGCTGGATGGCCGGCTCATGGCCGATCTCGGCTGGCGCGAGTTCTTCCGCTACGAACCCTTGCAGCGCGTCATCGAAACGGCGCTTCGGAACAATCGCGACCTGCGCGTTGCCGCACTCAACATCGAGCAGGCGAGGGCGCAATATCGCATCGAGCGCGCGGCCCTCGTACCGAACCTCACAGCCGATGCGTCAGGCACGCGGGCGCGCACGCCCGCCTCGCTCTCGGCGACGGGGCAGGCGATGACGACATCGCAATATGCAGTGCAGGGCGGCATCGCGGCCTATGAGGTCGATCTTTTCGGCCGCGTGCGAAGCCTGCGGAACACGGCGCTGGAGGAGTATTTCGCCACCGCCGAGGCGCGCGACGCCGTGGAGATTTCGCTCATCGCCGAGGTCGCCAATGCGTGGCTCACCTTGCAGGCGGATCGGCAGCTTCTTGCGCTGACGGAAGAAACGCTGGCGACGCAGGAAGAATCGTTCCGGCTGATCGGCAGAAGCTATGAGAGAGGCGTCGCCTCCAGGCTCGATCTAGCTCAGGCGCAAACCTCGGTCGAGACGGCGCGCGTCAATCGCGCGCTCTATCTGCGGCAGGTGGCTCAGGACCGGAACGCGCTCGCGCTTCTCGTCGGCGCGCCGCTCGACGATGCCGCCCTGCCGGATGGTGCGATGGTGGGCGTGGAAAGTTTCGTCGCTGATCTCCCGGCGGGCCTTCCCTCCGATCTCCTGCAACGCAGGCCCGATATTCGCGAGGCGGAGCACAGGCTGAAGGCGGCCAATGCGAATATCGGCGCCGCGCGCGCGGCCTTCTTTCCGAACATCACCCTGACCGCGAACGGCGGCACGGCAAGCAACGCGCTTTCCGATCTCTTCGCCGCGGGAACGGGCGCCTGGCTCTTTTCGCCCGCGATCAGCCTGCCGATTTTCGACGCGGGGCGGAACCAGGCCAATCTCGATGCGGCGAAAGCGCAAAGGGATATTGGCGTCGCCCAATATGAAAAGACGATCCAGATCGCTTTCCGCGAGGTCGCGGATGCGCTCGCCGGGCGCGGCACATTCGAGGATCAGGCCAAGGCGCAGGCCGCGCTCGTCGCCGCCGCGGATGAAAGCCACAGGCTGGCGAAGCTTCGCTATGACAAGGGTATCGACAGCTATCTCAATGTGCTCGATGCGCAACGCTCCCTGTACGGAGCGCAGCAGGCTCTCATCGGCATCGAGCTTGGACGCCTGAACAATCTCGTCACCCTCTACAAGGTTCTCGGTGGTGGCCTCGACCGGATGGAGGCTGAAAGAGAATGATGATGGTCAGTGGCGCGGAGAAGAAAGCCGAGCGGCCGAAGAAGCCGAGCCGGCGCGAGGTCAGGCAGCGCGCCATTCTCGAAGCGGCCAATGCGCTCTTCCTCGAAAGGGGCTACGGCGCGACCAACCTGACCGATATCGTCAAGGTGTCCGGCGGCTCTCTTGCGACGCTTTATGAACTCTTCGGCGGCAAGGCTGGGCTCTTTCGCGCCATGATCGAGAAGGAATGCGCGGAGTTCTTCGAGTTTCTGGAAAGCGAAATTCCGTCCGGCCTGCCACCGGAGGAGACGCTGCGCGCCTTCGCGACGCGCTTCGTCGAGGAAGCCTTCGCCGAGGAAGGCGGCTCGCTGATGCGCCTCATCGCGGCTGAGGCTGTGCAGTTTCCCGAGATCGGCGTCGACTTCTACAATGCGGGCCCCGCCGCCGCCCAGCGCATGATCGCGGGATTTCTGCGCAAGGATTTCTGGACCGGGGTGCTCAGCATCGACGATCCGGACGAGGCCGCGGCGACTTTGCTCGCCATGCTCTTCCATCACTATCAGATGCGCCAGATCTGCGGCCTGCCGCTGAACCTGACACGCGCCGGGATCGACCAGCATGTCGAGCGGGTGATCGCGAGCTTCATGAAGGTTTACCGGGCGGCGGAGAAATCTCCCTCGGCGTGAAGCCGGGCGCGCGCCCGTCCGATCGCGGGCTCGCGCAGCCGCAGCTTCCGCCGCTGGCGCTCCTCGACAAGACAGCCGATGAGCACGATGACGGCAAGAAGCATCAATGCAATGTCGGCGAGTCTCGGCATGATCGTTCTCCTTTCCGCGCGCCGGATACGGCCCGGCATGCGCGACGGGATCGAGATTGCCAATGCGCGCTTGAACTGGCGCTGAATGAATTGGGGCCATTTGCGGGCGCAATCGGGGCGGCATCGGGACGCTCCCCGGACCCGCACCGTTCATCCGCCATTCAGGCGCGGCCTGCTATCCCTCTCGCAACATGAGGCGCGTGGCGATGGCGAAGGTTCGCCGTCCTGCCGCCCCGCGACGGAGGCGATCATGACGAATTCCCCGAAGACCATTCGCAAGAAGGCGGCCGTGCTTGCGCTCGTCGCTCTCACCTCGGCCGCGCTGCCGATGGCGCCCGCTCTGGCGGATGGCCGGCACGGGCACCGGCCCCAGGGCTGGGGATGGGATGGCGGACGCGGCTACGATCGCGGCTATGATCGCGGCGGCTGGCGCGGCCATGGCGGCTACGACCGGCACCGCGATCGCGACGACGGCGCGGCCATTGCGGTCGCGGCCGGTGTCGGCCTTCTTCTCGGCGCGGCTCTGATGTCGCAGCCACAGCCTTCCTATTACACGCCGCCGCCCAGCACGGTCTATGCGCCGCCGCCGGCTTCCTATTACGGCCAGGCGCCGATCGAGGCCTATCCCGCTTCGGACGTCTACCGGACGGACTCCGGCCAGTATTGCCGCGAGTACCAGTCGACGATCAATGTCGGCGGCCGGTTCCAGCAGGGCTATGGCACGGCCTGCCTCGGCGAGGACGGCGCCTGGAGGGTGGTCAACTAAAGAGGTCACGCGCTGCCCGAAGCTGGCGTAAATTGGGGCATGAATCGCGAGGAGGCAGCCCCAGTGACAATAAAAGTGACCGAATATGTTTTCAGCCCGCCCCCGCCGGTCGCCGTGCCGGTGCGGGGACGGGCCGAGATGTTTCCGCTGCGCCGCATCTTCTGCGTCGGCCGGAACTACGAGGCTCATGCCCGCGAGATGGGCGATGTCGCCGACCGCGAGGCGCCTTTCTATTTCAACAAGTCGGCGCATGATTATGTGGCGTCCGGCGCGACGATCCCATATCCGCCGGGTACGGACAATTTCCATCACGAGATGGAACTTGTCGTCGCCATCGGAAAGCCAGGCTTCCGCATCGCGCCCGAAGCGGCGCTCGATCATGTCTTCGGCTATGCCTGCGGGCTCGATATGACGCGGCGCGATCTGCAATCGGCGCTTCGCGAGAGACAGCGGCCCTGGGATCTCGCTAAGGATTTCGAGAATTCCGCCGTCCTCTCCGAAATCGCACCCGCCGCTTCGGTCGGCCATCCCGCGAAGGGCAGGATCGAACTCGCCGTCAATGGCGAGGTGCGGCAATCATCGGATCTGAGCTTCCTCGTTCATCCGGTGCCTGCATTGATCGCGCATCTTTCGCGCTTCTATCACCTCATGCCCGGCGATCTGATTTTCACCGGCACGCCGGAAGGTGTCGGCCCGGTCCGGCCCGGCGACCGCCTCGAAGGGACCATTGAAGGCGTCGGCACCATCGCCCTCCTGATCGGCGCGGCGGAATAGCGCCTCGCGATTTATCCCCGCCGCGCAATGCTGCGCCAGACTGGCCCCGGATCAACGGGCGCCATGGCGCCGCAATGCGAGGATGGAGATATGGCTACGATCTTGAATGGCGCGACGGCGAATGGCGCCTCGGCGCCGGTCGAATGGACGGGCGGCACTGGCACCTTCTGGGCGTGGGGCACGTTCGGCGGCGCGACCGTCACGCTGGAGGCGAGCCCCGATGGCGCGAACTGGTTCGCCGTCGGCCCCGCCGTGACCTTCGCGCAGAAGGGCGTCGGCGGTTTCGCGCTCGGTCCCTGCAAGCTGCGAGCAAGCGTTTCCTCGGCCTCCGGCACGACGAGCGTGTCGGCGATCCTCTGAGCTGCGGCGGAAGGCCGGCGGGGAGGCGGCCGCCAAAACCGCTCACCCGGGCGCGGCCCGCGCTCTAGGATGGGCGATGCGGGGCCGGCGCCCCCCGGCCTCGCGCTGGCGCTCGTTTCCATATTCATCCCGGCGGTAGATCGGAGCGCGAATGTGGCACGCAGGTCGGAGCAATCCCGGGAACCCATTGCGCTGGGGCGCGGCCCTTCAGTCGGTGGCGGGCAGGCAGGCGCAGTTGCGTTTCGCGGTCCGCATGATGACGGCGGGCTTCCTCTCATTTCTCATCGCGGGCCTGCTCGGGCTGCCGCAGGGCTACTGGGTCCTGTTTTCGGCCGTGATCGTGATGCAGAACAATGTCGGAAGCTCGCTCAAGGCGGCGGCGGACCGGCTTGTCGGCACGATAGCGGGCGCCCTGGTGGGCTTCCTCGCGACGCTTGTGGTGACGCATGACCTTCTTCCCGAAGCTCTCATGCTGGCATGCGTGCTCGGGCCGCTCGGATTTCTCGCCGCAAGCCATCCGAGGTTCAAGGTCGCGCCGGTCAGGGCGATCATCGTTATTCTGAGCCGCACGGGCCAGGAGCCCGCCTTCTGGCTCGCGGTCGAGCGCGTGATGGAAATCATACTCGGCGGTGTCATCAGCGTGGCGGTGGCGCTGCTCGTGCTGCCCGCCCGGGCCCATTCCGATCTTGCCGAGCACGCGAGCCGCCTCATCGCGCTGCTGGGAGATGTCTGGAAACTCGAACTGGAAAGCCTGACCGGCGCGGGCGACGCCTCGACCATGGGGGCGAGGCTTCAGTCGGTCAACGACCGTATCCGCGCGGCGGTCGCCGCCGCCGAGGCATCGGGCGACGATGCGCAGCGCGAGCGAGCCGCGCTGCTGACGGAATCGGACGATCCCGATCCCTTGCTCCGCACGCTCAGGCGCCTCAGACACGATTTCATTCTTGTCGGCCGGGCCAGCGCCACGCCTCTACCCGCGCCCGTGCTCGAACGGCTCGGCGCGCCGCTCGCCCGCATCGGCCGGACGCTCGATGCGGAACTGGTGGCGCTTGCCGCGTCGGCCAAGGGGCGCACAGTGCCGCCATTCTCCGATGAGATGATCGCGGCGCTCGACGACTTCGCGTCGGCGCTTCAGCGTTTGCGCGGCGAGGGACTGCTCGAGCAATTCGGACCCCAGGCGGCGGGAAGCCTTTTCACTCTCGGCTTCGCCTTCGAAGAGTTGCGGCGCGAGGTGCCGGACCTGCGCAACCGGCTTGCCGAATTCGTGTTACCCGCCCGTCCGAAAGGCGGCATCTGAAAATGGGGCGTCCCGGCTGCCGCGCTTCCGCTTGCAGCCGGGACGCAGAGTTTCCGCGGGGTGGCGCGGAAACGTCTCAGGCGGCGCGGACGTCCTGAAGGAAGCGCGCGACTTCGGACTTCAGCGTCTCGGACTGGCGCGCGAGATCGTCGGAGGCCGTGCGGACATTTTCGGCAGCCTGGCCCGTCTGCGTTGCGGCTGTCTGCACCGAGCCGATATTGTCCGTCACCGCATCCGTGCCGACGGCGGCTTCCTGCGCGCTGCGGCTGATTTCGCCGGTCGCCGCGCTCTGCTGCTCGAGGGCTGCCGCCATGCTCGCGGTCGCCGCGTCGATCTCGCCGATCTGGGAGATGACCGCATGGGTCGCCTTGAAGGCGCGATCGGAGGACGCCTTGACGGCCGAAACGGTGTCGATGATCGACTGCGTCATCTGCTTCGTCTGGGTAGCGAGCTGCTTGACCTCGGCCGCGACCACGGCAAAGCCCTTGCCGGCCTCGCCCGCTCGTGCCGCCTCGATGGTTGCATTGAGCGCGAGCAGGTTGGTCTGGTCCGCGACGGCGTTGATCGCGTCGATGATCTCGCCGACCTGGTTGATGGCGCGCATCAGATCGTCGAGCTCGTGCTCGGCATCGGACGCGCCGGTGGACGTCGTGTTGCACTTGGCGCTCGCATCGCTCACCTGCTGCGTCACTTCGCGGATGGCGCTGGAGAGTTCCTCGGCCGCGGCGGCGACGGTCTGGACGTTGCCATTGGCCTGCGTGGCGCTGGCGGCGACGGCCGCGCTCTGGTTCGACGTTTCCTCGACGGCGGACGCAAGCTGAACGGCGGTCGCCTGAAGCTCGGTCGCCGCGCTCGACACCGCGTTGACGACGCCGCTGGCGCGCGAATCGAAATCGGCGGTCAGCCTGACGAGCCTTTCGAGCTTTTCCGCCTCGAGGCGCGCCTTCTCCTGGGCTTCGGCTTCCATCTCGCGATTGCGGATGAGGTTCGACTTGAAAGTCTCCATTGTCGTGGCGATGTCGCCGATCTCGTCGCCGCGGCCGACGCCCGGAATGACCGTCTCGATCCGTCCATCGGCAAGCTGCTGGAGCGCCGTGACCGATTGGGCGATGGGAGCTGCAATGGTGAAGCGCGCGATCAGATAGCCGATGAGCGCGCCACCGACGATGCCCATCGAGGCGACGATCAGCATCAGCCGCTGCGCTGCATGCGCCGTGCTGGAGGCTTCCGCCTCCGTCTTCGTCGCCGCGTCGTCGGTATGGGTGCCGAAAGCGAGAAGAACCTCCTCGAGCGCGTCAACGCGCTGGCGGTCTTCCCGAACGGCCCCGAGAATCTGGTTGCGGTACTCGTCATTGTCGATGTTGCCGCTGAGCCTGTCCGCCAGCGTGAGCGTCGCGTCGATTCCGGCCGAATAGTGGTCATAAGCTGACCGGATTCGGCTGAGCAGGCTCTTCTGCGTCTCGTCGGCCGTATCCTCGAGCTGGCGGGTGCGTTCGGCGAACTGCGTGCGCGCTTCGGAAATCTTGCTCCGCGCGTCTTCGACGTTCGCGGCCGACGGGTTGGCCGCCACATGATAGACGGAACGGCTCATGGCGATGACGTTTTGTCGCGCCCGGGCGCCGAGGAGCATTTCCGTTCCCCCGAGCCTCACATCCGAAATTCCATCCGACACGCGGTCGAGCCCGGTATAGCCGGTGACTGCAACAGTGGCGACCACGGCCGTCATCACACCGATGAGCAGCAGCAGTTTCGTCACGATACGAAAGTTCGACAAATCCAAAGCCATCACACTAATCCCGTCCCCGGCTGAAATGATCAGGCCACTGCTGATCCTGCCGTCCATCATAAAACCGGGGTTTTCTAACAAAGGGTTTACGCCGAAATAAAAGCGATGTCTTTTTTCTTAAATTATGAAAAATAAGCTTGGGCGATACAGTAAAACTGACGTTTTTGTCTGTATACCTAAGAAAAAAGGCTATGTACTTTAAAACCCCAAGAGACAAGTCATCTGTTGCGTAGTGGAGAGGCCGCTTGGACGGGAGCGTGCCGTCGTGGTGCTGGAATGAGAGCGTCGCGCGTGAGAAGCTTGAAGCCATTGTCTGGATGCGAGGGGCCGTCTGCCCGCATTGCGGCGAGGGGAAGCGGCTCTATGCGCTGAAGGGCGCGAGCCATCGGCCGGGCCTCTACAAATGCGGCCGGTGCCGCCGACAGTTCACGGCGACGGTCGGAACCGTCTTCCACGGCTCGCATGTGCCGCTCGACAAATGGTTCCTGGCCATCCACCTGCTTTATGTGAAGAAGCCGCCGGCCTCGATCAGGGAGATCGAGAAGTGGCTCGGCATTTCCTACAAGACGGCCTGGGCTCTCGCCCAGCGGCTGAAGGGGGCGGATCTCGACCGCGCCCGCGACTTCGACGACATGCTTCGCCGCCTGTGCCGGGGGGCGGGCCGCGCTGCACAGGGCGACCGGGGTGCCGATACCTAGATCAACGCGCCCGGAGCTGTCACGGATGCAGGATTTGCAGGTACCCGATCGTGCCTTGCTTGTGCGAGGCAGCAGCCGCGCGCGGGGTTTCAGAAGCGCGGTGTCACTGGTTGATGGACGAGTGGAGGGAATATCCGGAGAGATCGAGCTTCTGTTCGATCATGCTCCTCTTGCCGATAGCGGAGCGGCTCATCTCATCCACCTGAACGACCTCGACGTCGCATGCGTCGAGCATCTTCGCCCTTACAGCGCCGGCGAAACGACTTTTGAATTCGGACGTCAGCGGGACCTGAGCGGTCACGCGGATCGTCACCTTGCCGGGCTCACTTTGCGCATATTGCATTTCTTCCACATCATCGAGACCTTCGAAGTGAGCGGCCCCCAGCGTGCATACCGAGACGAGACGGTGATCTCGCGTCACGACGAATTCCTGGAGACGGCCTTCGATCCGGTCGAGAACCGGAAAACCCGGCAGTGCGGGGTGAGCTGGTCGGGCGCTATAGGCGCCGGAGTCGCCCGTGCGATAGCGGATGAGAGGCATGACCGCATTGTCGAAGCCCGTTCCGACAATCTCCCCGATCCTTCCCGGTTCACTGATGTGCTGCCCCTGATCGTCCACCAGCTCCAGATGTCCATATAGCGGCCAGAAGAACTGCCGGTCGTCGTCCGGCATGGAGCTGGAAAGGAGCACGCGTTCCGAAAGCCCGTAGTGAGACAGGACGGGGCAATCGAATACGCGACGGAACAGTCTCAACTGAAACTCGTAGACGGTCTCCGAGCTCAGGAAAATTGCCTTTACGCGTCCGGTGATTTCCGGCTCCGGGTGCTGTTCAAGCCAGCGGGCTATGGGATAGAGAGAAGAAGGAAAGCTCTTGATGAGGCTCGGCTTGTATCTGCGAAGCTCGTCAATGTAACGAGGCATATATTCGGGCTTGAGGTGATCCGAGCTCATCAGAAGAAACCGCCGCGTCGGATCGTAGGCGCTCCAGGCGCTCTCCTTCGCGATCCCGGGGATGTTCCGCCCACGGAGATAAAGCGCCACTTCCCGGGATGAATGAGGGACGCGCTGCTCATAGGCCTCAAAATAGGCGGCTTCCCTGGGGCGGCCGACATGCTTCTCGATATAGAACTTCATCGGCGTGGCGAGCGAGCCGCCCGTGTGAACCTCTATTCTCCGGCTCGCGGGCGCCCCCGCGGAAATGAAGTCATTGATGTTCCGGCGGATGTCAGCCTTGTCGACGAGCGGAAGTTCCTTCAACACGCCGAAGGGGTCGTCCGGTACGTGCTTTAGAAGATGACGGAAGCCTTGATAGGCAGGGACCGATCCGAGGGCGATCGTCAGCGTATCGATCAATTTCGTTTTCTTCAGGCTCTCTATACGCTGAGGCTCGGTGATTCGCGCTTCTTCCAGATATCGGCCGAATTTTGATCCATATCGAATGTTCATTGGCAGCAGACCATAAAAGCCGCCAGTCAGCGTTTTGACCCATTGAGGAGAGTTCACGTAGGTTTGCAAAAGGGGATAGAGGAAGTCCTCGGCGCTACGCATCGTGAGAGGTGTGTCCGCTATCCGAAATGAGAGCAAGAAACCATAGGCCCGGAGCGATCTCTTTCTGGGGATCGAAGGTCGCTGCTTATATCACGAATGGCTTTCAGCGCACATGATAAGCGCCACTATGATCCGGCTTGCGGCTCGCCCGACAGCGCGAAACAAATACTGGATGTGAAGCGAATGTTTAGTGCATGCTCCTTGCCTCGTGGGTTAGAAACGCCTATCGACGGACTTCGCCGGATGCAATGAAAAGGGGGTGCGCTGATGAGCGCGCTCATTCATTCGGTGAGGAGGCGATAGATGTTTGCGCGCAGGCCTGAAGGGAGCGGCGGGAGAAAGGCTGGCTTGATGCCCAGGCTTGGCGTAACTGGAGAATGGCGGGGGCATGAAAATCATCGCTCAGAAATATCGCGACGGGAGCCTGACGCTGCTCGATGTGCCGGTTCCGGCCACGAAGGCGGGTGGTGTGCTTGTGCGCAGTTCATATTCGGCGATCTCCGCCGGCACTGAGCTGATGAAGGTCGCGGAGAGCAAGCTGTCGCTTCTCGGCAAGGCGAAGGCGCGGCCGGATCAGGTGCGCAAGGTGCTGCAGACGCTTTCGCAGCAGGGGCCGCTCGCCACCTATCAGAAGATCGCCAACAGGCTCGATTCCTATACGCCGCTCGGCTATTCGCTCGCGGGCGTCATCGCGGATGTGGGGGCCGAGGTCGATGGCTTCCGCGCAGGCCAGCGTGTCGCCTGTGGCGGCAATCAGTTCGCGCTCCATGCCGAGTTCAACTGGGTTCCCGTCAATCTTTGCGTCGCCATTCCCGACAATGTGTCTGACGAGCAGGCGGCATTCGCCACTGTTGGCGCCATCGCCATGCAGGGTTTCCGGCAGGCGGAGATCGGCCTCGGCGAAACGGCGGTGGTGATCGGCCTCGGTTTGCTCGGGCAGATACTCGTCCGCATTCTGCGCGCGGCGGGCGTTCATGCCTTCGGTATCGATATTGATGCCGAACGCTGCCGCCTGGCGATGGAAGGCGGCGCTGCCGCCTGCGCGACGAAGGGCGGGGCAGAGTTCGAGGGGTTCGTCGAGGCGCTGCGCCGCGCGACTTCCGGCGCGGGCGCGGATTGCATATTCATCACGGCGGGCGGCGACAGCAACGAGCCGGTGGAACTCGCGGGCGAACTTTCGCGCGACCGGGGCCGCATCGTGGATGTAGGCAAGTGCCGCGCCGATCTGCCGTGGGCGGAATATTCGCAGAAGGAACTCGAATTCCGCTTCTCGCGTTCCTATGGCCCCGGCCGTTACGATCCGATCTATGAGGAGCAGGGCATCGATTATCCGATCGGCTATGTGCGCTGGACCGAAAAGCGGAACATGGCATCGTTTCTCGATCTGATCGCGCAAGGGCGGCTTGATCTTTCGCCTCTGATTTCGAGCATTCATCCTTTCGATGAGGCTGTCGCTGTCTATGAGGACATGAATGCCGGGCGATCGAGGGGCATAGGCGTTCTCTTTCGCTATCCGGACGCAGCGCCGAAGACCCGCATGCTGGAGCTTAGGAAGGCGCCGGCAAGAGCGGGAAAGCCGCGGCTTCGCCTCGGCGTGATCGGCTGCGGCAATTATGCGAGCAGCATGCTCCTGCCGCATCTGAAGGGTCGCGCCGATGTCGAGCTTGCCGAGGTCGTGACGACGACGCCGCTTTCGGGCGCCAATGCGGCGGCGAAATTCGGCTTTGCCAGCATGTCGACCGATCCGGCGCGCGTGTTCGACGATGCGGACATCGATGCCGTGATGGTGCTGACGCCGCACGGCTCTCATGCGGATCTCGTCGCAAGGGCGCTTCGCGCAGGGAAAGCGGTCTTCGTGGAAAAGCCTCTGGCGATCACGGCAGAGGGGTTGCAGAAGGTCGTGCAGGCGGCGGAGGAAAGCAGCAACACGCGCCTCATGGTCGGATTCAACCGGCGCTTCTCGCCCTTGTTGCGCAAGATGAGGGCGGCCTTTGGCGGCTTCGACGACGCGCAGTTCCTGCACTACCGGATCAATGCGGGTGCGCTCGATCCGGCGAGCTGGCACGCCGATCGTGCGCGGCAGGGCGGGCGTTTCGTCGGCGAGGGATGTCATTTCGTCGATACGGCATCCTGGTGGTTCGGCGCGCGACCCGTCTCCGCCTCGGCGGTCAGCGTGGGTGTCGATGCGGACAATGTCGCCGCGACGATCACCTACGATAACGGCGCGTCGGCGGTCATTTCCTATATGACCGGCGGCGATCCGCGCTATCCGAAGGAGCTGATCGAGGTCGCGGGTCATGGCATGACGGCGAAGCTCGACAACTTCCAGACCGGCGAAGTCTGGCGGCGCGGCAAGCGCAAGGTCTTCCGTGCGATGGCGGCGGACAAGGGGCAGAAGGATCAGATGCTCGCTTTCGTGGCCGCCTTGCGCGACGGAACCGACATGCCGGTGCCGTTCACGTCACTCGTCGAAACGACGGCGGTTACTCTCGCCGCCGAGCGAAGCATCGCTCTCGGCCGTCCGTTCTCCGTCGCGGATATAATATGCGGCGAGCGGCACGACGTGTCATGAAGCTGCTTTCGAACTCCGTCCAGAGGCGCCATGGATTTCCGCTGGTATCTTAAGCGGGCGCGCGCCATGTCCGCGCAGGAGATCGTCCTGCGCTTTCGCGACGCGGGACTCGAATACCGATGGCGGCGCCGGTTCTTCAGGCGCCAGGCGGCGCCCGAAGCGCGCATCCTTGCCGACCCGCCATCGTTTCGATCCGGCCTGCCTTACGGGCTGGCAGAGGCGGTGGACGCACCTGTCCGCGCTCGCGTGATCGCAAGCGCCGATCGGCTTCTGGCGGGCCAATGGCCGCAATTCTCCATCGAACGAAAAGATCTCGGCACTTCGGTCGACTGGCATCTCGACGCCAGACATGGGGCGCGCGCCCACGCCGACAGCTATTCCTTCGCGCGGCGCGGCGCTGGCACATTCGACATCAAATATGTGTGGGAGCTTTCGCGCCATCATCACACAACGGTCTGCGCGGCGGCTTACTGGCTCACGGGCGATGAGAAATATGCGGTCTTCGCCGCAGATCAGATCGCATCCTGGTGCCGCGCGAATCCCTTTCTTCATGGCGTGCACTGGCAGAGCGGCATCGAGATCGGGGTGCGGCTCATCTCGTTCGTGTGGGCGCGGCGGCTCCTGTCGGGCTGGAGCGGCGCGGCGGCGGCATTCGAGGGGAATCCGCTCTTCCTGCAGCGTCTTCATGAACATCAATGGCTGCTGTCGCGCCGCTTCAGCCATGGTTCCTCGGCCAACAACCATCTCATCCTTGAAGCGGCGGGGCTTTTCGTCGCGGCCTGCGCGATGCCCTGGTTCGAGGAAACGAAAAGCTGGCGAGAGAAGGCCACACACATACTCGAGCGCGAGGTGCCAAGGCAGACATTTGCGAGCGGGCTGAACCGCGAACTTGCCTCCGAATATCATGGGTTTGTGCTGGAGGCGGCGCTTGCGGCGGCGCTCGAGGGCGATCTTGCCGGCAGGCCCCTGGCGGAGAATGTGTGGTCCGCGATCCGCCGCATGTGCGAGGCATTGGCCGCGCTTGCCGATTGCGCGGGTCAGCCGCCGCGCCAGGGCGATGGCGACGACGCACACGCATTGCTGCTCGATGCGCCGGATTACGACCGCTGGGCCGATCTGCTGGCGACGGGGGCCGCGCTCAGTGGCGAGGCTTGCTGGTGGCCGCGCGGCGGGCCTGCGCCCTTGCGCTCGACGATCCAGCAATCGCTGATCCGCGCCTCGGGCCGCGCGATGGAGGGCGACCGGCAGAGGCCGCGAATGGCGCTCGCGCGCGATGCGGGACTTGTGATCTTGCGCGGCGCGACGCCGGCCGGGCAGGAAATCTACTGCGCGTTCGATGCGGGGCCGCTCGGCTATCTCTCGATCGCCGCGCATGGTCATGCCGATGCGCTTTCATTCGAGCTGCGCGTGGGAAGCCAGCCCGTGCTTGTCGATCCGGGGACGTATAATTATCATGCCGCATCAGAGTGGCGCGGCTATTTCCGTTCGACGGCGGCGCATAACACGCTCGAGCTTGCTGGATGCGACCAGTCGGTTTCCGGCGGCGCCTTCCTTTGGACGGATCACGCCGGGGCGAGGCTTCTCGATGCGTCCGGGCTCGACGAGCCATCGCGCAAGGCGATGGCATTGGGAGAACATGAGGGGTATTTGCGGATACCGGCGCGCGCGCTTCACCGCCGCCGTATCACATTCGACAGAAGTGCATCGTCCTTCGTCATCGAGGATGAAATCGAAGCGCGCCATCCGGTCGCCTGCCGCATGATGTTCCATATGCATCCCGATATCGTCTGTGTACTGAATGGAGCGCGCGCCGAACTGCGCTGGAACACGCAGGCCGGCGCCGGTCGGGCGGTCATCGACCTTCCGCCGGATCTCGACTGGGCGCTGGTGCGAGGGGAGGAGAGTCCGCCTCTCGGCTGGTATTCGCCATCCTATGATCGTCTGATGCCCACTGGCGTTCTCGTCGGCAGCGGCCGGTCCGGAGCGGATGCAAAACTCTCGGCATCCATCCATATTTCTGATTGAACGAGAGACGGAATAGCGCGATCCCTTTGTCGGGACGTTCCGTGCATCCTTCAGGGTGGCGGGCTTGAAATCTGGGGGAGGAATGTTCAAGGCACGCAAGCCTGGGAAAGTTCGGTTGCTCATCGTGTTCGGTACCCGACCCGAGGCCCTCAAATGCTTCCCCGTCGCACGGCAGGCACTCGCCGACGACCGCATAGAGACGAAAATCTGCCTCACGGCGCAGCATCGGGACATGCTCGATCAGGTGATCGAACTCACGGGCCTGCCCGTTCACTACGATCTCGACATCATGATGCCCGGTCAGACGCTTTTCGATACGACATCGCGCGTCCTCACCGGCATGGCCGGAGTGCTCGATGAGGCGCGTCCGGACTTCGTGCTCGTTCAGGGCGACACCACCACGGCCATGACGGCGGCGCTTGCGGCTTTCTACAAGCGCATTCCCGTGGCGCATATCGAGGCCGGCCTTCGCAGCGGCGACATCTATTCGCCGTGGCCGGAGGAGCTCAACCGGAAGATCGTCGGCGATCTCGCGGCGCTGCATTTCGCGCCCACGACGCAGGCGCGCGAAAATCTGCTGCGCGAGGGCAAGCCTGCCGACAGGATCTTCGTCACCGGCAACACCGTCATCGACACGCTCTTGCATTTCAGCGGGCGGCTGGAAGGCGATGCGGCGCTCGACGCCGAGTTCTCGGCGCGGTTTCCGTTTCTTCATGCGGGCAAGAAACTCATTCTGGTCACCGGCCACAGGCGCGAGAATTTCGACGGTGGCATGGAGAGGATTTGCGCGGCGCTTCAGACGCTGGCGGCGCGCGGCGACGTGCAGATCGTCTATCCCGTTCATCCCAATCCCAATGTGCGCGGGCCGGTGACGGCGGCGCTCGGGCAGGCGAGCGATATTCACCTCATCGACCCGCAGGATTATCTGCCCTTCGTCTATCTGCTGAAAAGATCAAGGCTCGTTCTCACCGATTCAGGCGGCGTGCAGGAAGAGGCGCCATCGCTCGGCAAGCCGGTGCTGGTGATGCGCGAGAATACCGAGCGGCCCGAGGGCGTCGAGGCGGGCACGGCGCTCCTTGTCGGAACGGACGTGGATAAGATCCTTTCCAATGCGACACGCCTTCTCGACGATGCGTCCGCCTATGAGCAAATGAGCAGGCGGTACAATCCTTACGGGGATGGCCGGGCCAGCGAAAGGATTGTCGAGGAGCTTGTGCGGCATGCGTGAGTGGAAGACGGTATCTGTCATCGGCATGGGCTATATCGGCCTTCCGACCTGCGCCATTCTGGCGAGCCGCGGCATATCGGTGATCGGCGTCGATGTGAATTCCCATGTCGTCGAGAGCGTCAATCGCGGCGAGGTGCATATCGTCGAACCCGATCTCGACGGACTGATCCAGAAAGTCGTCTCGAACGGCAAGCTGAGGGCGTCGCTCTCGCCCGAGCCCGCGGATGCCTTCATCATCGCCGTGCCGACGCCGATCACAGAGGATCAGAAACCCGACATCAGCCATGTGCTTTCCGCGGGGCGGAGCATCGCGCCATGCATCAAGAAGGGCGATCTCGTCGTTCTGGAATCGACCTCGCCCGTTGGCACGACGCGAAAGCTGTCCGCGCTTCTCGCGGAATTGCGCCCCGACCTCAGCTTCCCCCATGTCGAGGGCGAGGAGGCGGATGTTCTGGTCGCCTATAGTCCCGAGCGCGTGCTGCCGGGCAAGGTGCTCACCGAGCTCGTCAACAATGATCGCAGTGTCGGCGGCATTTCGCGGCGTTCCTCCGAGCGTGCGGCCTCGCTCTATGCGAGCTTCGTCGCCGGCAGTCTCGTCATCACCTCCGCGGAAGCCGCCGAACTCGTGAAACTGACGGAGAATGCCTTTCGCGATGTGAATATTGCCTTCGCGAACGAGCTTGCGGCCGTCTGCTCGCGTCTCGATCTCAATGTCTGGGAAGTGATCGAGCTTGCGAACCGGCATCCGCGCGTCTCGATCCTTCAGCCCGGACCGGGTGTCGGCGGGCACTGTATCGCGGTCGACCCTTATTTCATCGTCGATGCGGCGCCGGAAGAAACGCTGCTCATGCAGTCCGCGCGGCGGATCAACAATGACAGGCCGCGCGGCGTCGCCGCCGAGGTCATGAACGCGGCGACCGGCAAGGATGCGACCATCGCCTGTCTCGGTCTCGCCTTCAAACCGAATATCGACGATCTGCGCGAGAGCCCGGCCATCGAGGTCGTCAAGCTTCTCGCTGAGGCGAAAGTCGGACGCATCCTCGCCGCGGAGCCCAATGCCGACGAACTGCCTGAGGAGCTTTCGCGTCTGGGGGTTGAGTTCTGCGACGCGCTGACGGCGATCGACAGGGCCGATATCGTGGTGCTGCTCGTCGATCATCGGCAGTTCGAGCTGATCGATCCTGCCGCGCTGAAGGGCAAGGCGCTCATCGACACGCGCGGTCTGTGGACGTGGCGCAAGGCTCGCCGGGGCACCGCCGCATGACGGGAGACGAGGCATGAGCGGCGGCAAGGCCGCATGCTACTGGGCCGCGCATCCCGTGATCGCACCGCGGCGCGTCGAATTTCTCGATGCGCCCATGCATCTTCTCACCATGGACGAGACGCTCGCGCTGGCGCTCGAGGCGATGTCGGGCAAGGTGCCGCTCCACCACACGGTGGTCAATGTCGCCAAGCTGGTCACCATGCAGAGCGACGACGAGTTGCGGCAGGACGTCTCCGAGGCGGATCTCATCAACATCGACGGGGCGGGCGTGGTCTGGGGTGCGCGGATCCTTGGCATTCCCGTGCCGGAGCGCGTTGCGGGCGTCGACATCATGGAACGCCTTTTCGCGCTCTGCGCCGAGCGCGGGTTCCGTCCCTATCTTCTGGGCGCCGAGGCGCATGTGCTCGACGCGGTCCGCCAGCGGCTCGCGCGGGAGCTGCCGTCCTTGCGCGTCGCGGGCGCACAGGACGGCTATTTCAGGCCGGAGGAAGAGGCCTCGATCGTGGAAGCCATCAATGCGTCGGAAGCGGACTGTCTTTTTGTGGCGATGCCGACCCCCAGGAAGGAGCGCTTCCTCCGCCGTCACAGGGATGTGCTCCGCGCTTCCTTCATCATGGGCGTTGGCGGCAGCTTCGATGTCTATGGCGGCAAGGTGAGCCGAGCCCCGCGGCTCGTACAGAAAATGGGCCTCGAATGGCTTTTCCGGCTACTTCAGGAACCCCGGCGCCTGTGGCGGCGCTATTACGAGACGAACAGGCGCTATGCGGGCTTGCTCTGGTCGGCCTATCGGAAAAGGCGGGCAGGGGCGGCGCCTTGAGGGGACGGGCCGAGGCAGGGCTTCCCGCTGGCTGCAATTCTTTGTATGGGTGTGGGGCGGCCGAAACGGGCCGTAGCATCGCATGGAGCGGGAGGTATCGTCCGGATGAGCGAGAAAGTTGCCCTTATTACTGGCATCACGGGTCAGGACGGAGCTTATCTCGCCAAGCTTCTCCTCGATAAGGGCTATGTGGTCCACGGGATCAAGCGCCGTTCGTCTTCTTTCAACACGGCCCGTATCGACGATCTCTATCAGGACCCTCATGTCGAGAGCGCCCGACTCTTCCTTCATTATGGCGACCTGACGGATTCGACGAACCTCATCCGGATCATTCAGGAAACGCAGCCGGCCGAAATCTACAATCTTGCCGCGCAGTCGCATGTTCAGGTGAGCTTCGAGACGCCGGAATACACGGCGAATTCTGACGCCATCGGCACGCTGCGCCTGCTCGAGGCGATCCGCCTTCTGGGCCTTGCGAAGACGACGCGCTTCTATCAGGCGTCGACGTCGGAGCTTTACGGCAAGGTGCAGGAAACGCCCCAGAGCGAGCGGACGCCCTTTTATCCGCGCAGCCCTTACGCGGCGGCGAAGCTTTATGCCTATTGGATCACGGTGAACTACCGCGAAGCCTATGAGATGCACGCCTCGAACGGCATCCTCTTCAATCATGAAGGGCCGACGCGCGGCGAAACCTTCGTCACGCGCAAGATCACCCGCGCGGTCGCCGCGATCGAGCTCGGGCTTCAGGACACGCTCTATCTCGGCAATCTCGATGCCAGCCGCGACTGGGGCCATGCGCGCGATTACGTCGAGGGCATGTGGCTCATCCTGCAGCAGGAAAAGCCCGACGACTATGTGCTCGCGACCGGCGAGACGCATTCGGTGAGGGAATTCGTCGAGCTTGCCTTCGCGGAGGTCGGCCGGACGATCCGCTGGGAGGGCAAGGATGAGAACGAGATCGGCCTCGATGCCAAGACCGGCAAGGTGCTGGTGAAGGTCGATCCGCGCTATTTCCGCCCGACCGAGGTCGATCTCTTGCTAGGCGATCCGCGCAAGGCGCATCAGGTGCTCGGCTGGCGACACAAGACGACATTCCCGGAGCTTGTCGCCGAGATGGTGGCGTCCGATCTCAAGGTGGTTGCGCAGGAGGAGAGCCGGAAGGCGCGTTATGACTGAAGGGCCTGTCTACTCGCTCGAAGGCAAGAAGGTCTATGTCGCAGGCCATCGCGGGATGGTTGGCTCCGCCCTCATGCGCCGGCTTGCGAGCGAGGGCTGCGAGATCGTCACGGTGGGACGCGAGGCGGTCGATCTTCGCCGGCAGGAGCAGGTGGAAGCCTGGATGATGGACGAGCGCCCTCAGACCGTGTTCGTGCCGGCGGCGACCGTCGGCGGCATTCTTGCCAATGACACGCGCCCGGCCGAATTCCTCTACGACAATCTGATGATCGAGGCGAACATCATCCATTCCGCGTGGAGCGCAGGTGTCGAGAAGCTCCTCTTCCTCGGATCGTCCTGCATCTATCCGAAATTCGCGCCGCAGCCCCTGCAGGAGAGCGCGCTTCTGACCGGCCCGCTCGAGCCCACCAATGAATGGTACGCCATCGCCAAGATCGCGGGCGTCAAGCTCTGCCAGGCCTATCGCCGGCAATATGGCTGCGACTTCATCTCCGCCATGCCCACCAATCTTTATGGCGTTGGCGACAATTTCGATCTTCAGTCGTCGCATGTCATGCCGGCGCTGATGGCCAAGATGCACAGGGCGAAGCTCGACCGCGCCGCTTCCGTCACCATCTGGGGCACGGGAACGCCCCGGCGCGAATTCCTCCATGTCGACGATTGCGCCGATGCGCTCGTCTTCCTCATGAAGACCTATTCGAGTGAGGAGCACATTAATGTGGGCGTGGGCGAGGATATTTCGATCCGTGAACTGGCCGAACTCGTCCGCCGCATCGTCGGTTTCGAGGGCGAGATCGTGACCGACACCTCCAAGCCCGACGGCACGCCGCGCAAGCTGATGGATGTGTCGAGGCTCACTCGCCTTGGCTGGCGGGCCCGCACCGGACTTGAGGAGGGCATCGCCCAGGTTTATCGCTGGTACTGCGACAGGCAGCTTGCCGCTGACGCCTGATCGCGTCTGAAAAACCACGCCGCCATCTGTTTACAAGGATGTCAATTATGATCAAGATGGCGGACTTATGAGGCGCCCGGGCAAGGCGCATGTGTCAAATTCGGGAGGGCAGACGCCCTTGTCGCCTGTTCTTCCACTACGGGACTTTTCGCGGCCTCCGGTCGCGCTGATCACCGGCATCACCGGGCAGGATGGCGGCTATCTGGCCGAATGGCTGCTCTCGCGCGGCTATATCGTTCACGGAATGGCGCGGGACCTGTCGAGGCTGCCGCGCGAGCGGTTTTCGGGCTTTCCCGATGTGAACCGCCGGCTCGTGCTTCATGGCTGCGATCTCACCGTGGGCGATCAGGTCGATCGCCTGCTGCGGGAGACGATGCCGGACGAGATCTACAATCTCGCCGCCCAGACGCATATTCAGACGAGCTTCGATGATCCCGCCTATACGACCGACGTGAATGCGACGGGCGTGATGCGCATTCTCGATGCGGTGATCAGGATCGACCCCGACCGGCGCATGCGCTTCTATCAGGCGTCGAGTTCGGAAATGTTCGGCGATGCCCGCGGCAGCGTCCAGAATGAGGAAACGCTCTTTCATCCGCTCAACCCTTATGCCGTTTCCAAGCATGCGGCGTTCGAGGCGACGGTGAATTTCCGTGAAGCCTATGGGCTTCATGCCTCGAACGGCATTCTCTTCAATCATGAGAGCCCCTATCGTCCTGCGAGTTTCGTCACGCGCAAGATCGCGCGCGCGGTTGCCGCATGGCATGTGGGCAAGGGCGAATGTCTTTCGCTCGGCAATCTCGATACGAGGCGCGACTGGGGACATGCGGCCGACTATGTGCGCGGCATGTGGCTTATGCTCCAGCAGCCGCAACCCGGCGACTATGTGCTGGCGACCGGCGAAAACCATTCCGTGCGCGATTTCGTCGAATATGCCTTCCGCGAGATCGGCCGCGAGGTCATCTGGCGCGGCAGCGGTGTCGATGAAGAAGGCATCGACGCCCGGACCGGCGAAACGCTTGTCGCGATCGACCCCAAATTCTTCCGGCCGAAAGATGTGCGGGTCACGCTCGGCGATGCCTCCAAGGCCAGGCGCCTGCTCGGCTGGACGGCGCAGGTGAGTTTCGCCGAACTCGTTCGCGAAATGGTCGAGGCGGATATCGTTCGCTTCGAGACGGAATTGGCGAATCAGGGGATCGCTTCGGGCGAATGATTTGCGGTCGGTTTGCGATTACTTGAATTCGATCGCTTCAATTTCCATCAAATTGGCGTGAGTTTTTGCAGGATTTCTGCGGTATACGGGCTAATATGCTTGGTGGTGATTGTCGGCATTTAATCGATCATTGAAAAAGCTGTAACGAACAAGGACAGTGTCGTCAGTGATTGAGGCAACGCCGAGTGCTACCGAGGGTTGTTCGTATGTCCATGGGGGAGTTCACGCGCCGAAAGCAGCGTTCCGATAACGTCAGAAGTATCGACGCGCTTTCGCTGGAGGAAGGGGTCGTTCGCCCGCCTCCGGTTGATCTGGAAGCTCCCCAGTCGCGCGGCGGCCGCCGTTCGGAGCGGGTGGTGGGCGATATCGTCGCCGCCGCCGATCTCGTTCTGATCGCGCTCGCTTCCCTCCTCGCAAAATGGATCTATATCGACATCCGGCTTGGGGGACAGCCCGCAAACGAACCCTATCTTGCCGCAGGCGTTCTCGCCGCCGTGGTCGCGGTGGCCACTTTCAGGAGCCGGGAGCTCTATCGCCTCTCGACACTGAGGCGTCTCCGCGGGCAGACGCTGCGAATACTTGGCGGGCTCGGCGTTGCCGCCGTCATTCTGCTGACGGCAGGCTATCTCCTGAAGGTTTCCGCCGACTTCTCCCGCGGCTGGATGATCATCTGGTTCGTGCTCAATGTGACGCTGGTGGCGCTGAGCCATGGCGTTGCCGCGCATTTCATCGGGAGCAGGGCGCCGGACAGGTTTTTCCAGAGAAATATCGCGATCTACGGCAGCGGCGACATCGCATTCGGGCTCATCGAACATCTGCGCATGATGAATGAGCATCATCATGTGGTGGGTGTCTTCGACGATGCCGCGCAGGGGCCGGCCGCGCGCCTTGCCGTTTCGGGCGGCGTCGGCGAACTCATCGAGCATGGAAAATTGGCTCATATCGACGAGGTTATCATCGCGCTGCCGCTCGGCGAGGAGCAGCGCATATCCGACCTCCTCATGCAGCTTTCGGTGCTGCCTGTCGATATCAGGCTTTGTCCCGCGCTCGCCACGCTCCGCATGCGTTCGCTCGGGATCGTCAATTATGGCGGCGTCTCGGTGATCGAGCTCGCCCGCCGTCCGCTCGACGGCTGGGCGCCGATCATCAAGCTCGTCGAAGACCGGCTCCTGTCGGCGCTCGGACTGATTGCCGTCGCGCCGCTGATGCTGCTGATCGCGATCGCGATCAAGCTCGACAGCAAGGGCCCCGTTTTCTTCCGCCAGCGGCGGCATGGTTTCAACCACACCATCATCCGTGTGATGAAATTTCGCACCATGCATGTGACGGAGGACGGGCCGGAGATCAGGCAGGCGGTGAAGGGCGATCCGCGCGTGACGCGCGTCGGGCGCGTCCTCAGGAGCACGAGCCTCGATGAGCTGCCGCAGCTTTTCAACGTGCTCATGGGGGAAATGTCGCTTGTAGGGCCGAGGCCGCACGCGCTCGCGCATAATGAATATTACGAGGTCCTGCTCGAGCAGTATGCGAACCGCCACAAGATGAAGCCGGGCATTACCGGCTGGGCGCAGGTCAATGGCCATCGCGGCGAAACCGACACGCCGGAGAAGATGCGCAAGCGCGTCGAATACGATCTCTATTATATCGAGAACTGGTCGCTCTGGCTCGATATCAAGATTCTTCTGATGACGCCCTTTTTCGGCTTCACTGGCCGCAACGCCTATTGAGCGGGACTTGCCCGATCATTTCGCCATTTGCGACGCGGGCTGAACGACGTCCCGGCCGACGGAGTGATAGACGAAGCCAGCCTGCGCCATTTCCGCGAGCGAATAGATGTTCCGCAGGTCGATGACGAGCGGCGTCTTCAGAAGGCTCTTGATGCGCTCGAAATCGAGCACGCGGAATTCGTTCCATTCGGTGAGGATCAGCAGCGCATCGGCGCCGGGCATGGCGCTGTAGGCGTCCTTTTTCCAGTCGATATTGCTCAGATATTTGCGCGCGTCCTCCATCCCCTCCGGATCGTAAGCGCGGATTCCCGCGCCCGCCTTCTGCAGAAGGGGGATGATGTCGAGGCTCGGCGCGTCTCGCATATCGTCCGTGTTGGGCTTGAAGGTCACGCCCAGAACCGCCAGCGTCTTGCCTTCGAGATTTCCGCCGCAGGCATCGATGATCTTTTCGGCCATGCGGAGCTTGCGCTCGGTGTTGGCCGCCATGACCGCCTCGACGATCTGCGTCGGCCGGCCGACCTTCCGCGCCGTGCTGGTGAGGGCCAGCGTGTCCTTCGGGAAGCAGGAGCCGCCGAAACCCGCGCCGGCCTGGAGGAATTTCGGACCGATGCGGCTGTCGAGGCCGATCCCGCGCGAGACGTCCTGCACATCGGCGCCGACGCGCTCGCAAATATCCGCGATCTCGTTGATGAAGGTCACCTTGGTGGCGAGGAAGGCGTTGGCGGCATATTTGGTGAGTTCGGCGGTTGCCCGGCTCGTATAGACCATCGGCGTTTCATGCATGGTGAGCGGGCGATAGAGCGCCTGCAGCACGCGGCGCGGGCGCTCGGCATTGACGCCGATGACCACGCGGTCGGGCTTCATGAAATCCTCGATCGCGGAACCCTCGCGCAGGAATTCCGGGTTCGAGGCGACATCGAAATGGGCATCCGGGTTCTCGTCGCGGATGATCGCCTCGACCTCGTCGCCCGTGCCGACCGGGACGGTCGACTTGTCCACGATGACCGTGTAGCCGCTGAGGTGCCGGGCGATCTCGCGGGCGGCGGCGTGGACGGCGGAAAGATCGGCGCTGCCGTCCGATTCCTTCGTCGGCGTGCCGACGGCGATGAAGACCGCATCGCGTCCCGGCACCGCCTCGGCGAAAGACGTGGTGAAGCTCAGCCGCTCCGCCTCGACATTTCGCTGCACCATGTCTTCAAGGCCCGGCTCATAGATGGGAACCTCGCCCCGGCGCAGCCTTTCGACCTTTCCATCGTCCTTGTCGACGCAGACCACCTCATGTCCGAGATCGGCGAAGCACGCGCCAGTGACGAGGCCCACATAGCCCGTGCCGATCATTGCGACTTTCATCAGAAATCTCCGGGCAGCACCGTGGGGCTCAGCTCTGGGCGAGCTTGTCGAGGAGGGGACGGAACTTTGGCGCTATGTCGGGGCGGTCGAGCGCGAAGGCGACATTGGCGGCGAGATAGCCGATCTTGTCACCGCAGTCATAGGTCGTGCCCGCGAAGCGATAGGCGAAGAAATCCTGCTCGGCGAGGAGCGCGATCATGCTGTCCGTGAGCTGGATCTCGCCGCCCGCGCCGGGCTTCTGCGTGGAGAGCTTCGTGAAGATTTCCGGCTGAAGAATGTAGCGCCCCGAAATGATGAGATTGGACGGCGCTTCCTCGATCTTCGGCTTTTCGACCATGCCGGTGATCTCATGCGTCGCAGGGTCGAAATTCTGGCCGAGCGCGACGATGCCGTAGCGGTTCACATGCTCATGCGGTACTTCCTCGACCGCGACGATGTTGCCGCCATGCTTTTCATAGACTTCCATCATCTGCGCGAAGCAGCCGGGCTTGCCGTGAATGAGCATGTCGGGAAGGGCGAGGGCGAAGGGTTCGTCGCCCACGATGTCGCGCGCGCACCAGACCGCATGGCCGAGGCCCAGCGGCTCCTGCTGGCGCACGAAGCTCGCCGTGCCGGCAAGGGGGCGGCTCGCCTTCAGCATTTCGAATTCGGCCGTCTTGCCGCGCGCCTTGAGGGTCGCCTCGAGCTCATAGGCCAGATCGAAATGATCCTCGATCGCGCCCTTGCCGCGTCCTGTCACGAAAACGAAATGTTCGATGCCCGCCTCGATCGCCTCTTCGACGGCGTACTGAATGACGGGCTTGTCGACGACCGTCAGCATCTCCTTGGGGATGACCTTGGTGGCCGGCAAGAAGCGTGTGCCGAGGCCCGCGACCGGAAATACGACCTTGCGAACCTTCTTGTGCACCTTCGGAGCCATGCTCAATCCCCTCGCGTCCCGACGTCAAAGCCCCGAAATGCCGCCGGATCGGCCGCCCCGGGTTTGCCGTTTCTATTGCATGAATGGACGCGGGCCCGCAAGGAAATGGCGCCTGCGGGCCGGGGAAGCGGCAGAATCGTCAGGCAGCAAGGCGTCAGGCCGTGCGGGAAAGCGGCATGCTGGCACGGACGAACGGGACCTCGAACCAGAAAAGGGCGCCCTGGCCGGACTTGCCCCGCGCCCCGATCTGGCCGCCCATGAGGCCGACCAGCTTGGCCGAGATGGCAAGGCCGAGGCCCGTTCCGCCATAGGTCTTGGCGATGTCGCCATTGGCCTGCACGAAGGGCATGAAAAGCTGGGAGGCCACGTCGTCGCTGAAGCCGATGCCGGTGTCCTCGACCTCGAAGCGCACGCGCACATTGTCGCCTTCGGCAGAAACGACGCTCCCTCTGAGCCAGACCTTGCCGCCCTCGGGCGTGAACTTCAGGGCGTTCGACACCATGTTCGAGAGGATCTGTCTGAGCCGGCCCTCATCCGCGAAGACCGTTCCCTCCGGCAGCCCGGATGCCTCGATATGGAAGTCGATCTTTCGCTCCCGCGCCCGGCCGACCCAGAACAGCAATGACTCGAAAAGCGCCGCCAGTTCGACCGGCCTGCGCTCGATCTCGATCCTGTCGGCCTCGATCTTGGAGAAGTCGAGCACGTCGTTGAGGACGGTGAGAAGGCTCAGCGAGGCATCGTTGATGTACTGGCCATATTCGCGGATCTTGGGATCGTCGCTCATGCGCATGACGAGATCGGAGAAGCCCATGATCGCATTCATGGGTGTGCGGATCTCGTGGCTCATCGTGGCGAGGAAGGCCGATTTGGAGCGATTGGCTTCCTCGGCGCGCTCCTTCTCGATCAGGGCGGCCTCATAGGCCTGATCGAGCCTCGCCGTCAGTTCCTGTTCCGCCTGCAACTGGGCGAAGGTCTCGAAATATTTGTGCCGGTTGAAATGCATGATGACCGCCGTCGTCCCGAGCAGCATGATCGAGAGAAGAAGCGAGGTCGTGTTGAGCAGACCGGCGGCCTCGGCGGCGAAGAGGATCAGGCCGAAGGGCAGGGCCAGCGCGAGGATGTTCGGAAGTGTGCGCATGGTGGGCACCCATGAGCAATGCGTCATCAGGCTCGCGCCGAGCACGATGGCGGTCACCACGAACTGATCCGGCTCGCCGAGAACCCAGTTGAAGCCCGCAATGGTGTAGGTCGCGACAGCCGCGACATGGAAGATGCCCGCGTCACGCCAGCACTTCTCCGTATCGACATCGACAATGCGTCGCCGGATGGAGCGCCGCCAGAAAAGCGTGCCCGTGTCGATGGCGATGGCGGCGAAGAGCCAGCCGATGCCGCTCGTCAGGCCGCTGGCGCTGGCTGTGGTGACGGCGAGGGCAAGGGGAAAGCAGCACCTGAACAGATAGAGGCGGTCCTCCATCGAAATCCAGTAAAGGAGAACCTTTCGGCGAATATGCTCTTCCGACGTCATCTGAAATCCCACGCGTCCCGGCCCCCGGCTCCGGACCGTGTCCAGTCTCTCATCCGGGCTTTAAGGAGGCATTGCGGAGATCGCTAAAAATGAAACTAGGCGGTGGGCCGGGCGCGCCGGGGCGTCGGAAATGACGGAAATCCGGGCGGATCGGCAGGGGAAGCTTCCGCCGGGCGGCGAATGAGCGGATTAAAGAGAGGCAAGCCATCTGTGCCGTTTTTCGCCGGGAATGCTATGTTGCTCGGGCTGTGGCCGCGCCAGGGGGGCATGGGCCCGGCTCGATATGGGTAGCGCCGCCCCGGGGCGAAGCGGACCCGGACATGAACAGACTTTGTACAAAGCGGACTGGGGAATGATGTTGTGACGATCTATCCGGTAATCCTGTCGGGCGGCGTGGGGTCGAGACTTTGGCCTGTTTCCCGGTCGCTTTTTCCAAAGCAGCTTCTGCCGCTCGTCTCGGACCGCGCGATGCTGGTCGAGACGGCGCTTCGCGTGACCGGCGACGGTGCATTCGCCGCCCCCATCGTGGTGTCGAACGAGGAGCACCGCTTCATCATCGCCCAGCAGATGCGGGACACGGGCCTCGTTCCGCTCGCCCATCTGCTCGAGCCGGTGGGGCGGAACACCGCTCCGGCAGCGGCCGCCGCCGCCGCCTATGTGCAGGCACGCGATCCCGAGGGGCTCGTGCTTCTGCTGCCGGCCGACCATCACATTCGTGATGTCGCCGCCTTTCATGAGGCGATCGCCAGGGGCGCGGTGCTTGCGCGCGCGGGAAAGCTCGTCACTTTCGGCATCGTCCCCACGGGACCTGAAACCGGCTATGGCTATATCCGCCGCGGGCAGCCGCTCGATGACGGCGCCTTCGCCGTCGATCGCTTCGTGGAGAAGCCGGATCTCGCCACCGCCGAAGCCTATCTCGCCTCGGGCGGCTATGACTGGAACGCGGGCATCTTTCTTTTCCGCGCCGACCGCATCCTCGAGGAAATGCGCGCGCATTGCCCGGCGATTGCCGCGCAAGCCGCCATGGCGGTCAGAAAGGGCGTTCGCGATCTCGATTTCCTGCGACTGGAGGCGGCCTCCTTCGGCGCCTGTCCGTCGCTTTCCATCGACTATGCGGTGATGGAGCACACGAAGGACGCGGCGGTGGTGCCGGTCGACATGGGCTGGAGCGACATCGGAAGCTGGTCGGCGCTCTGGGAGATCGGCGAGAAGGACGCGAAAGGCAATGTGGTCACGGGCGACGTCATTGCGCATGAGACGCAGGATTGCTTCGTGCGCGCCGAGACCGGGCTCGTCGCGACGCTCGGCGTTGAAAATCTCGTCATCGTCGAGACGGGCGACGTTCTCCTCGTCGCCGCGCGCGACCGCGTGCAGGATGTGAAGAAAGTCGTCGAGCAGCTCGCGGCCGCAGGGCGGACGGAGCATGAGGCGCATAATCGCGTCCACCGGCCATGGGGCTACTACGAAAGCCTCAACAGTGGCGAGCGGCATCAGGTCAAGCATCTGATGGTTTATCCGGGCGCCTCGCTTTCGCTGCAGCTTCATCACCGAAGGGCGGAACACTGGGTCGTGGTGAGCGGCACGGCGCGGGTGACGGTCGGCGACGAGACGCGGATGCTGTCGGAGAACCAGTCGACCTACATTCCGGTCGGTACCAGGCACCGGCTCGAAAATCCGGGCCCCGAGCCACTCAGCATCATCGAGGTGCAGTCGGGCGACTATCTCGGCGAGGACGATATCGTCCGCTTCGACGATGTCTATGGGCGCGATACAAATGCCTCGGCTGCCGAATGAGCGGCCGGAGGACCGGGAAAGAATGAGCGACAAGCAACATCTGGCCATGAAGGTCGAGACGCTGAAGGGAGCGAGGGTTCTCTGCATCGGCGATGTCATGCTCGACCGCTATGTCTATGGCGATGTCGAGCGCATCTCGCCCGAAGGGCCGATCCCGGTGCTGCGGGTGCGCGAGGAAAAGTCGATGCTCGGCGGCGCGGGCAATGTCGCGCGCAATCTCGCGGCGCTCGGCGCGCGCGTGAGTTTCGCATCGGTCGTGGGCCGCGACGAGGCGGGCGAGGAGATCGGCCGCATGCTCGCCGCCGTGCCCGACCTCGAGGCGAGCCTCGTCGTCGATCCGGCGCGGCGCTCCACCGTCAAGGCGCGCTATGTGTCGATGGGCCAGCAGATTCTCCGCGCCGATTGCGAGACGGGTACGCCGCTCGCCCCGGCGCTGGAGCAGGAGCTTGTCGGGCGGATCGGCGCGCTTGTCGCCGGCGCGGCGGTGATGGTGCTCTCCGACTATGGCAAGGGCGTGCTCACGCCTTCGGTCCTCGCGGCGGCGATCGCGGCGGCGCGCAAGGCGGGCATTCCCGTCATCGTCGATCCGAAGGGGCGCGACTTCGGCCTCTATCGCGGCGCGAGCGTGGTCACGCCCAATCGCAAGGAGCTTGCCGAGGCGGCGGGCCGCGCGCTTGAGGGCAGCGAGGCGATCGTGGAGGCGGCGCGCAAGATCGTCGCCAGCGCGGGCATCGGCGCCATGATCGTGACCCGCAGCCAGGAGGGGATGAGCGTCATCCGCGACTCAGGCGATGTGGCGCATCTGCCCGCCGAGGCGCGCGAGGTTTTCGACGTTTCGGGCGCGGGCGACACGGTCGTCTCGACGCTCGCCGCGGCGCTCGCGGCCAGGCTTCCGCTTGTCGAGGCGGCGGCGCTCGCCAATGCGGCGGCGGGCATCGTCGTCGGCAAGGTCGGCACGGCGGTCGTCTATGCGGATGAGCTTGCTGCCAAACTTCGCGAGCATGAGCTTTCCTCCATCGAGCACAAGATCGTGACGCTGCACGCGGCGCAGGACATCGTGGCCGGCTGGCGCCGCAAGGGGCTCCGCGTCGGCTTCACCAATGGCTGCTTCGATCTTCTGCATCCGGGGCATGTCTCGCTGCTCGCGCAGTCGCGCGCGCTTTGCGACCGGCTCATCGTCGGGCTCAACAGCGATGCCTCTGTGACGCGGCTCAAGGGGCCGACGCGACCAATCCAGCGCGACATTGCCCGCGCGACCGTGCTCGCATCGCTTGCAAGCGTCGATCTCGTGGTCATCTTCGAGGAGGATACGCCGGAAAATCTCATCGAGGGCTTGCGGCCGGATGTGCTCATCAAGGGCGGCGACTACACGGTCGAAACGATCGTCGGCGCCGCCTTCGTGCAGAGCTATGGCGGGCGCGTGGAGGTAATCGATCTCGTGCCGGGCTTCAGCACGACGAAGACGGTCGAGAGGATGGGCGGCTGACGCGGCGATGGTGCTCCACCTCCACCGGCACAGAAAGGCGGACGGGCGCGAACTCCTGCTCTATGGCCGCGCGGCGCATGAAGGGGCCGCGGGCGCCGAGCTTCCGCCCGCCGATGGCGTGCCGCCGCATCTGCGCTGGCACCCGCTCCGGCAGGAATGGGTCGGATATGCGGGCGCGCGGCAGGCCCGCACTTTTCTTCCCGAGGAAAGCGATTGTCCGCTCTGCCCCGCGCGCGACGGAGCAACAGGCGAAATTCCGTTCACGGATTTCGAGGTCGCCGTTTTCGAAAACCGCTTCCCCGCTTTCGCGGAGGCGGGCGACGCGCCCGGCATTGCCGGTGTCAGAAGCGCGGCGGCGCGCGGCCGCTGCGAGGTCGTCGTTTTCTCGGCGGATCATCGCGGCTCGCTCGCAACGCTCCCCGACGAGCGCATCGACCTTCTGATCGAGGTCTGGGGCGCGCGCATCATGGCGCTTCGCGAGATGGGCTTTGCCGCCGTCATGCCGTTCGAGAATCGCGGCGAGGAGATCGGCGTGACGCTTCATCATCCGCACGGCCAGATCTATGCCTTTGGTTTCGTGCCCGGGCAGATCGCCCGTGCGGCCGAAGCGCAGGCGGCGGCGCCGGTCATCGCGCGAATGATCGAGGAAGCAGACCCCGCGCTCTTTCTCCATCGGGGCGCGCGCGCCGTTTCGCTCGTGCCGCCCTTTGCGATGTATCCATTCGAAGTGTGGCTCGCCCCGCGTCGGCGCGTGCCGGGGCCGCAGCATCTCGACGTGGAGGAACGCGGAGAGCTTGCGGCCGCGCTCGGCGATGCGCTGCGACGGCTGGACCGGCTCTTCGGCATGCCCATGCCCTATATTCTCACCGTGCAGGCGGCGCCAGCGGGCCATGACGCGAGCTTCCACATGACGATCGAGATCAAGCCATTTCGCCGCGACCGGGCGAAGCTCAAATATCTCGCGGGCGTCGAGCAGGGCTCGGGGGTCTTTCTCGTCGATGTGCCGCCGGAGGAAGCCGCCGCCCGGCTCCGCGCGGTGGATGGTGCGCGATGAAGGCGGCGTTCGAGAAAGCGTATGGACGCGCGCCCGAGGCGGAAGCCTCCGCGCCCGGCCGCGTCAATCTCATCGGCGATCACACGGATTATGCGGAAGGCTTCTGCCTTCCCATGCCGCTCTCCCGGCGCACCCATGTCGCGATGGCGCGGGCGGCGCGGTTTCGCGCGACGAGCCTCGACAACGGCGAAACGCGCGACTTCGATCCAGGGACGCCGCCGCGCCGCGACTGGACCGATTATGTGGCGGGCCCGCTCAGCGAACTTTCGAAGCGCGGCATCGAGGTGCCGCCGGTCGAGGTGCTCATCCGCTCCGACGTGCCGCAAGGGGCGGGCGTTTCTTCCTCCGCCGCGCTTGAAATTGCCGTCATCCGCGCGAGCCTCGCGCTTACCGGCGCCGCGCTCGACGATATCGAGATCGCAAGGGCGGGGCAGGCGGCGGAGAACCTCTATTGCGGGCTTCAATGCGGCATTCTCGATCAGATGGCGTCCTCCGTCGGGCGCGAGGGCCATGCGCTGCTTCTCGATTGCCGGACGAACGAGGCGCGGCTTGCCGCCGTGCCGGAGAGTTTCCGCTTCGCCGTCATTCATTGCGGCGTGGAGCGGCGGCTCGTCGATGGCGCCTATAATGCGAGGCGCGCGGCGGTGGAGGAGGCGGCGAGGCAGCTCGGCCTTCGCGCGCTCCGCGATGCATCGCCCGAGATGCTCTCATCCTTGCCTGAAGGCGAGCTTCGCGCCCGGGCGCGCCACGTCGTCAGCGAGAATGCGCGCGTTCTCGCCGCCTTCGATGCGCTGGAAGCCGCGGATGCCGATGCGTTCGGCGCGCTGATGACGGAGAGCCATTACTCGCTTGCCGAGGATTACGAAGTCTCGACGGAGGCGCTGGACGGGCTCGTGGAGACGGCGCTTGTCGAAGGAGCGCGTGGCGCGCGGCTCACAGGCGCCGGGTTCGGCGGATGCGTCGTCGCGCTCGTCGCGCCGGATGAGGCAGAGGACTGGTGGCGGCGCGTCGGCGCGCGTCACCCGAAGGCGTGGGCCGTCTCGCTCTGAAAGCCCTTCAGTGGAATTCCGGCAGCCAGTCGCCATGTGCCTCGATGAGATCGTCGACGAGCGACCATATCTGATCGAGCGAAAGCTCCGCCGCCGTGTGCGGATCGAGCATGGCCGCGTGATAGATATGCTCGCGCTTGCCTGTCGCGATCGCCTCGACGGTCAGCGCCTGCACGTTGATGTTCGTCTGCATGAGCGCGGCGAGGTGAGGCGGCAACGCGCCCTGCCGCGTCGGCGTGATGCCGTTCGCATCGACGAGGCAAGGCACCTCGACGCAGGCGCCCTCCGGCAGATTGTCGATGAGGCCGCGATTGGCGACATTGCCGTTGATGACGGTCGGCTTGCCGGTGACGACCGCGCGCATGATCTTTGCGCCATACTCGCCGGAGAAGCGGACCTCGATCCTGTTCGCGCCGACAAGCTCGCGCTCCTGCGCTTCCCAGGCCGCAATCTGCTCCTCGCAGCGGCGGATATATTCATCGAGCGGGATGTTGAATTCCGAAATGAGGTCGGCCCTGTCGCGCTTGATGAACCAGGGCACATATTCGGCGAAATGCTCGCTCGACTCGGTGACGAAATAGCCCGTGCGCCGCAGCACCTCGTAGCGGACCTTGTTCCATCGGGGCTCGCGGCCCTCGGCCGCGATCTGCCGCAGGCGCGGATAGAGGTCTTCGCGCGTTCCGTCCGCATGGAGCTTCTCGAAGCGCGAATAGAAAGCCATGTGGTTGATGCCCGCGCATTGATAGCGGATGTCCTTGTAGTTCTCGCCGAGATCGTTTGCGAGTTCGAAGGCCGTTCCCTGCACCGAGTGGCAAAGCCCGACATGGGCGATGTCGGGCGCGAGCTTCGCCAGCGCCCAGCAATTGATCGCCATCGGGTTTACATATTGGAGCATGAGCGCCCGTGGGCAGAGTTCGCGCATGTCGTCGGCGATGTCGAGGAGCACGGGCACGGTGCGAAGGCCGCGCATGATACCGCCAATGCCGAGCGTATCGGCGATGGTCTGGCGGAGCCCGTATTTTTTCGGGATCTCGAAGTCGATGACGGTGCCGGGCTTGTAGCCTGCGACCTGGATCATGACGATGACGAAGTCCGCGCCCTTGAGCGCCGCGCGCCGGTCGGTCGTGGCGGTGATCCGTGGAGAGACGGAGAGCGATTCCGCGATCTTGCCCGCGACGATCTGCGAGGTCCGGAGTCGCGCTTCGTCTATGTCGTGAAGCGCGATCTCTATATCGGCGAAAACGTCGTTCAGCAGAATGTCGCCGACGAGATTTTTCATGAAGACGGTGCTGCCGGCACCGATCATGCAGACTTTGGTCACGCGCTTTCCTCCACGGAATATCCGCCGCCGAGGATCGGCGAGCGCGGCTTCCCCGTCAATCGCCCATGATGCGGGCGGCGGGGCCCCAATGTTCGGGCGTGTCGGCGGTGCGCAGTGTCGGCTCCCAGGCGATGAGGTCGTATTCGGCAACGCCCGCGGTGATAAAGGGGTCGGCTTCCGCGTAGCTGCGCGCTTCCTCGATGCTGGACGCCTTGATGAGGATGACGCCGCCCACGCGCGGATCGCGCCGGCCGGCCATCAGCACGAGGCCCTCGTCGAAGCCCTGCCGGAGCCACTCGCGATGCGCCTCGAGATGGGCATCGACCTCGGCCACGGGTCGCACATATTTCAGAATGTCGAGATAGAGCATTTGCGCCTCCCTTCCGCGCCATCTTCCTAGAACAATTCGGCCGGCGGCGCGAGCGGGCTTGCGGCGGACAGAAATTCCGGCAAGCTCGTGGAGAGGAATCGGGAGGGAACGGAACATGGCGAAGGCGGGCGGCGCGGCTATCGGTGTCTGCTATTATCCGGAGCACTGGCCGGAGACGATGTGGGCGGACGATGCGCGGCGCATGCGCGAGGCGGGCATTTCGCGCGTCCGTATCGGCGAATTTGCCTGGTCGCGGCTCGAGCCCGATCCGGGCCGCCTCGAATTCGACTGGCTCGCCCGCGCGATCGACGTGCTCCATGCTCATGGGCTCGGCGTCATTCTCGGCACGCCGACAGCGACGCCGCCGAAATGGCTCGTCGACAAGATGCCCGACATGCTGGCCGTCGATCATCGCGGCCGCGTGCGCGCCTTCGGCTCGCGGCGGCATTACTGCTTTTCCCATGCGGGCTACCGGCATGAATGTGCGCGCATCGTGCGCGCGCTTGCCGAGCGCTTCGGCGACCATCCCGCCATCGTGGCCTGGCAGACCGACAATGAATATGGCTGCCACAATACGGTGCGCTCCTATTCCTCCGCCGCGCGGCTCGGCTTCCGCCGCTGGCTCAAGGCGCGCTACGGCTCCATCGCGGCGCTCAACGCGGCCTGGGGCAATGTCTTCTGGAGCATGGAATATCGCGACTTCGAGGAGATAGACCTGCCATCGGGCGCGGTGACGGAAACGAACCCCTCGCACCGGGCCGATTTCGAGCGCTACTCGTCGGACCAGGTGCGCGAGTTCAACCGCGTGCAGGCCGACATCATCCGCGCGCTCTCGCCGGGCCGCGACATCGTCCATAATTTCATGACCTTCCATGTCGATTTCGACCATTACGAGGTGATGAAGGACCTCGACGTGGCGACATGGGATTCCTATCCCCTCGGCAGCCTCGATGTCTTTCCGGCCGATCCGGCGCACAAGGCGGCCTATGCCCGCACGGGCGATCCCGATCTTCAGGCCTTCCATCACGATCTCTATCGCGGCGCGGGGCGGGGGCGCTTCGCGATCATGGAGCAGCAGCCGGGGCCCGTGAACTGGGCGGCCTACAACACCGATGCGATGCCGGGCCTCGTGCGCCTCTGGGGCCTCGAAGGCTTCGCGCATGGGGCGGAGATGGTGTCCTATTTCCGCTGGCGGCAGGCGCCCTTCGCGCAGGAGCAGTTCCATGCCGGGCTCAACCTGCCCAACAACGAGCCCGACCGGGCCTATTTCGAGGTGAAGGAGCTTGCCCGCGATCTCGCCCGGCTTGGCGATCTAGGCCGGGCGGTGCCCGCGCGCGTGGCGCTCATCTATTCCTACGAGGCGCAATGGTTCCTGCGCACGCAGCCGCAGGGCCAGAACTTCTCCTATATCGAGCAGGTCTTCGTCATCTACCGCATATTGCGAAGCTTCGGCCTCGATATCGACATTGTGGGGCCCGACGCCAATCTCTCGGCCTATGCGCTGGCGGTGCTGCCCTCGACGCCCTATGTGCCGCCGCGCCTTGCCGCCTCGCTCGAAAGTTTCGACGGGCGCCTTCTCGTTCTGCCGCGCTCGGGAAGCCGCACGGCCTCGCATCAGATCCCGGCCAATCTCGCGCCGGGGCCGCTCGCGGCCCTTCTCGGCATCAAGGTCACGCGGGCCGAAAGCTTCAGGTCCTATGCGGCGGTGCCGGTCAATTACGGCAACGAGGCGCGCAAATTCGACCGCTGGCGCGAATTCGTCGTGGCCGAGGATGCGGAGGTCGTCGCGAGGACGGGCGACGGCCATCCCGCCCTCACGAGGCGGGGCGGCGCCTATTATCTCGCAGGCTCGCCCGATGCCGGTCTCCTCGAAGGCCTCCTTGAAAGGCTGGCGCGCGAGGCGGGGCTCGCCATCGAGCGCCTGCCGCCAGGCGTCAGGACGCGGCGGCGCGGGCCCTATCGCTTCATCTTCAACTACGGGCCGGGCGAGCAGGATATTTCATCGCTGGCGGCGGGGGACTTCGTGCTGGGCGAGCGGCTGCTCGGTGTCGGCGGCGTCGCCGTTCAGAAGGAGGGGCATTGAACGGCGTTCGTCCGATAGCGGCATTCTCACGGTATCGCCGCCCGGAGGGGCGCGGGCGCCGGGTGCGACCGGAATTGCGCTTACACTTTTCCGTGCTACGCCTTAGCCTTGTGCTTCATATTCCCGCTGGAGTCGCTGCATGTCGATCGTCTGTCCGCGCGGCCTTTTTCGGCTGATGTCGGGTGTCGTCTTTCTCGTTGCCGGGCTGGGGCTCGGGGGATGCGCGGATGCGCGCATGCGCCACGTTCCCGAAACGCGCCTGCCCATGGCTCCTCCCGTCAGTGAAAACGACCAGCGCTTCGCCGACTGGCTGACCGCCTTCCGCCTCGACGCCATGAAGGCCGGGATCAATGCGGCGACCTTCAATCGCGCCATGAGCGGGGTGAGGCCTGACGAGACGGTGGTCGAGGCCGATCAGAGCCAGCCCGAATTCGTGAAGCCGGTCTGGGAGTATCTGGGCGGCGCGCTTTCGGACAAGCGGGTGGAGCGCGGCAAGGCGCTCCTTGCCGAGAACAGGGCGCTGCTCGACCGGATCGAGAAGTCTTATGGAGTCGACCGGCAGGTCGTGGTGGCGATCTGGGGACTTGAGTCCAATTACGGAGACTTCATGGGCACGAAGAGCGTCGTCCGCTCGCTGGCGACGCTCGGCTTCGAGGGGCGCAGGCCCGATTTCGGCCGCTCGCAGCTCATCGCCGCGCTCAAGATCATTCAGAACGGCGACATACAGCCGGAGGAAATGCTCGGCTCCTGGGCTGGCGCCATGGGGCAGACGCAGTTCATCCCGACGACCTATCTCGCCCATGCCGTCGATTTCGATGGCGACGGGCGGCGCGACATATGGCACTCGACGGCGGACACGCTCGCCTCGACCGCGCAATATCTGAACGTCTCGGGCTGGCAGACGGGCAGCCATTGGGGCTTTGAAGTCGCCATGCCCGAGGGCTTCGACTATGCGCTTGCGGATATGGCGCTGACGAAGACGGTCGCGGAATGGCAAAAGCTCGGCCTGAAGCGGGCCGACGGACGGGCCTTCCCCGCCACCGACGTGAACGAGAAGGCCTCGCTCCTGCTGCCCGCAGGCTATAAGGGGCCAGCCTTCCTCGTGCTGCAGAATTTCCGCACGGTGCTCGCCTACAACGCCTCGACGTCCTATGCGCTGGCTGTCTGCCTGCTCGGCGACCGGTTCCGCGGCGAGGGCGAGATCAGGGGAAGCTGGCCGCTCGACGAGCGCCCGCTGACGAGAAGCGAGCGCGAGGAGCTGCAATCGCTTCTGGCCGCCAAAGGCTATGATCACGGCAAGGTCGACGGGATCATCGGCTACAACACTCGCAAGGCCATCCGCGATTATCAAAGAACGATCGGCTGGCCGCCGGACGGCTATCCGACCGCCTCGCTTCTGGAGAAGATGCGGACGAACTGAGGGGACAGCCGGCCGCTTCGCTGATGTGAACGCCCATGAACCTGCGCCAGATCCGATATTTCATCGCCGCCGCGGAAACGGAATCCGTTTCGCGCGCGGCGCAGGAACTCAGCATCTCGCAATCGGCCATCACCTCCGCGATCCAGGCGCTCGAATATGAAATGGGGGCGGAGCTCTTCGTGCGCCATGCGAAGGGCGTCCGCCTCACGCATGAGGGGCACCAGCTTCTCCTCCATGCCCGGCGCATCACGGCGGCGGTGGCGGATGCGCGCCGCGCGGTCAGCGCGCGGCCGGAGGCGATGTCCGGCGATCTCAATGTCGGCGTGACGCCGATGGTGTCGGGCTATTATCTCGCCGATCTCCTTGCGCGTTTCCGCCGGGTCTTCCCGCAGGTCGATGTGCGCGTGGTGGAGGATGAGCGCACCTATCTCGAACATCTCCTCGTGAATGGCGAGCTCGATGTGGGGTTGCTGCTCGTTTCCAATCTCCAGGACAGGCAGGCGCTCGAATCGGAAATTCTCATCCGTTCGCCCTGGCGCATCTGGCTTCCGGCAGGCCACGGGCTCCTTTCGCACAACGTCCTTACGCTGAGCGATCTTGCGACCGAGCCGCTCATCATGCTTGCCGTCGACGAACTCATCGAGACGACGACCTCCTATTGGCAGGAGGAGGGGCTCACGCCCAACATCGTGCTGCGCACCTCCTCGGTCGAGGCGGTCAGGAGCCTTGTCGGCATGGGGGTCGGGCTCGCGACGCTGCCGGACATGGCCTATCGCCCCTGGTCGCTCGAAGGCGACAGGCTGGAGGCGCGGGAACTCGCCAATCCCATCCCGACCGTGGATGTGGGGCTCGTCTGGCGTCGGGGCGCGCCGCTCAGGCCGACGGCGAGCCAGTTTCTCGACATGTGCCGGGAATATACGCCCCCGGCCGCGAGGCGCCGCTCGCCGGGAATCTGACGCGAGAAGCATCCGTTTTGGCGGGATGGAACCGGGTGCTCCGGTTTCCTGATTTGTCGCGTTTCCAAACCACAAAAGCGGTTCCCGCTTTTGCTGGAAACGCTCCAGCTATCTGATTTTCCGAACGGACAGCGCGGATTTTCCGATTTTCAATCGGAAAAAACCTGCCCTAGCATTTCCGCACAGACTGCCGCCCCATGCCGTCGCGGGCCGCCCGGCACCCTGTGCCGGTCGAGGCCCGCCGGTCGAACGGGGCGCGGCCATAAGGTTTCGCGGCTGGCCCAGGGGAGAGGCGTGATGCAAACTAGGCTCTTTATCGACGGCAAGTTCGTGCAGGGCGCAGGGCCGGAGGAGGACATCCTCAACCCGGCGACGGGCGCCCTGATCGCCAAGATACCCTCGGCATCGAAAGATCAGATCAACCAGGCCGTCGCTGCGGCGAGCCGCGCTTTCTCGAGCTGGGGGCGGACGACGCCCGCCGAGCGCTCGGGGCTCCTGCTGAAGCTCGCCGACCGGATCGAGGCGGATGCGGAGGCTTTCGCGAAGCTCGAGAGCCTCAATTGCGGCAAGCCCTATCCGCGCGTGCTCGAGGATGAAATCCCCGCCATCGTCGATTGCTTCCGCTTCTTCGCGGGCGCCGCGCGCTGCATGAACGGGAGCGCGGCGGGCGAATACCTGCCCGGCCTCACCAGCATGATCCGCCGCGATCCCATCGGCGTCGTCGCCTCGATCGCGCCCTGGAACTATCCGCTGATGATGGCGGCGTGGAAGATCGCGCCCGCGCTCGCGGCGGGCAATGTCGTCGTGCTGAAGCCGTCCGAACAGACGCCGCTGACGACGCTGAAACTGGCTGAGGTCATGGCCGAGCTTTTTCCCGCCGGCGTCTGGAACCTCGTGCTTGGCCGGGGCGAAACGGTCGGCGCGCCGCTCGTCTCGCACCCGGGCGTCCACATGACTTCGCTCACGGGCGACATTGCGACCGGCCGCAAGGTGCTCGAAGCCGCGACCGGCACGCTCAAGCGCACGCATCTCGAGCTTGGCGGCAAGGCGCCCGTCATCGTTTTCGACGACGCCGATATCGACGCCGTGGTCGAGGGTGTCCGGACCTTCGGCTATTACAATGCGGGACAGGACTGCACGGCGGCCTGCCGCATCTATGCGGGCGCGAAGGTCTACGACAAGGTGGCGGCCGATCTCGCCAGCGCCGTCTCGGGCATCAGGTTCGGTGGGCCGGAGGAAGAGGGCGTCGAGCTTGGCCCCCTCATCAGCGAAAGGCAGCGCAGCCGCGTCTCGAGCTTCGTCGAGCGGGCGCGGGCGCAGAAGCATGTCGAGGTGCTGACGGGCGGCAAGCCGGGCGCGGGCAATGGCTTCTTCTATGAGCCGACCGTCATCGCGGGCGCGCGGCAGGAAGACGAGATCGTGCAGCGCGAGGTCTTCGGCCCGGTCGTTTCGATCACGCGCTTCGACGATGTGGAACAGGCGATCGGCTGGGCGAACGATTCCCAGTACGGCCTCGCCTCATCGGTGTGGACCCGCGATATCTCCAGGGCGATGCAGACCGCGGCGCGGCTTCAATATGGCTGCACATGGGTCAACACGCATTTCATGCTGGCGAACGAGATGCCGCATGGCGGCATGAAATCATCAGGCTACGGAAAAGACCTGTCTGCCTATGCGCTCGAGGATTATTCGGTCGTGCGGCATGTGATGGTGAAACACTGAGCCAGCTCTGAGTCTGGGGGAGAGGTGACGTTGAGCAGCTTCGCGCGGAACGAAGATCAGGCGGAGAGTGGCCCGATGCCCGATGGCGATGTCGAGCCCGTGATCGTTCGTCTCGAAGGCGTGCGCAAGGCGTATAAGGAGACAGTGGCGGTCGAGCAGGTCGATCTCGAAGTCCGCCGTGGCGAGTTCTATACGCTGCTCGGCCCCTCCGGTTCCGGCAAGACGACGACGCTGAGGCTCATCGCAGGTTTCGAGAAGCCGGATCGCGGCGTGATCGAGCTGAGCGGCGCCGATGTGACGGGCATGCCGCCCTACGAGCGCGATATCAACACGGTCTTTCAGGACTACGCGCTCTTTCCGCATATGACGGTCGCGGAGAATATCGCCTATGGTCTGCACGCCAAGGGCGTACCCAAAAGTGAATGCACGGTGCGCGTGGAAGAGGCGCTGCGCATGGTCCGGCTCGAAAACTTCGGCGCGCGCCAGCCGGCGCAACTGTCAGGCGGCCAGCGCCAGCGTGTCGGGCTTGCGCGCGCCATCGTGAACCGGCCGAAGGTTCTGCTGCTCGACGAGCCACTCGGCGCACTCGATCTGAAGCTGCGCCAGGAAATGCAATCCGAACTCAAGCGTATTCAGGAGGAGGTGAAGATCACTTTCCTCTATGTGACCCACGATCAGGAAGAGGCCCTGACGATGAGCGACCGCATCGCCATCTTCAATCAGGGCCGCATCGTGCAGATCGGTTCGCCGACGGAAGTCTATGAGGAACCGGCGGACGAGTTCGTCGCAGGCTTCGTCGGCACGTCGAACATTCTGAAGCGCGATGGCAGGCGCTTCGTGCTGCGGCCGGAAAAAGTGCGTGTCGCACCGCTCGGCCAGTTCTTCGACGAGGCGGGACTTCACACCGAGGAAGGCGTCGTCATCGAGGCCGTCTATGTCGGCACGTTCACCCGCTATGCGGTGGGGCTCGCCGACGGCACGAGGATCGTCGCCATCCGCCAGAATTTCGATCGTACGACGGCCCGCTTCCGGGAGGAGCAGGGCAGCAGAGTGCAAGTTGCGTGGCGTCCGGACAACCTGTTCGAGCTTCAGTGAAACCATCCAGGAAAGGAGGGTTCTGAGATGACCAGCATGAAAAGTACCGTCGCTTTGGGATTGACCCTGGGCACGGCAATCGCATTCTCCGTCTCGGCGTTTGCCGAGCCGGTGGCGCCGAACTATCCGAAGACGATCGGCGAGGGCGAGGGCGCGCTCAATATCGTGGCATGGGAGGGATATGCGGAGGATTCCTGGGTAAAGCCGTTCGAGAAAGAGACGGGTTGCATCGTCAACCGCAAATATGCGGGCTCCTCCGATGAGATGGTGGCGCTGATGCGCCAGGGCGGCGGCTCGGAATACGATCTCGTCTCGGCGTCGGGCGATGCGAGCCTGCGCCTCATCCTCGGCGGCAATGTGCAGCCGATCGACGTCAAGCTCATTCCGGATTTCGAGAACTTCGTGCCGGACCTGCAGGCGCCGCCGCACAACACGCTCAAGGGCGTTCACTACGGCCTCTCCTATGAATGGGGCCCGAACGTGCTCCTCTATAATACGGACAAGTTCGAGACCGCGCCGACGAGCTGGGCGGCGATCTATGACGAGGCCTACAAGGGCAAGATCACGGTGCCGGACAATCCGATCCAGATTGCCGATGCGGCGCTATATCTCGCCAAGAAGGACCCGAGCCTCGGCATCACCGACCCTTATGAACTCACCGAAAAGCAGCTCGATGTCGCCGTCGCTCTCCTGAAGAAGCAGCGTCCGCTCATCAAGAAATACTGGGCGCTCGCTTCCGACGAGATCGAACTCTTCAAGAATGGCGACGCCATCATCGGCGCCGCATGGCCCTATCAGACCATCACGTTGAAGGCGGCAGGCGCCAAGGTCGCCGATACTGTACCGAGCGAAGGGGCGACGGGCTGGGCCGATAGCTGGATGCTTTCGGCGAAGTCGAAGCACGTCAACTGCGCCTATAAGTGGATGGCCTATGTCTCCACGCCTTCGGTACAGGCGCAGCAGGCGATCTATTTCGGCGAGACGCCGGCCAACATGAAAGCCTGCGCCGAGATGGACAAACTCGATAAGGGCTCCTGCGAGCGCTACCATCTGAACGAAGCCGCGATCTATCTCAAGCAGATCAGGTTCTGGAAGACGCCTCAGGAAATGTGCAGCAGCGGCAAGAACGAGTGCACGAGCTACACGACCTGGCAGCAGAAGTGGCAGGAGATCAAGGGTTGATCGACCGTCCCCAGACGGCTTACGGCATGACGGCGGATCGGCTGCAGGAAGCGGTCCGCCGGATGTCGGCATTTCTGTGGCGCAAACCGGCGGTGGGCGCGGGGCTTCTGCTCGCGCCGCCGCTCGGCTGGTTCATTCTCATCTATCTCGCCGCGCTGGCCGCGCTTTTCATTTCGGCCTTCTGGAGCATCGATTCCTTCACCGGCGAGCTGGACCGGACCTTCACCATCGCGAATTTCCAGACGATCTTCGAGAGCGACGTCTATCGCAGGATCGCGATCCGGACGATCCTCATGGCAGCGGCGGTGACGATCACCGATGTGATCCTCGCCTTCCCGTTTGCCTATTACATGGTACGGCTCGCAACGCCGGGGCAGCGCGTGGCGCTTTTCACGCTGGTGCTCGTGCCGCTCTGGTCGAGCTATCTTGCGCGCGTCTATGCCTGGCGGCTCATCTTCGCCAATGACGGCGCGCTCAACTGGCTCTTGCACAGCTTCGGCTTCGCGAGCGTGCAGATCGGCTATACCAACTGGGCGATGTGGGTCGTCTTCTCCTATATCTGGCTGCCCTTCATGATCATGCCGATCTATGCGGCCATCGAGCGGATTCCCTATTCCCTTTTCGAGGCCTCGCAGGATCTCGGCGCAAAGGCATGGCGGACCTTCTTCAAGGTCATTCTGCCGCTCGCCATGCCGGGCGTTGTCGCGGGGTCGATCTTCACCTTCTCTCTGACGCTTGGCGACTACATCACGCCGGTGCTCGTCGGCGGGCCAGGCTCGGACTTCATCGGCAATGTCGTCTACGCAAATGTCGGCATCGCCAACAACATTCCCTTCGCGGCGGCCTATGCCTCCATTCCGCTCGTCGTCATGGCGCTCTATCTCGTCGGCGCGCGGCGGACCGGCGCGTTCGAGGTGATGTGAAGGAGGGACAATGGAAACGAAACTCGCAAGGATCGCGCTGACCGCCTGGGTCGTGTTCGTCCTCCTGTTCCTGTTCATCCCGATCCTGATCATCCTCGTCTATGCGTTCAACGCATCGAACATTCAGAGCTGGCCGATCGCGGGCTATTCGCTGCGCTGGTTCGGGTCGGCATGGACGAATCCGGAAATCCGCATGGCGCTCGGGCTTTCGCTCAAGGCGGGCCTCATCGCAACCGCCGTCGCCGTGCTGCTCGGCTCGGCGGCGGCCTTCGCCGTTCATCGCTTCGAGTTCTTCGGCAAGGAGGCCGTCTCCTTCGTCGTCGTGCTGCCCATCGCGCTGCCCGGCATCATCACCGGCATGGCGCTCAACTCATTCTTCGTATTCTGGGGCCTGGGACTTTCCTTCTGGACCATCGTCATTGGCCACGCGACCTTCTGCATCGTCATCGTTTACAACAATGTGATCGCGCGGCTGCGGCGCGTGCCGCGATCGCTCGAGGAAGCGTCGATGGATCTCGGCGCGAACCAGTGGCAGACATTCCGGCGCGTCACCCTGCCGATGATCTCGACATCGCTGGTCGCGGGCGCGCTTTTGGCCTTCGCGCTCTCCTTCGACGAAGTGATCGTGACGACCTTCACGGCGGGCGCGCAGAACACGCTGCCGCTCTGGATCTTCGGGGCGATCCGGCTCGGGCAGAAGCTGCCGGAGGTGAACGTCGTCGTGCTCTTCGTGATGGCGCTCACATTCCTCCCGGTGCTGCTCGCCTACCGGCTCACCAACCAGGCCGGCCCGATGGTGAAATAGCGCGCGCGAACTATCCCCGCCCCGTTCCGGTTGCCTCACACTCCGCCCGGATGGCAGTGAGAGGAGGCGACGATGCCGGCACCATCGAGATGGAGCGATATTCCCCGCCAGGGGGAGACGAGTTTCGGACTGGGAACAGGCCCTTTCTGGCAGGGTGCGGAAAGGCGCGGCCTTGGCTGGTGCCATCCGAAGGCCGTGCTTGCGGCGGATTTCCATAATGCGCGCTATGCGCTGAACGGGGCGGAGAAGGAACCGGCGGCGCTCTTCGCCACGGTCCGCTCATCCTCGCATCTCCTCGCCGACGCTGCGGGCCTCTATCGTCTGTTCGGGCCTAACGAGCTTGCGGCCACCAATGGGGCCGGCGGCTATATCGGCGGGCAGGTGACGAACACATGGCTCAACAGCGCCGATATCTCGAAGCCGACCTACGCCTTTCAGAATGCCAGCTATGCGACGGACGCTGCCGTCGCACCTGACGGAACGCTGACGGCCGATCTTCTGAAAGAGGACGGCTCTCTGAGTCACCATCGCTTCTACGCGATCCCGGCTCATGACACCGCCTTGCCGGGTCTTCACTACGGCTTCTTCAGGCCCGCCGGGCGCGAGTGGATCACCTTCGCATCCAACGGGATCGGCCGCTGCAAATTCCGGCTGTCCGGCGCGGGCACCGCAACGCCAATGGCGACAAACCCGCCGCTCTCATGCGGCATCGTGCCGGCCGCGAACGGCTACTATCTGTGCTGGGCAGTCGTGCTCGAAACAAGGGCTGGGCAAGGCAGGTTCTGGGGCTTGGCGGACAGCGACCCGGGCAACAACTATCAGCCCGCCTATCAGGGTGACGGCGCATCCGGCGTTTACGCATGGGGGCTTGGTTTCCACCAGCAGAGCTTCCTTACGCCGCCGATCCTCTCCGGAGCCACTGCCGCGACACGGCTTGCGAGCGATGTGCGCGCGGCCTCGCTCGACTGGTTTGTCGCGGCCGGATTGCAGGCAGGGTTCAGTGTGCTGGCTGCGGTCAATTGGAGCCATCTGGGCGACGGCGTCAGCCGTGTCATTTTTTCCCTCAACAATGGCTCGACCGGCAACGCCACGCGCGTTTACGGCAACGCCGGCGATCAGTTTCAGATGGCCTCGTCGCGGGACGGAGCGGCCGAATTCGCGGGCCAGACCCTGCCGATGGTTCTCGGGCGGCAGAAGATCGCGTTCCGCCTCGATGGCGGCGGCGGCGTGATGATTTCAAAGGCGGGGGCGGCATCGAGCGCGACGCTGCCGCTCCCCAACGGCCCGACGACGCTCTCGATCGGCAGTCAACTGGCGACCGGCTATCTCAACGATCTCCTCGAGCGCATCGAGATATGCCGGCCACTGACGGATAGCGAAATGGAAGCATGGGTGGCGGCATGACGATCACGACATATACCCTCCGCGCCGCCTCGGCCGGGGAACTCCACGCGATGCTCGCCCAGGCGAGCGCGAACAGGGCGCGCGCCTATGCCTGGACGGACGAGGAAGGCATACGCTTCGACGAGGCGCGGGTCAGGCTTCCCTATTCCGAGACGCTGGACGACGAGCCGACGGGCGCGTGGCTCTGCGATGTCGTGCTGATTGGGGAAGCGGATGCGACGCTCGCGGATCTCGCGCAAAGCGTCACATCCGGCGATCAGGCCGCGAGCGGGTAAAGCGGCACATGGCCGATGCCGCCATAAAGATCGAAGCCGCGCTTGATCCAGTCGTTCAGCGGGTCGCTCTTTTCCAGCATGGGCAGGGTGCAGATCGCGCCCGCCCAGAGGAAGCCGCCAAGCGCGATATAGTCGGCATAATTGGGCTGCTCGCCGCCGAGGAAGGGCGCGGTGGCAAGTGCCGCCCGCATCGGGCGCAGCGCGTGACGCAGTTCCGGCAGGCGCTGCTCGCGGCCGTCGACGAACTCTTCGAGCGTCTTTCCGCCGAGGCGCTTCTCGCGGCTCTCGCGGAAATAGGGGCGATCCTCCGCGCGCGCGTGGTTGTGAATGTCGAGGACGCAAATGCCGAACATGCGGTTCATCACTTCAAGGCCGAACCAGCCGTCGAAGAACTTCACCATGGCGCGCTCCTGCGGCGACGAGAAGAGCGGCCGCTCGGGATAGGTCTTGTCGAGATAGTCGGCGATCGCCCAGCTGTCGCAAACGCTGGCGGCGCCATCCTCGATGATCGGCACGGTCCTGAACTTGCCGCCGCAAAGTCTCGGAATTCCGAGGAAGCCCACAGGCGCCGTCTCATAGGCGAGGCCCTTGTGGGCTAGCGCGTATTTGATGCGCCAGACGAAGGGGCTCAGCGCGCGATTGTCGCCGGTGACGAGCTCATGGAGACGGATGGTCATGGCGATGCCTCTCCTTGCCGTTCAGGCCAGAGCCTTCATATAGGTACCCATGTCGAAATAGTCGCGCCACGCCTTGATCTTGCCGTTCTCGATCTCGAAGACGCCGCAGCAGGGAAGGGCGACGGGCTTGCCGCCGACCTTGAAGCGATCGAGGCGTTCGGCGAAGACGAGATTGCCCGCGGAGGCGACATTGAGCAGATCCCACTCGACATCGCTCCAGCCCTTCAGGAAAGCGCCGATGAAGCCGCGAAGCGCCGTGTGGCCGGCGACGGGGTCGATCATCATGTTGTGATAGATGCCGTCCTCGGCGAAATAGCCGACGATCTTCTCCACATCGAGGCTAGGCCAGGTGTCCACAAAGGCGCGGACAAGATCTTCGTTGCTCTTCATTGCTTGCTCCGAAATCAGGCGGGGCGGCTTTCGCCGCCCCGTCATTCTCATTTCGATCAAAGGTTCTGGAATTTCTTGCCTTCGGCGACAAGCTTTTCCAGAAGCGCGGCCGGCTTGAAGTCGTCGCCCATCTGCGCCTGGAACTCCTTCATCTTGGCCAGCACCTTGTCGAGGCCGACGGTGTCGCCATAGAACATCGGGCCGCCGCGATAGACGGGGAAGCCGTAGCCATTGATCCAGACGATGTCGATGTCGGAGGCGCGGATGGCCTTGCCTTCCTCGAGGATCTTCGCGCCCTCGTTGATCATCGGATAGATGCAGCGCTCCAGAATTTCCTGATCGGAAATCTGGCGGCGGTTGATGCCCTTCTTCGCGGCGAAGTCGAGGATGATCTTCTCGACGATGGGCGAAGGCTTCGCGTTGCGGTTCTCGTCATAGTCATAGAAGCCCGCGCCCGTCTTCTGGCCGCGGCGATCCATCTCGCAGAGCACGTCGCGGATCGTTTCGCCCTTCGACTTCTCCTTCGACCAGCCGATGTCGAGACCGGCGAGGTCGGACATGGCGAAGGGGCCCATGGGCAGGCCGAAATCGTAGAGGACGCGATCGACGTCCCACGGCATCGCGCCTTCGAGAATGAGCTTGTTCGCCTCGCGCTGGCGCTGGGCGAGAATGCGATTGCCGACGAAGCCGGGGCAGACGCCGACAAGCGCGGCGATCTTGCCGATCTTCTTCGCGATCTGCATCGAGGTGGCGATGACGGACTTCGAGGTCTTGTCGGCGCGCACCACTTCGAGAAGGCGCATGACGTTGGCCGGCGAGAAGAAGTGCAGGCCGATCACCGCCTCGGGGCGCTTCACCGCCGTCGCGATCTCGTCGATATTGAGCGCGGAGGTGTTGGTGGCGAGGATCGCGCCCTGCTTGACGATCTTGTCGAGCTTGCCGAACACGTCCTTCTTGATGTCCATGTTCTCGAACACGGCCTCGATGACGAGGTCCATGTCGGCGAGCTCTTCGAGCGCGAGCGTGCCCTTGAGGAGCGACATGCGCTTCTCGACGTCCTCCATGGTCATGCGGCCCTTCTTCGCGGTGTTCTCATAGTTCTTGCGAATGGTCGCGAGGCCGCGGTCGAGGGCTTCCTGCTTCGTCTCCACGATGGTGACGGGCATGCCGGCATTGAGGAAGTTCATGGCGATGCCGCCGCCCATCGTGCCGGCGCCGATGATGCCGACCTTGTTGACGGGAATGATGGGCGTGTCGGCGGGCACGTCCGGCAGCTTCCAGACCTGGCGCTCGGCGAAGAAGACATGACGCTGCGCGGCCGACTGGGTGCCGGTGACGAGTTCGCGGAAGAGCTTCTGCTCGACCTTGATGCCCTCGTCGAAGGGAAGGTTCACGGCCGCTTCGATGCACTGGATGTTGTATTCCGGCGCGAGGAAGCCGCGGAACTTGCGGGCATTGGCCTTGCGGAAATTGGCGAAGATTTCCGGATGGCCGCGCGCCGCCTCGACCTTCTCGTTGAGGTCGCGCACCTTCTTCAGCGGACGGTTCTCCGCGACGATCTTGCGGGCAAAGGCGATGGCGCCTTCGCGCAGCTTGCCTTCCTCGGCAAGCTCATCGACGAGGCCCATTTCCTTGCACGCCCTGGCGCCGACATGGGTGCCGGCGGTCACCATTTCGAGCGCCTTTTCAGGTCCGACGATGCGCGGCAGGCGCTGCGTGCCGCCCGCGCCGGGCAGGAGGCCGAGATTGACTTCGGGGAGACCGCATTTCGCGGAAGGGACCGCGACGCGGTAATGGCAGGTGAGCGCAACCTCGAGGCCGCCGCCGAGCGCGGTGCCGTGGATCGCGGCGATGACGGGCTTCGGCGCGTTCTCGATCATGGCCTGCGCATCGAAGAGGCTCGGGCCCGAGGGCGCCTTGCCGAACTCGGTGATGTCGGCGCCGGCGATGAAGGTCCTGCCGTCGCAGATGAGCACGATCGCCTTGACGGCGGGGTTGTCGATCGCCTGCCTGATGCCGTCATTGATGGCTGCGCGCACGGGCGCCGACAGCGCGTTCACCGGCGGCGAGTTCAGCGTCAGAACACCGACATCTCCTTCGATGGTCAGGTCGCCGACTTCGTTGATGGCAGCCATGGTCTTGATCTCCCTTGGTCGTTTCCGATGGTTGTTTCTGCTTGCCAAATTTCGGGGCGTGTTACCCTATAGCCCAAACGGAACCAGATAAAGCAGGGAGGGGGGCGCATCCCGCGCCCCTCGAACAGAATTGAACAAGGTAAATCCAGTGTTGAACGGGGCGGATGCGCCCAGCGCCATTTCAGCCATTCAGCAGGGCTTCGAGCGGAGCGGCTATATCTGCAATCAGCATATTGCGACGTCGATCTTCCTCGCCGGGCGGCTGCAGAAACCGCTTCTCGTCGAGGGGCCTCCCGGCGTCGGCAAGACCGAGCTCGCCAAGGCGACGGCGGAGCTTCTCGGCAAGCCGCTCATCCGGCTTCAGTGCTATGAAGGGCTCGACGAGGCCAAGGCGCTTTACGAGTGGAAATACGGCAAGCAGCTTCTCTACACGCAGGTGCTGAAGGAGAAGCTCGGCGATCTGATGGAAGGGACGAAGGGCCTCAAGGAATCCATCGCGCGGCTGCACGAGTTCGACGACACATTCTTCAACGAGGAATTCCTCGAGCCCCGTCCGCTCCTCAAGGCGCTGTGGCAGCCGGAAGGCGCGGTGCTCCTCATCGACGAGCTCGACAAGTCGGATGACGAGTTCGAGGCGTTCCTTCTGGAGCTTCTCTCCGACTATCAGATCTCGATACCGGAACTCGGGACGGTTAAGGCGAAGGCGACGCCGATCGTCTTCCTCACCTCGAACAATACGCGCGAGATCGGCGATGCGCTGAAGCGGCGCTGCCTGCATCTCTATATTCCGTTCCCGGATACAGTGCTCGAGCAGCGGATCATCCGCGCGCGCGTGCCGGAACTGGAGGACAGGCTGCGCACGCAGCTCGTCGCCTTCGTGCAGGGGCTGCGCACGCTCGACCTGAAGAAACTGCCGGCGGTGAGCGAGACGATCGACTGGGCGCGCACGCTGGTTCTGCTTCACGCGCGCGAACTCGACGCCGAGCTTGTCCGCAACACGCTCAACGTGCTGCTGAAGTTCCAGGACGACATCGACAATGTCGATGCCGAGATCAATGCGCTGACGACCAAGGCGCTGGAGGCCGCGAGGTAGCATGAGCGGGCGCCGCCATGACTGAGGTTCTCGGCGATTTCATCCGCGCGCTCCGTGCGGCCGATGTGCGCGTCTCGACGTCGGAGTCGATCGACGCGGGCAACGTCGTCGACATGGTCGGGCTCGACGAGCGCGAGGTGCTGCGCGACGCGCTCTCGCAGGTGCTCGCCAAGAGCGAGGACGAGAAGGACGCCTTCCGCGAAACCTTCGACCGCTTCTTCGCCTTCGACCAGTTCAAGGCGCGCCGCGCGGATGGCGGCGAGGCGGAGGAGAGCGAAGGCGAGGGTGGCGATGGCGAAGCTTCGCAGGGCGAGGCTCAGAGCCAGTCAGGCGGCATGCCGGGCGCGGGCGGCGGGGGAAGCGAGGGCGAGCCTTCCGGCGGCGGGCAGATGCCGCAAAACCTTGTCGAGATGCTCGAAAGCGGCGACCAGGCGGCGTTGCAGATGGCGCTGGCCGAGGCCGCGCGTCAGGCGCAGCTCAACCGCATCCGGCTCTTCACGCAGCGCGGCATGTATGTGCGGCGGATGATGGAGATCATGGGGCTCGATGAGCTCAATGACGAGATCGAGCGGCGCGAGCACGCGGACCCCGCCGGCGCCGAGCGGCTGCGGCAGCTCCGCGACGAGCTGCGCGAGCAGGTGCGCGACTATGCAGAGAAGCAGCTCGAAATCTTCACCGCAAATGCGGGAAGACAGCTCCGCGAGGAAGTGCTGAGCCAGGTGCGGCTCGGCAATATCGACGGACGCGACATGAAGATCATGCGCGAACTAGTGCGCAAGATGGCGAAGCGCCTGATCGCGCTGCATTCGCGCCGCAAGAAGGTCGAGCAGCGCGGCCAGCTCGATGTCCGCCGCACGATCCGCGCAAATGTGGAGTTCGACGGACTTCTCTTCCACACCGTCTGGAAGCAGACGAAGGTGGACCGGCCGAAGGTCATGGCGATCTGCGACGTGTCGGGCTCGGTGGCGCAGGTCGCGCGGTTCCTGCTCATGTTCCTCTACAGTCTTCAGGAGGTTCTTCCGCGCGTGCGCTCCTTCGCCTTTTCGGGGCAACTGGGCGAGACGACCGAACTCTTCGACAGCGAGCGCAAGATCGAGGACGCGATCGTCAGGGTTCTGAGGGAGCATGGCGGCGGCTCGACGGATTACGGGCAGGCTTTCGTCGATTTCGAGCGGCTGGCGCTCGACGATGTCGATCACAGGACGACCGTGCTCATTCTGGGCGACGCGCGCTCGAATTACGGCAATCCGCGCGGCGACATTCTGAAGAAAATCCATGCCCGGGCGCGCCGCGTCATCTGGCTCAATCCCGAGCCCCGCAGCATGTGGAATTCGGGCGACAGCGAGATGCGCCGCCTGCAGCCCTATTGCGACACGGCCAAGACCTGCGCCTCGCTGAAGGATCTGGAGCGGGTCGTGTCCGAGCTTCTGCGCCACGCCGCCTGAGCGGATTTTCCCTCTTCATGGGCGCCCGCGCCTCGGCTAAGTTCGCATTGTGCCGATTTGGGGCAGGGGCTGGATTTCACGGGGATTTCGGAGTGGGGCGAGCGGCCGGACGATACGGAGCGTGGTGGGCGCGGCTGCCTGCCGCGCTGGCGCTTGGCGCTCTGCTCGGCTTCGGCCTGCCGGCGGTGGCCGAGCCGCTCACGATCACGCCGCCCGCCGCGCGGCAGGAGGCGGTTACGAATGTGGCGCTCGCAAATCCCGCCCTGCCTGCGACCGTGGCGCCGGGGTCGAGGCAGGAGGCGCACTACAATGTCATCGTTTTTGGCGACTCGCTCGGCGATGGCGTCTGGGCGGGGCTCTATCACGTTCTGCACAAGGACAAGCGCTTCACGGTCATTCGCAAGTCGCGCGTCGCGACGGGCCTCGTGCGGCGCGACTATTTCGACTGGAACGAGGCCGTGCGCGAGGCGGCGGCCGACACACCCATCGACATCGCCGTCATCGTCATGGGAACGAACGATCGCCAGACCATCGTGCAGGAGGGCGCGCGCCACGCGCTCTTCGAGCCGAAATGGCGCGAGATCTATGATGCCCGCGTCGACGATTTCACGAAGACTCTGAAAGAGGCGGGGGCGCGCATCTATTGGGTCGGCCTGCCCGTCATGCGCAGTTCCGGCTTCGAGCGCGATATGGAAACCTTCTCCGGGATCTTCGAGGCGCGGGCGGAAGCGAACGGCATCACCTTCATTCCGACGCATGATGTGGCGGCGGATGGGGACGGCAAGTATCAGGCCTATGGTCTCGATGGCGCGGGCAAGAAGCGGCTTCTGCGCTCGGAAGACGGCATCCATTTCACCATGGCGGGCTACGAGCTTCTCGCGCGCAAGATCGGCGGCGTGATCCTCGCCGATGTTGATGCAGGCGCGGTGGCGGCAGGAGCGGGCGCGGACAGGGCGCTTGCGGCTCAGACCGTCGCCGCGAAGGACGGGACGCCTGCCGGCCCATCGGCCGCCGCCATCGGACTCAAGCGCCAGGTCTATGACGTTGCCGACATTCGCACCGGCCGCAGCGACGACTGGCGCTGGAAGGGAGCGGACGTCAAATGAGGCCGGGCGGTCGTCGCGGATTGCGGGCCGCCATTCTTGCTCTCGTCGGCCTCATCGGCGCCTGCGCGGCCGAGCCGAAATGCGCCGTGCCAGAAGCGCGACCTGAAACGCAAAAAGGGCTTGAGCATTTTCGCTCCGAGCTCGCCGATCTCGCGGCGGGCAGGCGGACGGCGCCCGTCACCATCCTTCATCTCGGCGACAGCCACATCGCCCTCGATCATCTGACGGGCGCGATGCGCGCGCGCTGGACGGCGGAATTCGGCGATGCGGGCCGGGGCCTGCCGCCCGGCGTTCCCTATCGCTATTACGCGCCGCAGGGATACAAGGTTTCGATGCGGGGAGATTGGGATGCCGCGTCGAGCCTTGGGCGCCGCGTGCAAGGCCCGTTCGGCCTTCAGGGCTACAGGGTTTCGAGCGGCGACGCGCGCGCGGAAATGACCATCGAGGCGGAACGCGATTTTTCCATGGTCGAGATCGACACGGCGGGCGGCCCCGAAACAGGTGCGCTTCTCCTGCAAATCGACGGCTCGGCGCCCTTGCGCCTCGTCACCGGCTCCGATGGGCCGGGGCTCGTGCAACTGCGAGTGCCCGCCGCCTCCGCCCATCGCCTGACACTCAGCCCGGCGGGCGACGGGCCGGTGCGTCTTCTCGGTTGGGCGCTGCTGAGGAACGGGCCTGGCATCCGCTACGACAGCCATGGCATCAGCGGCGCGACCATTGATGTAACGGAACGCTGGGACGAGGCGATCTTCAGCCGTCAGCTCGCAAGCCTCGCACCCGATCTCGTCATTCTCGGCTATGGCACGAATGAAGGCTTCAACGACGCGCTCGACCTCGATGCCTATGCGCATCGCTTCGAGAAGCTTATCCTCCGCATAAGGAGAGATTCGCCCGGCGCTTCGATAGCGGTGCTCGGCGCCTTCGACGGGGCGCGTCGCGCTAAGGCAGGGACCGCCGCCACATGCGGCGACGGCTGGACCGTGCCGCCGAAGCTCGACCGACTGCGCGAGACGCAAAGAGAGGTCGCGGCGAGGTCGGGGGCATTCTATTTCGATGCCTCTCGCGTCATGGGCAGGCCCTGCGGCATCGACCAATGGGCGAGGGCCACGCCGCCGCTCGCCTGGCCGGACCGCGTGCATCTGAAGCCCGAAGGCGCGCGGCGCATGGGTGAGGCGATCGGCAGGGCATTGACGGGCGAGAGAGCGGCCAGCGCCTGCCGGAAATAGAAGCGGGGTGCCGCCTCGCCCTCAAAGCGCGATGATGCGCGCGGCGGGAAGGCAGGGAATGCGAAGCGCCTTCAGCCGCGCGCGCGTCGCTTCGGCCGAGCCGCCGACATCGATGCTGCGGCAGCCATCCTCGATGACGACGACATCGAAACCTTCCAGCGCCGCGTCCTCGGCCGAATAGCGGACGCAGAAATCGAAGGCGAGACCGACGAGAAAGACGCGTGAGAGGCCGCGCTCGCGCAGATAGCTCGCAAGGCCGGTCATGGTCTTGCGGTCGTTCTCGCGAAAGGCGGAGTAGGAATCGATCGTGCGGTGATAGCCCTTTCGCAGCACGAGCTCGGCATGGGGAATGTCGAGTTCGGGATGAAATTCGGCGCCCGCCGTGCCCTGCACGCAGTGGTCCGGCCATAATTGCTGGGGACCGTATGCGGCCTCGATCATGTCGTAAGCCACGCGGCCGGGATGCGACGAGGCGAACGACAGATGCCCCGGCGGGTGCCAGTCCTGCGTCAGGATCACATGCTCGAAGTGACGCGCGAGACGATTGACGAGCGGGACGATCTCCTCGCCATGGGGAACGGCGAGCCTGCCGCCCGAGCAGAAATCGTTCTGCACATCGGTGACGATGAGCACGTCGCGCGACCCGATATGAAATTCGCCGTTCATCGGCTCTTCTCCCGCTGCTCGAGCCTGCGGTCGACTTCGGCGACGAGCGTCTCGAGCGCGCCGTCGATCCGCACCGGCAGGGACTGGCCCGGCGTGAGCGCGCGCAACGGCTCGGGGAGACGCTGGAGTTCCGCCGCGGCACGGGCCCGGATGGCGGCGAGTTTCGGCGCCGCGACGACGCGCCGTCCGCCTCTCATGACGGGTTCGATGAGCCGCTCGCCCTCGCGCGGCTGACCTTCCAGCGCGATCAGGTCTTCCACCATGCGCCCATCCGCGCCATGCCGCCGCCACACCTGCTTGCGGCCGGGCCAGGTCGCCTTGCCCGCCGAGCGCTTGCGCCGCGCGAGGCCCGCATATTCCTGAAGCTTGTAGGCGCAATCGAGCGCCGGAAGATCGAAGGAAGTCGTCAGGCTCGTGCCGATGCCGAAGCCGTCGATCGGCGCTTGCGCCTCGATCATGGCGCGCAGTTCCTTCTCGTCTACGCCGCCGCTTGCGAAGATCGTCACATCGCGGAGCCCGCCCGCGTCGAAGATCTGTCGCACGCGCCGCGAAAGCGCGATGAGATCGCCGCTGTCGATGCGCACGCCGGAAATGGCGATGCCCGCATCGCCGAGCCGCCTTGCGAGCGAGACGATCTTGCGGGCCGCCGCCTCGACATCATAGGTGTCGATGAGCAAGGTCAGATGCTCGGGCCGCTCGCGGGCGAAGCTGTCGAACGCCTCGACCTCGCTGTCGAACACCTCGATGAAGGAATGGGCCATCGTTCCGCTGAGCGGGATGCCGAAGAGCTTGCCCGCGAGCACGGTCGCCGTGCCTGAAAAGCCGGCGATGTAGCTTGCGCGCGCCGCGAGCACGCCTGCTTCCGCGCCATGCGCGCGCCGGAAGCCGAAATCGACGAGCGTGCTCTGGGGCGCGATCAGAACCATGCGTGCCGCCTTGCTCGCGACGAGCGTCTGATAGTGAAGAAGATTGATGAGCCGTGTTTCGACGAGCTGCGCTTCGGGGAGCGGCGCCGTCACGCGCAGGATCGGCTCGTCGGCGAAAAAGGCCGTGCCCTCGTGCATCGCATCGACATCGCCGGTGAAGCGGAAGCCCTCGAGATAGGAGATGAGGTCGGCGCTGAAGCGGCCGCTCGCCCTCAGCCACTCGATCTCGGCCTTGGTGAAGCGGAGTGTTTCCAGAAAATCGAGCGCCTGTTCGAGCCCCGCAGCGATGAGGAAGCCTCGATGCGGCGGAAAATGGCGCATGAAGAACTCGAAGACGGCCGTGCCGGTTTTCCCTCGCGCCAGATAGGCCTGGATCATGGTCAACTGATAAAGGTCGGTGAGAAGCGCGCCCTTGCCGTCGTTCATGCCTGCCGCCAACATGTCAGCCGCCTGCCTGTAATTGAGGAGAGGGCTGCCCATGGCGCGATGGGAGCATTTCGAGCACGGGGCGGATGTCGGCGTGCGCGGCATTGGGGCGACGCTGCCTGAAGCCTTCGAGCAATGCGCGCTGGCGCTCATCGCCGCCATGATCGAGCCTGCGCGAATACGGCCCGAGGAGCGCGTCGCCATCGCCTGCGAAGCGCCCGCGCCCGATTTGCTGCTCGTCGAATGGCTTAACGCGATCGTCTATGAAATGGCCGTTCGGCGTATGGTGTTCGGCCGCTTCGAGATCGCGATCGCGGGCAACAGGCTCACCGGCTCGGCATGGGGAGAGCACGTCGATCGCTTCCGGCACGAACCCGCGGCGGAGGTCAAGGGCGCGACCTACACGGCGCTTCGCGTCGAACAAAAAGCCGATGGCGAGTGGCTTGCCCAGTGTATTGTTGACGTCTAGGCAGGCGATCCGCAGCAGGAGGTGCCGATGGACCCGGCACGTTTCACGCGCGTGGCGGAGACGGCATGGCGGCTCGAGCCCGAGGCCGGAATGCGCGTGCCGGGCATCATCTATGCCGACGAGACGCTGCTCAACGAAATGGACGACAAGGTCGGTGAGCGGCTCGCCAATGTGGCGCGGCTGCCCGGCATCGTGCGCGCGGCCTATGCCATGCCGGATGCGCATTGGGGCTATGGCTTTCCCATAGGCGGCGTCGCGGCCTTCGATCCCGAGGAAGGCGGCGTGGTGTCGGCGGGCGGAGTGGGGTTCGATATATCCTGCGGCGTCCGCGCGCTCATCACCGGCGTCGAGGTGGCGCGAATCCGGCTGGTGCAGAAGGCGCTCGCCGATGATCTTTATACGAACATTCCGGTCGGGCTCGGCAGCACCGGCGCCATCTCGCTCGACCGGGACGCAATGGTGGCGATGCTCGAGGGCGGCGCGGGCTGGGCCGTCGGTGAGGGCTATGGGCGCGCAAGCGATCTCGAACGCATCGAGGAGGGCGGCACGATGCGCGGCGCGCGGGCGGACTGCGTTTCGGAACATGCGCGGGAGCGGCAGCGCCGCGAGATGGGCACGCTCGGCTCCGGCAATCACTATCTCGAAATTCAGGAGGTGCGCGAGATTTACGATGCGGACGTCGCCGCCGCCTTCGGCCTGCGCCTCGGGGAGGTGGTCATCTCCATCCATTGCGGCTCGCGCGGCCTCGGCCATCAGATCGGCACGGAATTTCTGCGCGACATGGCCGCCGACGCCGCGGCGCGGGGCTTTCAGCTTCCCGATCGCGAGCTTGCCTGCGCGCCCATCCGCTCGCCGATCGGCGAAACCTATCTCGGCGCGATGCGCGCGGCGACGAATTGCGCCTTCGCCAACAGGCAGATTCTCACCCACCTCGTGCGCCGCGTCTTCGGGCACTACTTTCCCGAAGCGCCGCTCGATCTTCTCTTCGATGTCTCGCACAATACCTGCAAGACCGAGATCCATCCCGTCGGCGGGCGGAAGCGCGAGCTCTACGTGCATCGCAAGGGCGCGACGCGGGCCTTCGGCCCCGGCCATGGGGACCTTCCCGAAGCGTTCCGGGTAACGGGTCAGCCGGTGCTGATCGGCGGCAGCATGGGCACGAGTTCCTTCGTGCTCGCCGGCACCGCGGCGGGCGAGGCGGCGTCCTTCAGCTCGGCTTGCCATGGCGCCGGCCGCAGCATGAGCCGCCATCAGGCGATGCGGCGCTGGCGCGGGCGCGCGCTTGTCGACGAACTGGCCGCGCGCGGCATCATCATTCGCAGCCCTTCGCTCCGCGGCATCGCAGAGGAAGCGCCCGGCGCCTACAAGGAATCCGGGGCGGTCGTCCAGGCGGCGGAGCGCGCGGGGCTTGCGCGGCGCGTCGCCCGTCTCGATCCCGTCATCTGCATAAAGGGATAGGTTCATCTGCCCTGCCGAGGTCTTGTCGCTTCGCGCCGGGCGGCTATGCCGCCGAAAATGCCGTCGACATCGATGGCGTTGCTCGAAAGCGGCGCGGCCAGCACCTCGATCCATTTGCGGCGCGTGCCGCTTCGCGCCTCGAACATGGCGGCGACGGGCTCGCCAGTCCGGGCCACGAATTCAAAGAGGCGCCTGAGCCGCACGGCGATGCGCGGCTCGGCGAGATCGGACAACGTGCGGCCGCGCGCCGTGAGGCCGATGAGGTCGGCGGCGTCGGCGCCAAGCTGCGCGGCTTCCCAATCCCGCCCGGGGCCCGGCAGGCGCCGGAAGAGAAAGGCATGAGCGGCGTGAGGTGGGGGCGGTGGCCCGAGATCGGCGGCCATGGGCAGGATGCGGGCGTTTCGCCGCGCAGCCCAGAAGTCGAGAAGCAGATGCAGCCGCTCGCTGCTCGCATCCGCCGCGTCGATGCGGGAGAAAAGGCGCGTCAGCCGGGGCGGCAGGACGGCGAATATGGTCATCTCGTGCCTCCGGGGACGGCCTTCCGCATATGGGCTTCAATGAGGATGGGCGCGCGGCGCGCCGCTTTCCTTGATCTGCGTCAACGATCCCGGTGCCAGATCGGCGATGCTCAACGGATCGGACAAACAGCGGAACACGTCGGAACATTGAACGGGCTTCCCGAAATCGCGATCGAGGACAAGGTGCGCTTCCTTCAGCGCCCGGAGGCTTATGGCCGCTCGGATGACGAAGTGCTCGCCGAGGAGACGCATATGTCCTGGGTCTTCCTCGTCGGCGACCGCGTCTACAAACTGAAGAAGCCGGTGCGCTATCCGTTTCTGGATTTCAGCACCATCGAGGCGCGCGAGCGAAACTGCCGGGAGGAAGTGCGGCTCAACCGGCGGCTGGCGCCTCACATCTATCTCGGTGTCGTGCCGCTGACCGCGACGCCGTCGGGCGAACTTGCGATCGACGGCGAGGGCGCGGCGGTCGACTGGCTCGTTCTCATGCGCCGCCTGCCGCGCGAGCGGATGCTCGACCGGGCGATCGGGGAAGGCGCGGTCCGCCGCGACGAGATCGTCACGGTCGCCGACCGGCTTGCGGCGTTCTACCGCGATGCCGAGCCCGCCGCGCTGACGGCCGAAGCCTTCGTGCAGCAATTCATCCATGAGCAGGCGACGACGAGAGCGGTGCTGACCAACCCGGCCTTCGGGCTCGACCACATGCGCGTTGCCGACATGCTCGGGCGCATCGAGGATGTGCTGCGCAACCGCGCCCACCTGCTCATGTCGCGGGTCGAGCAGGGGCGCGTCGTCGAGGGACATGGAGATTTGCGGCCCGAGCATGTCTGTCTCGGTCCGCCGCCCGTGGTGATCGATTGCCTCGAATTCAACCGCTCGCTGAGGCTCGTCGATCCGCTCGACGAACTCACTTTTCTCGGCCTTGAATGCAAGCGGCTCGGCGCCGGATGGATCGGCCCGCTGATCCTCGCGCGCTATGCCGAGCGCAGGAACGATCCGCCGCCGCAGCAACTCATCGCCTTTTACTGGCGCTACCGGGCCTGCCTGCGCGCGCGCCTCTCGCTCGTCCATATTCTCGAGCATGACCGGCGCAAGCCGGAGAAGTGGCTGCCGCTGGCGAAACAATATCTCGCGCTTGCCGAGGCGCCGGAACTCAGTCCTGCCCTTCCTTGAGGGCATTGATCGAGCCGCCTTCATGGAGCCTGCGAATGGCCCTGGAAAAGAGCGGTGCCGCGCTCACGATTTCGATGCGCCCTTCCTCTATGACGGATTTGGCAAGACGGAAGGGCGGCACCGTGTCGGAGATGCAGACGCTCGCAAGCGCCTGATTGCGCATGGCGGTGGACGCCTCGCCGGTGAAGAGCCCATGCGCGGCGAAGGCGTGCGTCGCGCGCGCGCCCGCTTCCCGGCAGGCTTCGGCGGCGCGCACCATCGTGCCGCCGCTGCTGATGAGATCGTCGATGACGAGCACATGCGCGTCCGCGACATCGCCGACGAGAAGATTTCCGCTCACCACGCCCGCGCTGCGGCGCTTTTCCATAAAGGCGCTGCCGACCGGGCGGCCGAGCGCCTCCTCCAGATATTCGCGGAATATCTGCGCGCGCTTGACCCCGCCCGGATCGGGCGATGCGACGACGACGGGGCCTGCGCCCGCGAGTTTCGCCGCCCGCGCGGCAAAGAGCCTTCGCGTATCGAGATGGATAGTCTCGCAGCGAAACGCATTCTGGAAGGCGACGACATTGTGCACCTCGAGCGTCATCACCCGGTCCGTGCCCACTGCCTCGAAGAGTTCGGCCATGTAGCGGTTCGTCACGGGATCGCGCGGCTTCGTCTGCCGGTCCTTGCGCGCATAGGCGAGATAGGGAATGGCGGCCGTGACACGGGCCGCCCCGTTCTCCTTCATCGTCGCTATGGCGAAGAGAAGGCGGCAGAGCTTGTCATGCGGCGACTGATCCGGCCCGCCATGAAGACTCTGGACGATATAGACGTCCTCGCCGCGCACACTGACGAGAGGCCGCGTCTTGTGCTCGCCATCCTCGAATTCGCGTTCTTCATGCGCGTCGAGCCGGACGCCGAGAGCGGCCGCGACCTTCTCGCCGAAAGCCCGGCTGGCATTGAGAGCGAAGAGCTTCATGTGGGAAGTCTAGGCCGCGGACCGGCGGCGCGGCATGATCTCGATCAATTTCGGCGCGGCTTTGCGTCCTGCTCCGGCCAGACGAGACGCAATGCCGCCTCGCCATTCTGTTCGACATCGGGGCCGAAGCGCGCACATTCGCGCGACAGCATGTTTTGAAGCCAGAGGCGCTCTTCGGCCGACGCCCGTTCGAGGCGGAACTTCCGCAGCCGGAAGGGAAGGAGAGAGAGCGCCTTGAGCGTTCCATCCGCCGGGTCGATCCGCGCCAGATAGCCGAGCACCAGATCGCCGCGAAACGCCTCGTAGCCGCCAATGCCTTCATAGTCGTTCACGAAATCGCCGCAGCCATAGAGAACGAGCTTGCCGTGGTGAACTTCGACCGCCTTAGGGTGATGAGATGAGTGGCCGTGCAGAATATCGACCCCGGCGCGGTCGATGAGGGCATGCGCGAAGGCGATTTCCTCGGGCGAGAGATCGTATCCCCAGTTTCCGCTCCAATGGAGCGAGAGCACGACGACATCGCCCGGCGCGCGAGCGGCGGCGATGCGCCGTGCGAGGCCATCGGCGCTCTCTTTGCTGAGATCGTCGATAAGGAAAAGGCCGGGGCGCGTCTCGCGTGCCGCCCAGCTATCCGGTGTGCCGCTCGACGCCATGGCGGCCGCGAAGAGAAGGACGCGCCCGCCCCGCGCCGGCATGAGGATGGCGGGGGCAACGGCCTCCGCCGCGCCGCGCCCCGCGCCTGCGGTTGCGATGCCGAGCCTGTGGAGCGTCGCCAGCGTTTCGATGAGGCCATCCTCGCCCCAATCGAGGGTGTGATTGTTGGCAAGCGAGCAGGCGTCGATCCTGAAGGCGCGGAGCGCCTCGGCGTTTCGCGGATGCATTCTGTAGTTGATGCCCTTGGGCAGCGCGCTGCGCGAGACAGTCACCGCGGTTTCGAGATTGACGATCCTGAGGTCGGGGGTGAGACGGTCGAGAGCCGCCGCCGCGTCTCCCCAGACATAGGCATGGCCCGCCCCGCGCGGGATCGTGCCATGCGCGGCTTCGGCGATCCGGACATATTCTTCGGCCGAGCGCATATGGCTTTCATAGATCCGTGGATCGCCGGGATGCGGCAGTATCCGGTCGACGCCGCGCCCAAGCATGACGTCGCCGGCAAGGAAGAGCCGGAGCGAGCCGCTGTCATCCGGCCGAGCGCTCATTTCGTTCCCGGCGCACCGCCCGCTCGCGGCGGCACAGGAGCGCGCGCCAGCAGCGTGTGCATCTCCTCGTCCTCGAGCTGACGGAAATCGCGATAATAGGGACTGATCGCCGTGAAATCGTCATGAGCCTCGAGGCAGACGACCTCGTCGGCTTCGTGCTTCAGCGCCGCGACCGTCTCGGTCGGCGCCACGGGCACGGCGAGCACGATCCTTTTCGGCTTCAGCGCGCGAATGGCGAGGATCGCCGCCTTGATGGTCGCGCCGGTCGCAATGCCGTCATCGACGATGATCGCGGTGCGCCCGGCGACATCGACGCGCGGCCGGCCGGCGAGATAGGTCTCCCTGCGGCGTCTGATCTCCTCGATCTGGCGCTGCTTCTCTTCCTCGATCCGGGCCTGTGAAATGCCGAGCTGCGCGACGATTTCGCGGTTGAGGACGAGTTGCGGCGGATCGCCATCGACAACCGCGCCGATGGCAAGTTCCGGCTGCCAGGGCGCGCCGAGCTTGCGCACGATGACGAGATCGAGCGGCGCCTGGAGGCGGATGGCGATTTCGAGCGCGACCGGCAGTCCGCCGCGCGGCAGGGCGAGCACGCAAGGGTTCTCGGTCTTGAAGCGCGCGAGCTTCTCGCCGAGCTTGCGGCCCGCTTCCTCGCGATTGGCGAACATGGGGCCTCTCCCCCTAGTGCAAATGAGTGAGGAACCAGTCCTGCGCCAGTTCGATGACCTGATCGAGCGTGCCGCGCTCTTCGAAAAGATGGGTCGCGCCGGGCACGATCTCGAGACGCTTCGTGCAATCGAGTTCTTCGAGTGCCGCGCGATTGAGCGCCAGCACGTCGGGATCGTGCCCGCCGACGATGAGGAGCGTCGGCGCCCTGACGCCGGAGAGACTCTCGCCCGCGAGGTCCGGCCGCCCGCCTCGCGAGACGACCGCCTTGAACATCTTGGGCTCGCCCGCTGCCGCAACGAGCGCCGCTGCCGCGCCCGTGCTCGCGCCGAAAAGGCCGAGCGGAAGCCGCTGCGCGGCCGTCCTTGCGGCGAGCCATTCGGCGGCTGCCGCCAGCCGCCCGGAGAGAAGGTCGATATCGAACACATGGGCGCGAATGTCGGCCTCCTCCTCGCTGAGAAGATCGAAGAGCAGGGTGCCGAAGCCCGCCTTTCGCAGCGCGCCCGCGACATGGATATTGCGCGGGCTGAGCCTGCTGCTGCCGCTGCCATGGGCGAAGATGACGATGCCGCGCGCCGCGCGCGGTATGTCGAGCGTTCCCGGCAGGCCGAGGGGCGGTATCCGCACCAGCTCGTGTGTCTCGGATGTGTCGCGATGGTCGGTCATGGCGGTGCCCATCTCGCCGCGGTTCCGGTGGAGAGAACGGCGAACCAATGACGCGCCATGACGGCGCTTGCCGCATTGATTTCGCTCAAGCGGCGCGGGGCGCGCGCCGTGGCGGCGGCGGCATTAACCAAAAATCAAGGCTGCGATTGAGGTTTTCAGGCCGCTGTCCGATATTGGCACATGCCGTTGAGCCTGCCCGGCGGGCGAGGCCGGGCGGGGCAAATGGGGCAATGGCGGCATGCTGTTTCCGACTCTTGAGTTCGGAATTTTCTTTCTGATCGTCTTCACGATCAGCTGGGGGCTGCGCTGGACGCCCGATCCCCGGAAATACTTTCTCGTCGGGGCCAGCTATTTCTTCTATGGCTGGTGGGACTGGCGCTTCACCGCGCTTCTCTTCGCGACGACGCTCATCAACTATCTGGGCGGCCTTGCGCTGGGCTCGCTCAGGCGGCCGGGGCTGAGAAAACTCGTCGTCGGGCTCACCGTGGCGGTCGATCTCGGCGTTCTCGCCTTCTTCAAATATTACGGCTTCTTCCTCACATCGCTCGACGAATTGCTGACGGCGCTGGGGCTCCAGCGCGATCTGCCCTTCATGGAAATCATTCTTCCGATCGGGATTTCCTTCTTCACCTTTCAGGGCATTTCCTATGTCGTCGATGTTTACAGGGGCCATGTGGCGGCCGAGCGGTCGTTGCTCGACGTGATGCTCTTCAAGTCGTTCTTTCCCCAGCTCGTCGCGGGCCCCATCGTGCGCGCGGCCGATTTCATTCCCCAGCTTCACGCGCCGGCGCGGCTCACGCGCGAGCATGTGGCCGTCGGGACCGTGCTCGTGCTGACCGGGCTCGCCAAGAAGATGGTGATCGCGAACTATCTCGCGACCGATCTCGTCGATCCGGTCTTCTTCGATCCGACGGCGGCAAGCTCGTTCGATCTGCTGATCGCGGTCTATGGCTATGCGATCCAGATCTATTGCGATTTTTCCGGCTATAGCGACATTGCCATCGGCATCGCGGCGCTTCTCGGCTATCGCTTCCGCGAGAACTTCAACCAGCCCTATCGCGCTTCGAGCCTTCAGGAGTTCTGGCGGCGCTGGCACATCTCGCTTTCGACATGGCTCAGGGACTATCTCTATATCCCGCTCGGGGGCAGCCGTTTCGGCGAAGCCAAGACCTATCGCAATCTCTTTCTCACCATGTTTCTCGGCGGCGTGTGGCACGGGGCGGCATGGAACTTCGTGTTCTGGGGCGCCTTTCATGGCGCCATGCTCGGCGTCGAGCGATGGGTGCGCGGCAGGCTCGACGAGCTGGCGCCGCCGCAGGCTGACTATCCCGGCCTGATGACGAAGCTCGGCAACCGGCTTCAGCATTGGATCGGTGTCGTCTGGACGTTCCACCTCGTCTGTTTTGCGTGGATCTTCTTCCGCGCCGACAGTTTCGAGACGGCGGGCGCCTATCTCGCCGGGCTCGCGGGCTCCGCCGCACAGAGCGCCCATGCGACGCCCTTCCTCGCCGGGCTCGTGCTTCTGGGGCTCGCCTTCCAGTTCACGCCGCGCGATCTCGGGCGCGAACTCGCGCTCGGCATCAGGCTTCTGCCGTCGCCGCTCCTCGGGCTTCTCCTCGGGGCCGGGATCGTGCTCATCTGGATGGTGGCGCCCGAAGGCGTCGCGCCCTTCATCTATTTCCAGTTCTGAGGTTCGGATGCTCGATCTTCTCGATGACCGGAACAGGGCCGATGAAAGGGTGGCGGCGGTGCGCGCCGCCGATCTCGAGGCCGAGGCGGTGACGCGCGGCAATGTCGCGCTTTTCACGCGCGCCATGTGGATCGCCGTTCTGATGCTGCTCCTTTTCAACAGCGCCGCCCTCGTCACCGTGGTCAACGGCTTCGGCGTGGGGCCGGTGCAGGATGGCGTCGTCGCGCTTTCGGCGACCTGGAACGAGCAGATGGAGAAGAACGGATTGTCGAAGCCCGGCACCGTCATCCGCAAGGCCGTCGAGCGCTGGCGGAATGTCGGCTGGGCCGAGCTTCAGGCAGGGCTCGACGGCACGCAGCCGCAACAGAACGCGCTCATGCTGCGGCGGGAGCCGCGAGGCTAGGCGGCCACGCGCAACTGTTCGATCAGGTCGGCCGGAAAAATGCTCTCGAAGGGGCGGATGCCGTGGCGGGCGCGGATCTCGGCAATGGGCAGGTGCCACTCCTTCTCCCATTCGATCGCCATGAAACAGGGCGCGGTGCGGCCATGCACCCATGCCTCGGCCGTGACCTGCATGATGAGGCTGAATGCCTCGCGCGAATTGAGAGCGGCGGAAGCCGCCGCCGTTGCCACGACCATGGCCGAATAATTGTGCCCGAACTGTGCGAGCTGAAAGGCCGAGATGCCGATCTCCTGCAGCACCGTCGTGCGGTAGCCGGCCATGAGGTGCCAGACATCGTGCATTTGCAGGATGCGCGTATTGAGGTAGCGCAACGCCGGCGGCAGGGTGGCAAGACCGATCGCCTCGCGGTCGAGCACTTCGAGATTGAAGCCATTGTCGAGAATGAGCCGATAGAAATCGTGGCCGAGCGAGCCTTCCGGTTGGGCGCCGAGGATGTCGAGCGTCAATGGCGGCGGAAGCTCGCGCGAGGCGGCGCCCGCCGCGCCGGGATGCGTTTCGGCGACCTTCAGCGCGCGGGCGCGGAAGCTCTCATGGAGAAGCCCGCCGAGCGATGCGATGCGCGCGGTCACTTCCTCGCCGCTGCCGGGGTTCGGATCGCCGACAAAGGCCCAGAAGGCCGCCCAGAAATCGGGATCCGGAAAGCCCGGCGCCGAAATCTCCGCAATCGCTTCCTCCGTCGCGGGTGTTCGGGGCAGGCTGCCCGGCGCGTGCTCCAGCCATGCCTCGGCAATGGCATCGAGAACGGGCGTGGCCGCGCCGGGTGTGACGAAGGCGATGCGCGCAATGGCGGCGGCAAGGCGCGTTGCGGCTCCTTCATCGCCTGATTTCGCCAGACGGGCCGTCTCCGCCAGCCGCTCTCCCGCGGCGCCGGCCGCGTCGAAACCTGCGACCAGCCTTTCAAATTCGCGCTGCCTTGCCGTCATGTCCATTGCCGCCCGCTTCTTTTCGGAGCGATGTTAGTCTTAAAATAGACCATGGTCTATTTTTATGTCAGGCGAAAAGCGCCTGCCGGATCTGGCGGGCGAGGTCGGCGCGGCGATAGGGCTTCGTCAGAAGCTGCACCCCCGCATCGAGCTTGCCGTTATGGACGACGGCGTTCTCCGTATAGCCGGTCGTGTAGAGCACCTTGAGGCGGGGATGCAGCGAGGCCGCCCGCTCGGCGAGATGGCGCCCGTTGAGCCCGCCGGGAAGCACGACGTCGGTGAAGAGAAGGTCGATCGAAGCCCCGTCCTCGCTCTCGAAGATGGCGAGGGCCGCTTCGGCATGAGGCGCCTCGAGCACGCGGTAGCCGAGGTCGCGAAGCTGCGCGCATACATAGGCACGCACGGCCTCCTCATCCTCCACGACGAGGATCGTTTCCTGGCCGTTGACATCCGTCTCCTGAACCGTCTCCGGGATTTCGCGGACCGCCGTTCCTTCGGCACTTTTCGGCAGATAGATGCGGATGGTGGTGCCCTGTCCGGGCTCGCTATAGATCTTGATATGGCCCTGCGACTGCTTGACGAAGCCATAGACCATGCTGAGGCCGAGGCCCGAGCCCTTGCCCGCGGGCTTGGTGGTGAAGAAGGGGTCGAACGCCTTCTCCATGACCGCAGGCGTCATGCCCGCGCCTGAATCCGAGACGGCGATGAGCACATAGTCCCCCGGCGCGGCAGCGGGATTGAGGGCCGCATAATCCGCATCGAGATGAACATTTCTCGTCTCGATCGTCAGCATTCCGCCATCCGGCATGGCGTCGCGTGCATTGAGCGCCAGATTGAGGAGGGCCGATTCCATCTGGGCGGGATCGGCGGACACATGCCAGAGACCGGGCGTGGTATCGAGCCGCACCCGCACATCCTCGCCGAGCGTTCGGCCGATAAGATCGGTCAACTGGGTGACGAGCGTGTTGACGTCAAGCTCGGACGGGCGCAGCACCTGGCGGCGCGCGAAGGCGAGCATGCGGTGCGTGAGTTCGGAGCCGCGCTGGGCGGCCTGTTCGATCATGCCCGCGAGATGGCGCAGATCCGGCCGGTCCGCCAGCCGCTCGACCAGAACTTCGGCATTTCCGAGCATGACGGTCAGCAGATTGTTGAAGTCATGCGCGACGCCGCCGGTGAGCCGGCCGATCGATTCCATCTTCTGCGCCTGCACGAGTTGGGCCGCCGTTTTCAGTTCCTCGGTCTTGTCGCGGCTGATCGCGATATAGGCGTGCGGCGCATCGTCGGCGAGGCGAATGGCGGCGGCATGGGATTCGATCCAGTGGCGCTCGCCATTGCAATCGACGAGCTGATAGGTGATCGATTCCTTCCTGCCGTCGATGACGGAAAGAATATGCGCCCTGAAGCGTTCGTGATCCTCCTCGGCGACGAAATCAAGGACATCGGCGCCGCGCACGCTTTCGATGTCGGGCGCGCACATGAGTTCGGCGCCTGCGCGGTTGATGTCGACGAAGCGCAGGTCGCGGTCGAGAATCTTCACGCAGCCGGGCTCGGTATCGAGTATCCGCCTGAGGCGCTCGCTCGTCTGGCGCAGATTGGTGTCGCGCTCGGCAAGGGCGCTGGCCATCTCGTTGAAGCTGTTCGAAAGAGTGCCGATCTCGTCTCTCCGGGTGGTGGCCGGAAGGCGGACGGAGAAATCGCCCCGCCGCAACTGACGCGCGGCTGCGTGTATCTGCCGAATGGGGCGCAGCATGGTACGCGAGAGAAAGACATAGGTGCCCGTCAGTATGAGAAGGAAGACGAGGCCGATTGCGGCGCCTGATGCCTTGAGCGGCGTCAGGAGCGTGGCGATGTCGCGCTTCGCCGGCACGCCGATGATGATGGATATGGACTTTGTCGGCTGCGTGGCGATGCCGGGGATGAGCGCGCCGCGCGCATAGATGCCGGTCGAGGCGTAGAACCGGCGAGCGCCGTCGAGCCCTGTGCCCTCCATGACGAAACGGGTTGCGGCGGCGGCGGCGCGCGCCGCGATAGGCCAATGGGTCATGTTCTCGCCCGGCGCCGCGGAACCGGCCGGGTGATCGATGAGCAGGTTTCCGTCCTGATCGATGACAGTCACGGTGGAGCCGGCCGGAAGGCTCGGCAGACGGATCACGCCCTCGATATAGGCCGTTTCGAGCGACGCGAAGATGATCTGGGCGATCGAGCCATCCGGGTTCTTCAGCGGCATGCTGAAGGTGATGATCTGCCTGCCGTTGACGGGGTTGGTCTGGAAATTGCCGACGGCGGGGGCGCCTGTCTCGATCGTGCGCCTGAACCAGAGGGAATCCCGGTGATTGACCGGGTGGGGGGCTGTGAGCGCGCTGCAATAGAGATCGCCAGCAGGCGTGACGGCGCCGATATTGGAATAGCCGAGCGAGCTGTTCAGAAAGAAGCGGGAGACATCGCTGCAATCCTTCGGGTTCATGCCCTGCACGCGCTGGAAGCCCGACATGGCCTGCAGCGTCGAGAAGCCGTTGCGCACGATTTGCGTGCCGATCGAGCCGGTGAAGTCGCCAAGGCGCTTCGAGGACTCGAAGGCCAGCTTCTCCGCGACCTGCTGGTACTGCTCGATGGTCCAGACACCGACAAGCCCTCCCAGCGCGAGACAAAGCCCGAGAAAGCCGAGAACCCTCGCCGTCACGCCCGCCTTGAAATATGCCAGCACCTTGCCCCCCGAATGCTGTCTTCCCCTCGTTAGTGAAGGCGGTTCGGGAGAAACTGTCCAGTGGGTCTGGGCAATCGCGTGGCGGCGGAAAAAAGCCCCGCCGTTTCCGGCGGGGCTTCGGCATTGTACGGACGGCCCGGGATCAGCGCGGAAGCGTCGTCTCGCCCATCAGAAAGAGATCGACCTCGCGCGCCGCCTGGCGGCCCTCGCGGATCGCCCAGACGACGAGCGACTGGCCGCGGCGCATGTCGCCCGCCGAGAAGACCTTGTCGAGCGTCGTCCTGTAGGTCGCCGTGTCGGCGGCCACATTGCCGCGCTTGTCGAGCGCGACACCCAGTTCCGCGAGCATGCCTTCATGGAGGGGATGGACGAAGCCCATGGCGAGCAGAACGAGATCGGCCTTGAGGTTGAACTCGCTGCCCGCGATCGCCTGCATCTTGTCGTCGAGGCGGACGCATTCGATTGCCGTCACCTGGCCGCCCTCGCCGATGAGGCGCCGCGTCATGACGGAGAAGTCGCGCCCCGCGCCCTCGGCCTGGCTCGACGAGGTTCGCATCTTGAGCGGCCAGTCGGGCCATGTCAGGAGCTTGTTCTCCTTCTCGGGCGGCGCGGGCATGATCTCGAGCTGCGTCACCGAGAGCGCGCCCTGACGGAACGAGGTGCCGATGCAGTCGGAGCCCGTGTCGCCGCCGCCGATGACGACGACATGCTTTCCGCCTGCAAGGATCGGCTCGATGTTCTGAAGCGGCTCGCCGGAATTGCGCCGGTTCTGCTGCGGCAGAAAATCCATGGCGAAGTGAACGCCGCGAAGATCGCGCCCCTCGATGGGGAGATCGCGCGGATGCTCGGAACCGCCGGCGAGGACGACGGCGTCGAACTCGTCCAGCAGCGTCTTCGCCTTCATGGTGACGCCGATATGCGCGCCATAATGGAAGCTCGCCCCTTCGGCCTCGATCTGGGAAAGGCGCCTGTCGATCAGGTGCTTTTCCAACTTGAAATCGGGGATGCCATAGCGGAGCAGGCCGCCGGCCTTCGCGTTCTTCTCGAAGACATGAACCTCGTGGCCCGCGCGGGAAAGCTGCTGCGCGCAGGCAAGCCCGGCAGGACCCGACCCGACGATGGCGACCCTCTTGCCCGACCGCCTGGCGGCAGGCTGCGGCGGAAGCCAGCCTTCTGCCCAGCCGCGATCGACGATCGCGCATTCGATCGTCTTGATCGTGACCGGCTGCTCGATGAGGTTGAGCGTGCAGGCCGCCTCGCAGGGGGCGGGGCAGATGCGGCCGGTGAACTCGGGAAAATTATTCGTCGAGTGAAGGTTGCGGCAGGCCTCTTCCCAATTGTCGCGATAGACCAGATCGTTCCAGTCGGGGATCTGGTTGTTCACGGGGCAGCCATTGTGGCAGTAGGGAATGCCGCAATCCATGCAGCGGGAGGCCTGATCCCGCACGGCCTTTTCGCCGAGCGGAATCACGAACTCCTTGAAGTGACGAATGCGGTCGGAAGCAGGCTGATACTTGCGGTCCTGCCGGTCGATCTCCAGAAATCCGGTAATCTTTCCCACGTTACTCTCCTGCCACGGCGATGGCTTCAGGGGCGCTTTGCTGCGCGCGTTCCATTTCCTTCAGGGCGCGCCGGTATTCGACCGGCATGACCTTTCGGAATTTGGGGAGCATTGCGGACCAGTTGCCGAGTATTTCCTTCGCCCGCGACGAATTGGTGTAGCGGGCGTGATTTTCGATGAGCTGGCGGAGCCGCTCGGCGTCGAAGCGCGTCATGTCGGACATGATGTCGACGAGGCCGTGGCTTTCCAGATCGCTGCGCTGGTGGTGGAGCTTTTCCATCAGCGCGAGTTCCGATTCCACCGGCTCCAGATCGACCATCGCCATGTTGCAGCGCTTTTCGAACATGCCGTCCTCGTCGAGGACATAGGCGATGCCGCCGGACATGCCGGCCGCGAAGTTGCGGCCCGTCTGTCCGAGAACGACGACGATGCCGCCGGTCATGTATTCGCAGCCATGGTCGCCCGTGCCTTCGACGACTGCGATGGCGCCGGAATTGCGGACGGCGAAGCGTTCGCCCGCGACGCCACGGAAGTAGCACTCGCCGGAAATCGCGCCGTAAAGAACGGTGTTGCCGACGATGATGCTCTTCTCGGGCACGATCCTCGTATTGGCCGGCGGGTAGACGATGAGGCGCCCGCCGGATAGGCCCTTGCCGACATAGTCGTTGGCCTGGCCTTCGAGTTCGAGCGTCACGCCATGCGCGGCCCAGGCGCCGAAGCTCTGGCCGGCCGTGCCGTTGAGCTTCACATGGACCGTATCGTCGGGAAGCCCCGCATGGCCATGACGCCTGGCGATGGCGCCCGAAAGCATGGCGCCGACGGTGCGATCCGTGTTCCCGACCGAGGTTTCGATCCGGACGTGCTTCTTCCGCTCGATGGCATCGCGCGCTTGCGTGATGAGCTTGCGGTCGAGCACGCTGGCGATCTTGTGATCCTGCGTCTCGGTCCGGTAGATGGCGACATCCTTGCCGGCTTCCGGCTTGTGGAAGAGCCGCGAGAAGTCGAGACCATGCGCCTTCCAGTGATCGACGACCTTGCGCTTGTCGAGCATCTGGAGTTGGCCGATCATCTCGTTGAAGCTGCGATAGCCGAGCGAGGCCATGTATTCGCGCACTTCTTCCGCGACGAAGAAGAAGTAGTTGATCACATGCTCCGGCATGCCGACGAAGCGCTTGCGCAGTTCCGGGTCCTGCGTCGCCACGCCGACGGGGCAGGTGTTCAGATGGCACTTGCGCATCATGATGCAGCCTGCCGCGATGAGCGGCGCGGTGGCGAAGCCGAACTCGTCGGCGCCGAGCAGCGCGCCGATGACGACATCGCGGCCGGTTCTGAGACCGCCATCGACCTGCACCGTGATGCGGCCGCGCAGGCGGTTCAGCACCAGGGTCTGGTGCGTTTCGGCAAGGCCGATCTCCCAGGGGCTGCCGGCATGCTTGATCGAGGTGAGGGGCGAGGCGCCCGTGCCGCCCTCGAAGCCCGAGATCGTGACGTGATCGGCTCGCGCCTTTGAGACGCCGGCCGCGACCGTGCCGACGCCGACTTCGGAGACGAGCTTCACCGAGACGAGGCCGTCGGGGTTCACGTTCTTCAGGTCGAAGATGAGCTGGGCGAGGTCCTCGATCGAATAGATGTCATGATGCGGAGGCGGCGAAATGAGGCCGACGCCCGGCGTCGAGTGGCGCACCTTGGCGATGACGGCATCGACCTTGTGGCCGGGTAGCTGCCCGCCTTCGCCGGGCTTTGCGCCCTGCGCCATCTTGATCTGCATCATGTCGGAATTGACGAGATACTCGGCCGTCACGCCGAAGCGTCCGGATGCGACCTGCTTGATGGAGGAGCGCATGGAATCGCCATTCGGCAGCGGCTTGAAGCGGTCGGATTCCTCTCCGCCTTCGCCCGTATTGGAGCGGCCGCCGATGCGGTTCATGGCGATTGCCAGTGTCGTATGCGCCTCGCGGCTGATCGAGCCGAAGGACATGGCGCCGGTGGCGAAACGCCTGACGATCTCCTTGGCGGGCTCGACCTCCTCCAGCGGCACGGGCTTGCGGCCGTCGGCTTCCGCGGTCTTGATCTCGAAGAGGCCGCGAATGGTCAGAAGCCGCCTGCTCTGATCGTTGATGCGCCGGGCGAACTCGCGATACTTGTCCTGGCTGTTGCCGCGTACCGCATGCTGAAGATCGCGCACCGAGTCCGGATCCCAGGCGTGTTCCTCGCCGCGGAAGCGGAAGGCGTATTCGCCGCCGACATCGAGCGCGTTGCGCAGGACCGGCGCGTCGCCAAAGGCGAGCTGATGGCGGCGGAACGTCTCCTCGGCGATTTCATGGCAGCCCGCGCCCTCGATCACCGAGGCCGTGCCCGTGAAATATCTGGTCACGAAATCGGAGTTGAGGCCAATCGCGTCGAAGATCTGCGCGCCGCAATAGGACTGATAGGTCGAGATGCCCATCTTGGACATGACCTTGAGCAGTCCCTTGTCGATCGCCTTGATGTAACGCTTGGTGATCTCATAGGCGGTGAGCTTCTCGTCGAGCGAGGGAAGCATCGCTTCCAGCGTCTCGAAGGCGAGATAGGGGTTGATCGCTTCGGCGCCATAGCCCGCAAGACAGGCGAAGTGATGCACCTCGCGCGCCTCGCCCGTCTCGACGACGAGGCCGACCGAGGTGCGAAGCCCCTTCGCGATGAGGTGGTGGTGCACGGCCGATGTCGCAAGGAGTGCCGGGATCGCCATCCGTTCCGCCGACACCTTGCGATCGGACAGGATGATGATGTTGAAGCCCCTGGCCACCGCTTCCTCGGCGCGCTCGCAGAGTCGGCCGAGCATGGTTTCCATTTCGTCCGCGCCGCGCTCGGCCTTGTAGGTGATGTCGAGCGTCTCCGATCTGAAGTGATTGTCCGGGACCTCGCCGATCATGCGGATCTTTTCGAGATCCTCATTGGTGAGGATCGGCTGGCGCACCTCGAGCCGCTTCACGCTCGACATGCCCTTGAGATCGAGCAGGTTCGGTCGCGGGCCGATGAAGGAGACGAGCGACATGACGAGTTCTTCGCGGATCGGGTCGATCGGCGGGTTCGTCACCTGCGCGAAGTTCTGCTTGAAGTAGGTGTAGAGCAGCTTCGGCTTTTCCGAGAGAACGGAGACGGGCGTATCCGTGCCCATTGAGCCGATCGCTTCCTGACCCTCGATCGCCATCGGCGACAGGAGGAACTTGATGTCTTCCTGCGTGTAGCCGAAAGCCTGCTGGAGATCGAGAAGCGCGGCGTCATGCGGCGGCTTTGCCGCCTTCGTGGCGGGCGGCATGTCCTCGAGCACGATCTGCGTGCGTTCGACCCACTTCTTGTAAGGGTTGAGCTTCGAGAGCTTCGCCTTGATCTCGTCATCGGCGATGATGCGGCCTTCCTCGAGATCGATGAGGAGCATCTTGCCCGGCTGAAGGCGCCACTTCTCGACGATGGATTCTTCCGGCACGGGCAGCACGCCCATTTCGGACGCCATGACGACGTTGCCCTCGTCGGTGACGAAATAGCGCGCGGGCCGCAATCCGTTGCGGTCGAGCGTCGCGCCGATCTGGCGGCCATCGGTGAAGGCGACCGCGGCGGGTCCGTCCCACGGCTCCATGAGCGCGGCGTGATATTCGTAGAAGGCGCGGCGATCCTCATCCATGAGCGGATTGCCCGCCCATGCTTCGGGAATGAGCATCATCATCGCATGGGCGAGCGAATAGCCGCCCATCACGAGGAGTTCGAGCGCATTGTCGAAGCAGGCGCTGTCCGACTGGCCTTCGACCGCGATCGGCCAGAGCTTCTTCAGATCGTCGCCGAGAATCTCCGACTGCATGGAGGAATAGCGCGCCTGAATCCAGTTCACGTTGCCGCGCAGCGTGTTGATCTCGCCATTGTGGCAGATCATCCGGAAGGGATGAGCCAGCCGCCAGGTCGGGAACGTGTTGGTCGAGAAGCGCTGATGGACGAGGGCGAGCGCCGTCACCATGCGCGGGTCGCGCAGATCCTTGTAGTAGGAGCCGACCTGCGCGGCGAGCAGCATGCCCTTGTAGACGATGGTGCGCGAGGAGAGCGAGGCGATGTAGAGATCCCGGGGCATCCTGCCCGTTTCGCGGAAGATCGTGTTGAAGATGCGCTTGCGGATCACGAAGAGCTTGCGCTCGAAGTGATCCTGATCGCCGATGCCGGGCCCCTGCGCCACGATGAGCTGACGATGGAACGGTTCGGTCGGCTTCACCGAATGGCCGAGATCGGAATTGTCGACGGGCACGTCGCGCCAGCCGAGGAAAACCTGACCTTCCTCGACGACTGTCTTCTCGACGAGTTCGACGATCTTGGTCCGTTCCGCCTTGTCGCGGGGCAGGAAGAAATGGCCGATGGCGTATTCGCCGGCAGCGGGAAGCGTGATGCCGAGAGCGGCGCATTCCTCGCGGAAGAAGGCATCGGGGATCTGTATGAGGATGCCGGCGCCGTCGCCCGCCTTGGGGTCCGCGCCTACCGCGCCTCGATGTTCGAGGTTCTCGAGGATCCTGAGGCCGTCCTCGATGATCTTGTGGGATTTTCGATTATGGATGTTCGCCACGAAGCCGATGCCGCAGGCATCGCGTTCATTGCGCGGATCGTAAAGACCCTGCGCATCTGGAAGCCCCGCCGGTACTGCCGCCATGTCCTCAAACGACGTGGCGACGACCGCGGGGCGCTCCCCGCTCTTGGGCGTCCGGCCTCGAGCCTTCTCCATCTTGTCCATCGTTCCTCGCCTATCCGCTCCCCATGCGCGGGAGACGGACCGTTCCTGTTCCGTCGGCGACTGGATCGCGCACCGGGCGCCCTTCAGGGCGCCAGAAAGCCACGTTTCGCTCAACGGATCGCACGTCTGGTTGTTAAATAAAGTCCCGCAGGGCAATGGGTCGCATCGCCGTGCAAGGTCGCCGGCCCGTCCCGGCCCGCCCGATGAGGCGCACCGCAAACGGGGCCTTTGCTTTCCATGGGCATTTTCTCTCGTCGGAACCCGATGCCCATCTTAGCCTGAAGATCATGCCGAAAGTCCGGGGCTGAATCAAGCAAATACGACAGGTATGCTGACCTAAAAAATTTGGGCCGGAAATCAGAGGGTTAGGCGGCGCCTGACGGGATCTCGCGCAGGCTTTCGTCATCTTTTCTATATTGTCCGCCCTATCGGGAGGCGGATGGCAGGTAGCATGATTTTCACAAGCGACAACGCGTTCGGCGTGGCGGCGGAAATTCTCGAGGCGATCGGGCGCGCGAATGAGGGCGCCGTTCCGTCTTATGGCGAGGATGAGATCACGGCGCGGCTTCAGCTGCGCTTTGCGGAGGTGTTCGAGCGCGAGGTCGCCGTCTTTCCGGTGGCGACCGGCACGGCCGCGAATGCGCTGGCGCTTGCGGCGCTGACGCCCTCCCATGGCGCGATCCTCTGCCATGAACAGGCCCATGCGCATGCCGATGAATGCGGCGCGCCGGAGATGTTCACGGCCGGCGCGAAGCTCATCGGCATTCCGGGCGGCGAGGGCAAGATCGACCCCGAGGCGCTCGAGGCCGTTCTGAACTCCCTTCCGGCAGGCGTCGTTCACCACGTTCAGCCCGCGACCCTGACGGTCACGCAATCGACGGAGGCCGGCACTCTTTATAAGGCGGACGAGCTTGCCCGCCTCGTCGCGCTCGCGCGGGCGCGGAATCTCGCGGTCCATATGGACGGGGCGCGGTTCGCCAATGCGCTCGCCGCGACGGGCCTCACGCCCGCCGAAATGACATGGAAGGCGGGCGTCGACGTCCTCTCCTTCGGCGCGACGAAGAACGGGGCGCTCGCCGCCGAGGCCGTCGTCTTTTTCGATCCCGGCCGCGCCGCCGACTTCGCCTTTCGCCGCAAGCGTTCCGGGCACCTTTTTTCGAAGATGCGATTTCTCTCCGCGCAACTCGAGGCCTATCTGGCCGACGGGCTTTGGCTGCGCAACGCGGCCCATGCCAATGCCATGGCGGCGCGGCTTGCGAGCGGCCTCCGCCTGCTCGACCGGGCGGCCATCCGCTTTCCGGTCGAGGCCAATGAGGTTTTCGTCCGGCTTCCGCGAGACGTATTGCGGCGCCTTCGGGAGGCGGGAGCGCGGTTCCACCCCTGGCCGATGGCAGGGGATGACGGGGAGGCCATGACCGTCCGGCTGGTCGCCTCGTTCGCGACGCATGAGAGCGATGTCGATCGCTTCCTTGCGGTTGCGCGGGGTTGAGTTCAATACGGAACAGGCTTCAGCCTTCGTTAAGCGTGATCTTCTAAACTTGCCCGAGGCTCCCCATTCGGAGCCGGAGATAGGGGATCGCATGGCTGGTGCGAAATCGACGCCCGACTATGAAGCGATGATCGCGCATGCGGAAGCCGCGGTGGCGGCCCTGCGCGACAGTTTCCGCGAGACGCTTGCCGAGGACATTGCGAGCCTCGAGGAAATCTTCTCGCGTCTGGACAAGGGTGTTCCGCCTGCGGATGTGCTCAAGGACATCCACTCCATCGCGCACAATATAAAGGGGCAGGGCGGTTCCTTCGGCTATCATCTCATCACGTCGATCGGTGCGTCGCTTTGCGACTATCTGCGCACGGGCGACCGGACGTCGAAGCGCTCGCTCGACATCGTGAATGCGCATATCAAGCTGCTGAAGCTTGTGAGCGACAACGACCTCTTCGGCACGGGCGGCGATACGGGCGCGCGCATCGTCGAGAAGCTCGCCACGCTGACGGCCTGACGCTTCCCTTTCTGGTCCGCTCCCCCGTCAGCCTATCAGGCCGTCGATCTCGTCCAGCATGTCGGAGAGCGCATTCCCCGGCCCTTGCGGATTATCCGCGCGGCTGGTGGCGACGACGCGGGTCATCTCGGCGATCAGCAGGTCGATCTTGAAGGGCTTGGCGACAAAGCCGTCCATGCCGGCCGAGAGATAGGTTTCGCGCTGGCTTTCGGCCGCATGCGCCGTCAGGGCGACGATCGGCACGTTCCGCCAGGCTTCATCCGCGCTTCTGATGAGCTTCGTCGCGTTGATGCCGTCGAGTTCCGGCATCTGAATATCCATGAGCACGACATCGAAGGTCTGGCGCTCGAGAAGGCGCAGCGCCTCGATGCCGTTATTCGCGATCGTCAGATGGTGGCCGAGCCGTTCCATGACGGCGATCATGAGTTTCTGGTTGACCGGCTGGTCCTCGGCGAGCAGCACATCGAGGCTCGTGGCTCCGGCGACCTGCGCCGCCGTCGCGCGGCCTTCCTGCTTGGCGGCCGGTTCTGCATCTGCCTGCGTATCGCTGGTGCGTCTTGCCGCAAGTTCGGTGTTTGCCTGCTGCAGGTCGTCGGTGCGTGCGCGCAGAAAACTCCGGCTCTCGTCCAGTTCGGCTTTCAGTTTCCTGGCTCGCGAGATGTCATATTCGATGACGATGAATTTGCCGTGTTTTCCGGCGGCCTCGGCGATCGGGTGAACCTCAATCGAGGCCCAGAAGTCGCGCCCGTTGCTCGCGTGATCGACGGTCTCGACCTTGTAGCCATGGTTGAAACGCACCGCCTGCCGCAAGGCCGACAGCGCGCCGATGGGCTTGCAGTGTCTCGAATAGATATTGTCCAGGCTGCGGCTTTCCATCTCGGCGCGGGAAAAGCCCGTCATGCGCTCGAAGCCCGCGCTCGCCCAGACGATCCGGCCCTCATCCGTCGCGATCAGCACGCCGGCGTCGAGCCTTTCGATGGCCTGAAGCAGCACTTCGTTTCGCTCCATGCAGCCATCGAGGCTCAGCAGCAACTCGTCGACCCGCTTTGCGAGCGCGCCGATTTCGTTCGGCGGCAGTTCGGAGGAAAGGTCGAGCGCGCCGCCCGCGCCGCTTCGCGCGAGCGCGTCGCCGAGACGCGAGATCGGCCGCAGAACGGACGATTGCACGAGCCAGTAGAAGGCGGCGAGAAGGGCAAGAAAAAGCGCGCTGCGCGCCGCGAGCGCGGAGACGATGGGGCCGGCTATCCTCTCGCGCGACACGCCCTGGTCGACCACAAAGAGTGCGTCGAGGCCGAGAGGCGCGACATAGGTGACATGCAGCCAGAAGGCGGGATTGCCACCCGAAAGGCCGATATTGCGGCCCGTCCGGCTTTCCATGCTCGTCGCCACACCGTCCCGGACGGCCGGGCTCTTCAGAATGGCGGCATCGATCATCTCGCCGGGGCGCATGGCCTTGTCGACGAGGCGGCCCTGCGGATCGACGAAATAGACGCCGACGAGATCGGAGAAGTACCGCGTCTGCCAGTTCACATGGCGGATCGCGTCCGGAAGCGAGAAGGAAGGTTCCCGCTCGGCATGCATGAGCAGGTTGCCGGAAAGCATCGCGGCCCGGTCGGCCAGATGATCCAGAAGTTCCCGCTTGGCATGAAGATATTCGAGAGAAAGCTGGCAGAGCGCCAGAAGCAGGGCCAAGGCGACAAACTTCAGCCCGAACTGACGCGTCAGGCTCCTGCCCTGGCCCTCGTTACCCATCAGCATTTTGCCGCGCCTCGTTTACACGACGCGGCGCAGATGATTTTCCATCTCGATGTCCGATCGACGAACTCCATCCGCCTTCTTCGCCTTCATACCCGGTTCAACATGATTTTCTAGCCTTCCGGGGGTTAAATCCCTCCTAAGGCGAAATTCGTGTTTCATCGGAAGTGGAGTGGCTTCAGGGCGCGGCCTTCATGCGCGCGTCGAGAAATTCTCCCAGTTGCCCCAGCGACGATCTTGCTTCCGGCAGGAAGCTCGCGGCCTGAAAGACATGGGGCAGGCCGTGCCAGACCTTCAGATCGACAGCGACCCCGGCGGCCCGCGCCTTTTCCGCCAGACGCAGCGAATCGTCGAGCAGGATTTCCCGGTCGCCGACATGGATGGTGAGCGGCGGCAGCCCTTCGAGGCGGCCGAAGAGCGGCGAGGCGAGAGGCTCGGTAGGCAGCGCGCCCTGAAGGTAATGGCGGGCGGCGAGCAGCAGCCCGTCCAGCCCGAGCATCGGGTCGAGGCGGGCATGGGTGACATGCGTCCAGCCGGAAGCGGCAAGGTCGGTCCAGGGCGAGAGAAGCGCGGCGCCGGCCGGCAAGGGCTCGCCCCTGTCCCGCAGGGCGAGAAGCAGGGCGAGCGAGAGGCCGCCGCCGGCGGAATCGCCCGCAATGGTGATGCGCGCGGGGTCCGCGCCCTGCGAGAGGAGCCAGCGATAGGCCTTGAGCGCATCCTCGACCGCGGCGGGAAAAGGGTGCTCCGGCGCGAGGCGATAGTCGATGACGAGTGCGCGCGTTCTTGCCGCTCTCGCCATGTTCGAGACGATGTTGCGATGGGTTCGCGGGTTGCAGAAGATGTAGCCGCCGCCATGCAGATAGAGCAGGAAGCGTCCCGGAATCTCCGTATCGGGAACAACCCATTCGGCGGCGATGCCCTCGACGTCGAGCGGCTCGGCGCGGGCGTGGCGCAGCGGCCGGTTGAAGCGCTCGATCAGGCGGTCGAGCCTCTGGCGCAGGAGGCGCGGATCTGCGTTGGGGTCGAGCCCGCGCGCCGTCAGGATGCGGAGCAGGCGGTTGAAAAGCTTGGCTCTCGTGCTCGACATGAAGCCTCCGCTGCCGGTGCGGCGAAATGGTGGAAGCGTTCGCCCCGTTCCTTCATATTCTTGGGGTAGTTTAAGGGCGATGCCGGTCTTTCGCCATATTGCAGGCCGCCAGGGGGAACTCTCCGCCTATGACCATCCGCAATCTCGACAAGATGTTTGCTCCGCGTTCCATCGCATTGATCGGGGCAAGCATGAGGGCAGGCAGCGTCGGCAATGTCGTGCTGAAGAACCTGACCGGCGGCGGCTATGGTGGAAAGATCTGGGCGGTCAATCGCCGCGCCGCGGAGTTTGGCGGACGCATGTGCGATGTCGACGCCGTCGCCAGTGTGAGCGATCTTCCCGCCGCGCCCGATCTCGCTGTCATCGCGACGCCGCCTCAGGGCATACCCGATCTCTTGGCGGAGCTCGGTTCGCGCGGCACGCGCGCGGCGGTGGTCATCACCGCGGGCTTCGGGGAGCTCGGCGAGGAAGGCAGGGCGCTTCAGGCGCGCATGCTCGCGGCCGCCCGGCCATCGCTCATGCGCATCGTCGGCCCGAATTGTCTCGGCGTCATGGTGCCGGGCGTGGGGCTCAATGCGTCCTTCGCGCATATCGCGCCGCTCAAGGGCAATATCGCCTTCGTGTCGCAATCGGGCGCGGTCATCACGGCGATGCTCGACTGGGCGGCGACGCGCGGGATCGGCTTTTCCCATATCGTTTCGCTCGGCGGCATGGCCGATGTCGATTTCGGCGACATGCTCGACCATCTCGCCCAGGATCCGCAGACGCGGAGCATCCTTCTCTATGTCGAGTCGATCGAGCACGCCCGCAAATTCATGTCGGCGGGCCGGCAGGCCGCGCGGCTGAAGCCCGTCATGGTGATCAAGGCCGGGCGGCATGCGGCGGCGGCGAGGGCGGCCGCCTCGCATACGGGCGCGCTTGCGGGCTCCGACGCGGTTTACGAAGCCGCCTTCCAGCGCGCGGGCATGCTGCGCGTGAAGGGGCTCGACGATCTGTTCGAGGCGATGGAAACGCTCTCCACCCGGCCCGAGCGCAAGCCGCTCGGCGGCGAACGTCTCGGCATTCTCACCAATGGCGGCGGGCTCGGCGTGCTGGCGACGGATTTCCTCATCGAGGAAGGCGGGCAGATGGCGGAGCTTGCGCCCGAGACGCTGGCCCAGCTCGATGCCGTGCTGCCGCGCACCTGGAGTCGGGGTAATCCTGTCGATATCGTCGGCGACGCGCCGGCGGAGCGTTACGCGGCGGCAATCGGCATCATGCTGAAGGACCCGAACACTGACGCACTGCTTGCCATCAATTGCCCGACGGCGGTGGTGGACAATGTGGCGGCGGCGCGCGCGGTGGCCGATGCGGCGGAGAAAAGCGGCAAGCCCGTCTTCACGAGCTGGCTCGGGGATCTGAGCGCGCGGGCGGGGCGCGAGGTTTTCCTCTCGCGCCTCGTGCCGACCTATGACACGCCGAGCCAGGCGATCACCGCTTTCATGCACCAGGTGCGCTATCGCCAGAACCAGCGGCTCCTGATGGAAATTCCCCCGGCGGGCCCGGCATGGCCGGATCGCGATCTCTCTCGCGCGCGCGAAATCGTCGGCCGCGTGCTTGCTGAAGAGCGCGAATGGCTCAACGAGCCCGAAGCGAAGGCGTTGCTTTCCGCCTATGGCATTCCGGCGGTCGATACCCGTATCGCGCATGACGGAGAGGAGGCGGCGCGGATCGCCGCCGAAATCGGCTTTCCGGTGGCGCTCAAGATTTTCTCGCCCGACATTACACACAAGACCGATGTCGGCGGCGTCGCGCTCGGCCTTGAAAGCGCCGATGCGGTGCGCGAGGCGGCGGGCCGCATGCTCACCATGGTGAGCGCGGCGGCGCCGGGTGCGCGCATCGAAGGCTTCACGGTTCAGCGCATGGTCAGCCGTCCGAGCGCTTTCGAGCTCATTCTCGGCGTGGTGGACGACGCGACCTTCGGTCCGGTCATTCTCTTCGGGCAGGGCGGCACGGCGGTCGAGGTCATTCGCGACAAGGCGATGGCGCTGCCGCCGCTCAATCGCGTGCTCGCCGAAGACCTGATACGGCGGACGCGCATCTCGCGGCTGCTCGAGGGCTATCGCGACCGGCCGCCCGCCGATTTCGATGCCATCGCCGGCACGCTCATGGCGCTTGGCGATCTCGTCGCAGATCTGCCGGAAGTGCTCGAACTCGACATCAATCCGCTATGGGCGGACCATCGTGGCGTCGTCGCGGTCGATGCGCGCATCCGCGTGCGGCCGGCGGTTTCCGTCGGCACCGAGCGGCTCGCCGTGCGTCCCTACCCTTCGGATCTCGAAGGCGTCATCCGCGACCGCAAGGGCAAGACCTATCCCATGCGGCCGATCAAGCCGGAGGATGTGACGCTCATCGACGATCTTCTCGCGCATACGGACCCGGAAGATCTGCGCATGCGCTTTCTCTCGCCGCTGCGTCAGCTCCCGCGCCAGCTCGCCGCGCGCCTGACACAGATCGACTATGACCGGGAGATGGCCTTCGTCATCTTCACCGACGCCTCCATGCGCGAGATTGCGGCCGTGGGGCGTCTGTCGGAAGACCCGGACCGGGAACGCTCCGAATATGCCATCCTTGTGCGGACGGATCATCAGGGGATCGGGCTCGGCTACACGCTGATGCAGCATCTCATCAACTATGCGCGCATGCGAGGGGTTGGCATCGTCTTCGGCCATGTGCTGCGCGAGAACCATCACATGATCGATCTCTGCGCGGCGCTCGGCTTCGTGCGCGAGCATATCGAGGGCGAGCCGGGCGTGGTCGAGATGCAGCTTCCCCTGCGCCGGACGGCGTAAGAAAAGCGCCCCCGGGCTTGTCCCGGAGGCGCTCTCATTCATCTGCCTGGTGTGGCGTTATTCGGCAGCGGCGAGGTTGCCCTCGATCGTCCGCGCGTTCGACACCGAGGACTTGATCGCGATCTGGCGCGGTTTCAGTTCCTCGGGAATGCGGCGTACGAGATCGACATGGAGCAGCCCGTTCTCGAGCTGCGCGCCCTTCACCTCGACATGGTCGGCAAGCTGGAAACGGCGCTCGAAGCTCCGGCCGGCAATGCCCTGGTAAAGGTAATTGGTGTTCTCGGGCTCGGTGCGCTTGCCGGAAATGGTGAGCACGTTCTGCTTCACCTCGATCGAAAGATCGTTCTCGGAAAAGCCGGCAACGGCCATGGTGATGCGATATTCAGCCTCGCCCAGACGTTCGATGTTGTAGGGGGGATAGGTCGGGGTTGCGTCCCGGGTCACCGAGTCGAGCAGCGACTGGAGCTGGTCGAAGCCGACCGTGGAGCGGTAAAGCGGGGAAAAATCGAAGGTTCTCATGGGCGTTACATCCTTTTAAAGCGATGGAAAACCAGCGGACGAAAGGCTTTAATGCCGCCTCGGCGAGGCCGGCCGGAGCCCTTCACCCCCGGACCCGCACATGCGGCGTCCGGCGTTCTGGAAGTAGGAATTGCGGTCCGCCAGTTCAAGATGGGGATATCTTCCGCGCCGCCTGCCGGAGAGGCGTCACGGAGGCGGGTGCCAGAGGGGATGATGATGAAATTGCGATCATGGGCGCGGGCCGTTCTGATGGCCGTGGCGGGCTTTGGGGCCCTAGCGCAAGCGGCGCAGGCGGAGGAAGCCGGCACGATCAGGCTCGGGGCGGCCGTCTCGCTGAGCGGCAAGTACTCGACCAATGGCGTCTATACGCGCAATGGCTACGACCTCGCCGTCAAGGCCATCAATGAGCGCGGCGGCGTGAAGGTCGGCGGCAAGAGCTACAGGCTCGAGATCCTCTATTACGACGACGAATCGACCCCCGCGCGCGGCGCGCAGCTTGCCGAACGGCTCATCCAGCAGGACAAGGTGCAGTATCTGCTCGGGCCCTATTCCTCCGGGCTCGCCGAGGCCATGGCGCCGGTAAACGAGAAATACGGCGTGCCCATGGTCGAGGCGAATGGCGCGGCCATCTCGCTCTTCCGCAAGGGCTACAAATACCTCTTCGCCGTCCTCTCGACCACGGATCAATATCTTCAGCCTGCGGTGCAGCTCGCCGCTTCGCGCGCCGCCGACCCGACGAAGCTCAAGGTCGCCATGGCCTTCGAGAACGATCCCTTCTCGCAGGATGTGCGCGAGGGCGTGACCGCCGATGCGAAGCGCTATGGCATGAAGATCGTCATCGACGACAAGCTGCCGCCCGAGCTCAACGACATGTCGGCGACGCTGACCAAGGTGAAAGTCCTGAAGCCCGATCTTCTCATCGTCTCCGGCCATGAGAAGGGCGCGGCGACCGCCATCCGCCAGCTTGCCGATCAGCGCGTCTATGTGCCGCTTCTCGCCATGACGCATTGCGACTCGGCGCAGATCGCGGAGAAGTTCGGCAAGATCGCCGAATACACGCTTTGCGGCGCGCAATGGGCGCCGTCGCTCTCCTATTCGGACGCGCTCTTCGGCAAGGCGAGCGATTATGCCGCGCTCTATCAGAAAACCTATGGCGAGCCCGCGCCCTATCAGGCGGCGGAATCGAGCGCCGCCGTGCAGGTCTATGCCGATGCCTTCGAGCGTGCGGGCAGCCTCGACCCCAAGGCGGTGCGCGACGCGCTCGCGGCAACGGACATGCAGACCTTCTACGGGCCGATCAAGTTCGACGAGACGGGCAAGAACGCCGGCAAGCCCATGGTGCTCTTCCAGGTGCAGGACGGAAAATATGTCGTCGTGTGGCCGGAGAAATGGGCCGAGGCGAAGCTGCGCGCGCCAGCGCCCGGCTGGGACGAGAGGTGAACGCCAAGTGATCGACAATCTTCTCCTCCTCGTCCAGAACCCTTCCTTCGCGCTCGATGTCGTGCTGAACGGCCTTCTCGTCGGCGCCATCTTCGCGCTCGCCGCCTATGGCATGTCGCTCGTCTGGGGCGTGCTCAACATCGTCAACATCGTGCAGGGCGAACTCGTCGTCCTTGGCGGGTTCATCGCCTTCGCGCTGGCGAGCCATGGCGTGCCGCCGCTCGCGGCGCTGCCGCTTTCTGCCGCCCTGATGTTCTGCGTCGGCTGGCTTCTCTATCGCGTCGTCGTGTTCCGCGTGGTGGACAAGGATCTTTTCATTTCCATTCTCGCCACCTTCGGCCTTTCCATCCTCATCCAGCAGCTCATGAACATGGTCTTCGGCTCCGATGTGCGCAGCATCGACACCGGGCTCGGCTCGATCCACATGCTCGACGGCGCGGTGACGCTCGCCTGGATCAAGATCATCGCTTTCGTACTGGCGCTCGCGGCGGGTGCGGCGCTCTGGCTCTTCCTGCGCCATGCGCGGATGGGGCAGGCGATCCGCGCGACGGCGCAGAACGCGCGCGCCGCGCATGTGCTCGGCATCGACACCGATCGCGTCTATGTCGTCACCTATGGCATCAACGCGGCCCTTTGCGGCGCGGCGGGCAGCCTCGCCGTCATGGCATGGACCATCCATCCCTATATCGGCCTGCCCTATACGGTGCGCTCGTTCCTCATCGTCGTCGTCGCCGGGCTCGGCAATGTCGCGGGCGTGGTGGCGGCCGGGCTCGGGCTCGGCGCGGTCGAGAATGTGGCGGGCTTCGTCCTCGGTGCCGAATATCAGATCGCCTTCGTCTTCGCGCTGATGGTCGCGATCCTCGTCTGGCGCAATCTGCGCGCCGCCCGCAGCAGAAGCTATCTGTCATGATGGACGCATTCATCGACAGGGCGCGGCGGCTGCCCGAGCCCGCGCTGCTCGCCGCGATCGCGCTCGCCTCGCTCGCCGCGCCTTTCCTCATGCCGGGGCTCGTCACCCAGCTCGCCTTCTTCTGGCTGATGGTGGTGCTGGCGCAGAGTTGGGACATGCTCGGCGGCCAGATGGGCTACAACTCCTTCGGCAGCATCGTCTTCTTCGGCATCGGCTGTTATGCCTGCGCGGTCGTGCAGCGCGATTCCGGTCTTCCCTATTTCGAGGCGCTGGCGCTCGGCATCGGCGTGGCGGGTGTTGCCGCGCTTCTCTTCGCCTTCCTCTCCGGCGCCGTCCTTCTCGGCATTCGCGGACACTACTTCGCCATCGCCACGCTCGGGCTCGGCATCGCGGCGGGCGAGATCGCGGCGGGCTGGGATTATGTCGGCGCGGGCTCGGGCATGGCGATGCCGCTTTATCCGGGCGCGCTCGGCGGGCGCGAACTCTTCTTCTACTTCCTCCTGTTCCCCATCGCGGCGCTCTGTTTTCTCACGCTGCGGGCGATCTACAGGACGCGCTTCGGGCTTGCGCTCAATGCGATCCGCGACGATGAGGACAAGGCCGAGGCGATGGGCCTCCAGACGACCCGCATCAAGACGGCGGCCTGGGCGATCTCTGCCTTCTTTCTCGGGCTTGCGGGCGCCGTCACGGGCAACATGCTCGGCTTCATCGATCCGCGCGACGTCGCCTTTTCGGGCGCGACTTTCGGCGTCTGGATGGTGCTGATGGCGATACTCGGCGGCAAGGGCACGCTCTGGGGTCCGGTCATCGGCGCCGCGATCTTCCACCTCACCAAGGAACTGTTCTGGGCCTATCTGCTCGGCTGGCAGCGCGTCGCGCTCGGCCTTCTCATCGTCGTGATCGTGCTTTTCTTCCCGCAAGGCATCATGGGCTTCCTCGCCGCGCGCAGATCGGGAGCGCGCGCATGAGCCCGCTCCTCGAAGTCCGCAATGTGACGAAGCGCTTTGGTGGCGTGGTCGCCAATGACGATGTGTCGCTCGCCGTGAAAGCGGGCGAGATCGCCGGTCTCATCGGCCCCAACGGCTCCGGCAAGACGACGCTTTTCGGCTGCATCACTGGCGCCTTTCCGGTCGATGGGGGCGAGATCCTGTTCGAGGGCAGGCCGATCTCGAGCCTCCGCGTCGGCCCGATCGCCCGCGCGGGCCTCGTCAGGACCTATCAGCAGACGCATGTCTATGGCGAGATGAGCGCCATGGAGAACATGCAGATCAGTTCGCGCGATGCGCATGGCGGTGTGCTGGCGCTCTTGCGCCCGCGTCCGCGCGGCCTCGATCAGCACGCGGAGGAACTGCTCGCCTTTGTCGGCCTACATGAAAAGCGGCACCATAAGGCGGGGAGCCTGAGCTTCGGCCAGCAGAAGCTGCTCGAATTCGCCATGGCGCTGATGAGCGAGCCGAAGATTCTGCTTCTCGACGAGCCGACCGCCGGCATCAATCCCACGCTCATCAACGGGCTCATCGACCGGCTGAGAAAGGCCAATGAGGAATTCGGCATCACGCTGCTCGTTATCGAGCACAATATGCGCGTCATCATGAACCTTGCTTCGCGCATCACCTGTCTCGCGCATGGGCGCGTGCTCGCCGAGGGCACGCCGGACGAGATACGTGGCGATGCGCGCGTGCTCGATGCCTATCTCGGAGCGCAATGATGGTGGGCGATCGCAAACGGGCGGGTGGTTATGGCGAGGGCGGCATCGCGCCGGCGCTTTCGGTCGCCGACATCGCGCGCGAGGCCGAGGCGCTGGGGCAGGCGGTTGCGCGGGAGGAGCTTCTTGCGCTTGCGAGCGGCGAGCCGGTGCTCGAGCTTCGAGGGCTCCATGCTGGCTATGGCGCGATGGAGATCCTGCACGGGATCGACCTTGCGGTAGCGCGAGGGCAGGGGCTCTGCCTTGTAGGCCCGAACGGCGCGGGAAAGTCGACCGTGCTTCATTCGATCTTCGGCTTCACGAGGATCACGGCGGGCGCGGTCATCGCGCAGGACCGCGACGTAACGCGCCTCTCATCGAGCGCGAGGCTGAAGGATGCGGGCATCGCCTATATCCTTCAGGACAATTCGATCTTTCCCGACATGACGGTGGAAGAAAACCTCCTGATGGGCGGCTATCTTCTCGCCGACGGGCGGGCGGCGCATGAAGCGGCGGAGCGGGTCTTCGCGCGTTACGAGCGGCTCGCGAAGCGGCGGCGGGAGCGGGCGGGCGTGCTCTCCGGCGGCGAGCGGCGGCTACTCGAGATCAGCCGCGCGCTCATCATGGACCCGGACATCCTGCTGGTCGACGAACCCTCCATCGGGCTCGAGCCGCGCATGATCGACATGGTGTTCGAAATTCTCACCGAGCTGCGCGACGAGCAGGGCAAGACCATCGTCATGGTCGAGCAGAACGCACGCAGGGGGCTCGAATTCGCCGATCTCGGCTATGTAATGGTTTCAGGCCGCGTCGCGCTGGCTGGCAAGGGAGCAGAGCTTCTGGAAAATCCGGAAGTCGGCCGGCTCTTTCTTGGCGGTTGATCGGCCGCGCCGCTGAAAGCTGAACAGGCGATGAACGGTCGGGCCAGTATGGGTTCAGCCGCCATCGCGCATTCTCTGCCTCAACGGATCGATACCCGGTTCGATTTGCCAAGGAGGCAGCCCATGAAGAAGTTTCTCGTCCTTGCCGGCCTTGCGGCGGCGCTCTTTGCAACGGTTCCCATGGCCGCGCAGGCCGACAATTACCGGCACGACGATCGCCGCGTCTATCGCGACCATGGCAAGCGCGACTGGGGCCGCGGCAGCTACGATCGCAGGCACGATTACCGTCATATGAAGCGCCGCGATTTCGGCTATTGGAGGCCGCGGCTTGAGCGGGCGCGCTACCATCATTTCGGCCGGCCGATCTTCTATGATCACTATTACCGCGTGCCCTGCCGCGATTATCGCGGCCGCCTGGTGATGCTGACCGTCAATGCCTATACGGGCGCCATCATTTCGGTTGGCTTCTGAGAGGCGGTCTGACGCCGTGATCCCGGGCTCGTCCCGGGATCAAGGGGCCACCGGCTCCGAGCGCGCCGCTCTGGCCCCCGGCATCCACATTTGTTCGCGCATCATCGCTGTTGAGCGCGGGCGGCCAAGGTGGTGATATGGCGCAACGTCATGCCGCGCCGGACATCCGCCCCATGAAAATCGTTTCCTCACCTTCCAGAGCGCCCGAAATCGTCGGCGAGATCGCGGCGCTTCTGCGCTCCTGCCTGGAGGGCGAAAATCTGGGCGCGAAGCTCAAATTCGACTATGGCGAGGCGGGCGTCGTCTTCATCGACGGGCGGCGGATGCCCAACAAGGTGCATACGCGCGATGAGCCCGCCGATTGCACGGTGAAGCTCGACCCCTTTCTTCATCTGCGCATGCTGCGCCAGGAGGTCGATCAGGTCACGGCCTTCCGGCAGGGAAAGATGCGCATTTCCGGCGATGTCGGCATCGCGGTGCGGCTCGGGCCCATCGTGCTCAGAAAGAGCGGCCGGACGAATTGAGCGCACCCATCGTTTTCACCACCGGCAATCCGATGCCCATTGGCGGCCATGCGCGCTGGCTCGAGGCGAGCGACGGCGTGCGGCTGCGCGCCATCCTCTGGGAGCCGCATGCGGCGGGCCTTGCCGCCTGCCGGGGCACGGTATTCCTTTTCGGCGGGCGCACGGAGTTTGCCGAAAAATATTTCGAGGTAGCCGGCGAGCTTATCGGCCGGGGCTTTGCCGTCGCCACGCTCGACTGGCGGGGACAGGGGCTTTCCGACCGGCTGCTTGCCGATCCGCGCAAGGGGCATGTCGACGACTTCACGAGCTTCGGCCGCGATCTTGCGGCCTTCATGACCGAGGTCGCGCCCGCATTTCCGAAGCCTTGGATCGCGCTTGCCCATTCGATGGGCGGAAACATTCTGCTGCGCGCCGCGCATGACCGTCCGGACTGGTTTTCGGGGCTCGCGCTTTCGGCGCCCATGCTGGGCTTGCGATTTTCGGGCGCGGCGGCGAGCGCGCTGACGCGGGCGATCGCCGTTTGCGGTGCGGCGGCCGGGCTCGGGCCGCGTTATGTTCCGGGCGGCAATGCGAAGGCGGCGGACGAGGTGGCTTTCGCGCGCAATGTTCTCACCCATGACGAACGGCGCTATGCGGCCTATCAGGCCATGATCCGCGCCGATGGGCGGCTTGGCCTCGGCTCGGCGACGCTCGGCTGGCTCGCGGCCGCCTTTCGCAGCATGGATGTGACGGCGGCGCCCGCCTTTCTTGGCGGGATCGAAACGCCGATCCTGATCGCGCTGGCGGCGGAAGACGCGCTGATCGACGGCCGGGCGCTTCATGCCGCCGCGTCGGGCCTGCCCGATGCCCGCCTCGCCGAAATTGCAGGCGCGCGCCACGAAATCCTGATCGAGCGCGACGATCTTCGGGCGCAGTTCTGGGCGGCCTTTGACGGCTTCGCCGGGCGGATCGCGCCTTTGTGATCCGTTGCGACGCCTGACAGGGCGCGCGCGGCGGCGTAGGATCGCCCACAGGAAAATTTCACCTCCAAGGAGGACAGCATGTTCAGTCTGCGCAAGAAGATCGAGATGCCCGCGCCGGAAGAGGCGCTTCCGGGCCGCGATGCGCCGCTTGGAACGGCGGAGCGGCACTTCATCAATGGCGCGCCGCTCAAGGGGCCTTATCCCGAGGGCAGCGGGAAGGCGATGTTCGGCCTTGGCTGCTTCTGGGGCGCGGAGCGGAAATTCTGGCAGGTGCCCGGCGTTCTCGTGACCGCGGCGGGATATGCGGCCGGCTACACGCCGAACCCGACCTATGAGGAAGTCTGCACCGGGCGGACGGGACACAACGAGGTCGTCTTCATCGTCTACGATCCGAAGAAACTCTCCTACGAGATGCTGCTCAAGATCTTCTGGGAGAGCCACGACCCCACGCAAGGCATGCGTCAGGGCAACGATATCGGCACGCAGTATCGCTCCGGCATCTATGTCTTCGGCGAGGCGCAGCGCAAGGCGGCCGAAGCCTCGAAGGCGGCCTTTGAGCGCGCGCTTGCCGCGCAGGGCTACGGCGCCATCACTACCGAAATTCTCGACGCGCCCGAATTCTATTTCGCCGAGGATTATCACCAGCAATATCTCGCGAAGAGCCCCAATGGCTATTGCGGCCTTGGCGGCACGGGCGTTTCGTGCCCCATCGGAACGGGCATCGCGGCGGACTAGATTTTCCGGACGCAAGACAGAGAAAAGGCCGCCCCTCGGGGCGGCCTTTCCAGTTTCGTCCGTGTGCAGAGCGATCAGACGTTGGCCATCGCCTCCTTGCGCGCATCCGCCTGGTCGCGCATCGCGGCGCGCATGGCCTTTTGCAGCTTCTCGAAGGCGCGCACCTCGATCTGGCGCACGCGCTCGCGGCTGATGCCATATTCCTGGCTCAGATCCTCGAGCGTCGCGGGCTCGTCCTTCAGGCGGCGCTCGGTCAGGATGTGCATTTCGCGCTCGTTCAGGGTCTGCATGGCCTCGGCCAGCATTTCCTGACGCACGCTCAGTTCCTGACGCTCGCCGAGCGCGGTTTCCTGATCGGCCGTTTCGTCGACCAGCCAGTCCTGCCATTCGCCGCCTTCCGAATCCTGGCGCAGCGGCGCGTTGAGCGAATTGTCGGGGCCCGAGAGGCGCCGGTTCATGGAGATGACCTCGGCCTCCGTGACGCCCAGACGGTCGGCGATCTGCGTCACCTGATCCGGGTGCAGATCGCCGTCCTCGATCGCCTGAATCTGGCCCTTCACCTTGCGCAGGTTGAAGAAGAGCTTCTTCTGCGCCGCGGTCGTGCCCATCTTCACCAGCGACCAGGAGCGCAGGATGTATTCCTGGATCGAGGCGCGAATCCACCACATGGCATAGGTCGCGAGACGGAAGCCCTTTTCGGGATCGAAGCGCTTGACCGCCTGCATGAGGCCGACATTGCCCTCGGAAATCACTTCGCCGATGGGAAGGCCATAGCCGCGATAGCCCATGGCGATCTTCGCCACGAGACGCAAATGGCTCGTCACCATCTTGTGGGCCGCTTCGGCGTCCTCATGCTCGCGCCAGCGTTTGGCGAGCATGTACTCTTCCTGCGGCTCGAGCATCGGAAACTTGCGGATCTCCTGCAGATAGCGGGAGAGCGACGCTTCCGGGCTTGGCGCTGGCATGAGCTTGGACATGTGCATACCCCTCGATAACGGAATGGATACGTACGGCGGAAGAATTCAGATCCGTCGGTTCGCCGTCGCTTCCAGGCGGCCCCCTTAGGCCGGTGCCGGTCCGCGAATTCCGGAGCGGGCCGGTCGGATATCTGCCCCTATATAGGCGCGGATTCGGGCCAAAAAAGGACCGCCATGGAATGAGATTATATCAATTCCAAACTGTGTATCAAGTCATTAATGTCGCTAGGTAAGGATGCGTCAAATCTGAGTCTTTTTCCGGTCGTCGGGTGCTCGAATCCGAGGTGATGGGCGTGAAGCGCCTGCCGGCCGAGCCTTTCGAGCGCAGCCCTGGCCTCGGGCGAGAGCTTCGATTTTCGCGTCTTCTGGGCACCGCCATAAGTCGCATCGCCCAGCAGGGGGTGGCCGATCGAGGTCATGTGAACGCGGATCTGGTGTGTCCGGCCGGTTTCGAGGCGGCATTCGACGAGCGACACGAGGCCGTCGCCATAAACCTCCTTCACCTGATAATGCGTGATCGCCTCGCGTCCTGCCTTGTGCGCTGTCGCCATCTTGGCGCGGTTGCGCGGCGAGCGGGCGATATTGGCCTCGATGGTTCCCCTCCTTGGCTGGGGCACACCCCAGACGAGCGCGGTATAGGCGCGGGTGAGCTTTCCGTCCCGCCCATGCGAGGCGAATTGCGCGGCGAGCGCCTGATGCGCGCGATCGTTCTTCGCCACGACCATGAGGCCCGACGTGTCCTTGTCGAGGCGATGGACGATGCCGGGCCGCTTCTCGCCGCCAATGCCGGAAAGGCTGTCGCCGCAATGGGCGATGAGCGCGTTCACGAGCGTCATGTCGGGATTCCCGGCGGCTGGGTGGACGACGAGGCCCGCGGGCTTCATGACGACGATGAGATCGTCATCCTCGTAAACGATGTCGAGTGGAATGGCCTGCGCCTCGGGCGCGGCCGCGACGGCGGCCGGCACGGTGACGATGAAGCGCTCGCCCGGTTTCACGCGATAGGACGCATCGGCCAGGGCGCGCGCGCCCGCAGGCGCGTCGATCGCCACATGGCCGTCATCGATCAGCGCCTTCAGTCGCGCGCGGGAGAGGGCTTCAGCCTTGTCGGCGAGCGCTTCCGTGAGATACTTGTCGAGACGGGTGCCGCCTGCTTCCGGCGGCACCGTCACGGCATGGCATTGGCTGGCCAAAACTTTCGCCCATTCTGTCGAGTGAGGACTAAATGTCTGAGGATACCGCCGCGCCCGCTTCCGTGGAACGGCCAAAGCCGCCCCTTTCCAATGGCGTCAAGGCGGCCATCATGCTGCTCGTCACCATGGGGCTCATTCTGGTGGCGGGGATTATCTTTGTGGCCGTGGTGGTGATGAAGCGTGCCTCCCAGCCCGCGGCCACGGAGCCGAGGGTGGGAATCGGCGGGCGCTTCGGCGTCAGCGACATTCACGTGGCGCCTGGCGAGAGCGTGAAGAGCCTCGTCATGGCCGATGACAGGATCGCCATTCACACGGTGACGACGAAGCAGGGCGCGGCCGCGCAGGAAGAGATCATCATCGTCAGTACCAAGACCGGTGTCGAGCTTGGGCGGATTCGCCTGCGGCCCCTCAGCGACTTCGCGGAGAATCAGGGCCGATGACGGCGGGGCTCGCCGCGCTGACGATCGGCCGGGCCGCCTACAACCGCATTGCCGCACACGCGCTCAAGTGTTTTCCGGAAGAATGCTGCGGCGTTCTGGTCGGCACCAGACGCGCCGGGCGCGTGCATGTCGCGCATGCCGTGACGGCGGCGAATGTGCTGCCGAAGCGGCTGCGCATGCGGCATTTCGAGATTGATCCGGCCGTTCTCTTCACGCTCCAGCGCACGCTGAGGGAAGGGCGGCACAAAAGACTGCGCGAGCGGGTCGTGGGTTATTTTCACTCCCATCCGCTCGGGGTCGCGAGCCCTTCGGGCGCCGATCTCGCTGGCGCGCATGAGGTCGGGCTCGTCACGCTGATCGCGGCGCCGGAGCAGCGCACCGGGCGGGTGACGATGCGGGCCTTCCTGCGGCTCGGGGATGGGGCGGCACGCCGCTTCCGGCCGTTGCGGCTTCATATCGAAGGCTGACGCGCGGCGGGCGCAACGAGCCTGGCGATCACTTCAATTCCGGGGAGGGGGAGGGTGCCGCCCGCGCCGGGGGGAGGAGGGAGGAGGGCGCGGGCGGCAACTACTGAAAGTCTTCGATCGGGGAGGAGATCGATCAGCCTTTCTGAGGCCTGTATCGGCCTTTCGTGACAAAATGTCAAATCTAAAATGCTGCGTCGCAATATTTCTATGGACTGGGTGCCGACAACAGAATTTTTCACAAGATATTGATTATAAAAGGAAAATTTGATCATTTCTCAAAATCATGAATAGGCACACTCTTTTGCTGCGCCGGTTTGCCGCAGCGCAGGGCAAGGATTTAGGGCAGGCACCCTATGGCCGGTAGCCCGATCGCCTTCGCGCTAGGGCGTGGCCGCGGGCGAACGTCGGCAGGCGGCGCGCGGAGTTGCCGGTTTACCGTCTTTATGCTTGATCGCGGCGCACAACCGTCCTATACGGAGCCCCCGAACTGGTCCCGTCCCCTTCGTCTAGCGGTCCAGGACGTCGCCCTCTCACGGCGAAAACAGGGGTTCGAGTCCCCTAGGGGACGCCATTCGCTGAAATCCGGACATTTCAGTTTGTGCAGCTTCCCGGACGCTTAGGCGGCCAGGGGCACCTTCGCGCGCACTCCATCCGCATAGAGACGATTTTTCGCCCGTCAGCGATGGGGCGCGACGCCCGCTTCGAGCGCGCGGATGCGCTCGGCAAGGAAGCTTTCATTCGGCAGGGGTGCGTCCTCGTCCTGCTCTTCCGCATCCTCATCGGATACCGCAAACGGCTCCACGCTCTCGCTGAAACTCGCAAGCGACGCCTTGATCGCGTCGAGTTCGCGCATATCGCTGCCGCCTTCCGCTTCGCCCGGATAGGGCGAAAGCGTGGCGGGCTCGTCGGCCGGGTGCGCTGTGCCGCTCGCCTCCGATGCGGCCATGGCGGAATGAAGCCCCGTCGCCTTCGCCGCATGCTCGAAAGCCTCGTTCATTTCGGAGACGAGGCGCGTCGCGCGCTCGCCAAGCTGCCTGAGCTGCGCTTCGACCTGCAGCTGGCGGTTGATTTCCGCCGTGGCGGCGGTCTCAAGCTCCGCAACGCGATGCCGCAATCCGTCGATCTCGGTTTGCAGCGCCGCCGCATGGGAGTGGAGCGCGGCCAGCTCCTCGGCCTGGCGGCGAGCCTCGCCCTGGGCGGTTTCATATTGCGCATGGAGATCGGCGATCTCGCCCTGCATCACCTGCGCTTCGGCGGTGGCCGTCGCCAGCCGCTCTTCGAGTTCGGCATTGCGGGCGGCGAGTTCGCTTGCCTCGCCACGCTTGTCTTCGAGCTCGGCTTCGGCTTCGACAAGGCGCGCGGCCGTCTGCTCCATCTCGTCGAGGTTGAGTTCGTCCCTCATCTTGTCGGTGGTGACCGTGACGGCGCGCCGCCAGGCAAGTTGTACCGCCACGATCGCAAAGAGCGTCGCTGTGAGGAAGCCGAGTGCAATCAGCATCAGGCTTTCGGCCATGGGATCCCCGTCGGGCTGGCGTTGTAGACATCTGGCGGATGACGGCTCCGGTCACCCTGCCAGAAATAAATCCGGGCTTCTACCGCTGAAACACACCGGCCCCGCTGGCCGATGCCACGCGCCCCGCGTCAGAAGGGCAGCCATTCGCGGTCCTTGGTGTATTTGAGATAGCCGACCGAAGCCCCGAGCCGCAGGCCCACGCCCGAGCGCATGGGGGCCAGAATGATCTTGCCGCGCTGCTGATAGTTGATGCCAATGCCGCCGACGAGATAGGCGCTGCCCTCGACGCCGGGAAAGCGCTGGTAGATCGTCTGCCCGTCGGGGAGGTTGTAGACCAGCGTGAAAACCTTGACCGCATTGCCGCCGAAGTCCCAGCCGGCGCTCGGGCCCTGCCAATAGACCCTTTGCTGGCCACCATTCTTCATGACGAGCGTACCGGACCCGTAACGAAGCCCGAGGACGATGGCGCCGCTCGTTTCCTCGCCCTTGATATAGGCGTTCGGCTCTCCGTATCTCTTGAAGACGCTGTGGACGGCATCCGCCATGCCCTGGGCGGCGCTTCCGAAGAACTGGCCAGCCTCGTGCACGATCTCCTTCTCGCTATAGGTGTCGCTCGCATGGCTGCGGACGGCAGGCGCCTGCTGGTTGGATTCGGCGGCGCGGGCCGCGGTGGCGCCGGTTCCGGCGAGGAGAATGAGCAGGCCCGCCGCGACGGCCGCGTGGAGCCCGTGGAGCCTTTTCGGTCTGGTTGTCATCAGCGTTCGCTCCTCTTTGGCCTTTGCTTTCAGTCAGGCCCAAAATTGGCCCGATTCCGATGCCCGTATTCTACCGCGCTTATGGCCGACACTTTGTGGCGCCATAATAAGGCAGAGATGAGGCTCGCGGATTTCTCTCCACAAGGATATTTCTCTTCAGGTTATGGGCAATGACAAACCGGCGCTGAGGCGTCTCATATATCTGGGCGCCGCCGGGCTCCTGCTGCTCGCCCTCGGACTGGCCGCGCTGTGGCAGTCGAGGGTGGCGCTGGCCGAGCGGGCCATTGCCGATGTGCTGGCGGCGCGCGGCGTGGCGCCCGTCTCCTTCAGGGTTTCAATGCTCGGCCTCAGAAGCATCGAGATCGCGAATCTGGCGATCGGCCCCCGGGAGGGAGGCGCCAGCCGGGTTCCGGATGTCGAGGCTGGGCGGATTACGGTGACCTACCGGGTCGGCGAGCTTCTTTCAGGGCGCGTCCAGTCGATCGAGGTGTCCGGTCTGAGCGCCCATGCGCTGGTGGATGAGCGTGGCCTGTCGCTCGGCGCGGCGAGCAGGCTTCTTGAAGGGGGAGGCAGGGGTACGGCCGGCCCGCTTCCCGCCATTCATGTCGATGGCGCGCGGATCGAGCTTTCAACGCCACAAGGGCGCTACGCGCTCGACGGCAGCCTCGATCTGTCGCAGCCCGAGGCGGCGGCGCCCGTCGCCATTTCGCTTCCCTCGCTGCGCCTCTCCGATCTTGCCGCTCCCCTTCGCTTCGAACCTGTCGAATTCGTGGGGGCGGGCACGCTCGATGGCAGCAAGCTCGGTTTCAGCGCTGTGGTGCGGAGCGCCGCGCCCGGCGCGGGCGGCGCGGAGCTTGCGACGCTTGCGGGCAGCTATGATCTCGCCGGGCTGAAGGGCGCCATGCGCGCCAAGGGGGCGCTCAGCTTTGCGCCGGCAGGGCTCGAGCCGCAAACCCTGTTGCCAGTTCTGAAGGGTCTCGTCGCCAATGTTCAGGGCAGGGCGAATTATGAGGCGGAGCTTTCCTATGCGCCCGGGGCTTTAAGGAGTTCGGGGCGGGTCGTGCTTTCGGGCATCGGCTTCGAGGCCTATTCGGCGAAGTTCGGCGGGCTCGACGGCACGGTGATCCTTGACAGCCTCGCGCCGCCGCGCAGCAAGGGGATACAGACGCTCTCCGTCGGGCTCGTCCAGGCGGGCATACCGCTGAAGGATGGCCGTGTCGCCTTCGAGATCGGGAGGTCGGGCCTGCCGCATCTCGTCAGCGCGGCCTGGCCCTTCGCCGATGGCCGCCTCTCTCTCGCCTCGACCTCGGCCGGCGCCAACGCATTCGAACTTACGGTCGAGAATGTCGATGTGACGGCGCTCCTGACACTTGCCGATGTGCCGGGTCTTTCCGGCAGCGGGAAACTGAGCGGCACAATTCCGGTCACGATCGAGAACGGCAATCCGATCATCAGGGATGGCGCGCTCGCCGCTGCGGCGGGTGGCGGCGTCATCGTCTACAAGAGCGCTGCCGCCGAGGCGGCGGCAGGCAACGAGCAGACGAAGCTTCTCACGGAGGCGCTGAAGGATTTTCATTATACGGAGCTTAAGGCGACGCTCAGCGGAAACGCCAATGGCGAACTTCTGTTCCGTCTCCACTTCAAGGGCTCGAACCCGTCGCTCTATGGCGGCTATCCGATCGTCCTCAATGTCAATCTGCAAGGCTCGCTTGCGGACCTGATCCGGCGTGGTACGGTCGGCTTCCGGCCGATGGAACTGATCCGCAGCGAGGCCGCGCCGACGAAGAAGGCCACACCATGAATGCACGAGACAAATCGGGAATGACGAGACGGCGCGCGGCGAACGGGCTGATCGCGGCGGGGCTTCTCCTCGCCGCCGGGGCATGCAATCCGACCGTCAAGATCGAGGCGCCCGACAAGCCCATCGAAATCAATCTCAACGTCAAGATCGAGCAGGAGGTTCGCGTCAAGGTCGATCGCGAACTGGACAATGTGCTCGCCAAGAACCCCGATCTTTTCTGAGAGGAAGATCATGCGCCTCTTCAATTCCGCACTCGCCATTCTCTCCTTCATCTGCGCGCTCGCTCTCGCCGCGCCCGCTTTCGCGCTCGATCTCGACGGCGCGAAGGCGCAGGGGCTCGTTGGCGAGCGGCAGGACGGCTATGTCGGCATCGTCAGCGCGAGCCCGTCGCCCGAACTCAAGCGTCTGGTGGATGACATCAATCTGCGCCGCCGCGGGGCCTACCAGAACATCGTGACGCAGACGCCGGGCGCGACGCTCAACGCGGTGGAGAAGCTCGCCGCCGAAAAGCTCATCGCAAAGACGCTTTCGGGACAGTTTGTCCAGGATGCGTCGGGAAAATGGGTCAAAAAGCCCTGAAGCGTTCCGTTCCGGTACGTTGACGCTCCGAAATCTCCGGCACGAGGCTTGCTCCGATCCCGGCAGCGCCGCCGCTAGTATGCGTATCCGGCAGGCGAGGCCGGCGCGAGCCCGTAAAGCCGGGGGGTCAGGGGTTCGCGCCGGCCGCATATTCGTTTCGTTCGCGGCCTCGACGGCATGATTTGTGCGGCGCCTCTCTCATCGGAGGCGCCGTTTGCGCATCCGCGCCGCGCTATGCGCCGCCGCGCGCGACGAAGAACGGATTGTCGAGCCCGCGTTCGGTCTTGCCATAGAGAAGCGGCGCACCGTCGAGCTGGGTCACGCTGCCGCCAGCGGCGGCGAGAACCGCATGGCCCGCCGCCGTGTCCCACTCCATTGTGCGGCCATGCCGCGGATAGAGATCGGCTTCGCCCGCCGCGATCAGGCAGAATTTGAGCGAGGAGCCCGAGACGAGAAACTCCTTCACATTGTAGAGGTTGAGATATTCGTCCGTCTTGTGGTCGCGGTGGGTGCGGCTCACGACGACGACGAGGCCGGAGGAATCGGGTTTTCGCACGCCGATGCGATGCGCGGGTTCCGCGCCCGCAAACGCGCCATCCGCGCGCGGCGCAACTTTCCGCTCATAGGCTTCGGTGGAACCGGAAGCGTAGAAGAGGCGTCCGCTCGCCGGCGCGTAAACCACGCCCGCGACCGGCACGCGATCCTCGATAAGCGCGATGTTGACCGTGAATTCACCGTTCTTGCGCAGAAATTCCTTCGTGCCGTCGAGCGGATCGACGAGAAAGAAGCGCCGGCCGATATCGGGGATATGTCCGGCGGCGGCCTGTTCCTCGGAGACGACGGGAATGTCCGGCGCAAGACGATGCAGCCCGTCAAGGATGATGCGTTCGGCATCGTGATCGGCGGCGGTGACGGGGCTGTCGTCTTCCTTGCGGATCGCTTCGAGCCCGCTGTCGTAGTGAGCCATGATCGCGGCGCCCGCCATGAGCGAGAGGCGGCAGAGCCCGTCGATGAGTGTCTTGCGGTCCGGGGTGGGGCTCATCCGTTTCTCCTGGCATCGGCGGCGCGAGAACAGCACCCGGAGCGGGCAGGGTCAAGCATGGCGGGGTCGGGCGGGGTCGGGGCCGTCCGTCCGGGGCTGGCATAGTGGGCGGCGCGATGCTATCAGCGTTCGGGGCATTCGCGTTCAGGCGAAGATCGAAAAGCGGGGGCGGCGGAACGATGAGCGAGGATATTTCGGCGCTGGAGCTGGCGGCGCTTCTGTGCAGCCGCGTCTGCCACGACGTCATCAGCCCGGTAGGCGCGATCACCAATGGCCTCGAAGTGCTTGCGGACGACGACGATCCCGAGATGCGTGTTCACGCGATGGATCTCATCACGAAGAGCGCCGCGCAGGCTTCGGCGAAGCTGCAATTCGCGCGGCTCGCCTTCGGCTCGGCAGGCTCGGCGGGCGCCGAAATCGATCTTGCCGATGCGCGCGCCGTCGCCGAGGGGCTCATGCGGAGCGAGAAGGCAACGCTTTCCTGGCACGCGCCTCACGCTACCATGGGCAAGGACTATGTGAAGCTTCTGCTCAACATGCTGCTCATCGGCATTGCCGCTGTTCCGCGCGGCGGTGAAGTCGCGGTCGGCGTCGAGGGCGATCTTGCGAGCCCGCGTCTTAATGTGCGCTCGCGCGGGCAGGCGGCGCGCATTCCAGACGAGACGGCGCGGTTTCTGGGCGGGAGGGCGCCGGAGCAGCCCCTCGATGCGCGCGCGGCCCAGCCTTATTTCACCGGGCTCATCGCCCGTTCACTCGGCCTTGCGATCGAGGCGCGCATGGAGGGCGATGAATTCACGATCGAGGCCAGGGCGTAAGGATCATCCGCCAGCCGGCCAAACGAAAAGGGCGTCTCGCGGGAGACGCCCTTCGTCTTTTCATGCGCGCGGCCAGGATCAGGCGGTCGCCTGAACAGGCATCGCCCCTTCGACCGGATCGCGCAGCACATAGCCCCGTCCCCACACGGTCTCGATATAGTGTTCGCCGCCCGTGGACGCCGCGAGCTTCTTGCGGAGCTTGCAGATGAACACGTCGATGATCTTGAGTTCCGGCTCGTCCATGCCGCCATAGAGATGATTGAGGAACATCTCCTTGGTGAGCGTCGTACCCTTGCGGAGCGAGAGAAGCTCCAGCATCTGGTATTCCTTGCCGGTGAGATGAACACGCTGGCCGTCGACCTCGACCGTCTTGGTGTCGAGATTGACCGTGAGCTTGCCGGTGTTGATGACCGACTGCGAATGGCCCTTGGAACGGCGGACGACCGCATGAATGCGGGCGACCAGCTCATCCTTGTGGAAGGGCTTGGTCATGTAGTCGTCGGCGCCGAAGCCGAGGCCGCGAACCTTGTTCTCGATGCCGGCGAGGCCGGAGAGGATCAGGATCGGCGTCGTCACCTTGCCCATGCGCAACGACTTCAGGACCTCGTATCCGCTCATGTCCGGCAGATTCAGGTCCAGAAGGATGATGTCGTAGTCATAGAGCTTACCGAGATCGACCCCTTCTTCGCCAAGATCGGTCGTGTACACGTTAAAACCGTCAGACTTGAGCATGAGCTCAATGCTCTGGGCGGTTGCACTGTCGTCTTCGATGAGCAGAACTCGCATCGTCCCCCTCTTCGTGACGGAAGGCATGCCCCCCGCCACTGCGGCCCAAAAAGTTAAATCCACTAAGCCACATTATCGCCATTTGGTTAATAAAGGTTAACCGTGGACGAAAATTTTGAGAAAAATTTATATAAGCGGTTCACAGGGTGTTCACCGTACTGACCGAGGCGTGAATTCCGCGCCGATCGGGGCGCCCCCTGCCGCGGGCGAAACGTGCAGGGTTTCGCGCCGCCCGCTCCGTTTTCGTCGATATTTTCCCGGTTCCAAGGTTTACGCGCCCTTAAAGTCTTGCCGCCATGATGAACGCACGATGTGGGAGCAATGGTGATTTCTCCCATGTGGCAAGCCCCGGCGGGGCGAGGCAAGCAAGACGCGGGAGCCTTGAGAAGTGCGAGCTTTGTTGGCGGAGATCGGCGCGCTCTCCGAGATCAGGCATTACGGGCGTGTCGTCAGCGTTCAGGGGCTGATGGTGGAAGTGGCGGGCCCGCTTCACGCCATGGGCGTCGGCAGCAGGCTGACGGTCACGAGCCGCACGGGCGGCGACATCCCATGCGAGGTGGTCGGCTTTCGCGACGGGCGGGCGCTCTGCCTGCCTTTCGGGCAGCTTTCCGGCATCGGCGTCGGCTGCAAGGCGGAAGTCATCGCCGAGGAGCCGCATGTCTATCCTTCGAGCGCATGGCTCGGCCGCGTGGTCAACGCCATGGGCGAGCCCATCGACGGCAAGGGGCCGATCGCGCAGGGCGCGGAGCCCTATCCGCTGCGCAACATGCCGCCGCCCGCGCATACGAGGCAGCGCGTGCGCGGCAAGATCGATCTCGGCGTCCGCGCGATCAACACGTTTCTGAGCTGCTGCCGCGGCCAGCGCATGGGCATCTTCGCAGGCTCAGGCGTCGGCAAGTCGGTGCTGCTCTCCATGCTCGCCCGCAACACGGCCTGCGATATTTCGGTGATCGGCCTTATCGGCGAGCGCGGCCGCGAGGTTCAGGAATTCCTCGAAGACGATCTGGGGCCCGAGGGGCTCGCGCGCTCCGTCGTGGTGGTCGCGACCTCTGACGAGGCGGCGCTGATGCGCCGTCAGGCGGCCTATCTGACGCTGAGCCTCGCGGAATATTTCCGCGATCACGGCAAGGACGTGCTCTGCCTCATGGACAGCGTGACGCGCTTTGCGATGGCGCAGCGCGAGATCGGCCTTTCCGCCGGCGAGCCGCCCACGAGCAAGGGCTATACGCCCACCGTCTTCGCCGAGCTGCCCAAGCTGCTGGAGCGCGCGGGCCCCGGCACGGGAAGCGGCAGCATCACCGGGCTTTTCACCGTTCTCGTCGATGGCGACGATCACAACGAGCCGGTCGCGGACGCGGTGCGCGGCATTCTCGACGGGCACATCGTCATGGAGCGCGCCATCGCGGAGCGCGGCCGCTATCCGGCGATCAATATTCTCAAGTCGGTGTCGCGCACCATGCCGGGCTGCAACAGCGAGGAAGAGAACACGCTCATCCGCAAGGCGCGGACGCTGCTTTCGACCTATGACGACATGGAAGAACTCATTCGCCTCGGCGCGTACCGTCCCGGTTCGGACAGGCTCGTCGACGAGGCGATCTTCTATCAGCCTTCGCTCGAGCGCTTTCTCGGGCAGCGTAAAAACGAGGCGACGGACATGGCGTCGGGCTATGCCATGCTCGCCAATATTCTTTCGCAGACGCCTCCGGCGCGGGAGGATGACTGATGCGTAACCGGGATTCTCTCATCAGGCTTCACCGCTTTCAGGTGGACGAGAAGCGCCGCAAGCTCGCTGAACTCGAACTCATGCTTCAGGAATTCCGTGCCCGCGAGCGCGAGCTCGAGGCGCAGGTCCTGGCGGAGCAGGAAAAGGCCGGCATTTCGGACGTGGCGCATTTCGCCTATCCGATGTTCGCCAAATCGGTGATCCGGCGGCGCCAGAACATCCTCAATTCGATCGAGGATATCGAGCATCAGCTCAGCGTGGCGAAGGAGGAGCTGGCGAGCGCCTTCCGCGAACTCAAGAAATACGAGCTGATCGAGGACAACCGGAAACGCAGGCATCGCAAGGAAGCGATGCGGATCGAGCAGGCGGAACTCGACGAAGTCGCGCTCGGCATTCACAGGCGCGGCTGAGAGCGCTTTTCATCCTTCCTGTCCTGGAGTTTGCAACACGCTCGCATGGGTGGGCGCCAGCCGTTCAAATCCCGCCGGCGATGCTCTACAATGTCGGCCGTGTTTCCTAAGTTCAGGCGGAATTCCCCCATGCCTTCCTTCGACATCGTATCCAAGACCGATTTCGGCGAAATCGACAACGCGCTCCAGAACGTGGAGCGGGAGATCGCGCAGCGTTACGATTTCAAGGGGTCGCGCTGCACGATCGAGCGCAAGGAACAGGAAATCACCATCAACGCCGATGACGAACTGAAGCTCAAGCAGATGCATGAGCTGCTGCAGGGCCATCTCGCCCGCCGCAAGGTCGATCCGGGCGTGCTCGACTACAAGGAGCCGGAAAAGGCCGCGGGGCAGAGCGTCCGCCAGAAGGTCGCCATCCGGCAGGGCATCGACAAGGATCTCGGCAAGCGCATCGTCAAGGAGATCAAGGGATCGGGCCTGAAGGTGCAGGTCGCCATTCAGGGCGACGAGCTGCGCGTCTCCGGCAAGAAGCGCGACGACCTTCAGGCCGCGATCCAGTTCGTGCGCGGGCTCGATATCGAGCAGCCGCTTCAGTACGAAAACTTCCGCGATTGACGCCCGGCGCGGCGCGTCAGCTGCGGAAGAACAGTCGCCTGACGAAGTAGATGATGCTGATCGCGACGAAATAGCCGACGAAGCGAACCGCGATGAGTTTCAGAACTTCAATATCGGCGAAGTTCGGAACGGGATTGGCGTCGTGCGCGAGAATGTTGCGGACGATGTTGACCGCCTCATGCACGACCGTCGCGCCGATCGCCCAGCCGATGACGCGCCCATAGTTCCGCATCAGCCCGGCCGCGATCACCGCGATCACAATGCCCTGCACAGAATTCACGGTATCGAAGCCCTGGCGGGCCAGGGCGAGGCCCTGATTCAGATAGTCCATAAGCATTCCGTCCCCCAACTTCCCGACGCAGACATTCCCCCTCGCCCGACGCGGATGCCGTCACCCGCCTCGAGGCGGAGTACAGACTAGCTCAATTTGGGACAGCGTCCACCCTGATCGCATTGCAGCAAATCATTCGTGTGCGGCGCAATATGGCTCAGTCCTGTCCGCGCGCCGCCTTCACGGGCTCCTGAGCGGGCAGGGGGAGCAGGAGGTCGCGTGCGATCCTGCGCACCGCCTCGCTTGCCTTCGCCTGCGGATGGCGGAAGAGAAGTGGCGTCTGGCGGCGGATAGCGTCGCGCACCAGATCGTCGCGCGGCACGAAGCCCGCGAGCGGCGGATTGAAGCCGAGGAAGTTGCGGCAGGCATTGCTGAGCGCCGCGTGGGTGCGCCAGGCATGTTCGCGATCATTGGCGAAATTAACCACGATCCTGATGTCGGCCTGCGGCTCCTGAAGGGTGAGCAGCTTGATGAAGGCATAGGCATCGGTGAGCGAGGTCGGCTCGTCGGTCACGATGACCAGCGTGGTGCTGCCCGGCGTGCAGAGCGCCAGCACGGATTGATCGAGGCCCGCCGCAAGGTCGATGACGACATGGACATAGCGCGCCGAAAGCGAGACGAGATTGCGCGCGATGGCGGCGATCTCCGTCCTGGTCAGCGCGCTCAGCACGCCGGAGCCCGACTTGCCCGCGAGCACGTCGAATTTGAGGCCGCCGGCCGCTCCGCTCACGGAGGGGATTTCGTAGGTCGTGATCGCGTCCTCTATGCGGACGCGCCCCGCGATCACGGAGCCGAGATCGTGCTTCGGCGCAAGGCCGAGCTGGACATCGACATTGGCAAGGCCGAGATCGCCGTCGAAGAGGAGCACGTCCCGGTTCATGCCCGCAAGAGCTTCGGCAAGTGTGATCGCGAACCATGTCTTGCCGACTCCGCCCTTGCCGGAAGCGATCTGGATCATGCGCGGGTGAGACATGTGCAATCCTGACTGGAAGAGGGTGCTGCCGGCTTCATGATGCGGCCATGGCGTCCGCGCCGTCGGCGCGCGCTTCATGCGTGCCGAGGATGAGGCGGGCGCAGACGAGCGGGTTCATCGCCGCAAGGCCGCGCGCCAGATAGGGCGTGACGCTGATATGGGAGAGAGCGAGGCCCGCATGATCGGCGGCGGCGAGCACAGCGCCGATGCGGCGCGAAATATCGACCTGCGTCGCGATGAGGCGGCGCGCGCCGAGGCTCGAGAAATGCGATGCGGTTTCGCAGAGAAGCCGCGCGTCCCCGGCGGCGGAAAGAACGAGCACGGGCTCGGTGTCGGCGGCGAAGCGCGCGCCTTCGGCAAGGCGCCTCAGCGCGGCGAATTCCTGCCGGTCGAAGGGATTGACGCTCGCCGTGTCGATGAAGCAGGGGCGGGCGGCGCGATCGGCTGGTGCCGTCCCGCTTTCGTGCTCGTTGAGCAGCAGCGCGAGCCCGTCGATATCTTCGGCCGAGCGAATGTCGAGGTCGAGCAGCCGGCCATAGGCTTCGCCTTGCTGCGCGGCGCCGGCGCGGGCCGTATCCGTGGTGATGAGGTCGACGCTCACGCCCTCGATCACCGCGCCGGCCGCGAGCTTCGCCATGGTGACGGTCTTGCCGGAGCCGGGAAGGCCCACCAGCATGACGGGCGCAGGCGGGCAGGCGGGCAACGGATCGAAGGCGAAGCGGTCGCGGAGCGCGATGGCGAGGGCCGCCAGCGCGTCGTCATTGTCGAGAGTCGCGGCCGCCGCCACCAGCCCGTCGCGCAGATCGGCGGGCGCGCCTTGCGCGTCGAGCGCGCGGGCGAGAAGCGCCTCGTCGAAGGCGATGCCGGAATGGGGAGCGGGGGCAGGTTCGGCGTCGGGGTGATGGTCTTCGGGAGGGGCCGTGCGAAGCCGCTCGCGGAGGCTCGTTTCGAGCGAGGATTCGAGTTCGAAGAGGCTCAGCGGCCGCCCGGCATCGGGCTCGATCGCGGCGGTCACCTCGATGCTTCCGGCGTCGTTGGTGAAGCTCGAAACGATGATCGCCTCGGTGCCAAGCTCGTGCCGCACCGCCTCGATGGCTTCGGCCATGTCCGCCGCGATGAAAGTCCTGAGCTTCACCTGTTTCTACTCCGCCGCTTGCCGCCTCCGCTCAAACGGTTCCCAGCGTGCGCAGACGGATGCGCGGATGGATTTCATTCTGCGACATCACGAAGGTCTGCGGCCGGAAGCGTTCGATGATCGAGCGGACATAAGGACGGATGCCGGGGCTCGTCAAGAGAACGGGCACCTCGCCTGCGCGGCCCGCTTCCTCGAAGGTGTCGCGGACGGCGGCGATGAACTCCTGCAGCTTCGAGGGCTGCATGGCGAGCTGCTTCTCGTCGCCTTGGCCGACGAGGGATTCGGCGAAGGACTGCTCCCAGCGCGGCGAGAGAGTGACGAGAGGCAGCATGTTGTCGCGATCCACATTCGACGCGCAGATCTGGCGCGCGAGCCGCGAGCGTACATGCTCGGTGATGAGATTGAGGCTCTGCGTGTGGCCGACGGCCTCGGCGATGCCTTCCATGATGGTCGGCAGATCGCGGATCGAGATGCGTTCGGTGAGCAGCGTCTGGAGCACGCGCTGGATGCCCGTGATCGTGATCTGCGATGGCACGATGTCGTCCACGAGCTTCCTGTGCTCCTTGCCGAGCTCGTCGATGAGCTTCTGCACTTCCGCATAGGAGAGAAGATCGGCCATGTTGTCGCGGATGATCTCGGTGAGATGCGTGGTGAGCACCGTCGGCGGATCGACGACCGTGTAGCCGCGGAAGGAGGCTTCCTCGCGCAGTCCCTCGTCGATCCAGGTCGCGGGCAGGCCGAATGCGGGCTCCGTCGTGTGAAGGCCGGGAAGCTCGATGCGGCCGCCCTGCGGGTCCATGACGAGAAGCTGGTTCACATAGACCTCGCCATGTCCGGCCTCGACTTCCTTGACGCGGATGGCATAGCCGTTCGCATCGAGCTGGACATTGTCGAGGATGCGGACCGACGGCATGACGAAGCCCATATCGGTCGCGAGCTGGCGGCGCAGCGCCTTGATCTGATCGGTGAGCTTCTGGTGGTCCTTGCCGTTGATGAGCGGCAGCAGCGCATAGCCGATCTCGAGGCGCAGCTCGTCCATTCTGAGCGCGGTGCCGATCGGTTCCTCGGCGGCGGGCGCGGCGCTGGATTGGGCCTCTTCCATCGCGACGGCTTCGGCCGCTCTCGTCTTGCGCATCTTCGTCACGTAATAGGCAAGGCCGCCCGCGCCGCCGGAAAGCAGGAGGAACGGGATCATCGGCAGGCCGGGCAGGAGCGCCATGGTGCCCATGACGACGGACGACATGCCGAGCGCCTGCGGATAGCCCGAAAGCTGATCGAAAAGCGCCTGATCGGCCGCGCCTTCGACGCCCGCCTTGGAGACAAGGAGGCCCGCCGCGGTCGAAACGATGAGCGCGGGGATCTGGCTCACCAGGCCGTCGCCGACGGTCAGGATCGTGTAGGTGTGGGCGGCTTCGGCAAAGGAGAGATCGTTCTGCGCGACGCCGACGATGATGCCGCCGACGACATTGATGAAGGTGATGAGCAGGCCCGCGACCGCGTCTCCGCGCACGAATTTCGAGGCGCCGTCCATCGCGCCGAAAAAGGCGCTTTCGTTTTCGAGATCGCTGCGGCGCTGCCGCGCGGCCTTCTCGTCGATGAGGCCGGCCGACAGATCGGCGTCGATCGCCATCTGCTTGCCGGGCATGGCGTCGAGGGTGAAGCGCGCCGCGACTTCGGCGATGCGGCCCGAACCCTTGGTGATGACGATGAAGTTCACGATGACGAGGATCGAGAAGACGATCACGCCGATGACGAAGTTGCCCTGCATCACGAAGTGACCGAAGGCCTCGATCACCTTGCCGGCGGCGCCCGTCCCGTCATGGCCGTGCGAGAGGATGAGGCGGGTCGAGGCAAGATTGAGTGCCAGCCGCAGCATCGTCGCGATGAGGAGCACGGTCGGGAAGGAGCTGAATTCGAGCGGCCGCTGGATGAAGAGCGCCGTCATCAGCACGAGCACCGAAAAGGTGATCGAGATGGCGAGGGAGAAATCGAGCAGGAAGGCCGGCATCGGCAGGATGAGGACGACGATGATCGTCATCACGCCGACGGCCAGCGCGAGGTCGCCGCGCTTGGCAAGATTGCCGAGCATGCCGGCCGGTGTCAGGCCGGCGAGGCCGAGGCTGCCCAGCAATCCGCCGGAATTCGCATTCCCCACAGTCGCGTTACTCATTCGAACCAGTCCCCGTCATGCCCGATTGGCGTTCTTGCGAAATCAGCCGAAGTTGAGGCGCGCCTCGCCGCCCGGAACGGGCACGGCGATGCCGGATTCGCTGTATTCCTTGAGCTTGTTGCGCAAGGTGCGGATGGAGATGCCGAGAATATTGGCGGCATGCGTGCGGTTGCCGAGGCAATGGTTGAGCGTCTGCAGGATCAGGTCCTGCTCGACCTCGGCGACCGTGCGGCCAACAAAGCTGCGCGTTGCGGCATCGGCCGCGGCGGCGGCCTTCTGGGCGATGCCGAGGGACGGCGCGGGCTCGTCGAGGCGCGAACCGTCGGGGAGGCGGATCGCCTCGACGTCGATTTCGGGGCCCGTCGACAGCAGGACCGCGCGGTGGAGCGTGTTTTCAAGCTCGCGGACATTGCCCGACCACCGATGGCGGGTGAGGAAGCGGCGCGCCTCGAGCGAGAGCGGCTTCACGGGCAGGCCGTTCGCCTTCGCATAGCGCTCGGCGAAATGTTCCGTCAGCGCCAGAATGTCGGCCGGACGCTCGCGCAGCGGCGGGAGCTTAAGATTGACGACGTTGAGGCGATAGAAGAGGTCCTCGCGGAAGCGGCCCGCGCGCGCCTCGGCCTGAAGGTCGCGGTTCGACGTCGCCAGGATGCGGATGTTGACCTTGACGGGCGCCTTGCCGCCGACACGGTCGATCTCGCGCTCCTGAATGGCGCGCAGGAGCTTCGCCTGCAGGCGCAGATCCATCTCGCTGATTTCGTCGAGCAGAAGCGTGCCGCCGTCGGCTTCCTCGAACTTGCCGATGCGCCGGGCGACCGCGCCGGTGAAGGCGCCTTTCTCATGGCCGAAGAGTTCGGATTCGAGAAGGTTTTCCGGGATAGCGGCGCAGTTGACGGAAATGAAGGGCTTGTCGCGGCGCAGCGACTTCCTGTGCAGATAGCGCGCCATGATTTCCTTGCCGGTGCCGGATTCGCCGGTGATGAGAATGCTTGCGTCGGATGGCGCCACCTGGTCGGCGAGGCGGATCATCTCGACCATCTTCGGGTCCTTGAACACGAAGGCGTGACCGTCATCGGCGACGGCGGAGAGAACGGCGGCGATGAGCTCGGCATCGGGCGGAAGCGGGATATATTCCTTCGCGCCCGCGCGGATGGCGTTCACGGCGGCGCGCGCATCCGTATCGACGCCGCAGGCGACGACCGGAACGCAGATGTGCTCGTCCTGAAGCTGCGCGATGAGGGCGGCGATGTCGCAGCCGACATCGACCATCAGCAGGTCGGCGCCGCGGCCGGCGCGCAGCGTATCCATCGCCTGATCGGCGGTTTCCGTGTGCGTCACCCTGGCGCCCTTCGCCATGGCCATCTTGGTGGCGGTCGAGAGCTGGCCGTTCAGGGTTCCGACGATCAGAAGGCGCATGTGCCGCACTCCTCTTTCAGTGTTTTCTTATGCAGTTACAGGTTCGGGCGGGCGCGAGAGTTTCAGCTCGCGCTGCCTTTCACGATTTCGGTCATGGTGACGCCCAGGCGATCGTCCACCACCACGACCTCGCCGCGCGCGACGAGGCGGTCGTTGACGAAGATGTCGATCGCTTCGCCGACCTTGCGGTCGAGCTCGACAATGGTGCCGCGGCCGAGCTTCAGCAGGTTCGAGACTTCCATATGCGTCTTGCCAAGAACGGCCGAGACATTGACCGGCACGTCGAAGACGGCTTCGAGGTCCTGCGCCATGCGAATGCGCTCGGCATCGTCCTCTTCCTCGAGGCTCGCCTCGGCGGCAAGCGGCTCGGCATTTGCGAGATCGGGCAGGGGGATTTCATCATCCTGGTCGGCCATGGTCTGCTCCTAGAGTGCGTTCTGCTTCGGCGTTTCGGACATGGCGAGGCGCTGTTCCGCATTGCGCCGGCCAGACAGCGTTTCGATGTAGCGGGTCGTGACTTCGACGATTTCCTGTTCGAGCTCCTGGCGCGAGCGCACCACGCCACCATCGGCCCATTCGACGAGGCAATCGCCCTCGGCGACGTCGTTCTGGCCGATGAGGATGATGCGACCATCGAGGCCGCGTTCGCGCGCCATGCGCTCGACGGTCTCCTTCAGGCGTTCCATCAGCGTGTCGGCGACACGAAGAACGATGTGCGGCTCGCGGTTCAGATGCACGAGGCAGTCGCGAAGCACGGCCTCGATCTCGGCTTCCGGGCGCGAGGCGATGAGGGCGGGGGCAAGCTTGCGGGCGACGGCGAGCGCGAGTTGCGTCGCCTCGCCGCGGATCGAGATGCATTCCGCGTCGAGCGCGGCAAGGAAGCTCGCCGCATTGGCGACGAGGTCGCGCATGGCGTTGCCGATTTCCTCATCGGCGCGTGCCGATGCTTCCGCATGGCCGGCGGCAAAGCCCGAGGCATAGGCTTCGGCGCGGATGCGCTCGGCCTCCTCCTCGCTGAACTGCACCTTCGCAGGGTTGCGCGGCGCCGAGGGTTGCCCGTCGTCGAAGCGCGTATCGAAGGTGAATTTGACTGCCTGCTTCATGCTCATTCTGTTCATTCGGCCAAACGATGCGCGGCCCGCCTCAATAGATCAGTTCGTCTTCGTCATTGTTCTGGGCGATCAGGATTTCGCCCTTCTGCGCGAGATCCTTGGCGATGTTGACCATCATCATCTGGGCTTCATCCACATCCTTGAGGCGGACGGGGCCCATGAGTTCCATGTCCTCGCGCAGGATCTTGCCGGCGCGTTCCGACATGTTCGCGAAGAAGAGGTCGCGCAGCGTGTCGGAGGCGCCCTTGAGGGCGACCGCGAGCTTGTTCTTGTCGACCGCGCGCAGCAGCGTCTGCACCGAGCCCGGATCGAGCTTGCCGAGATCCTCGAAGGTGAACATGAGCGCCTTGATGCGCTCGGCGGCGTCGCGGCTGCGCTCTTCCAGCGCGGCGAGGAAGCGGCCTTCGGTCTGGCGGTCGAAATTGTTGAAGATTTCGGCCATCAGCTCATGCGCGTCGCGGCGATTGGTGCGCGAAAGGTTCGACATGAATTCGGCGCGAAGCGTCTGCTCGACCTTGTCGAGAATTTCCTTCTGGACCGATTCCATGCGCAGCATGCGCGTGATGACTTCGAGCGCGAAGTCTTCCGGCAGGTGGCAGAGAACGCGCGCGGCATGCTCCGGCCTCACCTTGGAGAGAACGACGGCGACCGTCTGGGGATATTCGTTCTTCAGGTAGCTCGCGAGCACCTGCTCGTTCACATTGCCGAGCTTTTCCCACATGGTGCGCCCGGCGGGGCCGCGGATTTCGTCCATGACGAGGTTGACGCGGTCTTCGGGAAGGAACTTCGACAGCAGGCGTTCGGTCGACTCGTAGGAGCCGATGAGAGCGCCCGTGCCCGACATCTTGGAGGCGAATTCGACGAGCAGCTTCTCGACGGTTCCGGCCTGCACCGTGCCGAGCGTCGACATGATCTGGGAGAGTTCCCGGATCTCGTCGTCGTCGAACATCTCCCAGAGGGAGGCCGCGTCGTCGGCGCCCATGGCGAGCATGAAGATCGCCGCCTTCTGCGGGCCGCTGAGGCTCTTGTCTTCCTGTTTCTTCGGTGCGGTTGCCACGATGTTGTTCCTCAAGCCGTTTCGTGCAGCCAGCTGCGCAGGATGGAAATGGATTCGTCGGGGTGGTTCGAGACGAGTTCGCCGATCTTGCGCACCGAGGAGTGCTTCACCTTGCCGGTGACCTGGGCGATGTCGATCATCATGTCGTCGTCGAAAGACTGGTTGGAGCCGGCGATGAGCGCGGCGGAAATGTCGTCGCCCGACAATGCGCCGTCCGGCCCCGGAAGCGCCGCGGCCGCATGGCCTGCCG
>NZ_JBATUH010000017.1:0-75431 GCF_049671045.1 Parvibaculum sp. | reverse complement strand
ACAAGAAGGACGACAAGCAGCTTCTTTATGCGATCGACCTGCTGAACGGCGTTCGCAAGGATGCCGCCTTCAAGGCGACCTCGACGGCGAGCGCGAATTGATGACCGATCCTCGGCTCAAATCCGGCCGGTGAGGGAGCGAGCGGGATGCCGAAGGGGGCACTGCAAAGGATGCACGGCGAGGAACGCCGAGGCGTGAGCCTGCTTGCCATGGCGACGCTCGCCGTCGCCGTCCTTTATGGCGGCACGCTCGCATGGCTTCTTCTCGGCGATCATCGCCTTGCGGGCGAACCCGTGGTCCGGCTCGCCCTCGCGCCCGAGCCGGCCCCGCCCGCCGCGACCGACGCGCTGCTGCGTCCGGGCTCGACGGACGAGCATCCGGCGGCCCCCCATACGGAGACGGCCGAGGCGGACCAGACGCTCCCCCAGGTCGACAAACCCACGCCGGACGAACAGGCCCTCCTCGATGCGGCGAGGCGCGTGGTCGGCGACGACGGGGACGCCAGCGCCGACGGCGTGAAGATCCTCGGCGCCGAGACCGTGCCCACCGGAAATGCGGCCGCGGACATCCCCGCCGCCGGAATCACCGGGCCACTGAGCGCCGTTCCCGACCCCGCCCTTGTCGCCCATGGCAAGCAGGGGCCGCTTCCCGTCATCGCCAGGGACGGCCGGCAGGCATGGAAGGTCTATGCCCGGCCGCTGCCGAAGCCCATGCCCACGGGGCCGCGCATCGCGCTCGTGGTGAGCGGCATGGGCATCAGCGACAGCGCGACCGCCCATGCGATCGAGAAACTCCCGCCCGAGGTGACGCTGTCCTTCGCGCCCTATGGCGCGAACCTCCAGAGCTGGATCGGCAAGGCGCGCGCCGCAGGCCATGAGGTGCTGCTCGAACTGCCGATGGAGCCCTTCGGCTATCCCCAGAACGATCCAGGCCCCTATACGCTGCTGACGAACCTCCAGACGGCGGAGAACGTCTCCCGCCTCGAATGGCTGCTGAGCCGCTTCACCGGCTATGCGGGTGTCATGAACTATCAGGGCGCGCGTTTCACGAGCTCGCAGGCCGCCCTCTCGCCCGTGCTCGGGGCGCTGAAGGAGCGCGGCCTCATGTATGTCGACAATGGCGCCTCGCAGAGAAGCCTCGCGCCCCGGATCGCGGGCGAAATCAGCCTCCCCCTCTCCGTGGGTTCGCGCCTCGTCGATCCGGTGCAGAACCCCGGCGTGATCGACCAGTCGCTCGCGGCGCTCGAAGCCTCGGCGAAGGAAACGGGCGTCGCGGTCGGCGTCGCCTCCGCCTTCCCCGTCACGGTCGACGCGCTGACGCGCTGGGCCGAAACGCTGAAGGAAAAGGGCTTCGTTCTCGTTCCCGTCACGGCGACGGCGGGCGGTTCCTGAGGGCGCGCAAGGTCAAGCGGCATGACGAAGACAGACAGCAAGACGATGATGGTCGATCCCGAAACCCTGCCCTACCGGCCCTGTGTCGGCATCATGCTCATCAACAGGCAAGGCCTCGTCTGGGCGGGCAACCGCATCCAGCCGGTTGATACGGGCTCGCCGCTCACCTGGCAGATGCCGCAGGGCGGCATCGACGAGGGCGAAGACGCGCGCGAGGCGGCCTTTCGCGAACTCAGGGAAGAAACGGGCACCGACAAGGCCGAAATCATCGGCGAAGTCGCGGACTGGCTCATCTATGACCTGCCGCCCCACCTCGTCGGCCACGCGCTCAAGGGCAAGTATCGCGGCCAGAAGCAGAAATGGTTCGCCATGCGCTTCACCGGCGTCGACGGCGACATCGACATCGCCGCCGACGAGCATCAGGAATTCAGCGAGTGGGCATGGGTGCCGGTGAGCGAACTGGTGGAACTGATCGTGCCCTTCAAGCGCGGCGTCTATGAACAGATCGTCCGCGAACTCGGACCCCTCGCAAGGCCGCTCGCCTAGCCCGCCGTCCGCCAGCCATCGACGATGGAGGAGATCGCCTCCGCGAGCGGCAGTACCTTCTGCCTGAAGCCGTAATCCGCATAGTCCCAGCGGGGCGATCGGCGCAATGTCATGACGCGCTGAAGTGGCATGTCGATCGCCGCGATCAGCGCGGCGATGCGGTCGATGCGAAGCTGATCCTCGGGACTGACCTTGACCCTCAGAGCGGCGAGCATCGGGGGCGCGGCGCGCATCGCCGCATAATCGGCCTGCAACGCATTGAGCGCCTCTCCGTCCCCCGAGACCAGATAGGAACGAAGCTCCGGGCGAAGCGTGAGCAAAGCCCCCCGCAATCGCGCCAGCGAATCGACGCTCCCCTCCATGCCCGCCCAGCGCGACACGATGATCGAACGCAGCGTCTCGTCGCAGAGCGACATCGCCTGCTCGAGCGCCGGATCGATATCCTCGTCATAGAGGCGCAGGCCCGGAAAACGGTTGGGCGTGCCGACGAGCCTGGCGACAAGGCGCTGTTGCGCCTCGATATCGGATGTCGCCCGCAAGAGATCGGCGAGCCTGCGCAGCCGCGCGCCGTCGCTCCAGGAGCGCGAGTCCCGGTCGAGAGCGGCCGCGATCTCATCGACCCTGCCATTCGCCTGCCGCCACTCGGCAAGAAAACCGGCGCTTCCCGTGAGCAGATATCCGCGCAGCGCGACGAGGCCCGCCTCGTTCGCGGCGGCGAAATCCGAGAGCAAGGCCCCGCGCCCGGGCAGCCCCGCCCGCTCCGTGCTCGCGGATGCGGTCTCCATCATGTCGAGGCCCGAGATCACGCGCATGGCGAGCCCGCGCAGCTGCCGCGCCATATCCTCGGCACGATCCGGGCCCGGGAGCGCGATGATGCCGCCCGCAAGCGGCAGCATGAGCAGCAGGACGGCGCTGACGCGAGAAAGCGAGAGGCGCGGCAATGATAGCCGGGGCCGCAGGCGCGGCAGCGCGCGCGATCCGCTCCGTCCCAACTTCACGAAGGAAAGGCGACGACGACACGGATTGCGAAGCGCCGCCGCGACGCCTGCCGCCATTCCATATCGCTCGCGCCAGCGCAGCTCCGCGCGGGCGGAAAAGGATGAGGCCCGCATGATCGCACCGCCGGCTTTCCCTCATTCGCGCTCGAATTATGCGAGCCGTGGCGAACACGGCGACATAGGGTCTTTGGTATAGGTGCGGGCGCAGAAGGATACGCAGCATTGGCGACGGCGCGCCGCAGACGTACAAGGATATTCCGGATCCGAACGTCGTTGGCTAACGGCCACCACCACTCCGTATACAGACTATCTGCCGCGCGCTATCGTGAAACCGGAGGCCGGGCACTGATCCGCCGGAACAAGACGATGCATTGGAGCGCGAGCGTCATCATCCCGTTCGGCATCGGCCTGCTCACTCTGGCGACATCCCATTCGAACGCCGATCGAGGGCCGCCACCACCGGCCGCGCGGGAGACGGCGGCACCGGGTGGAGACATTCCGGCGGCCCCTGTCAATCTGGGCGACTGCTTGCGCTCGACGCGCGCCCCTCTCGGCTGGCCCCCTGCCTATGCGGCGATCTGCGCGGACCTTCAGCAGGAATTTCATCCGCGCGGCACCGCGAAGAAAAGTGAAGCTCGGAAGATAGTCGAAGCGCGGACGGCCCCGGCGCCGCTCCCCCTCCCCCTAGCGCGACCTGCGCGCCCCGCGCGGCTGCAAGCGCAAAAGGCTCCGGCAATAAGGGCGACCTGCCGCATCTACGCGGACGGCATGACGCAACTCGACAAGGCGGGCAAGCGGCAAGCCCATCCGCCGGAATTCGCGTCGGCGCGGATCCGCGGCACGAGCGGCATGGCACTGCTCGTCCCCGCTGGATGCGGGGTCGAAAGCCCGGCCGATGCGAAGGTGCTTTTCGCCGGCAGCTTCAAGGGTTATCGCGGCGTGGTGATTCTGGAACTCGCCGGAAAGCGTCGCCTGATCGTCGCCGGGCTCGGCACGCTCTCGGTGAGCCATGGCGGCAGGATCGCGCGGGGCGGCGAACTCGGCACGACATCCGATGAGCGCGCGCCCGCGCTTGCAGGCGCATTCGGCGCAGGCGCGCCTCTCCTCTTCTTCGATGTCAGGAATCACGAGGGCGGCGCAGAGCCCGTTTTCTGGCTCGCGGGAACGTCCTAGATCGGCGCGTTGGCGAGACGCTTCGCGCGGATCTGCCAGAACGTCCAGACGAGAGACGACACCACGCGCATGACGAGCCCGTGCGGCTTGAGGCCGGACGCCTTGCCCACCATGGCGACGAGACGCTCGACATGCTGGCGGCGATAGAGGCCCAGGGCGCGCTTCTCATAGGCCTTGGCGAAGCGGGCGCGGTCATAGGGCACGCTGCCATCGGCGGGCGTGTTCGCCGCGTAATAGGCGCAGGCGAGTTCGTCGTCATCGGCCTCCGAGACGCGGCCGATGGCGATCCGCGCCCGTCCGAGCACGGAAGGAAGCTCGTCCTCGATATCCTTGAAGTGATCGTAGAAGAGCTTGTAGTGCCGGAACTCGTCGGCCGCGATATTGGCCGCGATCTGCTTCAGCACCGGCTCTTCCGTGGCATCCTTGATCGCCGTGTAATAGGAGGACGTGCCGCTTTCGACCACGCAGCGCGCCACGAATTCGCCCGCGCGGCTGCCGCGCACGGACTCGGAGACATCCTTCGGAACGGAATAGCCCGCCTGAAAGCGCGCAAGCGCATCGGCGAATTTGAACTGCGGATCGGCAAGCTCGGCCCAGCGCGCGAGCGCCGCGCCATGCTGCACTTCTTCCGCTCCCCATTGCCGGATCACTTTCATGATCTCCGGCCGGTCGGAAAAGACATTGCAGAGATAGGTCACATAGTCCGGCGCATTGTACTCGACGAGCGCCGCGGCCTTCACCGCGCGCAGAATATCGGGATCGACCTTCGATGCATCGAAGTCGTCCCATCTGATGTCGTCGAGCGTCCAGTGGCGGCTCATGCTCTCACCTGCCTTGCATCTGTCATGCAATCGTCACTATACCCCAATGCCCGCGCAGGGGTTAAGTCTCCCGCATGCGCCATAATCCCGAAGAAACCGTGGAAAATGCGCCGCAAAAACAAAGGGCGGCGCTTCCGCACCGCCCCGATCTGCTGCGATCCGCCCGAAGGCGCGGCCTCAGACGACCTCGAGAAGCTGACGAAGGTGGTCGAGCTTTTCCTGCGCGGCCTGACGTGCTTGCTCGCTCTTGGCGTCGTTCACGTCTTCCGTGGCATAGCCGATTTCGCGGTCGATCGTGGCCCGGTCAAGCTCCTCGATCGGAACCGTGAATTCGGCAAGGACCGTAAGCCCTGCCGAAGTCACCTCGGCGAAACCGCCACGCACGAAGATCCGCCGCTGCGGGCGGCCGGCATCATCGACATTGATGACACCGGGGCGCAGCGTGGTCATGAGCGGAGCATGTCCCGCCAGCACGCCGATATCGCCCTCCTTGCCGGGCACGGTCACGAGATCGACGCTCTCCGAAAGGAGAAGCCGTTCCGGCGAAACGAGTTCGAAGTGCAGCTTTTCAGCCATGAGCCTTGATCCAACCCTGAGCGCTTATGCCGCTTCCTTGGCGAGACGCTCGGCTTTCGCGATCGCGTCCTCGATGGTGCCGACCATGTAGAAGGCGGCTTCCGGAAGGTGGTCATAGTCGCCGTTGCAGAGGCCCTTGAAGCCCTTGACCGTGTCCTTGATGTCGACGAGGCAGCCGGGCGTGCCCGTGAAGATTTCGGCGACGTGGAACGGCTGGGACAGGAAGCGCTCGATCTTGCGGGCGCGGGCCACGACCAGCTTGTCCTCTTCGGAGAGTTCATCCATGCCGAGAATGGCGATGATGTCCTGAAGCGACTTGTAGCGCTGAAGGATCTCCTGCACGCGGCGCGCCGTGTCGTAGTGCTCCTGACCGACGACGCGCGGCTCGAGAATGCGCGAGGTGGAATCGAGCGGGTCCACGGCCGGGTAGATGCCCTTTTCCGAAATCGCGCGGTTGAGAACCGTCGTCGCGTCGAGATGCGCGAAGGAGGTCGCCGGCGCCGGGTCGGTCAGGTCGTCGGCCGGCACGTAAATGGCCTGCACGGACGTGATCGAGCCCTTGGTGGTCGTGGTGATGCGCTCCTGCAGCGCGCCCATGTCGGTCGCGAGCGTCGGCTGGTAGCCCACGGCCGAGGGAATGCGGCCGAGCAGGGCCGACACTTCCGAGCCCGCCTGCGTGAAGCGGAAGATGTTGTCGACGAAGAAGAGCACGTCCTGGCCCTGGTCGCGGAAATATTCGGCGACCGTGAGACCCGTCAGAGCGACGCGCGCGCGGGCTCCCGGCGGCTCGTTCATCTGGCCGTACACGAGGGCGCATTTCGAGCCCGCCGTGTTGCCGTTGTTCTCGCGCGGGTCCTTGTTCACGCCCGACTCGATCATCTCGTGATAGAGGTCGTTGCCCTCGCGCGTGCGCTCGCCCACGCCGGCGAACACCGAGTAGCCGCCATGCGCCTTGGCGATGTTGTTGATGAGTTCCTGAATGAGAACCGTCTTGCCGACGCCGGCGCCGCCGAAAAGGCCGATCTTGCCGCCGCGCGCATAGGGCGCGAGCAGATCGACGACCTTGATGCCCGTGACGAGCATTTCGGCTTCCGTCGACTGGTCGACGAAGGACGGCGCGTTCTGGTGGATTTCGCGCGTGTTCTCAGCCTTGACCGGGCCCGCTTCGTCCACCGGCTCGCCGATGACGTTGATGATGCGGCCGAGCGTACCTTCGCCCACGGGAACGCGGATCGCCGAGCCCGTGTCGCGTACTTCCTGACCGCGCGTCAGACCTTCGGTCGTGTCCATGGCGATGGCGCGAACCGTGTTCTCGCCCAGATGCTGCGCCACTTCCATGACGAGGCGGTGGCCGCCATTGTCCGTCTCGAGGGCGTTCAGAATGGCGGGCAGATGATCGGCGAACTCGACGTCCACGACGGCGCCGATGATTTGAACGATCTTTCCGACTGGGTTGCTCATGGGGCTTCCTTAATCTTCCCGTAAGGGGCGTATCTCAGAGGGCTTCGGCGCCCGAAATGATTTCGATGAGTTCCTTGGTGATCATGGCCTGGCGCGAGCGGTTGTAGGTGATCTGGAGCTTGTTGATCATATCACCGGCGTTGCGCGTCGCATTGTCCATGGCGGACATCTTCGCGCCCCACTCGCCCGCGACATTCTCAAGCAGCGCCCGGAACACCTGCACCGACACGTTGCGCGGCAGCAGATCGTTCAGGATTTCCTCTTCGCTCGGCTCGTAGTCGTAAACGGCGCCCGCAAGCTCCGCCGTGGCCTTGGCCGCCTCGTCCGCGCCGGGCAGAGTGGCGGGAATGAGCTGCTGGGCCGTCGGAATCTGCGTCACCACGTTCTGGAACTTCGAATAGAAAAGCGTGGCGACATCGAATTCGCCCGCCTCGAACATCGACAGAACCGCATGCGCGATGTCCTGCGCCTGATCGAAGCCGATCTGCCGCAAGCCCGTGAAATCGACGCTCTTCACGATCTTGTCGCCAAACTGACGCTTCAGCGCGTCGCGCCCCTTGCGGCCGACGGTCATGATCCTGACCGTCTTGCCGTCGCGGAGAAGCGCGTTGATGTGATCGCGCGCAAGCCGCGCGATCGACGAGTTGAAGCCGCCGCAAAGGCCGCGATCCGCGGTCGCGACGATCACGAGATGCACCTGGTCGCTGCCCGTTCCGGCAAGAAGCTTCGGCGCATCTTCCCGGCCCGCCATGCCGATCGCGAGATTGGCAAGCACCCGGTTCATGCGCTCGGCATAGGGCCGCGCGGCCTCCGCCGCTTCCTGCGCACGACGCAGCTTCGCGGCGGCAACCATCTGCATCGCCTTCGTGATCTTCTGCGTCGCCTTCACGCTAGCGATGCGGTTTCTTAGGTCCTTGAGGCTCGCCATTGGCCGTCACCCGGTTTCTTAGATCAGGCAAACGCCTTGGTGAAGCTCTCGACCACCGCCTTCAGCTTCGCTTCGGTGTCGGACGAAAGCTGCTTCTCCGTGCGGATCGCATCGAGGATGCCCGCATGGCTCGAGCGGATGGCGCGCAGCAGTTCTTCTTCGTAGCGGCCGACATCGCTGACCGGCAGCCCGTCGAGATAGCCGTTGACGCCGGCATAGATCACGACGACCTGCTCTTCCACCTTGAGCGGCGAGAACTGGGGCTGCTTCAGAAGCTCGGTGAGGCGCGCGCCGCGATTGAGAAGGCGCTGCGTCGCCGCGTCGAGGTCGGAGCCGAACTGCGCGAAGGCCGCCATTTCGCGGTACTGCGCAAGCTCGCCCTTGATCTTGCCCGCGACCTGCTTCATCGCCTTGATCTGGGCGGAGGAGCCGACGCGCGACACCGACAGACCGACGTTCACCGCCGGACGGATGCCCTGATAGAAGAGGTCCGTCTCGAGGAAGATCTGGCCGTCCGTGATCGAGATGACGTTGGTCGGAATATAGGCCGACACGTCGTTCGCCTGCGTCTCGATGACCGGAAGAGCGGTGAGCGAGCCCTTGCCGTTCTCGTCATTGAGCTTCGCCGCGCGCTCGAGCAAGCGGGAATGGAGATAGAAGACGTCGCCCGGATAGGCTTCGCGGCCCGGCGGACGGCGCAGCAGGAGGGACATCTGGCGGTAGGCGACAGCCTGCTTGGAGAGATCGTCATAGACGACGAGGGCATGCATGCCATTGTCGCGGAAGAACTCGCCCATGGTGCAGCCCGCGAAGGGCGCGAGGAACTGCAGCGGCGCCGGCTCCGACGCGGTCGCGGCGACCACGATCGAATATTGCAGCGCGCCGTTCTCCTCCAGCGTCTTCACGATCTGCGCGACCGTGGAACGCTTCTGGCCGATGGCGACATAGATGCAATAGAGCTTCTGATGCTCGTCATCGCCCTGGTTGAGCGGCTTCTGGTTGAGGATGGCGTCGATCGCGATCGCGGTCTTGCCGGTCTGGCGGTCGCCGATAATGAGCTCGCGCTGGCCACGGCCGATCGGGATCAGGGCGTCGATCGCCTTGAGGCCCGTCTGCATCGGCTCATGCACCGACTTGCGCGGAATGATGCCGGGCGCCTTCACGTCGACGCGGCGGCGCTCCGTCGCCTCGATCGGGCCCTTGCCGTCGATCGGGTTGCCGAGCGGATCGACGACGCGGCCGAGCAGGCCCTTGCCGACGGGAACGTCCACGATGGCGCCCGTGCGCTTCACCGTGTCGCCTTCCTTGATGTCGCGGTCGGAACCGAAGATCACGACGCCGACATTGTCGCTCTCGAGGTTCAGCGCCATGCCGCGGACGCCGCCCGGGAACTCGACCATTTCGCCCGCCTGGACGTTGTCGAGACCGTAGACGCGGGCAATGCCGTCACCGACGGAGAGCACCTGGCCGATCTCGGAGACCTGCGCTTCCGCACCGAACCCTTTGATCTGCTGCTTGAGGATTGCGGAAATTTCCGCAGCCTGAATGTCCATCAGGAAGCCTCTTTCATGGCAATCTTGAGAGAATTGAGTTTGGTCAGGAGAGACGAATCGATCATCCGGCTCCCCACCTTGACGACGAGCCCGCCGAGGAGCCCCCCATCAACCTTGGTATTGATCTGAACGTCGCGCCCCGTCGCGGCCTTGAGGGCCCCTTTGAGGCTCGCAATCTGCGCTTCGGAAAGCGGATGCGCCGAGGTCACGTCGGCGGACATCTCGCCGCGCTTGTCGGCGAGAAGACGGTCGAAGCCCACGATCATGGCCGGCAGGGCAAAAAGCCGCCGGTTGCGGATCACGAGGCCGACGAAATTGGCCACGAGCCCCTTGATGCCTGCACGCTCGAGCACCGCCGCGAAGGCGCGCGCCTGATCGTCCGCGCCGAAAGCGGGGCTCTCCACGAGCCGCCGGAGATCGGCGCTTTCATTGATGAGGGCCTCGATACGCTTGAGATCGCCCGCGACGGCGTCAAGCGAGGCGTCGCTCTCCGCAAGCTCGAAGAGCGCCGTTGCATACCGACCGGCCATGCCGGAGACGAGATGATCAGCTGCCACTTGGCGTGCCCGCCCATGCATTCTGTGGGGGTCGGCGCACCATATGCGGGTCGGTGCGCTAACTGATTGATTTCACTAATTTATTCTTACCGAGGGGGCCTGGTTCGGCCCGCTACCCCCAAGGCCGGGCGTTTGGTAACACAAGGGCCCCGCATGTGCAATATCGCCGCCCGAGAATTGCCCGCCAATGAGCCGATCAGGGTAGTTCACATGCCGACGGAATGAGGAAGGAAGCGCGGCTCATGCCGCCGTGGCGAGAAAGTTCACCGCGTGAACGCACGGGAAATTCAGACTCACGGCGTACCCGTTCTCGCTGCACCAGTCTTCGAAGGCCGAAACCTTCTCGCGGAACACTTCCACCATGAGGGCTGGCTTATTGCGCCGGATGAGATCGCGCGCGCCTTCGAGCACATCGAATTCCATCCCCTCCACGTCGATCTTGATGAAGTCGACGGATTCTCCCTGCATTCGCTCATCGAGCGGATAGACCTCGAGCTGCTGCCCCCCGCCTTCCGCGAGACGGGCCGCGCCCAGATTGTTCTCATAGGGAAGCACGACTGAAAACGTCCCATAACGCGCGCCCGCGCCGATGCCGATGCCGCGCGTGTCGACGATCGGCTCGAAACCGTTGGCCACAATGTTGCGGCTGAGAAGGCTGACGGCCGCGGGATTGGGCTCGAAGGGGAAGATCTTTTTGGGCCGCATATATTGCGCGTAGAAGGCGAGGTGATTGCCGATATTCGCCCCCACCTCGACGATCGTCTTGCCGGGGCCGACCACGTCCCGCACCACCTTCAGTTCATCGATCTCGAAAAATTGTCCCTGCACATGGTGCTGCTGAATGATGTCGAAGGGGTTGTCGATGGCGAAGCGCGTCACCTTGCCGTCGAAAGCGACATCGTTGAATATTTCGCGGTCCCTGCAATGGTCGAGCACGACGCGCTCGACAGCACGGTTCCATTGCGCGCCGTCCGCCGAGCGGGGCCCCGTCGAATGTGCGCCCCGGCGATTGATGAAGAACACCTCGGCGACCTTCGCACAGCGGAACCGGCTCCAAAGGCCGAGGTAGTACTTGAAGTCCTCCCCGGTATCCATCGTCGTGTCAAAGCCGATGGCCGAAGCGCACTCCGCCCGGACGAAGTGCCCCATCTGCAGGGTCAGATAAGGAGGGGTGACGAGAATGTCTTCCATACGCTCGGTCGCGACGAGCTGATTCTCGCGCAGCCCGATCTGGTCCGAACCGAAGACATTCTCGCAAATGTTGCCCCAGACCGCGTCATGCCGATCGCAATATTTGGCGAAGGCCGCAAATGCGCCCATGTTCATGAGGTCGTCGGCATCGAGGAAAAAAAGCCAGTCGCAACCGAGCGCCATGGCCTCGCTGATGCCCGAATTGCGCCGCGCCGAGCGCCCGTATTTTCCCTCAAGATCCCACATTGGAATAATCTCAAGCGCATCGAAAGGACCGTGCCCGTAATTCCAGGCCGCCTCGATCGAATTGCGGCAGACCCTGTAGGCCTCCTCATGTCCCGGACCGATGGGAGTGATGACGGCGCATTTCATGTGAGCCTCACGAGATCGCGTTTACCATTCGCAAACCATAAGACCGAATGTTTAATGAAATGCTGCGCCCGGAACCCCTGGGTTCGCCCCGCGCAAGGCGAGGCCGAATGCCTTAGAGAAAGCTGTAGGGATCGACATCGACCGCGATGCGCACCGAGCCCGGCACCTTGAGCGCGGAGAGCCAGGCCTGCATATAGGCCTGCACATTGATGTTCCGCGCCGACTTGACGAGGAAGCGCAGCCTTGTCCGCCCCCTGAGCATCGCGAGCGGCGCCGGCGCGGGGCCGAGCACGCTGACGCCTTCGGCCTGCGGAGCGGCGCGGGCCATTTCGCGCGCGAATTTCTGCGCCTGAGCGGCATTTTCCGAGGACAGCACGACGCCGACGAGCCGGCCGAAAGGCGGATGCCCCAGCCGCTCGCGCGCGGCCGCCTCGCGGTCGAGGAACCGGTCGCGGTCGCCCGAGACGAGCGCCCGCATCACGCCATGCTCCGGCATATAGGTCTGGAGGAAGACGCGCCCCCGCCGCTCGGCCCGGCCCGCTCGCCCCGCCACCTGCTGCAGGAGCTGAAAGGTGCGCTCGGCCGCGCGAAGATCGCCATTCTCGAGCCCCAGATCGGCATCGACGACGCCCACAAGCGTGAGCCAGGGGAAATGATGCCCCTTCGCGACGATCTGTGTACCGACGATGATATCGATCTCCCGCGCCTCGATCGCGCGGAAGACTTCCTCATGTGATTGCGGCCCTCGAAGATTATCGCTCGACAGGACGGCGATTCGCGCCTCGGGAAAACGCTCCGCGATTTCTTCCGCGATGCGCTCGACCCCCGGTCCGCAGGCGACGAGCGCCTCCTCCGCGCCGCAGGACGGGCACGCTTTCGGCACCGGCGCCGTATAGCCGCAATGATGGCAGACGAGTTCGCGCCGGAAGCGATGCTCGACGAGCCAGGACGAGCATTGCGGACATTCGATGCGGTGGCCGCATGTGCGGCAGAGCGTCAGCGGCGCATAGCCGCGACGGTTGAGAAACAGCATCGCCTGTTCGCCACGGCCGAGCGCCTCGACTATCTCGCTGACAAGACGCGGCGAGAGCCAGCGCCCGCGCTCGGGCGGCTCCTCGCGCATGTCGATGGCGGCGATCTCAGGAAGCTCCGCCGTGCCGTGACGCTCGGGCAGCACCACGCGCTCATAGCGCCCGAGCTGCGCATTCACCACCGTCTCGAGCGAGGGCGTCGCCGAACTCAGCACGATCGGAAAATCCCCGAGCGAGGCGCGCACCACCGCCATGTCGCGCGCATGATAGATGACGCCCTCCTCCTGCTTGAAGGCGGCCTCGTGCTCCTCGTCGACGACGATGAGGCCGAGATCGCTGAACGGCAGGAAAAGCGCCGAGCGCGCGCCGACCACCACCCGCGCGCGCCCCTCCGCGACGCCGCGCCAGACGCGGCGGCGCTCGCGCTGCGAAAGCTCGGAATGCCATTCGGCCGGCTTGCAGCCGAAACGCGCCTCGAAACGGTCGAGAAACTGGCTCGTGAGCGCGATCTCCGGCAGCAGGATGAGCGCCTGCTTTCCCCGCGCGAGCGCTTCGGCCACCGCCTCGAAATAGACTTCCGTCTTGCCCGATCCCGTCACCCCGTCAAGGAGCAGGGTGGCAAAGCGCCCCGCTTCGACGCGCGCCCGCAGGACGGAAGCCGCGGCCGACTGCTCCGGCGAAAGCGCCTTTTCCCTCGCGCCGATATCGGGCTCGGGAAAGGGCGCCTCGGTGGGCAGATCGACGGGCAGGAGCGACGCGGCTTCGATGAGACCGCGCACCACGCCATCGGAGACGCCCGCCTCCTCCGCAAGCTCGCGCGCGGTCCGAGCAAACCCGTCGCTCGCCCTTTCGACGACGCGAAGCCGCGCGGGCGTCATGCGCGCGGGCCTCGCATCGGCAAGCCTGTAGGCCGTCCGCATGCGCTGGGGCTCGAGCGCGCCGGGCGCGCGCAGGGCGAGCCTCAGCACCGAGCCGCGCGGATTGAGCGTATAGGCCGCGATCCAGTCGACGAAGCGGCGCAAGGCGGCGGGCATGGGCGGGGCGTCGAGAACCTCGAGAACGGGTTTGAGCCGCTTCGCGTCCACCTCGCCCGTGCCGGGACCCCAGACCACGCCGAGCATCTGCTGCGCGCCAAGCGGCACGATCACATAGGCTCCCTCTTCCGCGATTAACCCGGCAGGAACCTCATAGTCGTAAGGTGCTGGCAGGGCGAGCGGAATGAGAACGCTGACGCTTCGCGGCGATGGGTCGATGGGCATTCTGAGCCGGGCTGAAGAGAAATTCCAAGACGAGACGATAATGTAACACCTGATAAAGCAAGCGGAACGTCAGGCCTTGCACCGCAGGGCCCGGCGCGGCAAAAGAAAAGAAAAGTTGCGCCGCGCCCCCGAACGGACTGTCATACGGACGTCGAAGCCCGATCAGAAGACCCCCGACCAGAAGACCCCCCCGACCAGAAGACAAGGCCACATGAAATTCTTTGTCGACACCGCGGATATCGCAGAAATCAGGGATCTCGCCGCGACGGGTCTCGTCGATGGCGTAACCACGAACCCCTCTCTGGTGGCCAAGACCGGCCGCAATTTCATCGAGGTCATCGAGGAGATTTGCAGCGTCGTCGCCGGCCCCGTCAGCGCGGAAGTCACCGCGCTCGATTCGGTGGCGATGATCGAGGAAGGCCGCAAACTCGCGAAGATCGCAAAGAACATCGCCGTCAAGGTGCCGCTCACCTGGGACGGCCTCAGGGCCTGCAAGGCACTCGCCGGCGAAGGCACGATGGTGAACGTCACCCTCTGCTTCTCGGCGAACCAGGCGCTCCTCGCCGCCAAGGCGGGCGCGAGCTTCATCTCGCCCTTCATCGGCCGCCTCGACGACATCAATCTCGATGGCATGGAACTCATTCACGATATCCGAACCATCTACGACAATTATGACTTCCCGACCGAGATTCTCGCCGCCTCGATCCGCAGCGCAAATCATGTGAAGGAAGCAGCGCTGGTGGGCGCCGATGTGGCGACCGTGCCGCCGGGCGTCCTGCGCGGACTTGCAAACCACCCTCTCACCGACAAGGGCCTCGAACTCTTCCTCGCCGACTGGAAGAAGACCGGCCAGAAAATTCTCTGACAACCTCCCGGGTGATCGACGCCATGAGCCACTACAACGACCGGACGGAAGTCGAACGGATTATGGAATCCGTGCCGAGCGTCTCACCCGACGAGGTGAAGGCGTTTCTCTTGGCGCATCCCGAATTCGTTACCGACGACCCCGATCTCATCTCGGCCATCATCCCCGCGCAGGACAACGGGCATAATGTCGTCGATATGCAGCAATTCATCATCGGCAAGCTGCAGAAGCAGGTCCGCACGCTGCGCGACATCCAGTCCGAACTGATCGAGGCGTCGTCGCTGAACAGCCTCGCCCGCGAACAGGTCCACAATGCCGCCTGCGCGCTTCTCGATGCGCGCAATTTCGAGCACCTCATCGAATACATCACCGCGCCCGATGGTCTTGCCCGCGCGATCGACGTCCGCGCCGCCGCCCTTTGCATTGAAACATCGAACGGCGTTTCCGGCATCGGCGTCCGCAGCGTGCGTGTGCTGGAGCCGGGCGGCGTCGCCCGCATGATGGGAGGCGATGTCTCCTATCGCCTCGTCGCCAATGTGCATGGCAGCCGCGGCCTCTACAATCATCTCGCCGAGGAGGTGCAGTCCGAAGCGCTGGTGCGGCTCGATTTCGCGAGCGGCGCGCCGGCCGGCCTTCTCGCGCTGGGCGGCCGTTCACCGGAACAGTTCCACCCCGAGCAGGCCGCCGATCTTCTCGAATTCCTTGCCCGCATCGTCGAACGCTGCGTGCGCCGATGGCTCGACCTGCCCCCGGCACTCTGACGCCCGACCAGGCCGCCGCCGCCATTGCCGCGGCGGAGGATGTGCATCCGCATTTGCGCGCCTGGTATTCGCATCTGATGGCCGAGAGGCGCGCAAGCCCCGCAACGCTCGTCAACTACCACCGCGACGTGGCGCGCTTCTTCGACTTTCTCGTCGATCATCTGGGCCATGCGGCCGATCTGGAAGCGCTCGGCGCGCTCGAACTGCGCGATTTCCGCGCCTTTCTGACGCGGCGGCGCAATGAGGGCCTTCAGAGCAGAAGCCTCGCCCGCGCGCTTTCGAGCATCCGTTCCTTCTTCCGCTTCCTCGATCGCGGCGGCGTCATCGCCAATGCGGCGCTCACCGCCCTGCGCTCGCCGAAACTTCCCCACGCCATCCCGAAGCCGCTATCGCCCGAAGCCGCCCTCGACCTCATCGACGAGGCGGCGGACGAGCGCATCGAACCATGGATCGCCGCCCGGGACGCGGCCATTCTGACGCTTCTTTACGGCTGCGGCCTTCGCATTGCAGAGGCGCTGTCGATCGACCGGCGCTCGGCGCCCCTGCCCGCCACGCTGCGCGTCGTCGGCAAGGGCGGCAAGGAGCGGATCGTGCCCGTGCTGCCCGTGGCGCGCCAGGCGGTCGACGATTATCTGCGGCTCTGCCCTTTCGGCCTCGGGCCGGACGACCCACTCTTCGTCGGCGCGCGCGGACGAAGGCTCGATCAGCGTATGGTCAGGGCCACCGTCATTCGCCTGCGCCAGAGGCTCGGCCTTGCCGATACGGTGACGCCGCATGCGCTGCGCCACAGCTTCGCCACGCATCTGCTCGCTGGCGGCGGCGATCTGCGCGCGATCCAGGAACTGCTCGGCCATGCGAGCCTGTCGACGACGCAGATGTATACGGAGGTCGAGAGCCAGCGCCTGCTCGACATCTATGACAAGGCCCATCCGCGCTCGCGGCGCTGAACCTCACATATGGATGGGAGCGCCCGTCACCGCGAGAGCCGCTTCCTTCACCGCCTCCGAAAGCGTCGGATGCGCGTGGCAGGTGCGCGCGATGTCCTCCGATGAGGCGCCGAATTCCATCGCGATGCAGGCTTCCGCGATCATCTCGCCCGCATTGACGCCGATGATATGGACACCAAGCACCCGGTCGGTCTTCTTGTCGGCGAGAATCTTGACGAAGCCGTCCGTCTGCTTGTTCGACTTCGCGCGGCCATTGGCCGTGAAGGGGAACTTGCCGGAATTATATTCGACGCCCTCGGCCTTGAGCTGCTCCTCGGTCTTGCCGACCGCCGCGACCTCGGGCGAGGTGTAGACGACGCCCGGAATGACATCATAATTGACGTGACCGGCGACGCCGCCGAGGCGTTCAGCGACCATCACGCCCTCTTCCATCGCCTTGTGCGCGAGCATCGGCCCCGCGATCACGTCACCGATGGCGTAGATACCGTCGACATTGGTCTTGAGATGCGCGTCGACCTCGATGCGGCCGCGCTTGTCCGTCGCGACGCCCGCATTCTCGAGCCCGAGCCCCTGCGTATAGGCAACGCGGCCGACGGCGACGAGCACCACATCCGCCTCGATGATCTGCGCCGCGCCGCCCTGCGCGGGCTCGACGGAAACCTTGAGACCCGCCTTCGTCTTCTCGACCTTCGTCACCTTGGAGCCGAGCTTGAAGTCGAAGCCCTGCTTCTTGAGGATACGCTGGAAATTCTTGGCGACCTCGCCATCCATGCCCGGAAGGATCGCGTCGAGATATTCGACGACGGTGACCTTGGAACCGAGACGGCCCCAGACGGAACCGAGTTCGAGCCCGATGACGCCGCCGCCGATGACGAGAAGCCGCGCCGGCACCTGGCCGAGCGCAAGCGCGCCGGTCGAGGAAACGACCTGCTTCTCGTCGATCTCGATTCCCGGCAGCCTGGCAACGTCCGAACCCGTCGCGATGACGATGTTCTTCGTTTCGAGCACGCGCTCGCCGACCTGAACCCTGCCCGGCGCCTTGATGACGCCTTCGCCCTTCACCCACTCGATCTTGTTCTTCTTGAAGAGGAACTCGATGCCCTTGGTGTTGCCGTCGACGGCCTCGTCCTTGAAGCCGAGAAGCTTCTTCAGGTCGATGGTCGGCGTGCCGACCTTGATGCCCATATCCGCGAAGGCATGGCCCGCCTCCGCGAAGAGTTCCGAGGCGTGGAGCAATGCCTTCGACGGAATGCAGCCGATATTGAGGCAGGTGCCGCCGAGCTTGTCGCGCTTCTCGACGCAGGCGACTTTCATGCCGAGCTGCGCCGCGCGAATCGCGCATTCATAGCCGCCAGGGCCCGCGCCGATCACGACGAGGTCGAAAGCATCCGCCATGGCATTACTCCTGATTTGCGGAGGGGTGTCAGAGATCGAGCAGCAGGCGCTGCGGATCCTCGAGCGATTCCTTGACGCGAACGAGGAAGGTCACCGCCTCGCGTCCGTCCACGATGCGATGATCGTAGGAAAGGGCGAGATACATCATCGGCCTGATTTCGATCTTGCCGCCGATCGCCATCGGCCGGTCCTGGATCTTGTGCATGCCGAGAATGCCGGACTGCGGCGCGTTGAGGATCGGTGTCGACATGAGCGAGCCATAGACGCCGCCATTCGAGATGGTGAAGGTGCCGCCCTGCAGTTCCTCGAGCTTGAGCTGGCCGTCGCGGGCGCGCCGGCCGAAATCGTTGATCGCCTTCTCGATATCGGCAAGCGACATGTCCTGCGCATCGCGCACGACGGGAACGACGAGACCCCGCTCCGTGCCGACCGCCACGCCGATATTGTAGTAATTCTTGTAGACGAGATCGTCGCCGTCGATCTCGGCATTGACCGCCGGGATCTCCTTCAGCGCCGCGATGCACGCCTTGACGAAGAAGCTCATGAAGCCGACGCGCACACCGTGCTTCTTCTCGAAAAGATCCTTGTACTGATTACGGATCGCCATGACGTTCGTCATGTCCACCTCGTTGAAGGTGGTGAGCATGGCGGCCGTGTTCTGCGCTTCCTTGAGGCGGGTGGCGATGGTCTTCCTGAGCCGCGTCATGCGGACGCGCTCCTCGCGCGCGGCCTGATCAGCGGGGACGGGCGCACGCACCTGAACGGGCGCGGGCGCCGCAGCCGGAGCGGCGATCGCCTCGAGCATGTCGCCCTTCGTCACGCGGCCATCCTTGCCCGTGCCCGCAACGCGCGCGGGCTCGATGCCGCTTTCTTCCGCGAGCCTGCGCACGGAAGGCGCAAGAGGGGCCTCCGCCTTTGCGACAGGCGCGGCCGCTGCGGCCGGAACCGCCGCGGGGGCTGCGGGCTTCGTCGCGGGCGCGGCCGCCTTCTTCGGTTCTTCCTTCTTCGCGGCGGGCTTCGCGGCGGGCTTTCCCGCCCCCTCGCCGATCGCGCCCAGAACGGTGCCGATGCCGACCGTTTCGCCCGGCTTCACGAACACGTCCGAAAGCACGCCGGATGCGGGCGCCGGCACCTCGACCGTCACCTTGTCGGTTTCCAGTTCGACCAGCGGCTCGTCAACGGTGACCGCGTCGCCCGGCTGCTTGAACCACTGGGCAACGGTCGCTTCCGTTACCGATTCGCCGAGTGCCGGCACCTTGATTTCCGTCGCCATTCTCTTTCCGCCTTTCAGAGAAAACTCAGTCGATCTTCAGCGCATCCGACAGGAGCTGGTTGAGCTGCTGGTTGTGCTTGCTCATGAGGCCGACAGCCGTCGCCGCCGATGCGGGCCGCCCCGCATAGCGCGGACGGCGATAGCGCGCGCCGACCTGATCGAGCACCCATTCGATATTGGGCTCCATGAAGGTCCAGGCCCCCATGTTCTTTGGCTCTTCCTGGCACCAGACGATCTCGGCCTGTGTGAACCGCTGAAGTTCGGTCATCAGCGACCTGGCCGGGAAGGGATAGAGCTGCTCGACACGCAGGAGATAGATGTCGTTGATCTCGCGCCTCTCGCGCTCCTCATAGAGGTCGTAATAGACCTTGCCCGAGCAGACGACGACGCGCTTGATCTTGTCGTCGGGCACGAGCTTCACCCTCTCGCCGGAAGGGGTCTCCGCATCGTCCCACAGCACGCGATGGAAGCTCGAGCCGGGGCCGAACTCCTCGATCTTCGAGACGACGCGCTTGTGCCGCAGAAGCGACTTCGGCGTCATCAGGATGAGCGGCTTGCGGAACTTCCTGTGCATCTGGCGGCGCAGGATGTGGAAATAGTTCATCGGCGTCGTGCAGTTGGCGACCTGGATGTTGTCCTCGGCGCACATCTGCAGATAGCGTTCGAGACGCGCGGAGGAATGCTCGGGCCCCGCGCCCTCATAGCCATGCGGCAGCAGCATGACGAGACCCGACATGCGCAGCCACTTGCGCTCGCCGCTGGTGATGAACTGATCGATCACGACCTGGGCGCCATTGGCGAAGTCGCCATATTGCGCTTCCCACAATGCGAGCGCATTGGGCTCCGCAAGGCTGTAGCCATATTCGAAGCCAAGGACGGCGTTTTCCGAAAGCATCGAGTTGATGACTTCGTAGGGCGCCTGGTTCTCGGCGATGTGGTTCAGCGGAATGTAGCGGTCTTCCGTCTCCTGATCGTTGAGTACGGAATGGCGCTGCACGAAAGTGCCGCGTTCGGAATCCTGTCCCGACAGGCGCACCTTGAAGCCTTCCCTGAGCAGCGTGCCGAAGGCGAGCGCCTCCGCCATGCCCCAGTCGATGCCCTCGCCCGTATCGATCATCTTGCGGCGGTTGTCCATGAACCGCTGGATGGTTCTGTGGATGTTGAAGCCCTTCGGAACCTCCGAAAGCTTCAGGCCGACCTCGCGCAGCACTTCGAGATCGACGCCCGTCTCGCCGCGTTGCGCCTCGCCTTCGGAGCGGCCGAGACCCGCCCAGCGTCCGTCGAGCCAGTCCGCCTTGTTGGGGCGGAAGCTGTTGGAGGCTTCGTATTCCTTTTCCAGTTCGTGACGGAACGCCTCGACGCGGTGCTCGATCTCCTCCCTGGTGATGAGACCCTGCTCGACGAGCCGCTCGGAATAAAGCTCCAGCGTCGTCGGATGGCTGCGAATCTTCTTGTACATGAGCGGCTGCGTGAAGCTCGGCTCATCGGACTCGTTGTGGCCGAACCTGCGGTAGCAGAACATGTCGATGACGACGGGCTTGTTGAAGCGCTGCCGGAACTCGGTGGCGATCTTCGTCGCATGCACCACCGCTTCCGGATCGTCGCCGTTCACATGGAAGATCGGCGCCTGCACCATCTTCGCCACGTCCGAAGGATAGGGCGAGGAGCGCGAGAAGATCGGGCTCGTGGTGAAGCCGATCTGGTTGTTGATGATGAAATGGATCGAGCCGCCGGTGCGATGCCCCTTGAGCCCCGAGAGCCCGAGGCATTCGGCCACGACGCCCTGTCCCGCAAAGGCCGCGTCGCCATGGATGAGCAACGGGATGACGGAGCTTCTCTGCCCGTCATGGAGCTGGTCCTGCTTGGCGCGCGCCTTGCCGAGCACCACGGGATCGACGATCTCGAGATGCGAGGGATTGGCGGTGAGCGACAGATGCACCTTGTTGCGGTCGAACTCGCGATCGGACGAGGCGCCGAGGTGATACTTCACGTCGCCGGAGCCATCGACATCCTCGGGGTTCGATGAGCCGCCCTTGAATTCGTGGAAGATCGCGCGGAAGGGCTTCGACATCACATTGGCGAGCACGTTGAGACGCCCGCGATGCGCCATGCCGAGCACGATTTCCTTCACGCCGAGCGCGCCGCCGCGCTTGATGATCTGCTCGAGCGCCGGGATCATCGCTTCGGCGCCGTCGAGGCCGAAGCGCTTGGTGCCGATATACTTCACGCCGCAGAAGCGCTCGAAGCCCTCGGCCCGGATGAGCTTGTCGAGAATGGCGAGTCGGCCCATTTCGGTGAAGGTGACTTCCTTGTCCGGACCCTCGATGCGCTCCTGGATCCAGGCCTTCTCCTCCGGATCGCCGATATGCATGAACTCGACGCCGATCGTGCCGCAATAGGTGCGGCGCAGAATGTCGAGCATCTGCCGCACGGTCGCCATTTCGAGCCCGAGCACATGGTCGATGAAGATCGGGCGGTCGAGATCGTCCGGCCCGAAGCCATAGCTCGCGGGATCGAGTTCCGGATGGTCGGATTGCGGGCGCAGATCGAGCGGATCGATATTCGCGTCGAGATGGCCGCGGATGCGATAGGCGCGGATCATCATCAGCGCGCGCACGGAATCGAGCGTCGCGGAGCGAATCTCCTCTTCGCTCGCACCGGCCTTGCGTTCGGAAATCTTCTGCTTGATCGGCGCCTCGAGCGTCGTCCAGTTGGCGTCGAGCGCCGAGACGAGCTCGCCATTGGCGATGAGAGGCCAGTCGGAGCGCTTCCAGGAAGCGCCCCTTGCAACCTTCTTTACATCCTCAGGCGCATCGCCGAGGCCATCGAAGAAATTACGCCATTCCGCGTCGACCGACTGCGGATCTTCCTGATAGCGGGCGTAAAGCTCTTCGACAAAGGCTGCGTTGGTTCCGTAAAGAAAGGACGTCCGCTCGAAGCGCTCGTTGGCGCTGCCATTGCTCATGCCGGTGTCCGGTGCGGATTAAGGGCCCGCACCCCCTTCTTGAAAGAGGCCGTTTGCTGACCCGAATCCTATCCGGTCAGGGTCAACAAGCCATTTAAAAAACCCTGCGGAGCCAGCGCCCTTCAGACGGCGGCTCCGCAACATTTCTCAACGGCCCTTCAGCAAGTCGACGAGCGTCGTGCCGAGTGCCGCAGGCGACGGCGAAACGCGGATTCCCGCGGCCTTCATCGCCTCGATCTTGGCTTCCGCCGTGCCGCGGCCACCGGACACGATCGCGCCCGCATGGCCCATCCGGCGTCCGGGGGGAGCCGTCACTCCGGCGATGAAACCGACCATCGGCTTCTTCACCTTCGAGGCCCTGATCATATCGGCAGCTTCCTCTTCCGCCGTACCGCCGATTTCACCGATCATGATGATCGATTCCGTCTGCGGGTCGGCGAGGAACATCTCGAGCGCGTCGATGAAGTTCGTGCCGTTGACCGGATCGCCGCCAATGCCGATGCAGGTGGACTGGCCGAGGCCCGCTGCCGTTGTCTGGGCCACTGCCTCATATGTAAGCGTGCCCGAGCGGGAAACAATGCCGACCGAACCCGGCTTGTGGATGTGGCCGGGCATGATGCCGATCTTGCACTCGCCCGGCGTGATGACGCCCGGGCAGTTCGGCCCGATGAGGCGCGTCTTGGAGCCCGAAAGCGCGCGCTTCACGCGCACCATGTCGAGCACGGGAATGCCCTCGGTGATGCAGACTGCAAGCTCGATCTCGGCGTCGATCGCCTCGAGGATCGCATCGGCGGCGAAGGGCGGCGGCACATAGATCGCGGAAGCGGTGGCGCCCGTCTTCTCGACGGCTTCGGCAACGGTGTTGAAGACCGGAAGGCCGAGATGCGTCGTGCCGCCTTTGCCCGGCGAGGTGCCGCCCACCATCTTCGTGCCATAGGCGATGGCCTGCTCGGAGTGGAAGGTGCCCTGCTTGCCGGTGAAGCCCTGGGTGATGACTTTCGTATTCTTGCCGACGAGAACAGACATTTAGTGAGCCTCCTTCACGGCCTTGACGATCTTCTCGGCCGCGTCGGCGAGATTGTCGGCGGAAATAATGGGCAGCCCCGATTCGGCCATCAGCTTCTTGCCGAGATCGACATTGGTGCCTTCGAGGCGCACCACCAGCGGAACCTTGAGGCTGACTTCCTTCGCGGCGGCGATGACGCCTTCCGCGATGATGTCGCAGCGCATGATGCCGCCGAAGATATTGACGAGAATGCCTTCGACGTTCGGATCGGAAAGAATGATCTTGAAGGCCGCGGTGACCTTTTCCTTCGTCGCGCCGCCGCCGACATCGAGGAAGTTCGCAGGCTCGGAGCCGTAATATTTGATGATGTCCATCGTCGCCATGGCGAGGCCGGCGCCGTTCACCATGCAGCCGATCTTGCCGTCGAGCTTGACGTAGTTGAGGTCGTATTTCGACGCCTCGACCTCGGCCGGATCTTCTTCCGTGATGTCGCGCAGCTCGACGATGTCCTTGTGCCGGTAGAGCGCGTTGTCATCGAAGCCGACCTTGGCGTCGAGGCAGACGAGCTTGTTGTCGCCGGTGACGACGAGCGGATTGATCTCGAGCTGCGCCATGTCTTCGGCGACGAAGGCATTGTAGAGCTTCTGGACGAGATCGACGCCCTGAGCGTTGAGAGCGCCCTCGAGGCCGAGCGCGAACGCCACCTTGCGGCCATGGAAGGAGGAGATGCCCGATGCCGGATCGATCGAGAAGGTGAGGATTTTTTCCGGCGTCTTGTGCGCCACTTCCTCGATGTCCATGCCGCCTTCGGTCGAGGCGATGAAGGCGATGCGCGAGGTCGCGCGATCGACGAGCACGGAGAGATAGAGCTCGCGGGCGATCGAGGAGCCTTCCTCGACATAGAGGCGATTGACCTGCTTGCCGGCCGGACCCGTCTGATGGGTGACGAGGGTCGAGCCGAGAAGGCGCGTCGCTTCGGCCTTCACGTCGTCGAGCGATTTCACGACCTTGACGCCACCGGCCTTGCCGCGTCCACCGGCATGGATCTGCGCCTTGACGACGTAGACGGGACCGCCGAGCTTCTGCGCGGCGGCGACCGCCTCATCGGGCGTGAACGCGGGAATGCCGCGCGGCACCGCCACGCCATACTTCGCAAGCACGGCCTTGGCTTGATATTCATGGATGTTCATGGGCGGTCCGTCCGGGCTGGAGGGGCAGCGCGGAGTGCGGCCCCGATGGAAAAATTACGGATTGCCGCGAGTTATAGCACCCGGAAATCCGGGCGCAACCGCCAAATCATGAATCTGGGTTCAGAGCATCGCCTTTTTGCCCGCTTACAGAATTCTCAATAATTTCCTGTAGATAGCCTGACGCTACGTCAAACGGACCCGCACCGCCACTCGGCCTCGCCCCTCGCTCCGGCCGCCTTCACTCCCCGCCGAGCTGGTGGCTCTGGATCGCGGTCGAGCCCGCGGGCAGGCTCAGCATCAGCCCGTCCTCGCCGATCCGCGTTTCGCCCGCCCCCCGCGCCTCGGCGACGCCGCGCATGAAGATATGCCGCATCAGCGCATTGCGCAGCGGCGGCACGACATGCGTGAAGACGAGCATTCGCACATTGGCCTCGCGCGCGATCTCCGCCGCCTCGACGGGCGAGGTGTGATAGCCGATCGTGTCGCGCGCCATCTTGGCGAGCCGCGCATTGCCGGTCTTGTCGAGCGCGACGGCGAGAAGCTTCACCATTGCGGGGTCAAGCGCCTCATGCACGAGGAGATCGGCATCCTTCGAGAAACGCACCATGTTCTCGATCTTTTTCGTATCGCCACTGACGACCGCGACGCGGCCCTCATATTCGATCCGGTAGCCATAGGCGGGCTCGACCGGATGATGATCGACAAGAAAGGCCGAAATCCTGAGGCCGTCCTTGTCGTAAACAGTGACGGCCTCTCCGGGCGCGGGCATCGCGATCTCATGCGGGATCATGCGTGCACCTTCAGGCGCCAGAAAATCGGCACCATGATGGGCGAGCCTGAACCCCGCATCGGAATCATAGGCCGCCGCGAAACCGCGCACGACATCGGCCGTTCCCGACCGGCCATGGCCTTCGGCGTCTTCCTCATGTTTGAGATCGGCTGGCGCGCCGGGCCCGTAAATATCGAGCGGCGTCTTGCGGCCCGCGATCCAGCTCTGGACCGCCACCTCGCCCAGCCCGCCGATATGGTCCGAATGAAGATGGGTGAGCAGGACCGTATCGAGGGCCGCCGCCGGAAGCCGGCTGGCCGCGATCTTCCGCCAGGCGCCCGGCCCCGCATCGATGAGGACCATATGCCCGCCCGCGATGACGGCCGTGCAGGCATTGGCGCGCTCCGGGTCCGGCATGGGCGACCCGGTGCCGCAAAGCACGATGTGAAGCGCCTTGTCGCCGAGAAGATCCGACCTGTCGCCTTCCTGAAGGCGCCGCTCGGCCGCGCGCTCCAATATGCCGTCCTGAAGCGATGGCGACAGCCATACCGCGCCCGCCCCGATGATGACGAGAAGCGCGGCGAGCGCCGCCCCCCCAAATACGATCCGCTTCATCCGTTCCTCCGGTCCTGATTAATGGAGAACATTAATCATCGGATGAAGGCGGCGCAAGACCCGGCGCCCCTTTCGGCGCCGCGAGCGCCGAAAATGAAAAAGGCCGCCCCGGGGGCGGCCTTTTCCGGCAGAGGCCTCAGGCCTCCGGTTATTACTTCTTGCCCTTGGGCGCCGCGCCCTTGGCGACGCTCGGGTCGATCTTCTTGCAGGCGTCGATGAGGCTGACGACGGCACCGACCGACTTCTCGAACGCCTTCTTCTCGGCGGCGTTGAGTTCGATTTCGACGACGCGCTCGACGCCGCCCGCACCGATCACCACCGGCACGCCGACATAAACGTCCTTCTGGCCATACTGGCCCTCAAGATAGGCGGCGCAGGGCAGAACGCGCTTCTGGTCCTTCAGATAGGCTTCGGCCATCTCGATGCCGGAGGCGGCCGGCGCATAGAAGGCGGAGCCGGTCTTCAGCAGACTGACGATCTCCGCGCCGCCGTCGCGCGTGCGCTGGATGATCTGCTCGAGCCTTTCCTTCGTCGTCCAGCCCATCTTGACGAGGTCCGGGAGCGGAATGCCCGCAACGGTCGAATAGCGCGCGAGCGGCACCATCGTGTCGCCATGGCCGCCAAGCACGAAGGCCGTCACGTCCTCGACGGAGACATTGAACTCTTCGGCGAGGAAATAGCGGAAGCGCGCGGAATCGAGCACGCCCGCCATGCCGACGACCTTGTTGTGCGGCAGGCCGGAGAACTGGCGCAGCGCCCAGACCATCGCGTCGAGCGGGTTGGTGATGCAGATGACGAAGGCGTTCGGCGCGTATTTGGCGATGCCCTCGCCGACCTGCGCCATGACCTTGAGGTTGATGCCGAGAAGATCGTCGCGGCTCATGCCCGGTTTGCGCGGCACGCCCGCGGTGACGATGACGACGTCGGCGCCCTTGATGTCCTTGTAGCTGTTCGTGCCCGAGAGCGCGGCGTTGTAGCCCTCGACGGGCGATGTCTCGGCGAGATCGAGCGCCTTGCCCTGCGGCAGGCCCTCGGCAATGTCGAAGATGACGACGTCGCCGAGCTCCTTGAGCCCGGCAAGCAAAGCCAGCGTGCCGCCGATCTGACCGCCGCCGATAAGTGCGATTTTCTTCCGCGCCATGAAATGAGCCTCCGGATGTCTGTCTGCAGGGTGGATCGGTGGCCGACGCCGGCCGGATCGCGCGCCGCGTGGGTGAAACTGCTGGCAGCTAGTAGCGTGAATCCCGGCGTTCCGCAATAAACCGTGTGCGGCCATTAACCAGGATTCCGCTTGGCCGTTGACGTAAGGCGGCCCCGGCGCGCAGGTTTCATTCCGGGACAATCGCCAGGCGCCTCGGGGGGAGTGCGGGCAATGCCATACACGTCTTTGCCGCGTTTCAGGCGGCCGGTCCTGAAGCTCGCGGCCGCGATGGCCGGGCTGGCCGGACTTTCGAGCTGCGCCGCGCCTGTCATCGGCGGGCTCACCGCCGCGGAGGTCTTTTCGCTTGCGGGCCTCAGCGCGACGATCATGACCGGCCGCGATCTGACGGAACACGCCGTTTCCGCCATCACCGGCAAGGATTGCCGTTTCCTCGAAACGCTGCTGCGCGATGGCCGCTCTTTCTGCGAGACGCCCGACACGGTCGCGACGCGGGGCGATTTCCAGGGCGTCTTCGCCCTGCTGGGCGACGGGGAGACGGTGAAGACCGCTTCCTCCCTCGACCCCGATCTCCTTGGCTTTGCCCCGGTCGACCGGCGCGGGGCGGAGGATTTCTCCCTCGAGGTCGCCCGCAAGAAGGCGGATAGCGAGACGCACCCCCTCTCCTTCGGCATGCTTTCGGCGGCCTTCGGACAATCCTGGACCTATGACGTCCACATTCGCGGGTCGGACGCAGGCGGGCAGACCGCCGAAAGCGCGCCCGCCCATGCGGCCCGCTCGCTCGGCCTGCGCCCGAGCCGGGGCGATTATTTCGGCCTCTGAACCAGTCCTGATCTCCACCCTCCTTCGGGGACCGCGCTCCGGCCGGCGCGCCCGCCCTTGTGCGGGAGATGGGCCCCCCTTGACTTCGATATGTAAAGATATATCTTTAACTTCGATATATCTAAACACTATCGGAAGTACCCATGTTCAAGCATTTCAGAGCCCATCGTCATGGGCACGATCTCGGCGGAAGGGATCGCGACTGGCACACATTCGGGCCGGGCCATCATCGCCGCGGCCGGCGCCGCCGCGCCTTCGAGCAGGGCGATCTGCGTTTCGTCATCCTGCGGCTCATCGCCGAGGAGCCGCGCCACGGCTATGACATCATCAAGGCCATCGAGGGTGCCTTCGGCGGCACTTACAGCCCGAGCCCCGGCGTCATCTATCCGACGCTGACCCTGCTCGAGGATCAGGGCTTTGCGAGCGTGTCGCCCGGCGAAGGCTCGAAGAAGCTCTACACGATCACGTCCGCGGGCGAGGCTTTCCTCGCCGACAACAAGGCGACGCTCGACGCGATCTTCGCGCGCATGGAGGAAGCAAGCCGCCGCTTCCGCGCCGGACCCGCGCCGGAAATCATCCGGGCGGTCGAGAATTTCCGCACCGCGCTTCGCCTGCGGCTCGAGCGCGCGCCGCTCTCATCGACTGAAATCGCCGCCATTGCCGAGGCGATCGATGCCGCCGCCGCGAAAATCGAACGCTGCTGATCAACGCGAAGAGGGAGGCCCTTCCATGTCACGCTCACTCCTGCCGGAAGCGATCGAGGCCTATTCGGCATCGCTCGTGATCGAAACCGAGGCGCAGAAGAAGCTCCGCATCGAGACCGCGAAACTGCCCATGGCGCAGATGCAGATCGGCCCCGACCAGGGTGCCTTCCTCACGCTCCTTGTCGGCGCCATCGGCGCGAGGAAGGCCATCGAGATCGGCACCTTTACCGGCTACAGCGCCATTGCCATCGCCCGCGGCCTCGCGCCGAACGGAACGCTGCTCTGCTGCGATGTTAACGAGGAATGGACTTCCATCGCGCGGCGCTACTGGAAGGAGGCGGGCCTTGAGAAGCGCATCGAGCTGAAGCTCGCCCCCGCCCTCGAAACGCTCGATGGGCTCATCCGCTCGGGCAAGGAAGGCACCTTCGACTTCGCCTTCATCGACGCCGACAAGACCGGCTACGACGCCTATTACGAAGCCTGTCTGAAGCTGCTGCGCCCCGGAGGCCTGATCGCGCTCGACAACATGCTCTGGAGCGGTGCCGTCGCGAAGCCGGAAATAAAGGACGATGACACCGTCGCGATCCGCGCGCTCAACGCGAAAATCTCGGCCGACCCCCGCGTCGACGCATCGCTGCTGACCGTCGGCGATGGCGTGATGCTCGCACGAAAGAAATAGACGTGACGAGTTCCGTTCCCCAGCCCATGCGGCCCCACGGCGTCGCCGGCCGCATCTTCGGCTTTCTCATGGAACGCACGAACCGCCCGGCCTATGAGCGCGCGGCAAGCCTCATCGATCTTTCGCCCGAAGGCCGCTTTCTCGAAATCGGCTTCGGCACTGGCAGGCTTGTCGAGATGATGGCATCGCGCGCCACGGCAGGATTTGTCGCGGGCGTCGACCTCTCCCCGCTCATGGTCGAAACGGCCCGCCGCCGCCTCGACCATATGGGCGTCCGCCACGAACTCATCGAAGGAACCGCCGAGAACCTTCCCTGGCCCGATGCGAGCTTCGATGCCGCCGCCGCCCTTCACAGCTTCCAGTTCTGGCCGGACCCGGTCGCCGCGCTCACCGAGATCCACCGCGTGCTTCGCCCTGGCGGGCGGCTGATCCTCATCCTGCGCAATCACGCGAAAAGGCAGGTCGACTGGCTCCCCAATCCCTGGAGCCGCACGCCGAACGAAGTCGAGGATGCGCTGACGCTGCTCGCTCGAACGGGATTTGCGGCCGGGCGCGTCCGGCCCGACGCCGACACCTCTCCCGTCATCCTGGCGGAGAGCTGATCGGAAAACGACCGGCGAAACGAGAGGAGCCGCCCAATGCCAAACGAAGCCGCGCCAGACCATCCCGGCGTCATCGCCAAACCGCCTTACATATATTTCGGATTTCTGCTCGCGGGCGCGCTGTTCGGGTTTTTCTATCCCCTGCCGCTCGCCGACAAGGCTGGCCTCGCGCGAATAGCAGGCGCAATCCTCCTCGCCGTCGGAGTGCTGCTCATGTCTCTCTGTGTACGGCGCTTCAACAAGGCTGGCACGAACATACCCACGAACCTTCCGGTCAATGCGCTCGTCACCGAGGGCCCCTACCGCTTCTCGCGCAACCCGATCTATGTGAGCATGACCGCGATTTATGTGGGCCTCGGTCTCCTCCTCGACAATGGCTGGATCATCGCGCTGCTGATCCCGCTGCTTTTGATCATGCGCTACGGCGTGATCGCGCGGGAGGAGCGCTATCTCGAAACCAGGTTCGGCGATCCCTACCGTGACTACAAAGCCCGTGTGCGGCGCTGGCTGTAAATCTCAATCGGCCGCGCGCAGGCCCATATAATCCGTGCTCTGCATTTCCATGAGCCGTGACACGGTGCGCTCGAAGGCGAAGGCGCCATCGCCCTTCGGATAGAGCGCGGAAGGCTCGGCGGCGGCCGAGACGATGAGCTTCGTCTTGGCCTCATAGAGCGCGTCGATGAGGGTCACGAAGCGCTTGGCCTCGTTGCGGCGCTCCGGGCTCATCATCGGCACATCGTCGATGAGAACGGTGTGGAAGCTCTGCGCGATCTTGATGTAATCGGCCGCGCCGAGCGGCCGGGCGCAAAGCTCCTCGAAGGAGAAGCGCGCGACCCCATGGGCCGCCTGCGGCACCTCGACGGCGCGCCCCTTGAGCGCGAGCGTCATCGGATGGCCGCGCTCCTTGTCGGTGAGGCGGTGGAACGCCCTGTCGAGCGCCGAGCGCGATTCGGACCCGAGCGGCGTGTAGTAGACCGGCAGCCCCATCATCCTGTCGAGACGGTAATCGGTGGCGCTGTCGAGATGGACGACATCCATCCGCTCCTTCACGAGATCGATGAAGGGCAGGAAGCGATGGCGGTTGAGGCCGCCCTCATAGAGCCGGTCGGGCGCGATATTCGAGGTCGCGACGATGATGACGCCGAGATCGAAGAGCTGCGTGAAAAGACGACCGAGGATCGAGGCGTCGGCAATGTCCTGCACCTGGAATTCGTCGAAGCAGAGAAGCGCCGCGTCCTTCGCGATCTCCTGCGCAACCGGCGGGATCGGATCGCCGCCCTTCACGGCGCCCGATTTCTCGCGCTGGCGCCAGTTGAAGATGCGCTCATGCGTTTCGAGCATGAAGGCGTGGAAATGGACGCGCCGCTTCGGCCTGATGCGGACGTGATCGAAGAAGAGATCCATCAGCATCGACTTGCCGCGCCCGACATCGCCCCAGATATAGACGCCTTCGGGCGGCGTCAGTGCCTTGCCGAAGCCGAGGCGCGCGAAGGGGCCGACCTTCTTGCCCGGCTTCCACTCCGCAAGTTCGGTGGCCAGATGCTGAAGCCGCTCGGCGGCGCGCGCCTGCGCGGGATCGGCTGCGATCTCACCCTTCTCGATCTTCCGGCGATAGGCGGCAAGCGGTCCCTTGTTCATTCTTCAGCAGAGGCCAGGTGAGAACATTGAAAGAACATCGTGCCGTCGATAGAATTCCGGAACCGGGAAAGAGGCGTCCTGGGATTAGCCAGGCATAGCCATGCATCAGCTCGAGGAACTTGCCGGCCTTTTTGAAAAGGCATCCGAAGCCTACGCAGCTTCGCACGGAATAGCCCGAAACGACGACTGGTTCATCCTGAAAATGGAGGAGGAACTGGGCGAACTCACGCAAGCTTGGATGAGGCTGACTGATCGGGGACGCCGTCATGGCCGGTCGGATGCCGAACTCAGAGAAGACCTCGCCAGCGAGACCGCCGACCTCCTCGGCCATGTTCTGCTTTTCGTTCATCGGCACGGAATTGAGCTTGCGCCCGCGATCCGGCGCAAATGGCGGTTCGATCCGCTCGGGAATGAATGAAACATTCTCCGCGCCGTCGCATGGCTGCAACATTCGCCTAAGGACGTGACTTCGCTCATGTTTTTCACGCGCAGCCGCCGCTTATGTGATGCGCCGCCATGGAAACGACGTTCCATAAAGCGTTTCATACTGGCGCTCCGGCGACATTCGACTAGCATTTCACCGGGGTCCGGGGGATTCGCGCCCGTGGAACCTGGCGGGAGCAACGGCTGCAGCAGGCCCGCATGAAACAAACGGCCGCAGAACACAGTTAAGAGGAACGACAATGTCCAACTCCGTGAAAGTCATCATCGCAGTAATTGTGATCGCCGTGGTTTTGCTCGTCGGCTACAAGCTGACCAACAAGGGTACTCCGACAGAAACGACCGGCACGCCGACGACGTCCGAGACGGCGCCCGCCGAAGCACCGGCAACGCCTGCCGCTCCGGAAAGCGCGCCGGCCCAGAGTGCGCCCGCCGAGAGCGCCCCGGCGGAGACGGAACACGCTCCCGCCACGACCGAACCGGCCGCGCCGTCCGAGCCCGCTCCGGCCACGCCTTCGGAACCGGCTCCGTCCGGCCAGCAGTAAGCTCCGATCAGGAGCCGAAGTTCAGCCCGCGCATCGAAAGATGCGCGGGCTTTTTCATGTCTGCGGCAAAGTGGTGGCGCGGCGGCTCAGGTCGCCAGCCGCGGGTACATTCTCCCGCCGATCATGACGAGAACGGCGAGTGTGAGCACGAGCACAGAGAAATCGACCGCGAGCCCGAAGCCGCTTTCGCCATCCGCAAGCATCAGCGCGCGCAAGCCATCGACCGTGTAGCTCAACAGATTGAGATATGACACGCCCTGCAGCCAGCCCGGCATGGTGCTCATCGGATAGATCGCATTGCTCGCAAAGAAGAGCAGCATGGTGAGCACCTGGCCGATGCCCATGAAGCGTTCGCGCGTTTTGACGATGCAGGCGATGATGAGCGAGAAGGTCGATAAGAGCGCGGCGCCGCAAGGCCGGGTGAAATCCGTAGAACTCCCTAGCCGCGGGCCCGCCAGCCGTTCACCGGCGGTTCAGCTTTGGGGACTATGCTCCTTTTCACGCCCTTGGTGGCGACACCACAAGTGGCGGCGGAGCCCCGGCTGCGTTTGAGCGCCCCGGCCTATCTCTCGCCCCCCGACCGGCCCGCGTCCTTCCTCGAGGCGCGGGCCGTCCCTTTTGGGCGGGCCGTTTGCCCGGGCGCCGATCCCGGTGCAGCATGAAGGCGCCTCTGCGATTCCATGGAGAGCCGACATGCACGGATGCCGATCTGCCGCCATCATGGCGGCATGCCTTCTTCTCTCGGCCTGCTTCGTGAGCAAGACACCGCTCTTCGGCCCCGCCGAGGCGGATTATCCGGTCCCGGAGGGCACGCGCTTCGCCGCCTACAAGCTCGATGACAATGGCAGCCGCGCGTCAGCACCGCCGCGCCATCTCACCGTCACGAGAAAGGGCGCCGATTACCTCTACACATTCGACGGCGAGGAGCCCGTCGCGGGCCTGCTCGATGACATTGGGGGCGGCGACTACATCGCCCTCATCCGCGACAGCGAGAAACCCGGCAAGGCCGTCTATGGGCTTCTCCGCCAGAGGGGCGAGGGCTGGCTCCGCTTCGCGCCCGAATGCAGCGACTTCATCCGCATCGCGGAGCGCCATGGCGAAAGCGCCGCCACCTTCAACATCACGCGCAGCGGCAATGACTGCGCCTTCTCGTCCTATGACGATCTCAAACGCGCATTGGCGGCCGCCGCCCGCTATACCGCGCCCGATACGGAATATGTGCGGGAATAGGGCCTACTCTCGGCTCAGATGGGCAAGCGAGGCGCCATGCGCTTCCCAGTTCTGACCGTCGAAGGGGCGGATAGTGACCTCGCCGAATTCCGAGCGGTCGAGGCAGCGGAAATTGACGCTCCAGCCATCGGGATTGGAGCGCGGCACATAGAAGGGCTTGACCCCGCAGACCGAGCAGAAGAGATGCCGCGCCGTCCCGGTGTTGAACCGGTACTCGGTGAGCCTTTCCTCGCCCGAGAGGATGCGAAAGCGCGAGGCCGGCACGATGAGATGGAGATAGCCCGTCTTCGCGCAGATGGAGCAGTTACAATCGTCGAGCACGATGTCACGCGCGGTTTCGACCTCGAAGGTCACCGCACCACAATGACATGCACCCTTGTGCCAGTCTCTTTCGCTCATGGCTCGACTATGCGATGGCCGGATGCGGCCGGCAAAGAAAAAGGCCGCTCCCGGGGGAGCGGCCTAGTTCGGTCGCGGTGATGGCGATCAGGCCCGGCCGACCATCATCTTCTTGATCTCGGCAATGGCCTTGGCCGGGTTCAGGCCCTTCGGGCAGGCCTTCGCGCAATTCATGATGGTGTGGCAGCGATAGAGCTTGAAGGGGTCCTCGAGCTTGTCGAGGCGCTCCTGCGTCGCCTGATCGCGGCTGTCGACGAGCCAGCGATAAGCCTGCAGCAGCGCCGCCGGGCCGAGATAGCGGTCGCCGTTCCACCAATAGGAGGGGCAGGACGTCGAGCAGCAGGCGCAGAGAATGCACTCATAGAGCCCGTCGAGCTTCTCGCGATCCTCGTGGGATTGCAGCCATTCCTTCTTCGGCTCTTCGGTCTTGGTGTGGAGCCATGGCTCGATGGAGGCGTGCTGCGCGTAGAAATTGGTCAGATCGGGAACGAGATCCTTCACCACCGGCATGTGCGGCAGCGGGTAGATCCTCACATCGCCGTCGATCTCGTCGATGCCCTTGGTGCAGGCAAGCGTGTTCGCCCCGTCGATATTCATGGCGCAGGAGCCGCAAATGCCTTCGCGGCAGGACCGGCGGAAGGTCAGCGTCTGATCGACCTCGTTCTTGATCTTGATGAGGGCGTCGAGAACCATCGGCCCGCATTTGTCGAGATCGACCTCGAACGTGTCGATGCGCGGGTTCGCGGTGTCGTCGGGCGACCATCGGTAGACGCGGAACCGCTTGACGCGCGTCGCGCCTTCCGCCTTGAAGGTCTTGCCTTCCGTGGTCTGGGAATTCTTGGGCAGTGTGAGCTGAACCATGATCGAACCCTTCGCGTCTCAGTAAACGCGCGCCTTCGGCTTGATGTACTCGATTTCGTCGGAAAGTGTGTAGGTGTGGACCGGGCGATAATCGACGGCGGTCTTGCCCGTCTCGGTGTCGACCCAGCAGAGCGTGTGCTTCATCCAGTTCGCGTCGTCGCGGTCGGGGAAATCCTCGCGGGCATGGGCGCCGCGGCTTTCCTTGCGGCCCACCGCGCCCTCGACGGTCGCGATCGCCTGAACGATGAGGTTGTCGAATTCCAGCGTCTCGATGAGGTCGGAATTCCAGATGAGCGAACGGTCGGTGACGCGGATATCGGGAAGCTCGGCAAAAATCTCGGCCACGCGCCGCTTGCCCTCCTCCAGCGTCTCGCCGGTGCGGAAGACGGCGACGTCCTCCTGCATGGCGCGCTGCATCTTGATGCGGAGCGCCGAGGTCGGCGTCTTGCCGTTCGCGTTGCGGAAGCGGTCGAAACGGGCGAGCGCGAAATCGCCGGCCCCCTTCGGCAGCTCTGGCTGCGACTTCTGGTCCTTGAGGAGTTCGGCGGCGCGGATACCCGCCGCCCGGCCGAAGACCACGAGGTCGATGAGCGAGTTCGAACCCAGACGGTTCGCGCCGTGAACCGAAACGCAGGCCGCCTCGCCGACCGCCATGAGGCCCGGCACAACCGTGTCCGGATTGCCGTCCTTCAGCGTCAGCACTTCGCCGTGATAATTGGTCGGAATGCCGCCCATATTGTAGTGGACGGTCGGCAGAACCGGGATCGGCTCCTTCGTCACGTCGACGCCCGCGAAGATGCGCGCCGATTCCGAAATGCCGGGCAGACGCTCCTTCAGGATCGCCGGGTCGAGGTGATCGAGGTGAAGGAAAATGTGATCCTTGTGCGGACCGACGCCGCGTCCCTCGCGGATTTCGATCGTCATGGCGCGGCTGACGACGTCGCGCGAGGCGAGATCCTTGGCCGAAGGCGCATAACGCTCCATGAAGCGCTCGCCTTCAGAGTTGACGAGATAGCCGCCTTCGCCGCGCGCGCCCTCGGTGATGAGGCAGCCCGAGCCGTAAATGCCCGTCGGGTGGAACTGCACGAACTCCATGTCCTGGAGCGCGAGCCCCGCGCGCAGCACCATCGCGTTGCCGTCGCCGGTGCAGGTATGGGCGGAGGTCGCCGAGAAATAGGCGCGGCCATAGCCGCCCGTCGCCAGAATGACGATGCTGGAACGGAAGCGGTGCATCTCGCCCGTCGCCATGTCGAGCGCGACGACGCCAACGCAGCGGCCATTGTCCATGATGAGGTCGATGGCGAAATATTCGACGAAGAACTGCGCCTTGTGGCGGACCGACTGGCCATAAAGCGTGTGCAGCATCGCATGGCCGGTACGGTCGGCGGCGGCGCAGGTGCGCTGCGCGATGCCCTCGCCGAAATTGGTCGTCATGCCGCCGAAGGGACGCTGGTAGATCCTGCCGTCCTCGGTGCGGCTGAACGGCACGCCGAAATGCTCGAGCTCGTAAACCGCGTCCGGCGCATGGCGGCAGAGATATTCGATCGCGTCCTGATCGCCGAGCCAGTCGGACCCCTTCACGGTGTCGTACATGTGCCAGCGCCAGTCGTCCGGCCCCATATTGCCGAGCGAGGCGGCGACGCCGCCCTGCGCGGCGACCGTGTGGCTGCGCGTCGGGAAGACCTTTGTGATGTTCGCGGTCTTGAGGCCGCGCTCGACGCAGCCGAGCGTCGCGCGCAGACCCGCGCCGCCGGCGCCCACCACCACTACATCGAATGTATGATCGTTGAAGCTGTAACTCGCGGTCATGGGACTTGCTCGTGAAATGATCAGAAACCGATGAGGATTTTCAGCGCCGCGTAGATGCTGCCGAGAACGACCGCCGCACAGAAAAGGAAATTGCCCGTCTTCGACAGTTTGTGGAGGGTGCTGTCCTGCACATAGTCGTCGATGATCTCGTTCATGCCGATGCGCATATGGGCCGCCGTCGCGATGACGAGGAGGACGATGACGCCCGCCACCAGCGGATTGGCGAGGCAGGCCCGCGCCGTCTCATAGTCGCTGCCCGCAAGCGCGACGACAAGAGCGACGAAGATCAGCCCAAGCGGGACGAGCGCGAACGCCGTCAGGCGCTGGCGGCGGAAATCGCGGGTCGCGGATTTTCCGGACTGGGCCATCAGAACACCCCCTTGAGGGAAAGAGCCACGACCCAGACGGCGATCGTGCTCACGAAAGCGATGATGAGCGCGGCCCAGCTCAGCATGTCGGCCTTGCGAAGCTCGAAGCCCTGGATGCGGTCCCAGATGAGATAGCGGATGCCGCTGAAGAGATGGTGGAGCAGCGCCCAGCTATAGCCGAAGAGCACGAGGCGGCCGATCCACGAACCGGCCACATCCTGGAAGAGCGCATAGGCTTCGGGGCCCGTCGCCGCCGCCACAAGCCACCAGACGAGAAGCGCCGTACCGAAATAAAGCGCGCCGCCCGTGATGCGGTGGACGATCGACATCGTCATGGTGATTGTGAAGCGATAAATCTGAAGATGCGGCGAAAGCGGCCGCGCGACCTGTTGCGTCTTAGCCATCTCAAGGTCCCCGAATGGGTCTGCGGGTGGGCTGTAATGTTTGTTGTTTATCCCCTGCTCTCCCCGAACGCAAATCCCGTTAGCGATAACGGACGATGGAAACCCTTCGCACAGCCCGGCGACATGCGGCGGATCGCGGCGCAGGCGGGAGGACGGAGCATGTCGCCATCGAGCCTGCCTCGCGCGGCGGCAGGCGTCCAGACGCAGCGTCACCCTTCCGCCCGCTCCCGGCCGTCCCGCCGGGCCGGTTGAGCGGCACCACCTGATCCGCTAGAGTGTTGCTCTAGTTTCAGGGCCGGAGGCGGCGGGAATATGGCTGATACACGGGCGGCGCTTTTGCTGGCGGGCCTTGAAACCTTCGATGAGCTGGGCTTCGGCCGGGCGACGGTGAGCGCGATTCGCGCCGCCGCGGGCGCTTCCAACGGGAGTTTCTTTCACTTTTTCGGCTCGAAAGAGGCGTTGGCCGCCGCGCTCTATCTCGATGCGATCCGCGCCTATCACCGAGCGATGCTGGCCCCGCTCGCGGTCAATCCCGGGGCGGCCGACGGGATCGCGGCGCTGATCGAGGCTCACATGGCCTGGGTCGTGAACAATCGGCGAGAGGCCCGCTTCCTCTTCGAGCATTCGAGCGCCAAATGGCTCGATCACATCCGCGAGGAACAGCGCAACGAGAACGAGAGCTATCGCTCCGTCTTCGACAACTGGCGCGAACCGCTTGTCGAAAGCGGGGATTTGCGCCCCATGCCGCCGCCCATCTTCTACAGCCAGCTCATCGGGCCGGCCCAGATGGTCTGCCGCGCATGGCTCTCGGGCCGCGAGGAAACCGATCCCCGTGAACAGATTCGTCCCCTGATCGACAACGCCCGGCGCGCGCTTGTCGGGAAGGCAGAGACCCCCGTGAAGAAGAGGATTTCCGGCCAATGATCATCGACGCATGGATGCAGCACCCCACCGAGCGACATTCGAACCACGAAATGTTCGCCTCGCTGAGAAGGCGGACCAAAACTGAAGACCGCCCCGCCATCACGCCGGAAATGACGATCGCGGCCATGGATCAGGGCGGCGTCGATATCGGCCTCGCCGCCGCCTGGTATGGCCCCCAGGGCGACCTCATTTCGAACGACGAGGTTGCCGCCATGACGAAAGCCTATCCGGGACGGATCGTCGGCATCGCCGGCGCCGACATCATGAAACCGATGGAAGCCGTCCGTGAACTCCGGCGCGCCGTGAAAACGCTGGGCTTCAAGGGGCTCCGCCTCGTTCCCTGGCTCTGGATGCTGCCGCCCACGGATCGCCGTTATTATCCGCTCTACGCGGAATGCTGCGAACTCGACATTCCCTTCTGCACGCAGGTGGGGCATACCGGCCCCTTGCGTCCTTCCGAGACCGGGCGGCCCATTCCGTATATCGACGAGATCGCACTGGAGTTTCCCGAGCTTGCGATCGTCTGCGGACATATCGGCTATCCATGGACGCAGGAGATGATCGCCGTCGCGACGAAGCATCGGAACGTCTATATCGACACCTCCGCCTATACCGCCAAACGCTACCCGCCCGAGCTTGTCGCCTATATGCGCGGTCACGGCCGCCGCAAGGTGATGTTCGGCACGAACTTCCCTATGATCACGGCCAAAAAATGTCTCGAGGATCTGCCCGCGCTCGGGCTCGACGAGGAGACCACCGGATTGTTCTTCAGCGGAAATGCCGCGCGCGTCTTCAGGCTTGAAGGGCGTGCCGCCTAGCCGCCAATTGCGGGAACGCCGAAGCCGATATCGAGCCAGTGCCAGACGGTCGAATGTTCGACGCGATCGACATGGGGTTTCGGCGCGAAGGTGCCGAGTTCGAAATTCACATGAATGACGATGTGGTCGGCCTCGGCCTTGCCCTTCGAGATCGGGAGGATCGTATATTCGTAAGGCATGAAGCCGCCCTCGGCGATGCTTGCCGGGGTGATCTGCCACAGGCCGCATGGCTGCCTGAGGCACGCCATGACACAGTCATAGGCAAGCTGCCGGATCGCCGGATCGGCGAGCGAGAGATAGTCGACGCCAGTGAGATCGGTCTTGAGGAAATCGAAAAAGCCCGAACCGACGAGCGTGAAGGGCAGCGCCATGCGATTGGGATCGGGCTCGATGATCGCAAACCAGCGCGCGAATTTCGCGAAATGCTTGAGGTCGATATTGCTGCGGTCGGGAAAAGGCGCCTCGCCCCTCGCCGCGTCCCAGGCCTCCTCGAAAGCAAGGCTCTGCGCCGAGCGCACCACGGGCGCTTTCGCGGTGGCTGAACCCTTCCCTGATTTTGATGAAAACATGGATCGCCCATTCATTGACCCGAGTTTAACCACTTGTCCTGAACGAAACATGAAGGCGGCTTGAGGGACGCCTCAGCGCCTCGGCATGAAAACCCAGTAGTCGAGATCAAGAATGACGCCCTCGGCATAGCCCTTTTCGAGCGGCCCCGGAAAGCCGCTGCAGGGCAGATCCCTGGTCGCGATCGTACGGATGCGCAGCGCGCCGAGATCGTCGCGATCGGCGAGCGGCTCCTTCGCCAGAACCTCCGACCATGCGAAGACCGTATTGCCCGCAAAGCAGGGCGCGACATGCCGCCCGCCATTGATCGCGGCGACGAGCACCGCATTGCCGAGCCCGTTGAAGCTCAGCGCGCGGGCAAGCGAGATCACATGGCCGCCATAGATGAGGCGGCGGCCGAAGCGGCCCTGACCTTCCGTGAACTGATTGAAGTGAACCTTCGCGGTGTTCTGATAAAGCCGCGTCGCCATCATGTGCTCGGCTTCCTCGATGGTGACGCCGTCGACATGATCGATCTTCTCGCCCGCCTGGTAATCGTCCCAGAGATGGGGCGAGCCGGAGGCGACGGTATCGAACGCCTTGAAATTCGTGCCCGAAGGCGCTGCGAGCGACTTCGCATCGACGGCCGCGGGCAGTGACGGCACGTCGGTCTGGGGCGCGGGCGCGGCCTTGTCCCGCTTCCTCACCATCACCCAGCGCACATAATCGAGAACCGTCTCTCCCCTCTGGTTGCGGCCCGTCGAGCGCACATAGACGACGCCCGTCGCGCCGTCCGAATTCTCCTTGAGGCCTATGACCTTGGACGTCGCGGAAAGCGTGTCGCCCGGAAAGACGGGCTTCAGGAAGCGGCAGTCCGCATAGCCGAGATTGGCCACCGCATTGAGCGAGATGTCGGGCACCGTCTTTCCGAAGACGATGTGGAACACGAGTATGTCGTCGAGAGGCGATTGCGCATAGCCGGCCTTGCGCGCAACTTCGTCGGAGGATTGCAGCGAATGGCGCGAGCCGAAAAACGCCTGATAGAGCGCGCGGTCGCCCTCCGTCACCGTGCGCGGCGTCGCATGAGCGAGCACCTGCCCGACCTTGAAATCCTCGAAGAAGTTTCCGGCGTTCGTTTTCGTCATGCCTCAAGCTCCGCGATGGCATCGGCAATGGCGACGGTGCGCCTTGCGATTTCCGCATGAAGAATTTCGACCATGCGCCCATCGACCTTGAGCACGCCCTTGCCCTTGTTCTCCGGCAGCTCGAACGCCTCGATCGTCTTGCGCGCGAAGGCGACGGTTTCAGGATCGGGCGAGAAGATGCGATTGCAGGGCGCGACCTGCGAGGGGTGGATGAGCGTCTTGCCGTCGAACCCCATGTCGCGGCCCTGCTCGCAGATGGCGACGAAGCCCTGCTCGTCCTTGATGTCGTTATGAACGCCGTCGAGCGCGACGATGCCATAGGCCCGCGCCGCGATGATCGAAAGGCCGAGCGAGGCAAGCATCGGCACGCGGTCGGGCGTATGCGCGGCGCGAAGCTCCTTGGCGATGTCGTTGGTGCCCATGACCCAGACGGACATGCGCGAACCCGCCTCCTGCGCCTTCGCCGCGATCGACTGGATGTTGAGGATCGCAAGCGGCGTCTCGATCATGCACCAGAGCTGCAAGCCGCCCTTCGCGCCGGCCGCCGTCAGCGCGGCTTCGGCGCGCGCCACGTCCCCGGCGGAATTGACCTTGGGAACGAGAATGGCGTCCGGGCCCGCCGCGACCGCCGCCTTGATGTCGTCGATGCCCCAGGGCGTATCGAGCCCGTTCACGCGAATGACGATTTCACGCTTGCCATAACCGCCTTGTGCGACGGCGCTCATCACCTGCGCGCGCGCTTCTTCCTTCGCATCCGGCGCCACGGCGTCCTCGAGATCGAGGATCAGCGCATCGGCGGGAATCTCCCGCGCCTTTTCCATCGCGCGCGCATTCGATCCCGGCATGTAAAGCACGCTACGGCGCGGACGGGCATTAATCAGGGACATGACTCTCTCCAGCGTCGGAAGTTCTCGCGGATACGGAATGCGGACACTATAAATCTTGTGGGGACGTGTGAAGCGGAATTGCGGGGGCTCGGTGCATGAGGAGTACGCATGGCGACGATCCTTTCCATCTCGAGCCAGGTCGTCTATGGGGCGGTCGGAAATTCCGCCGGCGCATTTGCGATGCAGCGGCTTGGCCACGAGGTCTGGCAGGTGCCGACCGTGCTTCTCGCCCATCATCCGGGTTACGGCAGCTTCGAGGGCGAGCTTCTCGGTGAAGACCTGATCGAGCGGCTGGTGCGCGCGCTCGACGAACGAGGCTGGCTTTCGCGCTGCGACGCCGTCTTCTCCGGCTATCTCGCCAATGCCGAACAGGCGGGCGCCGTCGCCGATGCGGTGGCGCGCGTGAAGTCCGCCAATCCCAAGGCGCTTCATCTCTGCGACCCGATCATGGGCGATGAAAAGGGCGCCTATGTGAGCAGGGCCGTCGAAGCCGCGCAGGCCGCACTCGCGCTCCGCGCGGACATCGTGACGCCGAACTGGTTTGAATTCGCGCGGCTTGCCGGCGAGGAGCCCGCCGATATCCGCGCGGCCATCCCCCTCGCCCGCAAGCTCGGCCCAAAAATCGTGACCATCACCTCGGCGCCCGCGCCCAGGGGCCGCATATCGAGCCTCGCCGTCGAAAACAGGAAAGCCTATCGCGCCGAGACGACGAAATATTCGGCCGCCGACGATACGATGACGCCCAAGGGCACCGGCGATCTCTTCGCCGCCATCTTTCTCTCGCGGCTTCTGAGCGGCGTCGCGGTGCCGCAGGCGCTGGCGCGCGCCTCCGCCTGCTCGGCGGCACTCATCCGCTCGAGCATCGAGGCTGGCCGGGGCGAGCTTGCGCTCGCCCACGATCAGGCAATCATCTGGGATCCGGGCCTGCCGCCCAATATCGAGGTTTTCGCCTGAGCCTCAGGCGGCCTTCTTGAGGTAACGCGCGCCGAGAATCTCGGCGATCTGCACGGCGTTGAGCGCCGCGCCCTTCCTCAGATTGTCGGAGACGATCCACATGGCAAGCCCGTTCTCCACGGTCGGATCGACGCGGATGCGGCTGATATAGGTCGCATATTCGCCGACGCATTCGAGCGGCGTCACATAGCCGCCATCCTCGCGCTTGTCGACGACGAGACAGCCCGGCGCCTCGCGCAGGATTTCGCGCGCCTCATCATCCGTGATCGGCTTTTCGAACTCGATATTGACCGCTTCCGAATGGCCGACAAACACCGGCACGCGCACGCAGGTCGCCGTCACCTTGATCTTCGGGTCGAGCATCTTCTTCGTCTCGACCACCATCTTCCACTCTTCCTTCGTGTAGCCATCCTCCATGAACACATCGATATGGGGGATGACGTTGAAGGCGATCTGCTTGGTGAACTTCTTCTTCTCGACCGGATCGTTCACATAGATGGCGCGCGTCTGCTCGAAGAGCTCGTCCATGCCTTCCTTGCCCGCGCCGCTCGTCGACTGGTAGGTCGAGACGACGACGCGCTTGATCCGCGCGACATCGTGGAGCGGCTTCAGCGCCACCACCATCTGCGCCGTCGAGCAGTTGGGGTTGGCGATGATCATCTTCTTCGTATAGCCGCCGATGGCGTCGGAATTCACTTCCGGCACGACGAGCGGCACGTCGGGGTCCATGCGGAACTTCGACGAATTGTCGATGACGACACAGCCCTGCGCGCCGATCCGCGCCGACCATTCGGCGGCGACCGTCGAGCCTGCCGACATGAGGCAGATATCGGTGCCGGAGAAATCGTAATTCTCCAGCGCCTTCACCTTGAGAATCCTGTCGCCGTAGGAAACTTCCGTTCCCTGGCTGCGCCGCGAGGCGAGCGCCACCACCTCATCGGCGGGAAACTCGCGTTCGGCGAGGATGTTCAGCATCTCGCGGCCCACATTGCCCGTGGCCCCGACAACGGCGACTTTGTATCCCATCGGCTTTCTCCTGACGGCTCGTTATGCGTTCAGCCGGTCGAGTTCCCTGAGGATCGCATCGCCCATCTGGACGGTGCCGACCTTCGTCATGCCCGCCTGCATGATGTCGCCGGTCCTCAAGCCCTGTGCGAGCACGCCATTGACCGCCTTTTCGAGCAGGTCGGCGCAAGCGCCGCGATCGAAGGTGTAGCGCAACGCCATGGCGAAGGAGAGGATCGAGGCGAGCGGATTGGCGACGCCCTGACCCGCGATGTCGGGCGCGCTGCCATGCACCGGCTCATACATGGCGTTCGCCTTGCCGTTCGCGTCCTTCGCGCCGAGCGAGGCGGAGGGCAGCATGCCGAGCGAGCCCGTCAGCATGGCGGCGATATCGGAAAGAACGTCGCCGAAGAGATTGTCGGTGACGATGACGTCGAACTGCTTGGGGTTGCGCACGAGCTGCATGGCGCAATTGTCGGCGAGCATGTGATCGAGCTTCACATCCGCGAACTTCTCCTTGTGGAGCTTCGAGACTTCCTCGTACCAGAGCACGCCCGACTTCATGACGTTGCGCTTCTCGACCGACATGACGCGATTGTCGCGCTTGCGGGCGAGGTCGAAGGCGACCTCCGCGATGCGGCGGATTTCATGCGTCGTATAGAGTTGCGTGTCGACGCCGCGGCGCTCGCCATTGCCGAGATCGGTGATCTCCTTCGGCTCGCCGAAATAGACGCCGCCCGTCAGTTCGCGCACGATCATGATGTCGAGGCCCTCGACGATCTCGCGCTTGAGCGAGGAGGCGTCCGCCAGCGCCGCGAAGCAGAGCGCGGGACGCAGATTGGCGAAGAGTTCGAGATCCTTGCGCAGACGGAGCAGACCCGCCTCGGGCCGGCCCTCATAGGGAACGTCGTCCCACTTGGGACCGCCCACCGCGCCGAGGAAGACGGCATCCGCGGCCTTCGCCTTCTCGACCGTCGCATCCGTCACCGCGACGCCGTGCTTGTCGTAGCAGCAGCCGCCGACCAGCTCATGCTCGATGGCGACGTCGAACTTGCGGTTCTTCGCATACCAGCCGATGACGCGCTCGACCTCGCCCATCACTTCCGGGCCGATGCCGTCGCCCGCCACGATCAGGATCTTCTTCGTCATTTCAAACTCTCTCGTCGTCATTGCCGGGCTCGACCCGGCAATCCAGGGCTCTCGCACCGCGCGTTTCATTCCAGATGCCCGGATCTCATCCGGGCATGACGAGCCTCGTCACAGCCAGGGCTGCTCGGCCTTGTGCTTCGTCTCATAGGTCGAAATCGCCGCTTCCCGCTTCAGCGTCAGGCCGACGCCGTCGAGCCCCTCGAGCAGGCAGTGCTTGCGGAAGGGATCGATGTCGAACTTGATGACGCCGCCATCGGGACCGCGGATTTCCTGCGCCTCGAGATCGACGGTGACGACCGCATTGCTCCCGCGCTCCGCGTCGTCCATCAGCTTGTCGACATCGGCCTGCGGCAGCACGATCGGCAGAATGCCGTTCTGGAAGCAATTGTTGTAGAAAATATCGGCGAAAGAGGGCGCGATGACGCAGCGAATGCCGAAATCGAGGAGCGCCCAGGGCGCATGTTCGCGCGAGGAGCCGCAGCCGAAATTCTCGCCGGTCACGAGAATCTGCGCATTGCGATAGGCTGGCTGATTGAGCACGAAATCGGGCTTCTCGTTGCCCTTCTCGTCAAAGCGCATCTCGTCGAAGAGATTCTTGCCGAGCCCCGTGCGCTTGATCGTCTTCAGGAACTGCTTGGGGATGATCATGTCGGTATCGACATTGATCATCGGCAGCGGCGCCGCGACGCCCGTGAGCTTGTTGAACTTGTCCATATCTTCTACCGCCTCTTATTGCCCCTCCCCTCGATGGGGAGGGGTTGGGGTGGGGTGATGTTTCGAATGATCAGATGAGACCCTGTTCCCGCCTGACCGTATCTTCCACGCCCTCGATATTTGTCAGTACCTCGTTATTCCAGAAGCGCAGCACCCTGCAGCCCTCTCCCTGGAGCCATGCCGTCCGTTCCGCGTCGCGCGCCAGGCCGGATTTCTCATTGTGCTGCCCGCCATCAACCTCGATCACCAGCTTGAGTGAATGACAGGCAAAATCCGCGATATACGTTCCGATAGGCGCTTGCCGCCTGAAATGAAATCCTTCCGCCTTCAGCACTCTCAATTTCTGCCAGAGCGCCCTTTCGGCTTCTGTCTGGTTCCTCCGAAGCGCTCTGGCTCTTTCGTTCGCCATCGCCCGGCCGTACCTCATTGAAAGCGCTGTGGCCACCCCACCCCAAACCCCTCCCCATGAAGGGGAGGGGCTTTGAGGCGCTACACTTTCCTCACATCGACGAAATGCCCCGCGATCGCCGCCGCCGCCGCCATGGCGGGCGAGACGAGATGCGTGCGCCCGCCGCGTCCCTGACGGCCCTCGAAATTGCGGTTCGAGGTCGAGGCGCAGCGATGTAGCCGGAATACTCGTGCCACGTCGCTTCAATCAACGGTAACCCGCCAAGCAAGCTCAATCGAGCCGACCAAGCCGTCTTCTTCATTTTCTAATGGGCGAATGAATCCGGCATGTTCGGCAATCTTGATACAGCCGTGATCCATCCAGTAATCACCAACTCCCTCAATACCGAAATCCACCGGTAAGCGCGTCGACCCTAGCGCTAGAGCGAGCGCCATCAGGTTTTTGTAGAAAACTATCTGGCGCAGCGTCAGGCTTGCCGGTGCGTCCTTGTACAACTCGCTAGGCCAGCGTTGGTATGTCGACTTCCGTTCACGAATGACAGGGCTGCCTGGCCACATTTCAATCGTAAGGTTTCGGATCGGTTGAAAAAGTGGCGTCAACACCTCACTTCACCTCCCTCACATCGACGAAATGCCCCGCGATCGCCGCCGCCGCCGCCATGGCGGGCGAGACGAGATGCGTGCGCCCGCCGCGTCCCTGACGGCCCTCGAAATTGCGGTTCGAGGTCGAGGCGCAGCGCTCGCCCGGCGCGAGCTTGTCGGCATTCATCGCAAGGCACATGGAACAGCCCGGCTCGCGCCACTCGAAGCCCGCTTCGAGGAAGATCTTGTCGAGACCTTCCGCCTCCGCCTGTTCCTTCACAAGGCCCGAGCCCGGAACGACCATGGCGCTGACGGTGGGGGCTACCTTCTTGCCCTTTGCGATCGCCGCCGCCGCGCGCAGATCCTCGATGCGTCCATTGGTGCAGGAGCCGATGAAGACACGGTCGATCCTGACTTCCGTGATCGGCGTACCGGGCGTGAGGCCCATATATTCGAGCGAGCGCTCCATGGCGTGGCGCTTGCCCTCATCGGCGACAGTCGCCGGGTCCGGAATGCGGTCGGTGATGCGGATGACGTTTTCAGGGCTCGTGCCCCAGGTGATCATCGGCGGCAGATTGGCGATATCGACGGTCACTTCCTTGTCGAAATGCGCGCCTTCGTCGGATGGCAGCGTCTTCCAGTAGGCGACCGCCTTCTCCCAGGCTTCGCCCTTCGGCGCCATCGGCCGGCCCTTGAAATATTCGAAGGTCTTCTCGTCCGGCGCGACGAGGCCGGCGCGCGCGCCCGCCTCGATCGTCATGTTGCAGACGGTCATGCGGCCTTCCATGGAAAGATCGCGGATCGCCTCGCCCGCATATTCGACGACATAGCCCGTGCCGCCCGCCGTGCCGATATGGCCGATGATGGCGAGCGCGATGTCCTTCGCCGTGAAGCCTTCCGGCGCCTTGCCGACGACATTGATGCGCAGGTTCTTCGCCTTGGCCTGAATGAGCGTCTGCGTCGCGAGCACATGCTCGACCTCGGAAGTGCCGATGCCATGCGCGAGCGCGCCGAAGGCGCCATGCGTCGAGGTGTGGCTGTCGCCGCAGACGATGGTGGTGCCGGGGAGCGTGAAGCCCTGCTCGGGCCCGACGATATGGACGATGCCCTGCCGCTTGTCGCTCATCGCCAGATACTGGATGCCGAACTCGCGCGCATTGTCCTCGAGCGTCTGGACCTGGATGCGGCTTTCCTCGTCGGCGATGCCTTTCGAGCGGTCGGTCGTCGGCACGTTGTGATCGGCGACGGCGAGCGTCTTCTCGGGCGCGCGCACCTTGCGGCCGGCCATGCGCAGACCCTCGAAAGCCTGCGGGCTCGTCACTTCATGCACGAGATGCCGGTCGATATAGAGGAGGCCGGTGCCGTCCTCCTGCATGTCGACGAGGTGCGCATCCCAGATTTTGTCGTACATGGTGCGTGGAGCAGCCATCTTCTTCACTCCTTGTCCGGGAGCCTGAATCCGGTTCGATTCCCGGGCTCCGTCGGTTCCCCAATTCACATTTTCGCAGGCGTCGAAAGCGAAAAGCGGGCACGGGGCTCGCGCCCTGCCCGCTTCATGCGTCTCGTCTTATCGTCTGCGGACGAATTCAGGCGGCGCCGTTCTCTTGCGAGCGGGCTTTGTTGTCCTGCTTCTCGACAATTCGGGCCGACTTGCCACGGCGCCCGCGCAGATAATAAAGCTTCGCACGGCGCACACGGCCACGGCGCACCACCTTGATCGAGTCGACGAGCGGGCTGTAGATCGGGAAAACGCGCTCCACGCCCTCGCCATAGGAAATCTTGCGGACGGTGAAGTTCTCGTTGAGGCCGGCGCCAGAGCGGGCGATGCACACGCCCTCATAGGCCTGCACGCGCGAACGCTCGCCTTCGACGACCTTCACATTGACGATCAGCGTATCGCCGGGCGCGAAATCGGGAATCTCCTTGCCGTTGGAGAGCGTTCCCATCTGCTCCTGCTCGAGCTGCTCAATGATATTCATCTGTCTAACCTCAGGTATTGAAGGCGCCGGACCCGTGCCCGAAAGGGCCTTGCCGGGTTTTTACCCGTCCGGAAGCGCGCTTCATTATCACACTTCAATGTCACTGGCGACTGTCTTTGGCTTTTCTCTTGAGAAAATTCCCCCAGAGATCAGGCCGCCTTTCCTTCGTCAACGCCTCGGCCATGGCACGCCGCCAGGCCTTGATCTTCCCGTGATCGCCGGAGGTCAGAACCGCCGGGATCTCGCGTCCCTCGAAAATCTGGGGCCGCGTGTAATGCGGATATTCGAGCAATCCGCTCTCGAAACTCTCGTCCTCGCCGGACGCCTCCTTGCCCATCACGCCGGGAAGAAGCCTGACCGCCGCATCGAGCAGGGCGATCGCCGCAGGCTCCCCGCCGGAGAGCACGAAGTCCCCCAGGCTCACCTCTTCCATGCCGCGCGCCTCGATGACCCGCTCGTCGAGCCCCTCGAAGCGCCCGCAGACCAGCGTGACCCCCGGCCCCGCCGCCAGATCCCTCACGCGCGCCTGCGTCAGCGGCGCGCCACGAGGGCTCAAGTAAATCAATGGCTTGAGCGATTGCGCGGGATGAACCGCATCGACCGCCGCCGCCATCACATCGGCCCGCATGACCATGCCGGGCCCGCCGCCCGAAGGCGTGTCGTCGACCGTGCGGTGCTTATCGCGCGCAAAGCCGCGTATGTCCACCGCATCGAGCCGCCAGATGCCCGCCTCGAGCGCCCGCCCGGCCAGCGAAATGCCGAGCGGTCCTGGAAACATCTCCGGGAAGAGCGTCAGAACCGTGGCCTCCCACGCCTCAGCCATCCCGGCCCTCCCCGGCGCCGTCCTCGCCCGGCGCCTCGTCGAAGAGGCCGCCCGGCGGATCGATGACGAGCCGCCCGGCTTCGGGTTCGATCGCGGGCACGTTCTCGCCCGTGAAGGGCAGATAGACCGTCGGCCCGCCTTCCGGTGGCTCGATCTCGAGGAGATCGCCCGCGCCGAAATTCTGTACCGCGACGACCTTTCCGAAATCGCGCCCATCCTTGCCGATGGCTGCGAGCCCGATCAGGTCGGCGTGATACCAGACGTCCTCGTCACCCGCCTCGGGGAGCCGCGCGCGATCGACGTAAAGCTCCGTCCCGCGCAGCCGCTCCGCCTCGTCCCGGTCCCCGACCCCTTCGAGCCGGCAGATGACTGTGCCCTTGGCAAGCCCCGTCACCTCGATCCCGAAGCGGCGCGACCCGTCCTTCGTCTCGACCGGCCCATAGGCGGCAAGCCCTTCCGGTTCCTCCGTGAAGGGCTTCACCCGCACGAGGCCGCGCACGCCATGCGCGCCCACGATGACGCCGAGACAGACCCTCTTCTGCTGCGTGCCTGCCATGGGCTCAGTGGACGCGGGCCGTGCCTCAGGCCTCGGCCGGAGCTTCGGCGGCGGCCTTCGCCTCTTCCGCGGCGGCGGCAGCGGCGGCCAGACGCTCCTGCGCCTTCGCCTTGGGCTTCGCCTTTTCCGGATTGTTCTTCGTCGTGCGCTTCAGGAGGCCCGCGCCATCGAGGAAACGCTCGACGCGATCGGTCGGAACGGCACCGACCGAGAGCCAGTGCTTCGCGCGCTCGAGGTCGAGCGCGAGGCGCTCCTTGTGATCCTTGGGAAGCGTCGGATTGAAGGTGCCGATCTTCTCGATGAAGCGGCCGTCGCGCGGCGAGCGCGTGTCGGCGATGACGATGCGGTAGACGGGACGCTTCTTCGCGCCGCCACGGGCGAGCCTGATCTTGAGAGCCATGTTTGTTTCTGCCTTTCAGTGAAACTGGAACTGAACCGATTGCGGGGGGCGCCCCCGCGAAACTCATTTCTTCTTTTTGCCCGCGGGCAGACCCGGCAAGCCGGGAAACCCGGGCCGGCCGCCCGGAAGACCGGGAAGCCCCGGCAATCCGCCGCCCGAAAGTCCCGGCAGCCCGCCGGGAAGGCCGCCCTTCGGCAGCATGTCCTTCAGCGCTTCGGGATTATTCGCAAGTTCGGGCGGAAGCTCCGGCATGCCGCCGCCGAAGAGCTTGCCGAGAAGGCCGCCGCCCTTCTGGCGCGCCATCATCTTCATCATGTCGGCCATCTGGCGATGGAGCTTGAGAAGCCGGTTGATCTCCTGCACCTCGGTACCCGAGCCCGCCGCGATGCGCCGCTTGCGGCTGGCGTTGAGCAGCGCCGGATTGCGCCGCTCGGCCCTGGTCATCGACGAGATGATCGCCGCCTGCCGCTTGATGACGCGGTCATCCATATGCGCGTTCGCCATCTGCGCCTGCGCCTTGGCGACGCCGGGCAACATGCCGAGCACGCCCTTCATGCCGCCCATGCGCTTCATCTGCGCGAGCTGTTCGGCCAGATCGTCGAGATCGAACTGGCCCTTCTTCATTCTGGCCGCGATCTTCTGCGCCTTTTCGGCGTCGATCGTCTCGGCCGCCTTTTCGACGAGGCTGACGACGTCGCCCATGCCGAGAATGCGGCCCGCCACGCGCTCGGCGCGGAAATCCTCGAGCTGATCGAGCTTTTCGCCGGTGCCGAGAAGCTTGATCGGAACGCCCGTGACGGCGCGCATCGAAAGCGCCGCGCCGCCGCGCCCGTCGCCATCCGTCCGTGTCAGGACGATACCGGTGACGCCGATGCGATCCTTGAAGTGCTGCGCGACATTGACGGCGTCCTGTCCCGTCAGGCTGTCGGCGACGAGAAGCGTTTCGGTCGGCTGGGCGGCGTCGCGAACCTCCGCGACCTCGGCCATCAGCGCTTCGTCGATATGGATGCGGCCGGCCGTATCGAGCATGACGATGTCATAGCCGCCCAGACGCGCCGCCTCGATCGCGCGGCGGGCGATCTGCACCGGCTGCTGGCCGGCGATGATCGGCAGCGTGGGAACGCCGGTCTGCTCGCCGAGAATCTTGAGCTGCTCCTGCGCGGCCGGGCGGCGCGTATCGAGCGAGGCCATGAGCACGCGGCGCTTGTCGCGCTCCTGGAAGCGGCGGGCGATCTTCGCCGTCGAGGTCGTTTTGCCGGAGCCCTGAAGGCCGACCATCATGATGGCGACGGGCGGCGCCGCGTGCAGCGAGATCGAGGTGTCGGCCGTGCCCCCGAGCATCTCGACAAGCTCGTCATGGACGATCTTGATGACCTGCTGGCCCGGCGTCACCGATTTGAGAACCTCGGCGCCGACCGCGCGCGCCTTCACCTTGTCGATGAAGTCCTTGACGACCGGCAGCGCCACATCCGCTTCGAGCAGCGCCCTGCGGACCTCGCGCATGGCCTCGTCGACGTCCTTCTCGGAGAGCGCGCCGCGCCCTCTGAGCTTGGAAAAGACGTCGCCGAGACGGCCTGTCAGGTTTTCGAACATGGGCTTTCGCCGGTCCTGTCCACACAAAGCAAAAAAGCACCCGCGAACGAACCCTCGTCGGCGGATGTTGACCCGGGCTCCATGCCTCGGGCGGATCGGGGCGCAACAATGTCCCGAAAGTCGGTGCGGAAACTAGAGCCGCGGCGGGCGAGAGTCAACCGGCGCCCGAAGCGCGGGCGCACCGCCACGGCCCGGCGATTTACCGGAACTCGCCTCGCGGGAACCTTGCCCGCCGCACGGCTTCGCGCGCCGCCTTCTGCCTCATTGCGGCCTCGCGGTAGAGAAGACTGGCAAGACCGCCCTCGCGCTGCGCCTTGAATTGCGGGGCGAGGCGGCCGAGAGAGGCAAGCGGCCTCGGCTTGTCCCGGAGACGCGCCTCGAAGGGATTGAGATGCGGGTTCTGATTCATGCCGGAACCTCCCGATTTGCGCCGGGCTTTACGCCCGGCAAACAGACCACCTAAAGATAACCGCCTGATTTCAAATAAGATTTTTGAGAAGGAGTTCAAGCCCGGTCCGCGCGAAGGCGCGCATGTTGGCGATGCGGTCGTCGCTGCCCGTGGAGACGGTGAGGCTCTGCTCGACCGGCCCGACGAGAGCGAGGCAGCCCGTGCCCGCCGGATCTCCGTAACGACTGCCCGCGGGGCCCGTGGCGCCGATCTCGGCAAGCGCCCAGTCGGCCGCAAACTCGGCCCGGAGCGTCCGGCCGAGGAGAAGGACGAAGGGCTCGCTCAAGGGTTTCTGCGCCTTTGCCGCGACGATGGCCTCGTCGGGAAGGTCGATGAGCACGCGCCGCGCCTTCTGCGTATAGACGACGGCGCCGCCGAGATAATAGGCCGACGCCCCCGGAACCGACAGAAGCGCCGCCGACATGAGCCCGCCGGTCGAGGATTCCGAGACGGCGATGGTCTCGCCGCGCTCCTTGAGCCGCGCCCCGATCCTCTCCGCGATGGGCAATAATTCCTGCATGCCGTTCCTCCTTTGGCAGCCCGGTGGCATCATCAAGTGGCAACAGGGAGACACTAACCGCCAGAGCGCCCGCCCACAAAGCGGCAATCAACTGGCATTTCGGGGCGAAAAGCGCCATATAAGCGGCCATCATGGTGACGGCGCGCACGCATTTCCGGAAGATGAACGGGCTCGGCAACGACTTCGTCGTGCTGGACGTCCGCGAGACGCCGCTTGCCCTCTCCGAAACGCAGACCCGCGCCATCGCCGACCGCGAAAAGGGCGTCGGCTGCGACCAGCTCATCACCATCGAGCGCCCTCGCGGCGACGGCGACGCCTATATGGGCATCCGCAATGCCGACGGCTCGGTGGTCGGCGCCTGCGGCAATGCCACGCGCTGCGTCGGCCGGCTGCTCATGGACGAAACGGGCAGGAAGGAAATCCGCCTCGAGACGCCGTCGGGGCCGGTCGTCTGCTTCGATGCGGGCGACGGGCGCATTACCGTCGACATGGGCGAGCCGAGGCTGAAGTGGAACGAGATCCCGCTGTCGGAGGAATTCGCCGATACGCGCTCGATCGAGCTTGAGGTCGGGCCGCTCGGCAATCCCGTCATGCATTCGCCCGGCGTCGTCAGCATGGGCAATCCGCACGCGATCTTCTTCGTGAAGGATGCGGACGCGATCGACCTCGCGCGCATCGGCCCCATGCTCGAGAACCATCCGCTCTTTCCCGAGCGGGCCAACATCTCGGTTGCGGAAGTCCTCGCCCCCGATCACATCAAGCTGCGCGTCTGGGAGCGCGGCGCCGGGCTCACGCTTGCCTGCGGAACGGGCGCCTGCGCCGCTGCCGTCGCCGGTGTCCGCAAGCGCCTCACCGCGCGCAAGGTGACGGTCACGCTTCCCGGCGGCGATCTCGAGATCGAATGGCGCGAGGCGGACAATCACGTCTACATGACGGGCCCGGTCACCTTCGAGTTTGAAGGCGATCTCGATCCGCGCCTTCTCGCCGGTGGAGTCGTGGCATGAAGAAGCCTTCCGATGTCGTCACCTTCGGCTGCCGCCTCAACGCCTATGAATCCGAGGTGATGAAGGAACACGCCGAAAAGGCCGGGCTCGAAGGCGCGATCATCTTCAACACCTGCGCGGTGACGAACGAAGCCGTGCGCCAGGCGCGCCAGGCGATCCGCAAGGCGCGGCGCGAGCACCCGGAAGCGCGCATCATTGTCACCGGCTGCGCGGCGCAGATCGCGCCCGCCGAATTCGCGCAGATGCCCGAGGTCGATCTCGTCCTCGGCAATGACGAGAAGATGAAGGCCGAAAGCTGGCAGCCTGCCGTCGCTCTCCACTCGAACGAAAAGGTCATCGTCAACGACATCATGTCGGTGCGCGAAACGGCCGGCCATCTCGTTCACGGTTTCGAAGGCCGCGCCCGCGCCTTCGTGCAGGTGCAGAACGGCTGCGACCATCGCTGCACCTTCTGCATCATTCCCTATGGCCGCGGCAATTCGCGAAGCGTCGCCGCGGGCGAGGTCGTGGCGCAGGTCCGCACCCTCGTCGAGGCGGGCTACAAGGAAGTCGTGCTCACCGGCGTCGACATCACCTCCTATGGCAGCGACCTTCCCGGCCATCCGAGCCTCGGCAATCTCGCCCGCCGCATCCTGAAGCTCGTGCCGGAACTCGAGCGGCTCAGGCTGTCCTCGATCGACTCGATCGAGGCCGACGACGAACTCATGCGCCTCATCGCCGACGAGGAGCGGCTTATGCCGCATCTCCATCTCTCGCTTCAGTCGGGCGACAACATGATCCTGAAGCGCATGAAGCGCCGGCATCTGCGCGAGGACTCGATCCGCTTCTGCATCGAGGCGCGCCGCCTCCGGCCCGACATCGTCTTCGGCGCCGATTTCATCGCGGGCTTCCCGACAGAGACCGAGGAAATGTTCGAGAACACGCTGCGCCTTGTCGATGAATGCGGCCTCACCTGGCTGCACGTCTTCCCCTTCTCGCCGCGTCCCGGCACGCCCGCCGCGCGCATGCCGCAGGTCGATCGCGCCGTCATCAAGTCCCGCGCCGAGCGCCTGCGTGCCAAGGGCGCCGAACGTGTCCGCCTCCACCTCGAGGAGGGCGTCGGAACGACGCGGACCGTGCTCATGGAAAGCGAGACGCTCGGCCGCACGAACCAGTTCACGCCCGTTCACCTCGTCAATGCGAGCGTGCGCCCGGGCGAGATCCTCGACGTCCGCCTCGCCGCCCATGATGGCGTCTCCTTCCAGGGCCAGTGTGCGGCATGAACGAGACGGGCGAAGTGCAGGAGCAGCAGAAGAAGCGTTCCCTCTTTCAGCGGATGAAGGAAGGGCTCGCACGCTCGACGCGAACCATTTCGGACGGCATCACCGGCATCTTCACGAAGAGGAAGCTCGATCAGGCGACGCTCGACGAGCTGGAGGAGCTGCTCATCGCCGCCGATCTCGGCGTCGACACCGCGCTTGCCATCACCGAGGCTGTCGGCCGCGACCGCTACAACAAGGAAGTGACGCCGGAGGAAATCCGCACGATCCTCGCCGAAGAGATCGCCAAGGTTCTCGCGCCGGTCGAACAGCCCTTCGTCATTGACGCCACGAAAAAACCCTTCGTCGTGCTGATGGTCGGCGTCAATGGCGCCGGCAAGACGACGACGGCGGCGAAGATCGCCGCCCGCGCCAAACGCGACGGCAAGAGCGTGATGCTCGCCGCAGGCGATACGTTCCGCGCCGCCGCCGTCGAGCAGCTCAAGGTCTGGGGCGAGCGCATCGGCGCCCCTGTCGTCACCACCAAGGTCGGCGGCGACGCGGCCGGGCTCGCCTATGAGGCGCTTGCCCGCGCGAAGCAGGAAGGAACGGACCTCCTTCTCGTCGACACGGCCGGCCGCCTCCAGAACAAGACCGACCTCATGGCCGAACTCGAGAAGATCGTGCGCGTCATGCGCAAGCTCGATCCCGAGACGCCCCATGCGACGCTTCTCGTCCTCGATGCGACGACCGGACAGAATGCCGTCAACCAGGTCGAGATCTTCGGCAAGATCGCCAATGTCACCGGCCTCGTGATGACGAAGCTCGACGGCACGGCGCGCGGCGGCATTCTCGTCGCGATTGCGAGCCGCTTCGGGCTTCCCGTCCACATGATCGGCGTGGGCGAGCAGATCGACGATCTCCAGACCTTCGAGGCGGATGCGTTTGCCCGCGCGATAACGGGAGCGAGCTGACGGCATGAGCGCGAATGGAAAAGCCGCCGGTCAGGGCCTGCGCATGCTTCTGGAGCTGGGTCCGCTCGCCGTCTTCTTTCTTCTCAACGCCCGCGCCGACGCGATCTTCGGCGGCCCGGCCTCGGGCAACATCTATTACGCGACGGGCGGCTTCATGGCCGCGACAGTGGCCTCGCTTCTCTATTCCTATCTGCGCTTCCGCAAGATTCCGACCATGCCGCTCGTCACCGGCGTCTTTGTCCTCGTCTTCGGCACGCTGACCCTCGTTCTTCACGACGAGACCTTCATCAAGGTGAAGCCGACCCTGGTGAACCTGCTTTTCGCGGGCGCGCTTCTCGGCGCGTCATGGGCGGGCTATCCGCTGCTAAAGCGGCTTTTCGACGGCGCGCTCGACCTCACCGACGAAGGCTGGATGGTGCTGACGCGCCGCTGGGGTCTTTTCTTCATCGTCCTCGCGGCGATCAACGAAATCGTCTGGCGGAATTTCTCGACCGAATTCTGGGCGGGCTTCAAGCTCTTCGGCATCATGCCGCTCACCATGGCCTTCGCCATGACGCAGCTTCCGGTCTTCCGGAAATACGCCGCGCCGGAAACGGAAAAGGCGCCGGAAACACCCGCGGCCGACTAGAGGCTCTTTTTCACCGCCGCGAGAAACCGCTTCTGCTCCGCCACGGTCGAGACGCGATGGCGCACGAAATCGCCCTCCGCCCGCATATCGGCGAAAAGCCCTTCCGGGTCCTCGTGAAAATGCAGGAAGGCCCTGCCCTTCCGGTAGAAGACACCGCGCGAGCGCTCGCTCAGCCCCTCGATCTGCCGCAACGAGACGAGAAGCGGTTCGAGATGATCGAGCGCTGCCGCCGTCGCATGCTTCACATCAGCCCTCGTGATGGATGCTTCGATCCTTCGTCTCGGGCAGGAAGAGCATGCCGACGACGAAGGTCACGGCGGCGATGATCACCGGATACCAGAGCCCGTCATACATGTTCCCCGTCGCCGCGATGACGGCGAAGGCGACGGGCGGCATGAAGCCGCCGAACCAGCCATTGCCGATGTGATAGGGAAGCGAAAGCGACGAGTAGCGTATGCGCGCCGGAAAGAGCTCCACCAGCATCGCCGCGATCGGCCCATAGGTCAGCGCGCCGAAGATGACGAGAATGCCGATGAGAAGGATCACCATCGCCTCGTTGATGCGCTGGGGATCGGCCTTGGCGGGATAGCGCGCCTGCGCGAGCGCGCTTGTGAGCGCCTCTTCGAAGGCGGCCGCCTCCGCCTTCGCGTTCTCGCCCTTCGCATCGAACGAGGGAATGACGACGCCACCGACATGGATCTCGGTCGGCGCGCCCGCGGGCGCCGCCTCGTTGTCATAGGGCACGCCGCGCTTGACGAGGGCGCTCTTGGCGACGTCGCAGGACGAGGTGAAGGCGGCGGTGCCGACGGGATTGAACTGGAAAGAGCATCCCTTCGGATCGGCGACGACCGTTACCGGCGCGCTCATCTGCGCAAGCTCGAGGGCCGGATTGGCGTAATGGGTGATCCCCTTGAAGATCGGGAAATAGGTGAGCGCGGCGAGAAGGCATCCCGCCATGATGATCGGCTTGCGCCCGATATGATCGGAGAGCCAGCCGAAGATGACGAAGAAGGGCGTTCCGATCACGAGCCCGCCAGCGACGAGAATGTTCGCGGTCTGCGGTTCGACCTTGAGCACCTGCGTCAGGAAGATGAGGGCGTAGAACTGGCCCGTGTACCAGACCACCGCCTCGCCCATGGAAAGGCCGAACAGCGCCAGAAGCACGATCTTGAGATTGGACCACCTGGCGAATGAATCGCGCAGCGGCGACTTCGATCCCTTCCCCTCCTTCTGCATGCGCTTGAAGATGGGCGACTCGTCGAGCTTCAGCCGTATCCACACCGATATGGCAAGAAGAAGCGCCGACATGAGGAACGGAACACGCCAGCCCCAGTCGTCGAACGCATCGGGCGCGATGACGGCACGGCAGCCGAGAATGACGAGCAGCGAGAGAAAGAGACCGGCCGTCGCCGTCATCTGGATCCAGGACGTATAGGCGCCGCGCTTGCCGGCAGGCGCATGCTCGGCGACATAGGTGGCCGCCCCGCCATACTCGCCGCCGATCGCAAGGCCCTGCAGCATGCGGAGCGCCACGAGACCGATCGGCGCGAGAATCCCCGCCGTCTCATAGGTCGGCAGCACGCCGACAAAGACGGTCGAAAGACCCATGATGAGGATGGTGACGAGGAAGGTGTATTTGCGCCCGACGAGATCGCCGAGCCGGCCGAAGACGAGAGCGCCGAACGGCCGGACGGCAAACCCGGCCGCAAAGACCAGCAACGCGAAAATGAACGCTGCAGTGTCGTTGACCCCGGCGAAGAACTGCCTGGAGAAGATGGCGGCGAGCGCGCCATAAACGAAGAAGTCGTACCACTCGAACATCGTGCCGAGCGAGGAGGCGAAGACGACCCTCCGCTCCTCCGGCGACATTCCTCGAGCCCGCGCGCGCGACAAGATGCTCTCCGCCACGATCTTCCCCTCCCCGCCATCAAACGATATCGGGGCCGGCCCCTACCGGCCCGAGCGGGAGGATGCCGTGAACGGAGCTTCGGAGCCAGAATATTTTGGGGAAGTTCAGGGCGCGCGCGGCGGAAACCTTCCGCCGGTTTCGCCTTCCGGATTGGTGAAGGGCGCGATCACCGTCTGGCCGGCGGCGGCGCGAAACTGAGTGAGCGCCCAATGGACGCTGGGGAAAGCAAGCTCGCCCCAGGGGATGTCCTCCCATTTGAAAAGCGCCACCTCCAGACTTTCGGGACCTGCCGAGAAGTTCGGCGAGGCGAGCTCGGCGCGATACATGATCTGCACCTGACCGATGCGCGGAATGTTGTAGATCGCCAGCATGTCGCGAATGCGGATGTCGGCATTCGCCTCCTCCCTCGCCTCGCGCCGCGCGCCATCCTCCGTCGTCTCCCCATGTTCCATGAAGCCGGCTGGCAGCGTCCAGAAGCCCTTGCGCGGCTCGATGGCGCGCCGGCACATCAGGAAGCGCTCGCCATCGCTCTCGGTCGTGTGAGTGACGACCGAGCCAACGACTATTTTGGGGTTATCGTAATGGATAAAGCCGCAATGCCCGCAGATGTCGCGCGGCTGGCTGTCCCCGGTTGGCACACGCCGCGCAAAGAGCATCTCGCGTTCCGATCCCGGCTCGCGATGCTTCATGGCGCCCTGCGGCGCCGGGCGGCTGGCCTTTTCGGGAAAATCCGACATTTCACTTTCCTTTGATCCGTCCACGGAACTCAGCCGGATGTGCCCGTCGGCCCGCCGTGTTGAGCGTACATTATGTCCAAATCGCGGCATTGGCCGACATCTTCCGACATCGGAGAGCACGATGCGCCTTTTGCACCTCAGCCGCCTCTTGCATCAAGCCATTAGTCGGGTACATATGAGCATATTATTGCGCGCAGGATTGAGCCAACGGCATGGCTCCACGAAGCGGCAGGATCGAATGAAGTCCGCGCGGCTTGTTCTTCATGCGAATGGAACCCGGTCCAGTGAACGAGGTTCCCGCACTTGTACCGGAGGTTCTCAAAAATGGCAGCCAGAAAGTCGTCGGGTAGTTATGAGCTTGAGAGTTCTCTCAGCCATCTTCTGCGGCGCGCCCAGCAGTTTGCCTATGATCAGTTCGTCCAGCATATGGGCGCCAGCACGATCACGCCGCGCCAGTTCATCGTCCTCTTCGCGGTGAACGAGGAAGAGGGCCTGAGCCAGACCGATCTCGTCAACAGAACCGGCATCGACCGCTCGACGCTTGCGGACATGATCAGCCGCATGATCGGCAACGGTCTTCTCGCCCGCAAGCGCACCGCGGAAGACGCGCGCGCCAACGCCGTGCGTCTGACGGCGGCGGGACGTCGCGCTCTGACGAATGCGATGCCGCGCGCCCTTCAGGCGGAAAAGGCTCTGCTCGATCTGTTGCCCAAGACGGCGCAGACCGAGCTGCTTCGTGGCCTGAGCAGTCTCGCCGGCGCGATCGAGCAGCTGAAGACGGCGGAGAAGCCGGCGGCGCCGAAGGCAAAGCGGCAGGCGGCAGCGCCACGCAAGGCTCCGGCGGCGGCGAAGCGCGCCGCGGGCGGGCGTCGCAAGGCGTCCTGAGATCGAAAGAGCCGGCGCTCAGTCTCCCGCCTTCGCGACGCGGGCGGCTTTGAGCGCCGGCAGAATTTTCTCGCTGACGATCTGCGGCGTCAGCGGACCTACATGCTTGTAAGCGATGCGCCCTTCGCCATCGACGATGTAGGTCTCCGGCACACCATATACACCCCAGTCTATCGAGGTGCGGCCCGCCCGGTCGGCACCGATCCGCTCATAGGGATTGCCAAGCTCGCCAAGGAAGCGGCGCGCCGCTTCCGGGTTGTCCTTGTAGTTGATCGCATAGAGCGGCACGCCGGCGATCCGCTTCAACTCGACGAGCACGGGATGCTCCTGCCGGCACGGCACGCACCATGAAGCGAACACATTGACGATGGCGGGCTTGCCCTGCCCGAAATCGCCACTCGCAAGCCCCGGAAGATCGAGCCCCTCGACGGGCGCGAGCGTGAAGTCCGGCACATGGCGCCCGATGAGCGCCGAAGGCACTTGCGAGGGATCGCCGCGATAGACGGCGATGAGAAAGAAGCCCGCGACGAGAATGAAGAGCCCCGCCGGAATGAGCGCCGAAAGCCTCATGGACGGCCGCTCCCCGAGCGCGCGCGAGCGCGCGGACGCACCTGCTGACCTGCTTCGAGTTCGCTCACCAGCCGCCGCTGCGCTCTGAGATCGGCGAGGCTCTGCACCACGAGCCCGATCATGACGATGGCCGCGATGGCATAGCAGGGCCAGATGAAAACGGCATAGCCGCCCATGTCGAGAAACGCCGCCATGGCCTAGCCCTCCTCGCCCACGGGCTCTGTCCGCGCAAGGCGCAGCGCCCTGACCCGCCGTCTCAGAATTTCCGCACGCATACGGACGAGAAGCAGCGTCACGAAGAAGAAGGTGAAGCCGAGCGCCATCACGAGGAGCGGCACCAGCATCGAGGTCGCGATCGTCGGGCCGCCAATGCGGAAGACGCTCGCCGGCTGGTGCAGCGTGTTCCACCAGACGACGGAGTAATGAATGATCGGCACGTTGATCGAGCCGACAAGCGCGAGCACCGCCGCCGCGCGCCCGGCGCGGACCGGCTCCTCGATCGTCGCCCAGAGCGCCATATAGCCGAGATAGAGAAAGAGCAGGATCAGCATCGAGGTGAGCCGCGCATCCCACACCCACCACGCGCCCCACATGGGCCGGCCCCAGAGCGAGCCGGTGACGAGCGCGAGGAAGGTGAAGGCGGCGCCGAGCGGCGCAGCCGACTTCGCGCACATATCGGCGAGGGGATGGCGGAAGACGAGCGCCACGGCCGATGCGCCCGCCATGGTCATGTAGCCGAACATGGCGAGCCAGGCCGCGGGCACATGGATGTACATGATCCGCACCGTCTCGCCCTGCTGGTAGTCGGGCGGCGCGACGAAGAGCGACAGATAGACCCCGGCGGCGAGAAGCGCCGCCGTGATGAGGCCGAAAGGCAGGATCAGCCTGTCCGACAGCGCCATGAAGCGCGCCGGATTGGCGAAGGCATGAAACCTCTGGATCGCGGTCAGCTCGGACATGCCCGCCATTTAGCTGTCCTATCCTTCCAAGGGCAAGGGATGGCGGCGGTCATTTTGCCGCGCATGGCGCGCTCTTGCGAGCCCTTCATCTGAGATTGGCCCTGAGCGCCGCCGCCGAGGCGACCGGCCCGAGAACGAGGCTCACAAGCGCCACCGCGGCAAGGAGGAGAAGGCTCTGCCGCCCCGCGCCCTCCACCGCCGACGCGCCGCCCGCCGCCCCGACGCCGAAAATGAGGACGGGGATATAGAAGGGAATGACGAGAAGCGAGGCGAGAAGTCCCCCGCGCCGGACGCTGACGGTGAGCGCCGCCCCTACCGTGCCGAGAAAGCTCAAGGCGGGCGTCCCGACAAGCATGGCGAGGATCAGCGGCCAGAAGGCCGCGACATCGAGATTGAGCAGAAGCCCGAGAAGCGGCGCCGCGATGACGAGCGGCACGCCCGTGGTGAGCCAGTGGCTCACCGCCTTCGCCGCGGCGACGAATTCGAGTGGCAGCGCGCCCGCCATCATCACATCGAGCGAGCCATCCTCGAAATCGGCCTGAAAGAGCCGGTCGAGCGTCAGCAGCGCCGAAAGCAGAAGCGCCACCCAGAGCATGCCCGGCGCGATCTGCCCCAGCAGCTTCAGATTGGGCCCGACGCCGAGCGGCACGATGGAGATAACGACTAGGAAAAAGAAGACCGCCATGCCGCCGCCGCCGCCGATGCGGATGGCGAGTTTCGTATCGCGCCGGATGAGGCTCAGAAAGGCGCGCATCATGCCGGCGCCTCCGCGGTCGCGCGCTGCGGACCGAGGACGAGAGGTCGCGCGCTCGCAAGCCCCAGTTCCTGATGCGTCGCCGCGACGATGATCCCGCCTTCCGCGAGATGCGCTTCCATGAGCGCGGTGAGCCGGGCAAGGCTCGCGCGGTCGAGCGCGACGCTCGGCTCGTCGAGGAGCCAGAGCGGGCGCGGCGCGAGCAGGAGGCGCGAAAGGGCAAGCCGCCGCCGCTGGCCGGCGGAGAGATAGGCGACGGGAAGCGCCGTCAGACCCGCGAGATCGAGCCGTTCCAGCGCATGGCCGATATCGGCTTCATCGCCGCCGAGAAAATCAGACCAGAATTCCGCTGTCTCACGCACGCTCATGGCGGGCTTCAGCGCATCGAGATGACCCACATAATGCGCCTGCTCCGGCAGGCTCCGTTCGGGATCGCCGCCATTGAGAGCGAGGCGACCTTCCGCGATCTCGACGAGGCCGGCGATCTGACGCAGGAGGCTCGATTTTCCCGCGCCATTGGGGCCCGTCACGACGAGCGCCTCGCCCGCCTGGACCTCGAAGGACAGCCGCCGGAAGACCACCCGTCCGCCGCGCTGGCAGGCAAGGTTCTCCGCCGTGAGGCGCAGGGGGGAAACGGGCGCGCCGCTCTCAGATTTCATCGAACCTTCCGCCCCGCCCCTTGCCGCTTGCGAAGCGCGCCGCGCCCCTGAAGGTTTCGCCCGAGGCGAGAACCTTGCGGCCATGCTCGAATTCATTGGCCATCGCCCGATCGAAGGGCAGGTCCCATTGTTCATAGGCCGACATGCGATCATGGCGCAGGCAGAGCTGCGGGAAGCGCGCAATGTCGGCGGCGAGGCGTTCGGCCTCCGCGCGTGCCTGCCCCTTCGGCGCGATGCGATTGGCAAGCCCCATGGCGAGCGCCTCCTCCGCGCCGACCGCGCGGCCGGTGAGGATGAGATCCATGGCGCGCGAGTGCCCTATGAGGCGCGGCAGGCGCACCGTGCCGCCATCTATGAGCGGCACGCCCCAGCGGCGGCAGAAGACGCCCATCTGCGCATCCTCCTCGACGACCCGCATGTCGCACCAGAGCGCGAGTTCGAGCCCGCCCGCGACCGCATAGCCCGAAACCGCCGCGATCACCGGCTTGGAGAGCACCATGCGCGACGGCCCCATGGGACCGTCGGCCGCGAGCCTGTCGAAATCGAGGCCGGTTCCGGGAGGCGTGGTGCGATTGCTGCGGTGCACTCCGTCGCCGCCACGCCCTTGGGCGCCACCTTCGGACACCGCCTTGAGATCGGCGCCCGCGCAAAACGTGCCGTGATCGCCCGCGAAGACGGCGACGAGCGCCCCCTCGTCCTTTTCGAAGTCGAGAAACGCATCGGCGAGCGCCACCGCCGTCGGCCTGTCGACCGCATTCTTCACGTCGGCGCGGTTCAGAATGACCGTCGTGACCGGACCATCTTTCTCTACACGAACCGCTGCCATGCCGCTCTCCCTGCGTCTTCACTGCACATTCATTATCACCCGTCATCCGGCGGGCGAAGCATAGCGTTCACACTCGAAAGACATTATAGTCTCGCGCGTTAAGCATATAGGCCCATCGGCGTAAAGCGGCGGCGATCCGGGGCCCCGGCGCATTCTCCGCGCGGGCACCCCTCGAGGCCCCTCTCCCGCCAGCCCGGGCCGGCAGCATCAAGGAACTTTGGAATGGCGAGAAAAGCCCCGGCTAAAGCGAAGGCGGTGAAGAAGCCTGCCGCGAAAAAGCCCGCAGCGAAGTCTGCAAAACCTGCAGCGACGAAACCCGCAGCCCGGAAGAAGCCCGTGGCAAAGGCAAAGGCAGCGGCGAAGAAGCCTGTCGCGAAGAAGCCTGTCGCCGGGAAGGCAGCGGCCGTGAAGAAGCCGGCCGCGAAGAAGACTGCCCCGGCCAAGAAGGCGGCTCCCGCGAAGAAGCCTGCTGCGAAGAAGGCGGCTCCCGCGAAGAAGGCAGCGCCCGCCAGAAAGCCGGTTGCGAAGAAGGCGGCTCCCGCGAAGAAGCCCGCGGCGAAGAAGGCCGCTCCCGCGAAGAAGGCAGCGCCCGCCAGAAAGCCGGTTGCGAAGAAGGCTGCTCCCGCGAAGAAGGTAGCCGCAAAGAAGGCCGCCCCCGCGAAGAAGCCCGCTGCGAAGAAGCCGGTTGCGAACAAGGCAGCGCCCGCGAAGAAGGTAGCCGCGAAGAAGCCCGCCGCAAGGAAGGCCGCGCCCGCGAAGAAGGCGCAGGCCGGTGGCAACAGCTTCGCCGCCCGGCAGGTGCTGAAGGTCGGCAAGCGCAGCTACACCTATTACAGCCTCAAGGCGGCCGAGAAGAACGGGCTCAACGGTATTTCGCGCCTGCCCTTTTCGCTGAAGGTGCTGCTTGAGAATCTTCTGCGCTTCGAGGATGGCCGCACCGTCACCGCCGACGATATCCGCGCCATGAAGAAGTGGCTCAAGGACCGCACTTCGGACCGCGAGATCGCCTATCGTCCGGCCCGCGTGTTGATGCAGGACTTCACCGGCGTTCCCGCCGTTGTCGACCTCGCCGCGATGCGCGATGCCGTGAAGAACCTCGGCGGCGATCCGAAGCGCATCAATCCGCTCGTGCCCGTCGACCTCGTCATCGACCACTCGGTCATGGTCGACAAGTTCGGCACCCCGCTCGCCTTCAAGCAGAACACCGACATCGAATATGAGCGCAACCGCGAACGCTATGAGTTCCTGCGCTGGGGCTCCAAGGCGTTCGACAATTTCCGCGTCGTGCCGCCGGGCACCGGCATCTGCCACCAGGTGAACCTCGAATATCTGGCGCAGACCGTGTGGACGAAGAAGGAAGGCAAGGAAGAGATCGCCTATCCCGACACCTGCGTCGGCACCGACAGCCACACCACGATGGTGAACGGCCTTGCTGTTCTCGGCTGGGGCGTGGGCGGCATCGAGGCGGAGGCCGCCATGCTCGGCCAGCCCGTCTCCATGCTCATCCCCGAAGTCATCGGCTTCAAGCTCACGGGCAAGCTCAATGACGGCGTGACCGCGACCGACATGGTGCTCACCGTCACGCAGATGCTCCGCAAGAAGGGCGTCGTCGGCAAGTTCGTCGAGTATTTCGGCTCGGGCCTCGACAATCTGACGCTCGAGGATCGCGCCACCATCGCCAACATGGCGCCGGAATATGGTGCGACCTGCGGCTTCTTCCCGATCGACAACGAGACGCTGAAGTACCTCAAGGCCACGGGCCGCTCGGACGAGCGCGTGGCGCTGGTCGAAGCCTATGCGAAGGCCCAGGGCACGTTCCGCGAGACGAACACGCCCGACCCGGTCTTCACCGACACGCTCGAACTCGATCTCTCGACCGTCGTTCCCTCACTCGCCGGTCCGAAGCGCCCGCAGGATCGCGTCGCGCTCACCGATGTCGCGTCGAATTTCGCCACCGCGCTCGAAAAGGAATTCGGCAAGCCCGGCCAGGCGAAGACGCGCGTGCCGGTCGAGGGCAAGGACTTCGATATCGGTCATGGCGACGTGGTGATCGCCGCCATCACCTCCTGCACCAACACCTCGAACCCGAACGTGCTCGTTGCCGCCGGCCTCGTCGCCCGCAATGCGCGCCGTCTCGGCCTCAAGGTGAAGCCCTGGGTCAAGACCTCGCTCGCGCCGGGCTCCCAGGTCGTCACCGACTATCTGACGAAGTCGGGGCTCCAGGCCGATCTCGACGCCATGGGCTTCAACCTCGTCGGCTATGGCTGCACGACCTGCATCGGCAATTCGGGTCCGCTGCCGACCGAGATCAGCCAGGCGATCAACAAGAATGACGTCGTCGCCTCGGCCGTCCTTTCGGGCAACCGCAACTTCGAAGGCCGCGTCTCGCCCGACGTCAAGGCGAACTACCTCGCCTCGCCGCCGCTCGTCGTCGCCTATGCGATCGCGGGCTCGACGCAGATCGACCTGACGAAGGAGCCGCTCGGCACCGGCTCCAATGGCCAGCCCGTCTATCTGAAGGACATCTGGCCGAGCACGAGCGAAGTGGTCGAGACGGTGCGCGGCTGCGTGACACCGGAGATGTTCCGCAAGCGCTACGCCAACGTCTTCGACGGCGACGCGCACTGGCAGGCCATCAAGGTCACGGGCGGCCTCACCTATGACTGGGACGGCGACAGCACCTATGTGCAGAACCCGCCCTACTTCGAGCATCTGTCGCGCGACCTCTCGCCGATGGAAGATGTGAAGGATGCGCGCATCCTCGGTCTCTTCGCCGATTCGATCACGACCGATCACATCTCCCCCGCCGGCAACATCAAGGTGCAGAGCCCGGCCGGCTCCTATCTGAACGCCAAGCAGGTCGGCGCCCAGGACTTCAACTCCTATGGGGCGCGGCGCGGCAATCACGAAGTGATGATGCGCGGCACCTTCGCCAACATCCGCATCAAGAACCAGATGCTGAGGGGGATCGAAGGCGGCCTGACGAAGCTCGAGCCGGAAGGCACGCAGATGCCGATCTACGACGCGGCGATGGAGTACAAGCGCCGTGGCGTTCCGCTCGTCATCTTCGCTGGCAAGGAGTATGGCACCGGCTCGTCGCGCGACTGGGCGGCGAAGGGCACCATGCTTCTCGGCGTCAAGGCCGTCATCGCGCAGAGCTTCGAGCGTATCCACCGCTCGAACCTGGTCGGCATGGGCGTTGCTCCGCTCCAGTTCATCGGTGACGAGAGCTGGCAGTCGCTCGGCCTCGACGGTTCGGAGACGGTGACGGTCGAGGGCCTCAAGGGCGTGAAGCCGCGCGCCAGGGTCAAGGCCGTGATCACCTTCAAGAACGGAACGAAGAAGGCGATCGACCTGCTCTGCCGCATCGACACGCAGGACGAGCTCGACTACTACGCCAATGGCGGCATCCTGCAATATGTGCTGCGCCGCCTCGCCGCGTAACGCGCATATCGCCAGAACGTGAAAAGGGCGCTCCCTCGGGAGCGCCCTTTTTGTTTGCCGCTGTGCCTGATGCCGGCAGCCGGAAGAAAGGCCCGCGCAGCCTGGCGCCGGCCGATGTCAGTTTTCGAGCCCCGCCTCATGCGTGAGCTGATCCATGGACTGCGTGAGCTGGTTGCCCGCCTGCTGCGGCAGCTTGTAGAGCCAGTCCTTGACCCGCGCATTGATCTCCGCGGCCTTGGTTTCGGCGGCCTTCGCGTCCGCGCCCGGCCGGGCGATCGCCGGATCGGCCTCGGCTGTGACCTTCGCCCAGAGCGCGCCGCCGCCGCCCGTAAGCTCCATCGTGAGACGCAGCCCGTCGAAAGTTTCGAAGACAGCCTTGGGCGAGATCGCCGTGAAGTCGAGCGAGCCCGCGGGCACCGCATCGTCGAATGTGAGATCGACGATGGTGGTCGCCGCGCCATTGACGATCGGCGCGCCGCGCGTGACGCGGCCCTTCGGAATGTTCTCCAGCACGAAGTCGTTGTCGTCGGCGGAGGCCCTGCCGATGATGATCGGATTGTCCGTGCCCGCCCAGAGCGTGACGCGCGCGATCTCGCTGCGCGCTATGTCGAGGAACTTCGTATCGAGCCATTCCTGCGCGGACTGGAAGAGCGGCAGACGCCCCCGCGCGAGATAGGTCTGGTCCTCGCCGTCGCGGCGCACATAGATCATGCCCTGCCCGCGCGCATCGCCGGTCTGGTCGGGCACCTTGCCGGCGAGCAATGCGGCCATGCGCTCGCCCTTGGCATCGAAGAATTCGACCCGCGTCGCCGTGCCGAGATCCTCGGGCGCGAGCAGGCCGAGATTGCGGTGCCATTCGGCCCGCGCCGTGCGCGGCTCATAGAGATTGATCTCGGAGACGCCGATGAGGAGCTTCTGCACGAGATCCTGCTGGGCGGGATAGTTCTTGCGGTTGGCGACCGTCCACTTGCCGCCGGGCGCGCGCTCGAGCGTGATCTTGTCGACGCCCCTGATGCCGCGGCCGAGCGTGTAGGTGACCTTCGACACGCGGTCGAGCTGGGTCTCGAGCCCGGGAAACATCGCGCGCGGCTCGAACCGCACGCGCACGCCGCGCTCCTGCGTGACGACGGCGACGCTCGCCGCGACCACGGCGACGAGCGTTGCGAGCGCAAGCAGCAGAAGATTGCGAAGCGGACGGTTGGTCCAGACGGTCCGGAAATCTGTCGCCACGCTCACACCCCCTTGGCCGCGCGCGCCTTGCGGCGGCGATGGCGAATGACGGCCAGCACGAGAGCGAGCGCCGCGACGAGAACGGGCATCAGCGCCACATTGACGAAGCGCACTTCGGTCGCGAGCCGGTCGATATTGCGGCGGAGGTTGCGCTCGACATCGCGCAGCGCCTTGCGGCTCTGGAGAAGCTCGGCCCGGAACTGCGCGATCTCCTCTTGCGCATGCGGATCGGAAGACTGCTCCACCGCGCCGTTCGGGCCCTCGGTCTGAAGCGCGGCGAGCCGCCGCTCGGTTTCGGAAATCTTCGCCTTGAGCCTTTCCTGCTCGGCGAGGAACTGCCGGTCGGCCTCGCGCCGCAGATTGTCGACGACGACGAACGGCCGGTCGGCGCGCTCGCGCGCCCTGAGCGAGATGAGATCGTCCGACCCCATGAGATTGTCGATGGCCGAGAGCACGAACTTCGCATTGTCGGCGAAGGGCTGCGCCACGCGGTCGGCGCCGTCTGACTGGATCTGGACCCAGAAGCGGTCATCGAAAATGTCGGAATCGGCAACGACGATGATATTGGCGTCGCTCTTCGTCGCGCCGACATATTCGTCCGGCTTGTCGGCCGCGTCCGAAGTCTGGCTCTTCTCCGAAACGCCGGTCGGCGGCGGCGGCGTTGTCGTGAAGGCGCTCTTCAGCGGACCCGAAATGCGCGCCGCGATGACGTGGCGCTGATTGTCGGCCTTGAAGCGGCTGAGGAGATCGTCCGGCGTCGGGCCCGACTTCACATAGTCGAGATCGTAAAGTTCGGAATCCTCCGTCGACCAGATGAGCGGCGTGAACTTCGTGCTCGCGCCCTTCGCCGGCAAGAGAGCGCCCGCCGTGGCGAAGTTCAGATGATCGACATTCGCCGTCACGATGTCGTCCTGATCGAGATTGGACTTCGGCACGGTCATCCAGAGCACATAGTCGCTCGTCTGCCGCCGCGCATCGAGCCCCGTCTGCACGCGCATGGCGAGGTCCCGGTCGCCGACGACATGCTTCGGATCGAACTCGACGCCCCATGTGGTCAGAAGCGGCTCGAGGTTCGACGCTTCCGTATAGCCTTGCACGGGCTGGCCGCCGGGCCCCGCCGTGAGACTCACTTCCGAATGAGGGTCGACGAAGGCCATGACGCGGCCGCCGCGCATCACGAACTGGTCGATGGCGTAGAGCGTGCTTTCATCGAGCTGGCGCGGATGGGCGATCAGCAGCACATCGACCTTGCTCGGCACCTTGACGAATTTCTGCTCGAGGAAATTGATCTCGAAGCGGTTCTGAAGCTCCTGATAGATCATGAAGGGCTGCGAGTTGCCGCGCATCGCCTCCATGAGCCCGCCCGCGCCCGTATCCATCGGCAGGTTCGTGACGATGCCGAGCACGGGCTTCTTCGGGCGGCTCAGATTCTGGATGAGCCGCGTCACGTCATATTCGAGATATTGCTGGCGGGCGGAAGAGAAAAAGGGAACCGCCTCGATGCCATCGACGAGATTGGTGCCGACCAGACCGAAATAGATGACCTCGCCCTCGGTCGTCCGCGCGCCCTTGAGGCCGAGCGACATGGCGAGATCTTCCTGCTCGGAGAAGGGCTCGGGGTCGATGACCTGCAGGATCACCTTGCCATGCGAGCGGGCGCGGATTTCCTGCAGCAGGTCGCGGACGCGGTTCGCATAGGTCCTGATCTGCGGAAAATCGGTCGCGAGCGATTCCGAATAGAAGAATTTGAGCGTGATCGGCTCGTCGATCTTCGCCAGCACGTTTTCGGTGCCCTGCGAAAGCGTGAAGAGGCGGTTCTGAGTGAGATCGGCCTGCGCCGAGCGGAAGACGATGTTCGAGAAGAGATTGACCGCGATGAAGAACACGGCAAGGAGCACCAGCGTCGCCAGGCCGTAGCTCGAACGCAGATGTGTGCGGTTCAGCGACTTCAGCATGGCCCTACCCCGCCTTCTTCATGTCGACGACGATGCCGCAGGCGATGAGCCATGTGGCGATCAGCGTGAAGAAGTAGATGACATCGCGCAGATCGATGACGCCCTGCGTGATGGCGTTGAAATGGGTGAGGAAGGAGAAGGAGGCGATGGTGTTGAGCACCTCCTGCGGCACCCAGCTGGCGAAGAAATCGGTGACGAGCGGAAGGCCCGCGACCGTGAAGAGGAAGCAGACGACGACGCTAATGACGAAGGCGATGACCTGGTTCCTCGTCGTCGCCGACAGGCAGGAGCCGATGGCGAGATAGCCGCCCGCCATGAAGAAGCTGCCGATATAGCCGGCGACGATCACGCCATTGTCCGGGTCGCCGAGATAGTTGACCGTGAGCCACATCGGAAAGGTGAGCGCGAGCGCGATGCCGGAAAAGGCCCATGCGGCGAGAAACTTGCCGAGCACGGCCGCCCAGAGCGGAATGGGCAGCGACAGCAGAAGCTCGATCGAGCCCGTGCGGCGCTCCTCCGCCCATAGGCGCATCGAGATCGCGGGAATGAGGAAGAGATAGAGCCAGGGGTGGAAGTTGAAGAAGATCTGGAGATCGGCCTGGCCGGACTCGAAATAGCCGCCCATGTAGAAGGTGAAGGCGCCCATCGTGAAGAGAAAGATCACGATGAAGACGAAGGCGAGCGGCGTCGCGAAATAGCCGCCAAGCTCGCGGCGGAAAATGGCTGCAAGCTCTCTCATGCGGCGTTCTTTTCCTGATTGTCGGCCGTATCGGAGCGCGTGAGCTTGCGGAAGACCTCGTCGAGGCGGCCGGGTTCGCCGTAAAGCGTGCGCACCGGCCAGTTCATCTCATGCGCGAGCGCGGCGACCGCGTCGATGAGCTTGGCGCCCGCGGCGCTCGCCTCGCGCAGCGGGAAGAGGGTGAAGGTCGTCTCGCTGCCGCGCGGATGGATTTCGATGCTCTCGATGCCGGGCAGCGCCTTCAGCGCCTCGGCCGCCGCCGCCGTCATCTGGCCGCCAACGGTCAGCGACACGGCATTGTGATAGCGCGAGCGCGAAATGAGTTCGGCGGGCGTCCCGTCGGCGACGATGCGGCCGCGGTCAATGATGAGCGCGCGCGTGCAGATGGCGTCGACCTCTTCCAGAATATGGGTCGAGATGATGATCGCCTTCTCCGCCGCCATGCGGGCGATGAGCTTGCGGACCTCGTGCTTCTGGTTGGGATCGAGGCCGTCGGTCGGCTCGTCCATGATGAGGACGGGCGGATTGTGCAGGATCGCCTGGGCAAGACCGACGCGCCTGCGGAACCCCTTGGAGAGCGTGTCGATCGGCTGGTCGAGCACGCCCTGAAGCTCCGTCGCCTCGACTGCCTCGGCGATGGCGCGCTCGGCGGCGGCGCCCGAAAGCGCGCGGATGCGGGCGATGAATTTGAGGAAGCCGCGCGGCGTCATGTCGCCATAGGCGGGCGCGCCTTCGGGCAGATAGCCGATCATGCGCTGGGCGGCGAGCCGTTCGGTGACGATGTCGTGCCCGCGGATCGAGGCCGTTCCCTCGCTCGGCGCGAGGAAGCCGGTGATCATCTTCATCGTCGTGGATTTGCCCGCGCCGTTCGGCCCGAGAAAGCCGAGAACCTCGCCGCGCGAGACGCTGAAACTGATGCCGTCGACCGCCGTGAAAGGCCCGAAACGCTTCACCAACCCATCGATGAAGATCATTTCCTCGCCTTCGGCCACCTTGCTATTCGCCGTCTGCATGCTGGACTGAATGATGACGCCTGCTCCTGGAGGATCGGGCACATGCCTCGAGCCTCGCCTCCCCCTGCCAAGGATCTCGAAATGGGCTCCGAGATGTGTAGGCCAAGGCAATGAACCCCTCAAGTGAAAGATGTTTCATCGTGCGCCATGCGCGCATGCGAACGCCGCCCGGGTGGAGGACCGGGCAGCGCAAGCATTCAAAGCGGGGAACATTGCCTTGAAGGGGTGGCCCGGTCCCCTAAATCCATCCCGGTGGGGCTGGGGGGGCTGATGATACCGGAACTTCCATGAGGACCGGGCCAGTGAGGCAACGGTGCTAGAATGTCGGTCCAGTGTGGCCTCGCAAGGGCTGAAAAAAGGCAATATTGTGATTATGGGCCCGATCGGGAAAAGCCTCGAAAGGCGGAAATCCGCTCCCGCGGAGAGCGGCTCCGGCCTCGACGGCGAGCCCGCAATAAGGGAGGACGGCCGCGCATGACCGACAGCGCCGAGGGAGGGCCCGATAGCGAGCGCGGCTCGCTGAGCCTCGTCATTTCGTCGACGCAGGCGCCGCCGAAACAGCTCCGCGAGCCCGACATATTCTTCAACCGGGCCGAGCTCGACGCGATCCTCACCGTTTATGGCCGCAAGGTAGTCGAGGGCGAATGGCGTGACTATGCGATCGGCTCGACGCGCGATGTCGCCGTCTTCGCCGTCCACAGACGCACCAGCGAGCAGCCGCTGTTCCGCATCGAGAAGCGCCCGAAGCTCGCGCGACGCCAGGGCGCATACAGCGTCGTCGCCGCGACGGGCCTCGTGCTGAAGCGCGGCCATGATCTGAAGCAGGTGCTCAAGGTCTTCGAGAAACGCGTGCTCCGCCTCGTCACCGGCTAGGAAGGCGGCACCCCGCATCCATAAACGTCGCGCATCCCCAAACGACCCGCACCCCCAAACGACCCGCGCCCCCAAACGAAAAGCCCCGGAGTTTCCTCCGGGGCTTTCCCTATTCCGTCCGTGTCGCGGGTTCAGCGGCGATCGCCCATGAACTGCAGCAGGAACATGAACATGTTGATGAAGTCGAGATAGAGCGCGAGCGCGCCCATGATCGCCTTCTTGCCCATGACGGCCGTGCCGTCGCCTTCCCAGTACATCTCCTTGATCCGCTGCGTGTCGTAGGCGGTGAGGCCCGCGAAGAGCAGCACGCCGATCACCGAGACGGCGAACTGGAGAGCCGAGCTCTGAAGGAAGAGATTGACGAGCGAGGCGACGATGATGCCGATCAGGCCCATGAACAAAAACGAGCCGAAGGCGGAAAGATCACGCTTCGTCGTGTAGCCGTAGAGGCTGAGCGAGCCGAAGGCGATCGCGGTCACGAAGAAGGTCTGCGTGATGCTCGTGCCGGTATAGACGAGGAACGCGCTCGACAGCGAAAGCCCCATGAGGCCCGCAAAGACCCAGAACGAGATCTGGGCGGCGGAAACGCTCATCCGGCTGATCCTCGCGCTGAGGAAGAAAACGAGCCCCAGCGGCGCGAAGAGAACCACCCACTTCAGCGCGCTCGTGTAGAGGGCGACGCCGAAGGGCGAAAGCGTAAGCGCGCCATCCGCCGTCTGCTGCACGGCCGCCTGGAAGGCAAACCACGCGACAACGCCGGTAATGGCAAGGCCCGCCGCCATGTAGTTGTAGACGCTGAGCATGTAGCTGCGCAGGCCCTGGTCGATCGCAGCTTCGCGAACGCCCGCGCCGGTCCTGCTGAGCCTGTCTTGGTCGAAATTGGCCATATCGATGCACCCTCCTGGCAGTGCTTGCGGACAATATTGGTTGTTTGGACGGTGAATTCAAGGGAAATGGGCCGCTGTCCCGCCCGATCCGGCGGACGGATTTTCCAACGATGACAGGAAGTTAACAAATCTCCGTCAGTCGCTGCGCAAGGCCGGCGCCGCGGGCGCGGAAAGCGCCCGCCAGGTGCCCGAAAGGCCGAGGCCGACGGTCGCCGCCGTGGCGATAGCGACCGTGCCCGCGAGAACGCCCGGCAGCGGATGCCAGGGAAGCTCCATGATCCGCGTGACGACCACATAGCTCGCCGCGCTGCCCGCAATGGCGGCGACGAGCGCCGTCGAAAGACCAAGCACCGCATATTCCCGGACATAGATGCCGAGAATGCGCGCCCGCGTCGCGCCCAGCACCTTGAGGATGACCGCGTCCCGGACCCGCGCTCGGAAACCCGCCGCCATCGCCCCGGCGACGACGAGGATGCCGGCGGCGAGCGTCACCATGCCGATCGTCCGCACGGCGAGCGAGAACTGGCCGAGAAGGCCGTTGACCGCCTCGAGCGCCTCCTTGACCCGCACTGAGGTCACGTTCGGAAACCGGGCCGTGACCTCGCGTTCTAGCGCCGCCTCTCCTTCGGGCGCCATGGTCACGGTCGCAAGCTCGGTATGGGGTGCCGCCTCGAGCGTGCCGGGAGAAAAGATCATGACGAAATTGATGCCGAGGCTCTGCCAGTCGATCGACCGCGTATTGGCGAGCCGCGCCTCGAGTTCGCGCCCGAGCACATTGACCGTGAGCCTGTCGCCCAGCCTGAGCCCGAGCCCGCGCGCCAGATCGTCGCCGAAGGAGACGAGAAGCGGACCCTCATAATCCGCAGGCCACCAGGCGCCGCTCGCAAGCGTCGAATTCTCGGGCAGATGGCGTGCATAGGTGATGCCCCGGTCGCCCTGGAGCGCCCATTGGGCATCGGGCGCCGCCCGGACGCGGTCGGCGGGCACGCCGTTCACGGCAACGATCCGCCCACGGAGCATCGGCACACGCTCGAACTTGACGACGCCGGGCGCCGCGCGCACCAGGCTTTCGAATGCCGCGCTCTGATCGGGCTGGATGTCGACGAAGAAGAAGGACGGCGCGCGGCCCGGAAGCTCCTTCACGATCTCGCCGGAAAGATTGCCGTTGATGAGCGAGACGGTGACGAGAAGCGTAAGGCCGAGCCCGAGCGAGAGGACGACGGCCGCCGTCGCCGCGCCCGGCCGATGGAGATTGGCAAGGGCGAGGCGCATTTCGGGCGTGCGCCCGCCGATCCTCGCCGCCAGCGCCATGATGCCCGCCGCCGCGAGCCGGAGCGCGGCGAAGACGAGCGCCGCGCCGATGACGAACCAGAGCGCGAACCGGGGCTGCTC
>NZ_JBATUH010000016.1:0-49491 GCF_049671045.1 Parvibaculum sp. | reverse complement strand
TGCGGGCGAAGAATACCCGCCGCCAGACGCCGGCCCTGCTGAAAGGGATCATCTTCACCGAGACGGGCACGGCGATGACGCCGACGGCGACGAAGAAGGGCACGCGCCTCTACCGCTACTACGCGTCGATGGACCTGATACGAAACCGCCCGACCGGCGACGCCTCGGGTCCGCTGCGCTTGCCCGCCGGCATGGTCGAGGATGCCGTCGTCGGCGAAATCCGCCGCATGATCCGCGCACCCGAAGTCGCGGCGCGAACCTTAGAGGCTCTTCGCGACGAGAGCTCGACCGTCGATGAGAAGGCGGTCGTCCAGGCGCTCGGCGAGTTCGACCAGCTCTGGGCGGCGCTCTATCCGGCGGAGCAGACCCGCATCGTCCAGCTGCTGGTCGAACGGGTGACCGTCGGCGAAGACGGCATCGCCGTCGATTTGCGCCATGAGGGGCTGGGCTCGGTCCTGCGGGACATGATGGCCACCCGCCAGACGGAGGCCCACGCATGACCGACTCGACGAACACCATCCGCGTCGTCATCCCCCTGACGATCCGCAAACGCAATGGGCGGCCGAAGATCCTCCCGCCCGACGAGGTGACAGTCCGGGACGGCCGGTCGCAAGACCCTCATGTGCTGCGCGCCATCGCCCGCGCTTGGAACTGGCGGCGGCAGCTGGAATCCGGTGCCGCTTCCACCATTCAGGATATCGCTGCGGCCGAGAAGGTCTCCGACCGGTTCGTAAGTCGAATGATGCGGCTCGCCTATCTGTCGCCGGAGGTGCTCGAACACCTCGTCATCAGGCGCGTGCCACCGGCGCTGTCGTTGAACGATCTTGTCGCTGTCGCCGACCAGCCTTGGGCGGAGCAGATGGATATGGTTTTCGAAGCGGCTTAGCGATCTCGCCATCACAATAACCTCGTGAACATGAAAACCGAGAAGCGATTGCGCCCGAGCCGTTAATCGTCTATCGACGATTAACGAACGGATGGATGGCTCATGCAGGATACCGACATCGAAATCGCTGAACTGGCCAAGGCGCTCGCGCATCCGGCAAGACTGCGCATCCTGCGGCTGCTGCTCGTCACGCCCGGCTGCATCGGCGGCGACATCGTGGGCGCTGTCGGCCTAGCGCAGTCCACGGTATCCGAGCACCTGCGCATCCTGAAGGCTGCCGGGGTCATCACGGGCGAGATATCCGGTCCGCGCATCTGCTACGCGCTGAACCCCGCCGCGCTGGAACCGCTGGCCGACTTTATCGGCACGCTGACCGCCCCATCCGCTGCGGTCTGCTGCGTGCCTGACGAGAAGGAGATTTCATGAGCCTGTTCGAACGTTGGCTGACCCTCTGGGTCGCGCTGTGCATCCTGGCCGGGCTCGTCCTTGGCAACCTCGCGCCGGGGCTCTTCGGCGCGCTGGCCGCGCTGGAGGTCGCCTCGGTCAACCTCGTCGTCGCCGTCCTGATCTGGGCAATGGTCTATCCGATGATGATCGCAGTGGATCTGCGCTCGCTGAAGGCGGTGGGACAGCGCCCGAAGGGCCTCGTGATCACGCTTGCCGTGAACTGGCTGATCAAGCCCTTCAGCATGGCGGCGCTGGCAGTGCTGTTCTTCAACCACGTCTTCGCCGGACTGATCGACCCGGAGCGCGCGCCGGAATACATCGCCGGGCTGATCCTGCTAGGGGCGGCGCCCTGCACGGCGATGGTCTTTGTCTGGTCACAGCTGACGAAGGGCGATCCCAACTACACGCTGGTGCAGGTCTCCGTGAACGACCTGACCATGGTCGTGGCATTCGCCCCCATCGTGGCCTTCCTTCTGGGCGTGACCGACATCAGAGTCCCGTGGGAGACGCTGATCCTGTCGGTCGTCCTCTACATCGTCATTCCCCTGATTGCGGGTCTCCTGACGCGCCGGGCGCTGATCGCGAAAGGCGACGAGGCCGCGGTGACCGCGTTCACGGCGCGGATCAAGCCGGCCTCGGTGGTCGGGCTGCTGGTGACCGTGGTGCTGCTCTTCGGTTTCCAGGGGCCGGTGATCCTCGCGCAACCGCTGCTGATCGCGCTGATCGCAGTCCCGATCGTCATCCAGTCCTACGGCATCTTCGCCCTTGGATATGGATGGGCCTGGCTGTGGGCCGTGCCCCATCGGGTCGCCGCGCCCTGCGCGCTGATCGGCACGTCGAACTTCTTCGAGCTCGCGGTCGCCGTAGCGATCGGACTTTTCGGACTGAACTCCGGTGCGGCGCTGGCCACCGTGGTGGGGGTGCTGGTCGAGGTACCGGTGATGCTGAGCCTCGTCGCCATTGCGAACCGGACACGCGAGAGGTTCCCTGCATGAGTACCTTCCCGGTCGTCATCCACCACAATCCCGACTGTGGCACGTCCCGCAACGTGCTCGGCATCATCCAAGCGGCTGGATACGAGCCGACCGTAATCGACTATCTGAAGGAGGGCTGGACGCGCCCGCAGCTTCTGGCGCTGTTCTCCGCCGCCGGGATCACGGTGCGCCAGGCACTCCGGGTCAAGCGTTCCCCGGCCGAGGAGTTGGGGCTCACCGCGCCGGACGTCTCCGACGAGGCATTGCTGGACGCCATGACGCGCCACCCGATCCTCGTGAACCGCCCGATCGTTTGTACGCCGAAGGGCGTCAGGCTCTGCCGCCCGTCCGAGACTGTCCTCGATCTGCTCGAGACGCTCCCTCCGGGTCCGCTCGCCAAGGAGGACGGCCAATTGATCATCGACGCCGAGGGAAACCGGATTGCCTGACACACTGACCGATCTGACCACACCGCAGCTCGACGAGACGAGTTTCGCCGCAATCGACCACGACCGGCTGATGTCGCCTGCCATCAGCACGCATCCGCCCCGCATCCTGATCCTCTACGGCTCGCTCCGGGCGCGATCGTTCAGCCGACTGTCGGCCGAGGAGGCCGGTCGCATTCTCACAGCGCTCGGGGCGGAGGTCCGGTTCTTCAACCCCTCAGGCCTGCCGCTGGTCGACGACGGGGTCGATGCCAGCCACCCGAAGGTGCGGGAGCTGCGCGATCTGGTGGCCTGGTGCGAAGGCATGGTCTGGTCGAGCCCCGAGCGGCACGGCGCGATGACCGGCCTTATGAAGACGCAGATCGACTGGATCCCCCTGTCCGAGGGCGCCGTGCGACCGACGCAGGGCAAGACGCTGGCGGTGATGCAGGTATCGGGGGGCTCGCAGAGCTTTAATGCGGTGAATCAGATGCGGGTTCTTGGGCGCTGGATGCGGATGCTGACCATCCCCAACCAGTCCTCCATCCCCAAGGCGTTTCAGGAATTCGATGATGCGGGACGAATGCGCCCGTCGCCACTCTACGACCGGATCGTGGATGTCATGGAGGAGCTGGTGAAGTTCACACTGCTCACGCGCGATCGGAAGGCGTATCTCGTCGACCGCTACTCCGAGCGTAAGGAAACGGCGGCCGCGCTCATTAAGCGGGTGAACCTCTCAGCCGCAACCTGAGCGTACGGCGATGCTCCCCTTGCTGTACGGGCGTCTAAAGACGTCGTCGGCCAGCATCGCGAAGTAATCCGCGACGATCAGACTGTTCTCCTCATCGGTCCAAGGCTCGCTCGACATTAGGCTGGACTACTGACGGAGCGGCCATTTGTCATCGAAAGTCAAAGAACCATCGGGTCCTTGATCCCCAGCATAACGACGGGCTGCGCACGGCTTCCCCGGAATGTGCCTACTGCGTGTTCCCCGGCGGCCACGCCAACCGGAAGAACGCCGGCTGAATCCATTGTCGAGCGACCTGCGAAACCCGTTGGAAACGCTGGCCTTCGTGAAGCCGAACCGGGCCGGACGAGGTTCGCTCAGTTAGAGACGGAGGGCTGTTCGGAGACGGAAAATGGACCGGGCGCCAGTCTCCGAGGTTCGGGCGTGTCGGCTAAACGCCTTTGAAACGAAAAGAAAAAGGCCCGTGGGCGGGGCCTCATCTCGGGTTCGCTACAGGATAATGGCGGAGAGGATGGGATTCGAACCCACGATACGGCTTATCACCGTATAACGGTTTAGCAAACCGCCGCCTTCAGCCTCTCGGCCACCTCTCCGTGCCCCCGTGTATGCCCAAGATTGCGCGCCGCATCAAGCGCGAACTCCCATGAGCCGGGGCCCGATCCGTCCAAACGGCCGGAAATTTCTCAATCGTGGTAGCGGATAAGCCCTTCCTGCGCCACCGAGGCCACGAGCCGGCCATCGCGCGTATAGATGCTGCCCCGATTGAAGCCACGCGCGCCCGACGCGCTGGGGCTGTCCTGGCTGTAGAGCATCCAGTCATTCACGCGGAAAGGCTGATGGAACCACATGGCATGGTCGAGGCTCGCCGACTGGAGCTTGCCCGAAACCCAGCTCACGCCATGAGGCCGCACGCAGGTATCGAGCAGCGTCATGTCCGAGGCATAGGCGAGAATGCACTGGTTGAGCGCGATGTCGTCGCCCACCTCCTTGCGCGCGCGAAACCAGACATGCTGCACCGGCTCCATCGGCTCGGGGTCGATGTAGTGCTGCGGGTTCACCGGCCTGATCTCGATCGGGCGGGGGCGCGAAAAATGTTTTGCAATCGCTTCGGGCAGCTTGCCGGCAACGGCCTTCCGCAGCTCGCGCTCGCTCGGCAGATCCTCGGGCGCGGGAATATCCGGCATGGCCGCCTGATGCTCGAAGCCCTGCTCCGGCACCTGGAACGAAGCGGCGAGATTGAAGATCTGCTGGCCGTGCTGGACCGCAACGACGCGCCGCGTGGTGAAGCTCTTGCCGTCGCGCGAGCGATCGACCTTGTAGAGGATCGGAATTCTGGGATCGCCCGGCCGGATGAAATAGGCGTGGAGCGAATGGCAGACCCGGTTCTCGACTGTCCTGTAGGCGGCGACCAGCGCCTGCCCGATCACCTGCCCGCCAAAGACGCGCTGCCAGCTCACGTCGGGGCTGTGTCCGCGAAAGAGATCGACCTCGATCTGTTCGAGGTTGAGAACTTGGATGAGGTCTTCGACGGCGTCGGTCGAGTGGGCTTCTGTCATCTGGGGTTCCTGTCGCCGCTTTCGCGCGCTTCTGAAAAGTGCGCGAAACATAAGCATAACGACGGAAGCTGTCACCCGGGTTGAACCGGGAGCCGCACTCGATATCAGGCCCTCAGTGGCTGGCGAGCCACTCCCGCGCCTGCCTCTGCGCTTCGGCGATCTCGGACGGCTTCATTTCCCGCGCAAGCTCCGCGCGGCAGGCCCGTGCCGCCTCGCTGCCCCGCATGGCCGCGAGATTGAACCACTTGTGCGCCGTGACGAGATCGACCTCGACGCCGTTTCCCGTCGAATAGATCAGTCCCAGATCGTAAAGCGCGTCGCACTTGCTGTTATCGGCCGCAAGCGCGCCCTTTTCCATCACGTCGAGCTGCACACGTGCCATGTGCCACCTCCTCGAGTTCAGCGGCCCTCGCCCGGAACCCCTGTTCCGCCGAAGGCATGCCGCCCATCCTTTGCAAGGTGCCCCTTGCCCCGGGGTAAAGCATTTCACCGCCGCGCTGAAAAAATGGTTAACGCACCGGATTTGAAACAAAATGGATTGATGCCCGCTCATGCTCGCGGGATGGCGGCTTCCTGTGGCGAACGCCCGGATGATTGCAGCGGGGTCAGACTTTCGGCACCACCATGCCGCGCTGTACGGCCGGACGCGCGCCGACCTGCCCGATCCAGCGCCGCGTATTGGGGGCCTCGCCCACAAGCTCGGGCCGGGCCTTCGCGATGAGATCGAGCGAAGGCGCGATCCAGGGATAGGTGATGATGTCGGCAATCGAATAGTCGCCGCCAAGAAACTGCGCTTCGCCGAGGCGCTTCTCCATCACGCCGATGAGCCGCGCCGCCTCCCTGGCATAGCGGTCGATCGCATAGGGAATTTTCTCCGGTGACGTGTTCATGAAATGGTTGAGCTGGCCGAACATCGGCCCGACGCCGCCGATCTGCCACATGAGCCATTCGAGCGCATTGCTGCGCTGGCGGCCCTTCGGGGCCAGAAACTTGCCCGTCTTCTCCGCGAGATAGATGAGGATCGCGCCCGACTCGAAGACGGAGAGCGGCCCCTCCTCCGCATTCCTGTCGACGATGGCCGGAATGCGATTATTGGGGCTGATCCTGAGAAAGTCCGGCGCGAACTGCTCGCCCTTGCCGATATTGACCGGATGCACGGTGTAATCGAGGCCGCATTCCTCGAGCATGATGGAAGCCTTGCGGCCGTTGGGCGTCGTCCATGTGTAGAGATCGATCATCCGCTTCTCCTGCCTGATGCATGGCGGGCGGAACCACCCGGCATGTTCCGTCCGCGTTCCGTCATGTCACGCATATAGATGATCGGCGCACCGGATGCGATGCGTCTCAATATTCGGCGGTCACTTCGATGTGATGATGCCGGTGCTGGGCGCAGACATAGGGCTCGATGGTGTAGCTTCCGGCCGGAAGCGACCTGCCGACCGCCTGCTGCGGATCGAGAAAATTCGCGACCGGCTCGCCCCTCTCGTTCCTGATCGTGAAACCGTAGGTGCCATCCATGACGCGGGTGATGCGGCCCTCGCGGGGAAGCGTGAGCCCCGTGCCCCACGCCGTCTTGGAATGATACTTGTCCTTCATCACCAGAGTGCCGCTGCCCGTGACCGTTTCGGCCCGGGCATCGGCCCCGGAAAGAACGGCACAGGCAAAAAGCCCGGCGGCAAGGATCGCATATCGGCCCATTGGCACATCTCCCGCTCGCCCGCGCGACATTGCACCGGATGCGAGCCTCGAAAAACAATCAGCGTGCCCGATCTCTCGGGCACGCTGAAGCTTATCAAGCGGCCAACCCGGCGTTAAGCCCGGCTGCTCTTTCGTGCGCGTTGCCCGAACAGCACTTTGCGCGCCTGTTCGGCTACCTTGGTCTTGTCCCCTAGTGTCCCCCGGCGCCATTCGCGCCCAAGGGCAAAGCCTCTCTTGACCGCCGGCCGGGCGCCAACCCGCTCGAACCAGTCTTTGAGGCGAGGAAAGTCTTCAAGCCGCTGGCCCTGGTTCTTGTAGGGTACGACCCAGCCCCAGCAGGCTATATCAGCGATCGAATAGCGCCCGGCGAGGTAGTCGCGGTCCTTGAGGCGCCGCTCCATGACGCCATAGAGCCGGTTCACTTCGTCCGTGTAGCGCCTGATCGCATACGGGATCTTCTCCTGGGCGTACTGGCGGAAGTGATGGGCTTGGCCCGCCATGGGGCCAAGCCCAGCCATCTGCCAGAACAGCCATTGGTCGACCTCAACTCTCTGGCGCTCACTCGCGGGGTAGAACTTTCCCGTCTTGCGCCCGAGATATTGAAGGATTGCCCCCGACTCGAAGATCGAGATCGGTTTTCCCCCTGGACCGTCCGGGTCCACGATGGCTGGCATCCGGTTGTTCGGCGCGATCCTCAGAAAGGACGGCCTGAACTGGTCGCCAACTCCGATATTCACCGGCCTGACCACGTAAGGCAGCTTGCACTCCTCCAGCATGATCGAAATCTTCCAGCCGTTTGGCGTCGGCCAGTAATAGAGTTCGATCGGCTTCGGTTGGCTCCTCTTCGCATGAGCCGACCGACTGGAGGCGCGCGTCACCGCTTTTGCGGTCGCGGCAGGCCGGCGACTACCGGTCATTACTTCTTCGCAGCCGGCTTCCGCTTCGCGGCGGGCTTCTTCGCCGCCGGCTTCTTGACGGCGGCCTTCTTGGCTGCCGGCTTCTTCGCCGCAACCTTCTTCACGGCGGGCTTCTTCGCCGCGGTCGCCTTCTTCGCGGCGGGCTTCTTCGCCGCCGGCTTCTTGGCGGCTACCTTCTTGGCCGCCGGCTTCTTCGCCGCAACCTTCTTCACGGCGGGCTTCTTCGCCGCGGTCGCCTTCTTCGCGGTGGTCGCCTTCTTCGCGGCGGGCTTGCGCTTCGCCGGCGCCTTCTTCGCAGCCGTCGTGCGGGCGGCGAGCTTCTTCACGGTCTTCGCCTTCGCAGCGGGTTTCTTCGCAGCAGGCTTCTTGGCCGCAGCCGGTTTCTTGGCGGCGGGTTTCGCTTTAGCTTTCGTAGCCATGTTTCTCTAGCTCCTGATGTGCCGTTATCGTTGGCGACAATCCACTGACTCGCAACGCACACACTTGACGCGCCCTCGTACCCCTCAGACGCGGGAAATAATATGAGCGCGGTCAATGGTCTCCGCAACACACTGTTGCATTTTTGTGCAAGCGTATCCCGCCCACTCTCTGCGGAAAGTGGTTGACAAACGGTTGATCGGAGCCCTCGAAAAATTCGTCAGCCGTCGGACGATAGGCCGAGCTTGGCTGCCAGAATTTGATTCACGACTTGCGGATTTGCCTTGCCAGACGTGGATTTCATGACTTGTCCGACAAACCAGCCAGCAAGAGCAGGTTTTGATTTTACCTGTTCGACCTTGTCCGGGTTGGCGGCGATGACGGCGTCGATGGCCGCCTCGATGGCGCCCGTATCGGTCACCTGGCGCAGACCTTCTTTTTCGACGATTTCGGCCGGGTCGCCGCCCGTTTTGTACATCGAATCAAAAATCTGCTTCGCGATTCGCCCGGAGATGGTGCCGTCCGAAATGAGGTCGATGAGCTTTCCGAGATGCTCCGCAGAGACCGGAGACGTCTCGATCGAGTGCCCTTCGCGGTTCAGCGCGCCGAAGAGTTCGACCGTCACCCAGTTCGCCGCGAGCTTCGGATCGCGCCCCTTGGCCACCGCCTCGTAATAGTCAGCGGTCGCCCGCTCGCCGACGAGAACGGTCGCGTCATAGGCCGAGAGTCCGTACTCCGACATAAGCCGCGCCTTCTTGTCGTCCGGGAGTTCCGGCAGGCCGGCCTCGATCGCATCGACTTCGGCCTGCGAGAGTTCCAGCGGCAGAAGATCGGGATCGGGGAAGTAGCGATAGTCATGCGCCTCTTCCTTCGAGCGCATGGAGCGCGTCTCGCCGAGCTTCGGATCGAAGAGCCGCGTCTCCTGATCTATCGTGCCGCCCTCCTCGAGAATTTCGATCTGGCGGCGCGCTTCATATTCGATCGCCTGGCCGATGAAGCGGATCGAATTGACGTTCTTGATCTCGCAGCGCGTGCCGAGCGGACCGCCGGGGCGACGCACCGAGACGTTCACGTCGGCGCGCAGGCTGCCCTCTTCCATATTGCCGTCGCAGGTGCCGAGATAGCGCAGGATCGTTCTGAGCTTTGTCACGTAAGCCTTTGCTTCGTCGGCAGAACGCATATCCGGCTTCGAGACGATTTCCATCAGCGCGACGCCTGCGCGATTGAGATCGACATGGCTCGATGTCGGGCTCTGGTCATGCACGCTCTTGCCCGCATCCTGTTCCAGATGCAGCCGCTCGATGCCCACGCGCTCCGAGCGCCCGCCCGGAAGATCGATCACGATCTCGCCCTCGCCCACGACCGGGTGCTTGAACTGCGAGATCTGATAGCCCTGCGGCAGATCGGGATAGAAGTAGTTCTTCCGGTCGAAGATCGAGCGCAGATTGATCTTCGCCCTGAGCCCGAGGCCGGTCTTCACCGCCTGCTCGACGCAGTAGCGGTTGATGACGGGAAGCATGCCAGGCATGGCGGCGTCGACGAAGCTCACCTGCGTGTTGGGCTCCGCGCCGAAGGCGGTCGATGCGCCGGAGAAGAGCTTCGCGTTGGAGCTGACCTGGGCATGGACTTCGAGGCCGAGCACGATTTCCCAATCGCCGGTCGCGCCCTTGATCAGATCTTCGTTACGGGGTTCGCGTTCGCGCATTACGCCCTCCACCAGACTTCGGGTTCGGCCGTGAACCGGGCCGCTTCTTCAAGCGCGTAGGCCGCGCGGAACAATGTCTCCTCGTCGAAGGTTCGGCCGATGAGCTGGAGGCCGAGCGGCAGCCCGTCGCTCGAAAGACCGGCCGGCACCGAGATGCCCGGAAGCCCGGCGAGGTTCACCGTCACCGTGAAAACATCGTTCAGATACATGGACAGCGGATCGGCGGTCTTCTCGCCGATGGCGAAGGCGGCCGAGGGCGCCGTCGGCGTCAGCAGCACGTCGCATTTGCGATAGGCTTCGGCGAAGTCGCGCGCGATGAGCGTGCGGACCTGCTGGGCCTTGAGGTAGTAGGCGTCGTAATAGCCAGCCGAGAGCACATAGGTGCCGATGAGCACGCGCCGCTTCACCTCCGGCCCGAAGCCCGCGGCGCGGGTCTTCTCATACAGATCGGTGATGTCCTTGCCCTCGACGCGCAAGCCATAACGCACGCCGTCATAGCGGGCGAGGTTCGAGGAACACTCCGCCGGCGCCACGATGTAATAGGTCGGCAGCGCGTATTTGGTGTGGGGCAGGCTCACATCGACGATCTCGGCGCCCGCCGCCTTCAGCCACTCGACGCCCTTCGTCCAGAGCGCGTCGATCTCGGCCGGCATGCCGTCGATGCGGTATTCGCGCGGAATGCCGACCTTGAGCCCCTTCACGCTCTGGCCGAGCGCGGCCTCATAGTCCGGCACGGGCATGTCGACGCTGGTCGCGTCCTTCTCGTCATGCCCGGCCATGGAGCGAAGCATGATCGCCGCGTCGCGCACGTCGCGCGCGATGGGTCCGGCCTGATCGAGCGAGGAGGCGAAGGCAACGATGCCCCAGCGCGAGCAGCGCCCATAGGTCGGCTTGACGCCGACCGTGCCGGTGAACGCCGCCGGCTGGCGGATGGAGCCGCCCGTATCCGTCGCCGTCGCTGCGAGGCAGAGCTTGGCCGCTACCGCCGACGACGAGCCGCCCGACGAGCCGCCGGGAACGATCTTCGCGTCCGAGCCCTTGCGCCGCCACGGATTGACGACCGGGCCGTAATAGCTCGTCTCGTTGGACGAGCCCATCGCGAACTCGTCATTGTTGAGCTTACCGAGCATGACCGCGCCGTCGCGCCAGAGGTTCGCGGTCACCTGCGATTCATAAGGCGGCGTGAAGCCGTCGAGAATGTGGCTGCATGCCGTCGTCAGCACGCCCTTCGTCGCGAAGAGATCCTTGATGCCGAGTGGCAGCCCTTCGAGCGGCCCGCCCTCGCCCTTCGCGAGCCTCGCATCCGACGCCTTCGCCATTTCGCGCGCCTTCTCCGGCGTCTCGGTCACGAAGGCGTTGAGAACCTTGCCCTCGCCGATCGCGGCGATATAGGCCTCGGTCAGTTCGAGCGAGGTGATTTCCTTCTTCCGCAGCGCGTCGCGCGCGCCAGCCAGTGTCAGCCTGGTCAGATCGGTCATCTCTTACTCCACCACCTTCGGCACGACATAGAAACCGTCCTCGGCTCCCGGCGCGTTCATCGTCACTTCCTTCTGCAGATTGCCCGACGACACCACGTCGTCGCGCATCTTCATCTGCATCGCGACCGCGCTCGTCATGGGCTCGACACCGCTGGTGTCGACTTCCCGCAACTGTTCGACCCAGTCGAGGATTGTGTTGAGTTCGCCTGCGAGCGCCGAAAGCTCGTCTTCCCGGACCGCGATCCTCGCGAGCCGGGCGATTTTCCGGACCGTGTTCTGATCGACCGACATTGGCCTGCCTTTGCTATGGTTCGGAGAGGGGATGCGCGCCTGGCCGAAGCGGCCCCGCGCAGTCCAGACTTGCCGACCCCGAATGGAGGAATCCCCCCAAGCGGAGGAATCGTGGGGGACCATAACAAAGCCGGAGCGTCAGCCGCAACGACGCCGCTCTTTATATATGGGGATATCCGATTGCGCGCCCCGCAGCGGGCGGCTATCGTCCGCCGTGTCATAAATCTTTTAAGGAAAATAACGAGTTGAGCGCCAATGTGAAGAATTTGAGCGAGCTTCGGGCGCTGCTGAAGAAGGGCGAGCGCCTGATGGGGGTCGATCTCGGCTCCAAAACCATCGGCCTTGCGCTCTCCGACATCTCGCTCACCGTCGCATCGCCGCTCGAAACCATCAAGCGGGCCAAATTCACGGCCGATGCCGCCCGGCTTCTCGGCCTCGCCAGCGAGCACGGCGTCGGCGGCCTTGTCATCGGCCTGCCCGTCAACATGGACGGGAGCGAAGGGCCGGCCGCGCAGTCGGCGCGCGCCTTCGCCCGCAATCTCGAAAAGCTCTCGCCCCTTCCCATCGCCTTCTGGGACGAGCGCCTCTCGACGGCCGCCGTCACCCGCACGCTCATCGAGGCGGATGCGAGCCGCGCGCGCCGCGCCGAGCTTGTCGACAAGATGGCCGCCGCGTACATACTGCAAGGCGCGCTGGAGCGCCTGCGGAGCCTGCCCTAGAGCCCACGCGGAAACGAGCGGCAGACGAACCGAGAAACCGGAGAGCTTCATTTGCTCCTGATGAAATCCCCGCTCCCGCGCGAGCAGCGTCTTCTGCTCCTGCTCGTCGGCAGTTCGCTCTTCATCAACAATTACGACCTCGGCATCTTCGCCCTCGCGCTCCCGCAGATTCAGGCGTCCCTGCAAATTCCCGAGGAACATCTCGGGCTCTATACGGGCGTCATCCGCTTCGGCGTGCTGCTCGCCTTCCCCCTCGCCTTCATGGCCGATGTCGTCGGCAGGCGGCGGCTGCTCATCCTCACCGTGATCGGAATGACGCTTGCCACGGTGCTGAGCGCCTTCGCCCAGACGGCCACGCAATATCTCATCCTGCAAACGCTGGCCCGCTGCTTCTCCTATGCCGAGGAGATGCTTTGCTACGTCATCATCGCAGAGGAGATCAACCCCCGGCAGCGCGGCTGGGCGCTCGGCCGCCTCGCCGCCCTCGGCACGCTGGGCTATGGCCTCTCGTCGCTCCTTTATGGCCAGATCGACGCGCTGCCCCATGGCTGGCGCGACTTCTACCTCGTCGGCGCGGCCGGGCTCGTCATCATCCTGTTCGCGCGCCGGAACCTGAAGGAAACGCAGCGCTTCCTCGCGCACAGCGCGACGCGAACGGCGGCCCAGGGCCTGCGCGACCATCTTCGGCCCATCGTCTCGCTCGCCAGGGCCTATCCCGGCCGCTTCGCCGCGCTGGTGGCCACCACCGCGCCCTATTCGTTCGGCCTTGCCGCCGCCTTCGCCTTCATCTCCAAGTTCCTGCAGGAAACCCATGGCTACGCCCCGGCGCATGTTGGCTATCTGCAATTCTTCGGCGGGGCGCTGTCGATCCTCGGCTTCTTCGTCGCCGGCCGCGTCAGCGACATTGCCGGCAGGCGCGCCGTGCTCGGCGTGTGCATACCGGTCGTCGTCACCCTCTTCATTCTCTTCTACATGACGGGCGACCCGAGGCTTCTCATCGCAAGCTGGATCGGCTGCCTCTTCTTCTACTTCGCCTCCGAGGTGACGCTCTCGGCGCTCGGCAGCGAACTCTTCCCGACCTCCTACCGCTCCACCTCCTCGGCCGCGCGCGGCGTCATCAATGTCGCGGCAGGCATTGCCGGGCTCGCCGCCGAAAGCGCGCTCTACCCGATCGTCGGCTCGCATGCCATTTCGATCGTCATCCTCCTTGGCGTAGCGCCGCTCGCCATCGTTCCGGTCATATTCTTCCTGCCCGAAACGGCGCGCCGCTCGCTCGACGAGGTGTCGCCCGAGATCGAACTGGACATCGAAGCCGCTCCGACCCCGTTTCCGTGAGGCCGCATGCTCTCGATCCTCAATTCCCTCATCCCGATCTTTCTCGTCATCGGCCTTGGCTTCGCCATGCGGCGCAGCGGCTTTCCGGGCGAGGGAATCTGGCTGCCGCTCGACCAGCTCAACTACTACGTTCTCTTCCCCGCGCTCCTGACCTACACGCTCGCCGTCGCGGACCTCGAGAATTTCGATGTCTGGCCCATGGCCTGGGCGCTTGCAGCCGGATTGCTCACCATGGTCGCGATCCTCGTCCTCTGGCAGAGGGTGCGGCCGATCGCCGGGCCTGAATATTCGAGCGTCTTTCAGGGCGCCGTGCGCTGGAACAGCTTCGTCGCCCTTGCCTCCATCGCATCGCTCTATGGCAAGGAAGGCGTCGCGCTCGCGGCCGTTTCCTTCGCCGTGCTCGTCCCCCTCGCCAACATACTCTCGGTGACGGTGCTCACGCGCCACGCCATGGGCATTTCGCCGAAGCCCGCGACCGTCGTGAAGCTCCTGGCGAAGAACCCGCTCATCCTCGCCTGCGTTCTCGGCATCTTTCTGAATGCGACCGGCATCGGCCTGCCGGGCCCGCTCGCCGTCACCGCGAAAGTTCTCGGCGACGCCTCGCTCACCCTCGGCCTCATCGCCGTGGGCGGCGGCCTTCGCATCGGTCACATACTGGAAGCGAAGCGGATCGTCCTTGTCACGAGCGCGCTCAAGCTCCTCGTCATGCCGGCGATGATGATGGGCTATTGCATGCTCTTCGGCGTGACCGGCCTTCCCCGCCTCGTCGTTCTCATCTGCGGCGCGGTGCCGGGCGCGACCTCCTCCTATGTGCTCGCCCGCCAGCTCGGCGGCCATATCGAGCTGATGGCGAGCCTCATCACCGGCGGGACAATCCTCGCCATGCTCACCATGCCGCTGATGCTCTGGATTTTCGGCTGAGCCGTCACCCGCGCGCGAGCACGAAGACGGCCGCCGCCATGAGCGCGATCCCCGCCACCATGTCGAGCCGCCAGCGCGGAGGCGCGAGCTTTTGCGCGAGCACAATGGCCGCAAGCGCGCCGATGGCGACAGGGTTCATCACGCCCGCGACGAAGAGCAGCCCCATCAGCGCCGCGCAGCAGCCGAGACAGAACAGGCCGTGCCGCAGCCCCTTGGCGAGATTTCCGCTCCGCGCATGGGCCGCCAGAAATTGCGCGGGCGAGCGGCAGGATTCGAGGCAGACCGATTTCAAGGGCGTCAGCTCGAAGATCCCCGCCGCCGCGAGCAGGGCCGCGCGCGCAAGCGGCGAGCCGAGCTGCATTTCATCCGTCAGCCACGATTGACCGAAAAGATAGGCCTGCAGAAGCGCGGCAAGCAGGCTGAAAGCGATCCACACCGCGAGATAGCCGCCCGCGAAGCCGAGCGTCGCCGCCGCAGGGCTCTTCGCCGGGTCGCTGAAGCGCCGGTGCCGCGCGAAGAGCAGCAGCATGGGCGCCGCGCTCGGCAGCATCATGCCGATCATCATGGCGATCCACATCGGCGCGAGCCAGGAGAACGATTCCCAGTTCATCGCCATGGGCATTGCCATGTCGGGCATCGCCATGTCGGGCATGTCCGCCATGCCTTCCATGTTCGGCATGGTCGGCATGGAGGGGCCCGCCACGAGATAGGCGATGCTGATGGCGACGAGCGACGAGATCGCAAGCAGCACGATCACGCGGTCCTGGCGCACCAGCCGCTCCACCAGTGCATCCCCGCTACGGACTTCGACCATGATTTCGATCCGGCCTGTCAGCGGACGACGCCGTCACCCGTCCAGTGCACTTCGGCGATGTGGCCATGCCCCGCCGCCCAGCTGAGCGGAATGGCGGCTGCCTTGCCCGTCTCCGTCCTGCTGCTGACGAAATCGGCTTCCGCATATTCGAAGCCGTTCGGCAGGCTCACCCGCGCGACATGCTCCTGCCCCGTGACCGGGTTGTGGATCGGCTCGTCATGCACCTCGACGACATTCGCGATGCGGAAATGACCTTGCCGCTTCTTCCGATCGAGCGTGAAGTCGATCGGCACGAAAAGCGGATCGTGCATGCGCGTCAGCGTCGCCGCGAAGACATTGAAGATCGTCGCGCCGGGTTCCGTCTCGGCGCCGCTCATGATCGCCAGAAGCGCGTTCCGCTGCGCCTCGTTGGCGCGCGCGTCGATAAAGGGCTGCGCTTCGCCGTCGCCTTGGTGAATGGCCTTCGGCCAGGCGAACAATCCTCCAAAGCGGAGGCCGTCAAGTTTCGTTTCGCCGAAATGTCCGCGCTCGATTTCGATGGCCGTCGACGCACGGCAATGACCATGCGTCGGCAGTGCATTGAATTGGCACGGACAGCCCCAGTCGCAATTGCAGGCCGTGATTTCGACGCCCTTGAGACTCCAGTCGATACGGGCCATGGCGCGCTCCATCGGGTGTGGTCGGACGCATCGGTCGTCAGCACGCAAGCAAGAGCAGGACTCTAGACCTTCGGCCGGAACACCTCAATCGACTGCATGCCCGACAAGCGCTCTCCTACCTCCAAAGAGTTAGGCGCGCTCAATACGCGGGCGTGGCGCGCTCCAGTATCGCGCGCTGGTCGGCTTCCGCCGGAAGCGTGCCGTAAAGATCGCCCCAGTCGCGGCCGAGGCGCGTCGCGCAATAGGCGCTCGACACATAAGCGGGCGAATGTTTGAGGATGAGGGCGCCAGCCGCGAGCTTCGCCATCACCTCGACGATCTGGCGCGAGCGCGCCTCGAGCGAAGCCGGATCGCTGAACGCATCCTTCAGCGCGTCGAGCGCGCCGTCATAGGCGCGGTTCTCGCCGCGCGCGCTCTCGAATTCGGCGAAGACAACCTCGAGCGCCTGCGGCTCGCGGACGAGCGCGCGCAGAACGTCGAGGCACATCACATTGCCGGATCCCTCCCAGATCGCGTTCACTGGCATTTCGCGATAGATGCGGCCCGCAATCCCCTCTTCCACATAGCCATTGCCGCCAAGGCATTCCATCGCCTCATAGGCAAGGTTCGGGGCGCGCTTGCAGACCCAGTATTTCGCCACCGGCGTCATGATACGCCGGTAGGCGGCCTCCGCTTCATCCGTATGTGCATGATCGAAGGATCGCGCCACGCGGAAGGAAAGAACTGTCGCCGCCTCCGTTTCGAGGGCGAGATCGGCGAGCACATTGGCCATGAGCGGCTGGTCGATGAGCTTCTTCTGGAAGACCGTCCGGTAGGAACAATGATGCACCGCCTGCGCCACCGCCTGCCGCATCATGCCCGCGCTCGCCACCGCGCAATCGAGCCGCGTATAGGTCGCCATCTCGATGATGTTGCGCACGCCTCGCCCTTCCTCGCCGATCAGCCAGCCGCTCGCCGCCTGAAACTCGACCTCGGAAGATGCGTTCGAGCGATTGCCGACCTTCTCCTTCAACCTCTGTATACGGATCGAATTCTCCTCGCCATCGGGCGTGAAGCGCGGCATGAGGAAACAGGAAATGCCGCCCGGCGCCTGCGCAAGCACGAGAAAGGCGTCGCACATGGGCGCGGAGAAGAACCATTTGTGCCCGGTGATGCGGTATTCGCCGCCCGGCCCGCCCTTGCCCACGGGCTCGGCCGTCGTCGTGTTGGCGCGCACATCCGTGCCGCCCTGCTTCTCGGTCATGCCCATGCCGAAGGTGATGCCCTTCTTTTCCTTCGCCGGAACGAAGCGCTCGTCATATTCGCGCGAGAGGATGCGCGGCACCCACTCCCTGGCGAGATCGGGCTGGAAGAGGAGCGCCGGCACCGCCGCATTGGTCATGGTGATCGGGCAGCCATGACCCGCCTCGATCTGCGTCATCATGTAGGTGCCCGCGAGCCGGGCCACGACCGCGCCCGGCTTCGGCGCCGAGCCGTCCTTGAGGTGGTCCCAGGGCGAGCCATGAAGGCCCTGCGCGACCGACAGCGCCATGAGCTGATGATAAGAGGGGTGGAACTCGACCCGGTCGATACGATGCCCGAAGCGGTCGAAGCTCTTGAGCACCGGCAGATAGGTGTTCGCCTGCCGCCCGAGGTCGATCACCTCCGCCGTGCCGATCTTCGCGCCGAACGCCGCAAGGCCGTCCCGCGCCGCGCCGCCGCCTTCCCGCTCCACCGTCTCCGTGAGCGCGCGGTCGGATGTGTAGAGATTATAGTTTTCCAACGCCGGCGGCTGGTTGAAGACCTCGTGAGTCGCAAAGGCACGCGGACTGGTCATGATCTCGCCCTCCATTTCCTGTCGCCTGGAGCCTAGCACGGCACCAAAAATGTGGGGATATCCGCGAGAGCCCGCGCCTGCCCTTGCCGCCTCCGGGAATCGGCCCTATACAATCCGGCTTTAATGACAAACGCGGACAAACAGACCGTCCCCCTCTTCCCGCACCGGCACCTGCTGGGCATAGAGGGGCTTTCCCCCCGCGACATCACGTCCCTGCTCGATCTTGCCGACACCTATGTCGAGCAGAACCGGCAAGTCGACAAGAAGGGCTCCGTCCTTCGCGGTCGCACCCAGATCAACCTCTTCTTCGAGGCATCGACACGCACGCAAAGCTCCTTCGAGCTGGCGGGCAAGCGCCTCGGCGCCGACGTCATGAACATGTCGGTGGCTTCATCCTCGGTGAAGAAGGGCGAAACGCTGATCGACACGGCGGTGACGCTCAACGCCATGCATCCCGACCTCATCATCATCCGGCATGGCGAGTCGGGCGCGGTCGAACTTCTCTCGCAAAAAGTGTCCTGCTCGGTCGTCAATGCGGGCGACGGCGCCCATGAGCACCCGACCCAGGCTCTGCTCGACGCCCTCACCATTCGCCGCCGCAAGGGCCGCCTCGAGGGGCTCATCGTCGCCATCTGCGGCGACATTCTGCACAGCCGCGTCGCGCGCTCGAACATCCTGCTGCTCAACGCCATGGGCGCGCGCGTCCGCGTCGTCGCGCCGCCGACGCTGCTGCCCAAGGGCATCGACCGCTTCGGCGTCGAGGTCTTCCACGACATGCGCAAGGGGCTCGAAGGCGTGGACATCGTGATGATGCTGCGCCTCCAGCTCGAACGCATGACGGGCTCCTATGTCCCGTCGCAGCGCGAATACTTCCACTATTACGGCCTCGACTACGAGAAGCTCGCCTTCGCCAAGCCCGATGCCCTCATCATGCATCCGGGCCCGATGAACCGCGGCGTCGAGATCGACAGCGCCGTCGCCGACGACATCGACCGCAGCGTCATCCGCGAGCAGGTCGAGATGGGCGTCGCCGTGCGCATGGCCGTCCTCGACGCGCTCGCGCGCAACCTGCCGAACGAGCGCCAGCCATGAGCCGCACAGCCTTCATCAATGCGCGCCTCCTCGACCCCGCTTCGGGCTATGACGAGCTGGGCGCCCTTCTCGTCGAGGATGGGCGGATCGCCGATCTCGGCCCGTCGATCTTCGCCGGCGGCCTGCCCGAAGGCGCGGAGATCGTCGATTGCGGCGGCCATGTTCTCGCCCCCGGCCTCATCGACATGCGCGTCTTCACGGGCGAGCCCGGCGCCGAGCATCGCGAGACGCTGCGCACGGCGAGCCATGCGGCGGCGGCCGGCGGCGTCACCACCTTCATCGTCATGCCGAACACGAACCCCGTGATCGACGATGTGGCGCTCGTAGATTTCATCGAGCGGCGCGCGCGCGACACCGGCATCGTTCATATTCATCCCATGGCCGCGCTGACCAAGGGCCTCGCCGGCGCCGAGATGACCGAAATCGGCCTTCTGCGGGAAGCCGGCGCCGTCGCCTTCACCGATGGCGAGCAGGCCGTCTCGAACGCTCAGGTCATGCGCCGCGCCATGGCCTATGCCGCGCATTTCGATGCGCTCGTCGTCCAGCATGCCGAAGTGCCGGAGCTTGCGACCGGCGTCATGAACGAGAGCGAGCTTGCAAGCCGCCTCGGCCTTGCCGGCATCCCGGCCGTTGCCGAGACGATCATGATCGAACGTGACCTCCGCCTCCTCGAACTCACGGGCGGGCGCTACCACGTCGGGCAGGTCTCATCGGCCGCCTCCGTCGATCTCATCCGCCGCGCCCGGCAGAACGGCCTCAAGGTCACTTGCGGCGTATCGGCCGCCCATCTCTATCTCAACGAGAACGACGTCCAGAGCTATCGCACCTTCTTCAAGCTCTCGCCGCCGCTCCGCTCCGAGACAGATCGCAAGGCGCTCGTCGCGGGGCTTGCCGACGGCACCATTGACGTCATCGTCTCCAGCCACGACCCGCAGGACGCCGAGGTCAAGCGGCGCCCCTTCGCCTCGGCGAATTTCGGCGCCATCGGCCTCGAAACCCTGCTGCCCGCGGGCCTCGCCCTCGTTCACAATGGCGACCTGCCGCTGTCCCGGCTTCTCGGCGCCATGACCTATGCCCCGGCCGACCTGCTCGGCCTCGCCACGGGCCGCCTCGCGGCCGGGCTCCCCGCCGATCTCGTTCTCATCGATACGGACGTGCCATGGCTCGTCGATGCCGCTAAGCTGCATTCGATCTCGAAGAACACACCCTTCGAGGATCGGCGCATGCAGGGGCGCGCGCTGCGCACCGTTGTGAGCGGCCGCACGGTCTATGTTCAGGGGGAAGGAGCACGCTGACCATGCTGGTTGAGATCGATTGGGGCACGGCCTGGCCGTGGGCCCTCGCCGCGCTTGCGCTCAGCTATCTGCTGGGCTCGATCCCGTTCGGATTGATCTTCACACGGATGGCCGGTCTCGGCGACATCCGCGACATCGGCTCCGGAAATATCGGCTTCACCAACACGCTCAGAACCGGCAACAAATGGGTTGCGGGCGCCACGTTCCTCGGCGATGCGGGCAAGGGCATCGTGGCGGTGCTGGTCGCGGAGCGCATCGGCCCCGAGGAGCTTTCCTTCGCCATGGCGACGATAGCGGCGGCCGCGTCCTTTCTCGGCCATCTCTACCCCGTCTGGCTCGGCTTCAAGGGTGGCAAGGGCATCTCGACCTTCATCGGCGTCAACCTCGCGCTTTACTGGCCCGTCGGGCTTCTTTTCTGCGCGACATGGCTCGTGGTCGCCGCCCTCTTCCGCTACTCCTCGCTCTCCGCGCTCGTCGCCGCCGCGCTCACGCCCGTCTATCTCGTGCTTCTGCACCGCACGGACCTTCTGCCGCTGAGCCTCGTCCTTGTCGTGCTCATCTTCATCGCCCATCGCGAGAACATCGCCCGCCTCATCGCCGGCACCGAATCGCGTATCGGCGCGAAAAAATGACAGGCGCGCTCAGCGCGGCCGAACGGCTCGCCCGGCTCCGGCTGGCGCGGAGCGAGACCGTCGGCCCGGTCACATTCAGCGAATTGCTTCAGCACTTCCCGAGCGCGGTCGAGGCGCTCGAAGCGCTGCCGGCGCTCGCCCGGCGCGGCGGCCGCAAATCCCTGCTCCGCATTCCAGGCCGCGCCGAAGCCGAACGCGAGATCGCGGCCGTCGAAGCGGCGGGAGGGCGTCTCCTCCTTTATGGCGATGCCGAATTCCCGCGCCGCCTTGCGATGATCGATCCGCCGCCGCCCGTCATCACGGTTCGCGGCGCGCTCCATCTCGCCGCGCAAAAGACCGTCGCCATTGTGGGTTCGCGCAACGCATCCGCGGCGGGGGCACGGATCGCCGCGACCATCGCCCGTGATCTCGGCCAGGAAGGCTATGTCGTCGTCTCGGGGCTTGCCCGCGGCATCGACGCGGCCGCCCATCGCGCCTCGCTCGATGGCGGAACCATAGGCGTCGTCGGCGGCGGTCTCGATGTCGTCTATCCGGAGGAGAACCGCCAGCTCCATGCGCAGGTCGCCGAGCGCGGCCTGCTCGTCGCGGAAATGCCGCTCGGCACGCAGCCGCGCGGCAAGCTCTTCCCGCGCCGCAATCGCATCATCTCCGGTCTCGCGCTCGGCGTCGTCGTCGTCGAGGCGGCGATGCGCTCGGGCTCGCTCATCACGGCGCGCTTCGCGCTCGAGCAGGGCCGCGATGTCTTCGCCGTTCCCGGCTCGCCGCTCGATCCGCGTGCTCATGGCTCGAACAGCCTCATCAAGCAGGGCGCCGCCCTCGTCGAATCAGCCGCGGACGTGATCGCCGCGCTTGCCCAGACACCGGCCTCTCCCTTCGCCGAGCCGGACACGCCAGGGTTCGTCCGGCGACCGGCCCTGGCGGCGGCGGAACCCGACGCGGAGATGCGTGCGCTCATCACCTCCGCCTTGAGCCCGACGCCAACGCCGGTCGACGACCTCGTCCGGCAGACCGGCCTCGCCGTGCCTCACATTCGCATGGTGCTGCTGGAACTGGATCTCGCAGGAAGGCTCCACCGCTCGCCCGGCGACCGCGTCAGCCTACTTCCGGCGGAACAGCCATCCGGCGGCTAGCTACCGCTCGCCCCTGCGGCGGGCGCTCGTTCGGCGGCGGAACGGCCGAGCGTCAGCAGCCTCGCCTCCTCCACCGCCATGCCGATCAGGTAAGAAAGAAAGCGGTGCCTGCGCGCCACGGCAAGCCGCCGCGCGCCCATGAGCAGTTCGAGGAGATAGGCGGCGATCTCCTGATCGGAGGCTTCCGCGGAGAAGGAGAAAGGCGCTGCGCCTTCCTCCGCCATGAGCGACGAGCCCGCCGCCGATGCCTTGGCCGAACTCCCAAAAGACGATGCGTCTATGATGCCGCGCATATTCACCTCCCCTCGCTCTGGTATGGCGGCGCCCCGTCAAACCACCCCAAGAGACTACATCTTTATGATTATATGTACAAACAAATCCAATCCAAATTATTTAGCGATGATTTGAACCCTTCGGTGGGGTCTTTCGCGCCCGCATGCGCGACGCGGCGGCCAAATCCAATTTTCCGCGGATTTCTGCGGCATTTGACAGCCCCTCCTCTTTTCCTCATGTTCTGCCAACTGTTGACCGAGCCGACGGCGGCGGCGGCCAGCCATCCGTCTTGCCCATCGGCAAGGTGCCATCCCGGTTCGGTCGGAGGCCGGGTTGCTGCCGGCTGTACAGGGGATATGCCCTCGCCCGCCGCTGGGTGAGAGGCTTCGGCCGGCCCAGATCTGCCGGATCGGGCCGTTGCGAATTTGGAGAGCCAGAGCACCCTATGGACGTCGTCATTGTTGAATCGCCGGCCAAGGCGAAGACGATCAACAAATATCTCGGCAAGGGCTTCAAGGTCCTGGCCTCCTATGGCCATGTCCGCGACCTGCCTTCCAAGGATGGCTCGGTTCTGCCCGACGACGACTTCCGCATGGCCTGGGACGTCGATCCGAAATCCCAGAAGCGGCTCAACGACATCGCCGCCGCGGTCAAGGGTGCCGACAAGCTCATCCTCGCCACCGACCCCGATCGCGAGGGCGAGGCGATCTCCTGGCACGTCCTCGAAGTGCTGAACAAGAAGAAGGCGCTGCAGGGCATCGACGTGCAGCGCGTCGTCTTCAATGCGATCACCAAGAATTCCGTGCTCGAGGCGATGAAGCATCCGCGCGCCCTCGACAAGGAATTGATCGACGCCTACCTCGCGCGGCGCGCGCTCGACTATCTCGTCGGCTTCACGCTTTCGCCTGTGCTTTGGCGCAAGCTGCCCGGCGCGCGTTCCGCCGGGCGCGTGCAGTCGGTGGCGCTGCGTCTCATCTGCGATCGCGAACTCGAGATCGACGCCTTCCGCTCGCAGGAATACTGGACCATCGAGACGGACTTCAAGACGGCCTCCGGCGCGCCCTTCACCGCGCGGATCGTCAATCTCGACGGCAGGAAGCTCGAAAAATTCGACATTCCGAACAAGGCGACGGCGGACGAGATCGTCGCGCGTGTCAAGGCTTCGCGCTTCTCGGTGAAGTCCGTCGAGAGCAAGCCCGCGCGCCGCAATCCCTATCCGCCCTTCACCACCTCGACATTGCAGCAGGAAGCCTCGCGCAAGCTCGGCTTCTCGGCGAGCCGCACCATGCAGATCGCCCAGCGCCTTTATGAAGGCGTCGAGATCGACGGCGAGACGACCGGCCTCATCACCTATATGCGAACCGACGGCGTGCAGATCGCCGACGAGGCGATCGCGGCCGCGCGCACCGTCATCAACAATGAATTCGGCGAGGCTTACGTTCCCTCCGCGCCGCGCGTCTACAAGACCAAGGCGAAGAATGCGCAGGAAGCGCATGAAGCCATCCGCCCGACCGATCTTGCGCGCCTGCCCAAGCATGTGTCGGCCGTGCTCGACGACGATCAGCGCCGGCTCTACGAACTCGTCTGGAACCGCACCGTCGCAAGCCAGATGGAGAGCGTGCAGCTCGAGCGCACGACCATCGAGATCGAGGCCGACGAGCAGCAGATCGGACTACGCGCGACGGGCTCCGTCATTACCTTCGACGGCTTCCTGCGCCTCTATCAGGAAGGGCGCGACGACCCGGAGGATGGCGAGGAAGGCGGCCGCCTGCCCAAGGTTTCGCGCGGCGACAAGCTGGGGCTCGGCGATGTGCGCGCCGACCAGCACTTCACCGAACCGCCGCCGCGTTTCACCGAAGCGACGCTCGTGAAGCGCATGGAAGAACTCGGCATCGGCCGCCCCTCCACCTATGCCTCGACGCTGCAAACGTTGCGCGATCGCGGCTATGTGCAGATGGACAAGGGCCGCTTCGTGCCCGACGACAAGGGCCGGCTCGTCACTGCCTTCCTTGAAAACTTCTTCACCCGCTATGTCGAATACGACTTCACCGCCGACCTCGAGGAAAAGCTCGACAAGGTTTCGGCCGGCGAACTCGACTGGAAGCAGGTGCTGCGCGATTTCTGGAAGGACTTCACCGGCGCCGTCGGCGAGGCGATGGAGCTTCGCATCACGGAAGTTCTCGACCGGCTGAACGAGGTGCTCGGCCCGCATGTCTTCCCCGACAAGGGCGACGGCAGCGATCCGCGCAAATGCCCGAACTGCGCCGATGGCAAGCTCTCGCTCAAGGTCGGCAAGTTCGGCGCCTTTGTCGGCTGCTCGAATTATCCCGACTGCCGCTATACGCGCCAGCTCACCGCGGGCGCGGAGGGCGAGGAAGCCGCGTCCGGCGAGCGCACGCTCGGCGTCGATCCCGAGACGGGCAAGCCCGTGCTCATCAAGTCCGGTCGCTTCGGCCCCTATGTCCAGCTCGGCGAGGCGGAAGACGGCGAGAAGCCGAAACGCGCCGGCATCCCACGCGGCACATCGGCGGCGACGCTCACGCTGGAGCGCGCGCTCGAGCTGCTCTCGCTCCCGCGCGAAGTCGGCATCCATCCGGAGACGCGCCAGCCCATCACGGCCGGGCTCGGCCGCTTCGGCCCCTTCATCCTGCATGAGGGCGTTTACGCCAATCTCAAGGACCCCGAAGAGGTCTTCACCATCGGCGTCAACCGCGCGGTCGATCTCCTCGCCGAAAAGGCGCTGAAGGCCAAGGCGCGCGCCGGAAAGATGCTGCGCGATCTCGGCGCGCATCCCGAAGACGGCAAGCCCGTGCAGATCATGGAAGGCAAATACGGTCCTTACGTGAAGCACGGCTCGACCAACGCGACCCTGCCCAAGGACACCGACATCGAGAGCTATACGCTCGACGAGGCTGTCGCGCTCGCCGCCGAAAAATCCGGCAAGGCGCCGAAGAAGAAGGCCGCCGCGACCAAGGCGGAAAAGCCCGCGAAGAAAGCCGCCTCGAAAAAGCCGACGGCGAAGAAAAAGCCGGCCGCCAAGAAGCCTGCAGCCAAAAAACCCGCTGCGAAGAAGGCCGCGCCTAAAGCGAAGGCCCGCGCCACCGAGTTGGCGGACTGATGACGCCCCGCAGGAAAACCGCATCGGGAAAAGACACGCCCAAAAAGCGCGAACGATCGAACGGCCTGCCCTCCCGGGAGCAGATCCTCGAATTCATCTCCTCCGCGACCGGCCCCGTCGGCAAGCGCGAGATCGCACGCGCCTTCGGCATCAAGGGCGCCGACCGCATCCCCCTGAAGCAGATGCTGAAGGAGATGGCCGAGGAAGGGCTACTCGCCAAACGCGAGGGGCGCAGGCTTCATCGCGCGGGCGAGCTGCCGCCCGTCACGGTCATCGAGATCACGCATAGCGACACGGATGGCGAACTCATCGCCCGCCCCGTCGACTGGACCGGCGAAGGCGCCGCGCCCGAAATCGTCATCACGCCCGAGCCTCACAAGGGCCGCATCGGCGAGCGCGATGCCGAACCGCCCGCAGGCGTGGGCGACCGCTTGCTTGCCCGGCTCACGCGCACGACGGAAGAAGGCGAAGTCTACGCTTACGAGGCGCGCATCATCCGCCGCGTCGGCAAGGGCGCGGAACAGGTGCTCGGCCTCTTCCGCGAAACCTCCGAGGGCGGACGGCTGGTGCCTGTGGACAAGCGCGTCCGCAATGAATCCGAAATCGCCCGCGCCGATACGGGCGGCGCGAAGGACGGCGATCTCGTGCTCGCCGAAATCGTTCCCGGCAAGCGCTATGGCCTTTCGCGCGCGCGTGTGCGCGAGGTCTTCGGGCGCAGCGACGATCCGAAATCGATCAGCCTCATCGCCATTCACGCGCATGGCATTCCCGACAAATTTCCCGACAGCGTGCTCGGCGAGGCGGAGGCGGCGAGACCGCATGGCATCGAGGGCCGCACGGATCTGCGCGACATTCCGCTCGTCACCATCGACCCTGAAGACGCGCGCGATCATGACGATGCCGTCTGGGCGGGCCCGGACCCCGATCCCGTGAATGAAGGCGGCCATGTGGTGATCGTCGCCATCGCGGATGTCGCGGCCTATGTGCGGCTGGGTTCGCCGATGGATCGCGAGGCGCGCAAGCGCGGCAACTCAACCTATTTCCCCGATCGCGTCGTGCCGATGCTGCCCGAGCGCATCTCGAACGACCTCTGTTCGCTCCGCGAAAAGGAAGATCGCGCCTGCTTCGCCGTGCGCATGGTCTTCGATGCGAACGGCAACAAGCGCCGACATGAATTCATCCGCGGCTTCATGCGCTCGGCGGCGAGGCTGAGCTATCGCCAGGTGCAGCAGGCCATCGACGGCGCGCCAGACGACAAGACAGGCCCCATTCTGGAGCCCGTGCTCCGCCCGCTCTGGGACGCCTACAAGACGATTTCCATCGCGCGCGAGAAACGCGGTCCGCTCGATCTCGACCTGCCGGAATATAAGGCGCGGCTCGATGAGCGCGGCCGCATCGCGGCCATCCGCATCGCAGACAAGTTCGAATCCATGAAGCTCATCGAGGAGTTCATGATTCAGGCGAATGTCTGCGCCGCCGAGACGGCCGAGCAGCGGCAGACATCGCTCATCTATCGCATTCACGACGCGCCCTCGCGCGAAAAGCTCGTCGCCCTGTCCGAATTTCTGCAGACGCTCAATCTGAGCTTTCCGAAGGGCCAGGTCGTGCGTCCGACGAATTTCAACCGCATCCTCGCGGAAGTGGACGGCACGGAATTCGACCAGATGGTGTCGAGCATCATCCTGCGCTCCCAGGCGCAGGCGGTCTATTCTCCCGACAATATCGGCCATTTCGGGCTCAACCTGCGCCGCTACGCGCATTTCACCTCGCCCATCCGCCGCTATGCCGATCTCGTCGTGCATCGCGCGCTCATCGCGGCGCTGCGCTTCGGCGCCGATGGTCAGAGTGCGGATGAAGCAGGCTCGCTCGCTGAAATCGCCGAGCACATCTCCGAGATGGAACGCCGCTCCATGCTTGCCGAGCGCGATTCCATGGACCGCTTCATCGCCGCCTTTCTCGAGGCGCGCATCGGCGCGGAATTTCCCGGCCGCATTTCCGGCGTCACGCGCTTCGGCCTTTTCGTGCGCCTCGATGAAACCGGCGCAGACGGCATCGTGCCGATCTCCAATCTCGGCACGGAGTTCTTCCACCATGACGAGGCGGGCCATGCGCTCATCGGCGAGCGCAGCGGCCTCACCTTCCGCCTCGGCGAGCGCGTCTCGGTGCGTCTGGAAGAGGCGGTTCCGGTCACGGGCGGATTGCGATTTGAAATCGTCGAAGGCGGCACGGAAGGAAAGCCCGCTGGCCGCCATGGCGCGGCTTACGGAAAGGGGCGCGGAAAGGCGCCTCGCCGCGCCGCCGCCAAGCCCGGCAAAAAACCCGCCCAAAAATCCCGGAAGAGTGCCAAACTCCGTGCCGGCCAGAAACCGGCTGTGAAGCGCGCCAAACAACCACATACCGACTAAGGGTGTTAAGCAGCGTCAACCTGCCGCATTCAATCGTCTCTGGAATAAGACAAATCTACGAGATCGCCCTTTAGCCAGATGGCACGAATGAGCACACTTTCGGATATGTACGAACCCGCCGGTCCCCAGATCGTTCGCCATGAGGTCAGGCCCTTCGGCCGCTCTGTGTGGCGTGGCTTCTCAATGCGCTGCCCGGCCTGCGGCGAAGGTCATATATTCCGGGCCTTTCTCAAGATCGCCGACCGCTGCCCCCATTGCAGCGAGGAGCTTTTCCACCACCAGGCCGATGACGCGCCGCCTTACTTCACCATTCTCATTGTCGGCCATGTGATCGTGCCGATCATGCTGGCGGTCGAGCTCGAATACATGCCGCCGCTCTGGGTCCACATGACGCTGTGGCCGCTGGCGACGCTGCTGCTCTCGCTGATTCTGCTCCCCCGCATCAAGGGCGCGGTGGTCGGCCTGCAATGGTCGCGGCGCATGCACGGATTCGGCGACGAGCCCGACTTCTGATCGCGCCGTTCTGGACAGGCCCGGGATCAGGGCGCATCCTGCCCGGACAACGAAATTGAATCCGGGAAAGACAAGATGGCGGAAACGGCAACAGGGTCGTTCGACCCCAAACATTCGCGCGATCAGGAATTCCGCGAAGCGGCCCAAGGGCGCGCCGTGCGCCCGCGCGATGCGGCGACCCTGATCCTGGTTCGCAATGACGGCAGCGCGCCGCGCGTTCTGATGGGCCAGCGCCACGCGAACCACAAATTCATGCCGAACAAGTTCGTCTTCCCCGGCGGGCGCGTCGATCCGGCCGACAGCCGCATCCGCCCGGCCGAGGATCTCCGCAGCGACGTCGCCCAGCTTCTTCTGGCCCGTATGCGCGGCACGCCGAGCGAGAATCGCGCCCGCGCGCTTGCCATGGCCGCGATCCGCGAAACCTTCGAGGAAACGGGCCTCGCCGTGGGCCGCCCCATCGGCTCGCCGCAATCGAGCAAGCACAAGGATTGGGCCGCCTATTTCTCGACCGGCGTTTCGCCCGCGCTCAGCGCGCTCGATTTCGTCGCCCGCGCCATCACCCCGCCCTATCGCACGCGCCGCTTCGATACGCGCTTCTTCATCGCCGATGCGGAACTCATTCAGGGCGATCCGTCGCACATCGCCGGTTCGGGAGAATTGCAGGGCCTCCACTGGATCAGCATCAAGGACGCGGAAGACCTCGACCTGCCGAACATCACCCGCGTCGTGCTCGCCGAAATCGACGAGCGACTGCGCCAGCCGCTGGCCGCGCAGAAGAAGCGCGCCGTTCCCTTCATCCATTTCCGGAACGGTCAGGCGATCCGGGATACGCTGGTTCCCTGACATGTCCGCCAAAGAAAGCATTGGCGGCGTTCGCGTGCGCCCGCGCGACGCCGCAAGCCTCGTTCTTGTCGATGAACGGGGCGCGGAACCCCTCATCCTCATGGGGCGGCGCCATGCGCGCATGAAGTTCATTCCCGACGCTTTCGTCTTTCCCGGCGGAAAGCTCGATCCCGAGGACTTGCGGGTGAAGCCCGCCACGCCTCTGGGCGATGTGGCCTTCGGCGCGAAGACGCAGGCGCTCGCCATGGCGGCGATCCGCGAAACATTCGAGGAGACGGGCCTTCTCCTCGCGGCGCCGGGCGATGTCGGGCCGGATGCAGGCGCCACATGGGCCGAGTTTCGCGCGCAGGGCATCGCGCCGCGCCTCGACGCGCTGTCAGGCGTCGCCCGCGCCATCACGCCCGCCGGAAGCCCTATCCGCTTTCACGCGCGCTTCTTCACGGCCTCCGCGACGGAACTCGACGGAACGCTGCGCGGCAGCGGCGAGCTTGAAGACCTCGACTGGTATCCGCTTTCCGAGGCGCTCAAGCTCCCCGTCATCGACGTGACCGAATTCGTGCTCCACGAAATCGGACGGCGCGCGGCGGGCGATTCGCGCAAGCGCGTTCCGCTCTATTGTTACCGAAACAACCGCCCTCTGGTCCGCGCCTGAAAAAGAGGCGGCCGGAGCGGTCCCATGGAGCGGCAATCCGACATGCAGGAAAGCCAGAGCCTCAATCTCGAGGCGCGAGAGGAACCGTTGAGCCGGGCGGACCGGCGGCGCAGCCTCATCGCCGTCATCGCCTGCATCACCGTGGTCGGAATCGGCCTCGGCTCGTCGATCCCGTTGCTTGCGCTCCTCATGGAGCGGCGCCAGATCCCCGCCCTGCTCATCGGCCTCAACACCGCGATGCCGGCCATCGCGACCTTCATGCTGACGCCGTTCATTCCGCGCCTTCTGCGCCGCGTGCCCGTCATTCCCTTCCTGCTCGCCTGCGTCGCCGTCTCGGCGCTGGCAATGCCCTGCTATTACATCTTCCAGAACGTCTGGCTCTGGTTTCCCATCCGCTTCGTCAACGGGCTCGCCATCACCGGCCTTTTCGTGGTCAGCGAGTTCTGGGTCAATTCGCTCGCCGACGAGAAGAATCGCGGCAAGCTCATGGGGCTTTACGGAACGATCCTTTCCTGCGGCTTTGCGGCGGGGCCGGCGCTTCTCTATCTCGCGGGCGCGGACGGCGCGCTCCCCTTTCTCCTCATCGGCTCCCTGGTGCTCGCAGGCGGCGTGCCGCTTCTCATTTTCGGCCGCGGCCTCGCGCCGAGCATCAAGGAAAAGCCGAGCCATGGCTTCCTGACATTCCTCCTCGTCGCCCCGGCCGCGACGCTCGCCGGCCTCATCTATGGCGCCACCGAAACCAACATCTTCAACATGCTGCCGATCTATGCGCTGCGTTCCGGCATGGGCGAGCAGGCGGCGGCATTCGTCCTGACGATCTTCGCGGCCGGCAACATCGCCTTCCAGTTCCCGATCGGCCTCATCGCCGACAGGATCGACCGCCGGGCGGTTCTTCTGGTCTGCGCGGCAGGCGGCTTTCTCGGCATCCTCGCCATCCCCTTCACCACCTTCTCCATGCCGCTCTTCGCGCTCGTCCTCTTCGTCTTCGGCGGCGTCGTGGTCGGGCTCTATACGGTCGGCCTGACGCTGCTCGGCCAGCGCTTCCGGGGCGCGGACCTTGCCGCCGCCAATGCCGCCTTCGTCATGATGTATTCGACGGGCGCGCTGGTGGGGCCGCCGCTCTCGGGTTTCGCCATGGATCTCTGGAACCCCCACGGGCTGATCGTCGCCATGGGGAGCCTCTGCGGGATCTATCTCATCGTCGCCGGCTGGCGATACGCAAAGGCATCGCCCGAGGCCCAGGGCGCGCTCTGAGGCGGCCCGCCACGAGCCCGAAACTCGCTTGCACCTCCGGGCCTTAGCAAGATCGAGAGCGGACTTGACTTAGCCTCTCGGGCGAGTAGTCTGCGCCGCAATCCGCACATCCACTGATCTGCGAGAAGAACCTTTCGCGGGCGCCTTGGCCGACCCGCCCAAATCAAGGATTTCGAGCCATGGCGAAGCCGGCTTCCATCAAGATCAAGCTCGAAAGCAGCGCGGGCACGGGCTATTTCTACGTGACCAAGAAGAATTCCCGCACGATGACGGAAAAGTTCGTCATCAAGAAGTACGACCCGATCGCGCGCAAGCACGTCGAGTTCAAGGAAACCAAGATCAAATAAGCGTTGAGCGGGCGCCTCGCCTGCTCTGCCTGACGGATCAAAGGCAAAAGGCCGGTCGCAAGACCGGCCTTTTGTTTTCCCCCCGTACCGGGTTCCTCAAATGGTGGCCGACCGGAAGTCATGGCTTATCAGAGGAGGCCACTCCACACCACGTTCCGGCCGGCCGTGCCTCACGGACTCAGGAGATGCGGCGGACCCGAGCGCCCCGTGAGGACACATGTCGCTGTAGACCGCTTCGGCTCTCCCTCACCCCCCAGCGACGAAAGCCGACGGAACAGCGAAACATTTGAGTAAAATTACGCTAGCACGCTGGATGATCCAAATAAAGTCGAACGGCAGAAAGGCAGCGTAAACACCTGATTAACCATGAATAAACATGGTTAATAAAGTGCAGATGAAATTGCCCTCCGGGGCGGGCCAGCAGGAATCCGGCAGCCTCACCCTTCAGCGATTTCAAAGACTTATGCCTGAATGGTGAGAAGCCGCCTCAAGCAGCCTCAGCGACCACGCGGTTGCGCCCGTCGCGCTTGGCGCGATAGAGCGCGGCGTCGGCGCGCTCGAGCAATGCATTCGACGTGTCGCCCGGTCCGACCGTGACCGCGATGCCGATGCTCACCGTGATGTTGAGCGTTTCCATGGGCTCAATGCGGAAAGGAACCTCCGCCACCTTCTGGCGGAGCCGTTCGGCGACCATCAGCGCATAGGAAAGATCGGTATCCGGCATGACGACGACGAACTCCTCGCCGCCGAGACGGCAGGCGAGATCGACGCCGCGCACATTCTGTTCGATTCGCTGCGCGAACTCCTTGAGCACCGCATCGCCGGCCGGATGCCCATGGGTATCGTTCACCGCCTTGAAGTAGTCGATGTCGAAGATGAGCAGCGACACCGGCTTGCCCGAATGCGCCCCTTCCTCAACCAGCGTGGCAAGATGCCCTTCCATGTAGCGGCGGTTATAGAGGCCGGTGAGGCTGTCCGTGACAGCGAGTTCGAGCCCCTTCTGGAAGCGATCCCTCAGGTAATCCTGGTAACGCTTGCGGCGGAGTTGCGTCCGGCAGCGCGCGACAAGCTCGTTCCGCTCCACAGGGCGGAGCAGATAGTCGTTCACGCCCATATCGAGCGCGCGGACGAGGCGGGGCGTGTCCCCTTCCTCCACGATGACGAGAATCGGCGTCTGCCGCGTCGCCTCGGCGGAGCGAAGCTGCGAGCAGAGCCTGAGCCCGTCGAACTCCTGAAGCGTGAGGCTCACGATGAGGAGATCATAGGCGCCGGTCGCGGCGAGTTGCACCATGTCTTCGGGCGTATCGGCGACCGTGACCATGTGCTGAAGCGAAAGCGCCTCGGTCAGCCGCTTGAGCGAGTTCGGCCGGTCGTCGATCACGAGCGCCCTGCCCGGCTCCGCCATGAGCATGCGCTCGGTCGAGGTGCCGACAAAGGCGCCGATGCGCTGGCCCGTGGCCTCGCGCATCCGCAATTCGTCCGTGACCATTTTCAGGCGCACGAGGCTCTTCACCCGCGCGAAAAGCGCGACATCGTTGACGGGCTTGGTCAGGAAGTCGTCGGCTCCCGCCTCGAGGCCCTGAATGCGGTCCTTCGGCTGGTCGAGCGCCGTCACCATGATGACGGGAATGTGCTCGGTCTGCGGCGCGGCCTTGAGCCGGCGGCACACCTCGAAGCCGTCCATCCCCGGCATCATGACGTCGAGCAGGATGATGTCCGGCTGCTGTGCCATGGCGATTTCGAGCGCCTCGGGCCCCGAAGACGCCTTGAGCACGCCGAAATACTCCGCCGTCAGCTTCGCATCGAGGAGCTTCAGGTTCGCCGGAACATCGTCGACAATGAGAACGCGCGCCGTCACTGCTCTTGCCCCTACCTCAGGAAACGCTGGACGGTCTCCAGGAACTGCGTGACCGAGATGGGTTTCGAGATGTAGGCCTCGCAGCCGCCTTCGCGAATCTTTTCCTCGTCACCCTTCATGGCGAAGGCCGTGACCGCGACCACCGGAATCGAGCGGAGGCTGTCGTCTTCCTTGATCCATTTGGTGACTTCGAGCCCCGACACTTCGGGAAGCTGAATGTCCATGAGGATCAGATCGGGGCGATTCTTGCGCGCGATCTCCAGCGCCTCGATGCCGTCCCGCGTCTGAAGCGTCTCATAGCCATGAGCATCAAGAAGGTCATGGAAGAGCTTCATGTTGAGCTCGTTGTCCTCGACGATCAGAACTTTTTTGGTCATCGCATCCATAGCTCCAAACCCCACCCCTGTTGCCCTGCCGCTCCGACCCCTTGATATTCTTCTCCGCGGGCGTGGATGCCGATTCCGCACCTCAGACAGCTCATATGACGCCAATATCGTTAACTAAGTCTTTAATCATCGCCCCGGCGCAGGCCGTTTCGCCTCAATCTGGGGCTATGATTAATTTGTTATTGTCGAGGAAACGGAACGTTAGCCATGCAGGCCGAACAGGCTGAACTCATCGCGATCAAGGCGCTCGGCCACATTGCCGCCGACGACGAATTGCTCTTTGCATTCTTCGACATAACCGGCCTTTCGCCAGCCGATCTCAGAGAGCGCGGCGGCGACGCGGAAATCCTGGGCGGCGTGCTCGACTTCATCCTCATGGACGAAGCGCGCCTCCTCGCCTTCTGCGAAGCGGCGGGGCTGAAGCCCGAACTGCCCGGCAGGGCAAGGAAGCTCCTTCCCGGCGGCGAGGAGGTGCACTGGACATGAACGCCCCCAAGACAAATACCGCCCCGCACATGCAGGGCCTCGATCTTCTCGCGCTTCACGAGGATGTCGCCCCACAGATCGAGGCGCTGCAGCTCACGCGCGGAAAGCCGCTCATCGTCTCCGATTGCGACGAGGTGCTGATGCAGTTCATCGCCGGGCTCGAACTCTACCTGGAAACGCAAGGGCTCTGGCTCGATCTCAAGAGCTTCGCGCTCACCGGCAACGTCAAGCGGCGCGACACGGGCGAGCCCGTTCCGGCAGCCGAAATGCCCGAACTGCTGAAGAGCTTTTTCGCTTCCTCCACCCACTCGCTCATTCCGGTGCGGGGCGCGGCCGAAGCCTTGCGGGCGCTCAGCCCGCGCGCGCAGATCGTGGTGCTGACCAACGTGCCTTTCTCCGAAAGGGAAACGCGGGCACGGAACCTCGCGGCGCATGGCATGGCCTATCCCGTCATCGCCAACAAGGGGCTCAAGGGAGGCGCGGTGAAGCGGCTCGCCGAACGCGTCGAGGCGCCCGTCATCTTCCTCGATGACATTCCGCACAACATCGCCTCGGTCGCCGCCGCCCACGCGCCCACACACCGCATTCACTTCATCGCCGACCCGCGCCTCGCCCGGATGCTGCCGCCTTCCGAGCACAGCCACTTCCACACCACGGACTGGACGCTGGCGCATGATTTCATCTCGGCCTGTCTCGAAAAGGATGGTTTCTGATTTCCATACGTATCGGCATTGACCTCGGCGGCACGAAAATCGAAGCCATCGCGCTCGGCGCAGGCGGACGCGAAATTGCGCGGCGGCGCATCGCAACGCCCGGAAGCTACGAAGCGACCATCGCCGCCATCCGCGATCTCGTCGCCGCCCTCGAAAGCGACACGGGCGCACGCGGCACTGTCGGCATCGGCATGCCGGGCGCCTTCTCTCCCGCAACGGGCCTTGTGAAGAACGCGAACAGCACATGGCTCAACGACACGCCCTTCGACCGCGATCTAGGCGCCGCGCTCGGCCGCGAATTGCGCTTCGCCAATGACGCCGACTGCTTCGCCCTCTCCGAAGCGACCGATGGCGCTGGCGCAGGCGCGCCGAGCGTCTTCGGCGTCATCCTCGGCACGGGCGTCGGCGCCGGCATCGTCATTCACGGGCGCCTTCTCTCAGGGCCCAATGCCATTGCGGGCGAATGGGGCCACAACCAGCTTCCCCGGATGCTGCCCGACGAGATTCCAGGCCCCGATTGCTATTGCGGCCAGAAGGGCTGCATCGAGACATGGAACTCCGGCCCCGGCTTCGAGGCCGAATACGAACGCATGGAAGGCGAGAAGCTCACCACGCATGAAATCGTGGCGGCGGCCGAGGCAGGCTCGCGGCCCGCGCGCTCGGCCTTGCGGCGCTATTCCGACCGCCTCGCCCGCGCGCTCTCGCATGTCATCAACCTCATCGACCCGCATGTGATCGTGCTTGGCGGCGGCATGTCGAACATTGCCGCGCTTTACGACGAGGTGCCGGCGCGCTGGGGCTCATATGTGTTTTCCGACCGCGTCGATACGAAACTCCTGCGCAACCGGCATGGCGATGCGAGCGGCGTGCGGGGCGCGGCCTGGCTCTGGCCGGAGGAGAGCGCGGGATGAATGCGGGCGCCGCGCCAGCCAAAGGCTTCTGCCGCGATTGCTTCGCCGAAGTCGAGGCCGGCCGCACGCGCTGCCCGGCCTGCAATCGCCCGCGCCTTGCCTTCCATCCCGAACTGAACGAACTCGGCATCGCGCATCTCGACTGCGACGCCTTCTACGCCGCCATCGAAAAACGCGACAATCCGGACTTGCGCGACAAGCCGCTCATCATCGGCGGTGGCAAGCGCGGCGTCGTCTCGACCTGCTGCTATATCGCGCGTATCCGCGGCGTGCGCTCCGCCATGCCCATGTTCAAGGCGCTGCAAGCCTGCCCCGAAGCCGTCGTCATGCCGCCCGACATGGCGAAATATGCAAGCGTCGGGCGCGAGGTGCGCCAGCTCATGCGCGAGCTGACGCCGCTTGTCGAACCGCTCTCGATCGACGAGGCGTTTCTCGATCTGAACGGCACGGAGCGGCTCCATCATGCGAACCCTGCCATGACGATGGCGAAGCTCCAGACGCGCATCGAAAAGGAAATCGGCATCACCGTTTCCGTGGGCCTCAGCTACTGCAAGTTTCTGGCGAAGATCGCATCCGACATGGACAAGCCGCGCGGATTCACCGTTCTCGGACGGGCGGAGGCGCTCGACTTCCTCGCCTCGAAGCCCGTCTCCTTCATCTGGGGCGTCGGCAAGTCGCTCGAAGCCCGGCTCGCGCGCGACGGCATCAGCCGCATTGCCCAGCTTCAGCGCATGGAGGAAAACGATCTCATGGCGCGCTATGGCGTCATGGGCCGAAGGCTCTGGCGGCTGTCGCGCGGCCTCGACGAGCGCTCCGTATCGAGCGCCAATGTCGCAAAGAGCATTTCCGCGGAAACGACGTTTGCGGACGATATTTCAGATGGCGCCGAGCTTCGCCGCCGCCTGTGGCCGCTCTGCGAAAAGGTCGCTCGCCGCGCGAAGGAAGCTGGCCATTCCGGCGCCACGATCGTGCTCAAGCTCAAGACCGCCGATTTCAGGATCCGCACGAGAAGCGTCACCCTTCCCGATCCGACGCAGTTGGCCGAAGTGATCTACAGAACTGGCGCGCCGCTGCTTGCGAAGGAAGCGGACGGAACAGCCTTCCGCCTGCTCGGCATCGGCCTCGCGCAACTCGCGGATGCCGATCTTGCCGATCCGCCCGACATGCTCGACCCCGGCGCCACGCGGCGGGCGGAGGCCGAACGCGCCATGGACCGCGTTCGCGCCCGCTTCGGCGCGCAAGCCATCATCAAGGGGCGCGGCATGACGGACTGAGGCCCGGCACCGGACCCTAGCAGGCACCGGGCTTGAAATATTCGATCTGGGCGAGATCGCCCTTCAGCACCACATCGTCATAATCGAGCGTCAGGGCGCTCATCACGCCGTTCGGAAACATGGCGAAGCCCATCTCGAAACTCGGCGTCTCGTCATTGCCCCTGTCGTCCTGATCGAAATAGCTCACATGCACATACCATGGCGAGGCATCCTCGAGCCTTGCGCCTGCGCCGCGGTTCCTGATCCGCACCTTCCTCGCGTCGGAGGGCGCCTCGCCCTGTTTGCCGATGAAGGCCGTGACATAGGTCGCCGTGGACTGGGTTCCGTCGAAAAGCGTATTGCTGAAGACGGACTTTCCCTCCCGCGCCGCCTGGAGCAGCGCCACGTTGAAGGCGGTCGGGAAAAGCACGTCGCCGGGCAGTTCGGCCGGCTCCTTGCCTTCTTCCTCGAGCACAACCCGGCTTCCCTTCCGATAGACATGCCCGGACTGGCGCAGCGACGGCTTGCCGTCCGCATACTCGACCCGGTCGAAGCGGAACTCATGCCCATCGAGCGACTCGAATGAGGTCAGCCGCACATCGCTGACGGAGATCGCATTCGCCTCGTCGCTCGATCTCGTGACGACGCGCTGCTCCGATGTGTAGCCCTCGCAGGCGGGACCGCCGCGCCACTCCACAACCATGCGCCCGTCGAGCCCGTCCACCTCGCTCACCGCTTTCAGCCGGTCGACCGAAAGGTCATAGACGGCGCGGTGCATCTGCAGATCGACGGGATCGCTACCCTCGGCCCGCGTCAGCAGGAAAAGCCCGAGCCCGAGCGCCACCACTCCGGCAACAGATCCGATGACAATCCGGGGTGCGTGCCGGCGAATTTGAAAACTGGTCCGCATCTGGGAGAAACTTCCTTTCGACTGCGCGCGCCCCGAGCGCCTTCCGCAAGCTTACACCATCGGATAAAGCTGAAGCTCCGGCATCGTTCACACTGCATCATCGAGGCCAAATTGAGCCGCTCGCCTTCCAGCCCCCCGCTTTCAAGCCCCGTGCCATCCGGTAGCCGCCCCCGGCTGCTCGTCACCCGAAAACTTCCCGCCGCCGTCGAGGCGCGCATCCTCGGCTCCTATGAGGCGGAGCTCAATGCCGACGATTCCGTCATGAGCCGGGACGAGATTGTCGCCCGCGCCGACGGCAAGGACGGGCTCCTCGTTACCGTCGCCGACAGGATCGACGGCACTCTGATCGCCGCCCTGCCGCCATCCATCCACATCATCGCGAGCTTTTCGGTCGGCTACGATCATATCGACATCGAGGCCGCCGCCGCGCGGGGCCTCGCCGCCACCAATACGCCGGATGTCCTGACCGACGCGACGGCGGACATCGCGCTGCTCCTCATTCTCGGCGCCGCTCGCGGCGCGGCGGCGGGCATGGCCGCGATCCGGGAAGGAAGCTGGAAAAACTGGGCGCCGACCGGCATGCTCGGAACGGATGTGGGCGGAAAGCGCCTCGGCATTCTCGGCATGGGGCGTATAGGCCGGGCGGTGGCAAAGCGGGCCCGCGCCTTCGGCATGTCGATCCATTACCACAACCGCCATCGCCTGCCGCCGGACCAGGAGGGGGACGCCATCTATCATTCCTCCGTGGAGGGCCTATTCGAAGTGTCGGACATTCTCTCCGTTCATTGTGCATCGACGCCCGAGACGAGGCGCCTCGTCAATGCGCAAACCCTCGCTCTGATGCCGGAGGGCGCGATCCTCGTGAACACGGCGCGCGGCGACATCGTCGACGATGACGCCCTGATCGCCGCCCTCGCCTCCGGCCGCCTGAGGGCGATCGGCCTCGACGTCTTCAACAACGAGCCGGACATAGACCCGCGCTACCGCACCCTTCCCGCTGCCTTTCTTCTCCCGCATCTCGGCAGCGCCACGCTCGAGACGCGCAATGCCATGGGCTTCCGCGCGCTCGACAATCTCGACGCGTTCTTTGCGGGCCGCGAGGCGCCTGATCTCATCACGCCGCACCGTCGGTCCACTTCATCCGCAAGCTGATTTTCTGCCTCCTTGAGGCAATATCCGCCGGGAGAGGGAAGAATTTGCCGGGCAAGACATCCGCCTCGCTGAATTCAACCCATTGAATCTTATGGATAATCGGCAGTGGCAAGGCACTTGCTCCGTTGATCCGGCGAAACCGGGCAATGAGGGGTGAGGAAACCGGTATGAGACGGGTGAAACTGGCGGATCTGCAAAGTCCGCGACAGACAAACGACACAGCGCTATCCGTGGGTGACGAGCCTACCCGGCGCTTCCGCATGGCGATGAACAATTCCCGCCTTACGGCCGATGCCGAAAGGCTGCGCGCCCACGCGCTGAGCTATGCGGCGGAGGTGGAAGACCGCATCGCCGAACTCAATGCGCGCATCGCGCAGCTCGAGGCCCTTTCCGTCACCGACGATTTGACGGGACTCCTCAACCGGCGTGGCTTCGACGACGTGCTGGCGCGAAACCTCAACAGCGCCGCCCGCCATGACGAGTCCGGACTGCTCGCCTATATCGACCTCGACAATTTCAAGGACGTCAACGATCTCCACGGACATGGCATCGGCGACGAATTGCTGAGCGCCGTCGGCCGCTACCTCCAGAAGAATGTCCGTGCGACGGACTATGCCGCGCGCCTCGGCGGCGATGAATTCGCCATTCTCTTCGTCCGTGCCGAACATGCGCCGACGCGCGAGCGCGCGCGCAGCCTCGTTCGCGGCCTCAACGGCGTTTCGGTGAGGCATGGCCGCCAGGTCATCACCACCAGGGCCAGCCTGGGCCTCGCCTATTACGACGGAAATTCAAAGCCCGAGGAACTGCTCCAGCGCGCCGATCGTGCCATGTATGCCGACAAGAGCAAGGGCAGCCGCGCCGCCCGCATGATCATCAACGGCTGAGCGGCGCGCCCTTCGGCTGCTGCTGCGTGATGCAGTGAATGACGCCGCCGCCCACCGCGATGTCGAGGGCCGGCACCTGCACGACCTCCCGATCCGGAAATGCCTCGCCAATGATGCGTGCCGCCGCCTCGTCATTCGGATCGTCGAATGACGGCATCACGATGCCGCCATTGGCGATGTAGAAATTGATATAGGAGGTGCAGAGCCTGCGGCCATCGCTCCGGCGCAGATTGCGCCTCGGCTGCGGCACCTCGATCACTTCGAGCTTCCGCCCGCCCGCGTCCCGCGCCGCCTCGAGCCGCGCCCGGTTCTCCTGCATGCGCGCGAAATTTGGATCGCTCTTGTCCTCCGGCATGTGGAGAAGCACGCGCCCCCTGCCCGCGAAACAGGCGATCATATCCACATGGCCGCTCGTCTCGTCATCCTCGAGCCCCTGATCGAGCCAGACGATGCGGCTGATGCCGAGAAAGAGCGCGACGCGCTCCTCGATCTGCTGGCGCGTCAGACCCGGATTGCGATTGTCATTGAGCAGACATTCTTCCGTCGTCAGCAAAGTGCCGTAGCCATCGACGGAAATCGACCCGCCCTCGAAGATCATCGGCCCGGCATAGCGGCGCATGCCGAGCTGCTCCAGCATGGCCGCGCCGACTTCGGCGTCCTGCTCGTAGCCCTGATAGGCATTGCCCCAGGCGTTGAACTGCCAATGCACGCCCGCGACGCCGCCCTTGCCGTCGATGACGAAGGTGGGGCCCGTATCCCGCGCCCATGAATCGTCGATTTCAATGGGTACGATCTCGATGCCGCGCCCGCAGGCAAGCCGCGCCGCCGCCGCCTCATGCGGACGGCAGATCATCGCCACCGGCTCGAAACGCGAGATGGCGCGCGCCACATTCGCATAGGCCTGATAGGCATGGGGCAGATGTTCGCCCCAGACCGAGCCGCGCGAAGGCCATTGCATCCAGCAACGCTCATGCGGCTCCCATTCCGCCGGCATGAAAAGACCGTCATCTGCAGGCGCCCGCGCGGCAAGCTTCATTTGGACCTTCCCCCTTCGCCTTTACCGAAATAGGTATATCGTTTGAAGGCCACGGAGCAAATGGAGGCAGTACATGTCAGGCAGGATCGATGCACGGCTGAAGGAACTCGGGATCACCTTGCCCAAGGCGGCGGCGCCGCTCGCCAATTATGTTCCCTGGGTTGTTACGGGCTCTCTCGTCTTCGTTTCCGGTCAGGGTCCGGTGGGACCGACCGGCATCGAATATCAGGGCAAGCTCGGCCGCGACCTCGAAGTGGCGGAGGGAGCCAAGGCCGCGCGTCTCACCGCGCTCAACGTTATCGCGCAACTCCGCGAGGCGGTCGGCGGCGATCTCGACCGCGTGAAGCGCTGCGTGAAGCTGCTTGGCTTCGTCAATTCGACACCCGATTTCATCCAGCAGCCCGACGTCATCAATGGCGCATCCGATGTGATCGTGGAGATTTTCGGCAATGCGGGGCGCCATGCCCGCTCGGCCGTCTCGGCGCCGAGCCTGCCCGTGGATATCGCCGTCGAGATCGAGGCCATCTTCGAGATCGAGTGAGCCGCAATGGTCTTCAGGATTACCCGGCGCGGAGCACTGACGGGTGCTTTCGCGATGGCGACGACCTATGCCATCGCCGGCGAGCGGAACCCGCCGGGCGACGAACTCACGCGCCTTGGCACGCGCTACAAGGGCCGGCTCGGCGTCGCCGCCCTCGACAGCGGCACGGGCCGGCGTCTTTCGTTGCGCGGCGATGAAAGATTCGCGCTTTGCAGCACGTTCAAGTTTCTTGCCGCCGCGGCTGTCCTGCATCGCGTCGATCTCGGTACGGAGCGTCTTCATCGTCGCATCGGCTATGGCAAGGCCGACCTTCTCGACTATGCGCCCGTGACTTCGCGCCATGCCGCCAAGGGCAGCATGACGCTTTCGGATCTCTGCGCGGCCGCGGTCGAATGGAGCGACAACACGGCGGGTAATCTCATTCTCGCCACGCTTGGCGGACCGGAGGGCCTGACCCGCTATCTCCGCGGTCTCGGTGATGACATCACGCGCCTCGACCGTACCGAACCGACGCTCAACGAAGTCGAGCCGAACGATCCGCGCGACACCACCACGCCGGAAGCGATGCTTGGCCTGATGCGGACGCTGCTTCTCGGCAATGCGCTCTCCCCGGCGCCCCGCGCACAGCTCCTTGCGTGGCTGCGTGGCTGCCAGACGGGTCAGCACAGGCTTGCGGCCGGCCTTCCTTCCGGCTGGCAGATCGGCGACAAGACCGGTACAGGACCGAGGGGTGAAGCAAACGACATTGCCATCGTCCATCCGCCGGGACGAAAGCCGCTGCTGATCGCCGCCTATTATCAAGGGACAGACGACAGCGCCGAGACGCGCAACGCGGTTCACGCCGATGTGGCGCGCGCCCTGGTGCGCGCGTTCGGCGCGGCGTAGCGATCCTTCCTTGTCCGCGCCGTATGATGGCTTAGAGTCGAAAGGCCGAGTGCAACCGGAACGAAAGCCATGGGTGACGCCGAGCAAGCCATCATCAAGGTCGCGCAAGCGCTGGACGAGGTCGATGCCTCCGAGTGGGATGCCTGCGCCAATCCCGCCGGCGAGCCTTACAATCCCTTCGTCTCACACGCCTTTCTGAGCGCGCTCGAAGAGAGCGGCTCGGCAACGCGGCGCACTGGCTGGATGCCCTATCACCTGCTGCTGGAGGATGGGCAAGGCGGCCTTGCGGGCTGCATGCCGATGTATCTGAAGAGCCATAGCCGGGGCGAATATGTGTTCGATCACGGCTGGGCCGATGCGTTTGAGCGCGCTGGCGGCCACTACTATCCGAAGCTGCAAGTCTCCGTGCCCTTCACGCCCGCGACGGGCCCGCGCCTCCTGACGAAGCCGGGGCCGGGCCGCGAGGTCGCGGAAGACCGCCTCATCGCCGGCGCGCTCGAGGTTGCGCGCCGCACGGGCGTTTCCTCGCTGCACTTCACCTTTCTGCCCGAACGGCAATGGCGAAAGCTCGGCGCGCGCGGGCTCCTGCAGCGCACGGACCAGCAGTTTCACTGGTACAATCGCGACTATCGGAGCTTCGACGATTTCCTCGCCGACCTTTCGTCGCGCAAGCGCAAGATGATCCGCAAGGAGCGCGAGCGCGCGCTCGAAGCGGGCATCGAGATCGAATGGGCGACGGGCGCAAGCCTCAGCGAGGACCATTGGGACGCCTTCTTCGCGTTCTACATGGACACAGGGAGCCGCAAATGGGGCAGCCCCTATCTCACGCGCAAATTCTTCAGTCTCATCAACGAGCGCATGCCCGAGCGCACGCTTCTCGTCATGGCGAAGCGCCGTGGGCGCTACATCGCCGGCGCTCTCAATTTCATCGGCGGCGACGCGCTCTACGGGCGCAACTGGGGCGCGATCGAGCATCATCCCTTCCTGCATTTCGAATGCTGCTACTATCAGGCGATCGACTTCGCCATCGCGCGCGGCATTCCGCGCGTCGAGGCAGGCGCGCAGGGCGAGCACAAGCTCGCACGCGGCTACCTGCCCTCCCGCACCTACAGCGCCCACTGGATCGCCAATGCCTCATTCCGCGATGCCGTCGCCGAATATCTGAACCGCGAGCGGCTTCATGTCGAACGCGACATCGAAGTCCTTGGCGAATATTCCCCCTTCAGGCACGATCTTGCGCATGATCCGGCCTCGGCCGAAATACGAGAGGACGACTTCTGAAAATGGCTTACGACAACAACAATATCTTCGCGAAGATCATTCGCGGCGAGGCCCCGAGCTTCAAGGTGCATGAGGACGAGCGGACGCTTGCCTTCATGGACGTGATGCCCCAGTCGGAAGGACACACGCTGGTGATCCCGAAATCGCCGGCCGAAAACATGTTCGATCTGTCCGCCGACGATGCCGCGAACCTGATGCGCGTGACGCAGAAGGTGGCCGTCGCCGTCAAGCGCGCGATCAAGGCGCCCGGCATCATGATCGCGCAGCTCAATGGCCCGGAGGCCGGACAGACCGTCTTCCACATCCACATGCACATCATTCCGCGCTGGCACGGCATCGACCTGAAGCTGCATGCGCGCGAGATGGCGGATTTCGAGGTGCTGAAGAAGCAGGCCGAACTCATCAAGGCCGAGCTGGCGCGCGTCTGAAGCGCGGACCGCACGCCCGAACAAAAAAGCCGCCGTCCTGCGACGGCGGCTTTTCTCATTCTGCGTGAGCCGCGCTCAGCCCATATGGAAGGCGCAGAGCTTGTTGCCGTCGAGGTCGCGGAAATAGGCGCCGTAGAAATTGCCGCCGCGAAGTCCGGGCGCGCCCTCGTCCTTGCCGCCGAGCGCAAGCGCCTTGGCGTGGATCTTGTCCACATTCTCGCGCGAGCCGACCGCGAGCGACACCATGTTGCCATTGCCGACGGTCGCCGGATTGCCGTCAAAGGGCTTGATCACGGCGAGCATCGCGCCCTGGCCGTTCGACCAGCCGATGAAGCGGTCGCCGTCGACCATGGCGCGCTTTGCGCCGAGGAGGCCGAGCAGCTCGTCATAGAAAGCGCCGGCCTTCTGCCGGTCATTGCTGCCGAGCGTCACATAGCCAATCATTGTTATTCACTCCCTGTTTCGATTGCCTTGTCTGCCTGCTACCCCGGAGCCGTCATGGCGCGAAGCTCGAACGCGCCTTGATGCCCCAGTGACCGTTCTGTCGGGTCACGACATAAATCGAATCGTAGCTGCCGATGACGCTACCATCGGCCCGATAGCGCGTGAAGCGCGTGTCGAAATGGACCTTGTCCTCGCCCGCATGAATGACTTCGCGCCGCTCCCATGCGGAATGGTGCCAACCATCGCCGAGCGACGTGTCGAAGAGGCTCGGCTTGTGCCAGCCCGGCTTGTCGATGATGACGAGATCGTTGGAGGCGAGCCTGACGCTCGGAAAGTTGAAGGTGCGCTCCCACGCGGCGAGATCGCGCGCATTGAAAGCGGCCATGAAGTCGTCGAGACACTTCATGGCCGCCTTGATGCTTTCCGCATGCCCGCTCATTCCCCCTCTTTCCTCGCTCATTCGACGAGCAGCGGAACCTTGGGCGTCGAGCCGCTGTCACCGCCCGCGCCGCGCTTTTTCGGCGGCGGCGGGGTGCGAGTGCCGGCTTCCTCGATGTCGAAGACGAGCGTGTCGCCTTCGCCCACCTTGACCACGACATGCCCGCCCTTCAGCAGACGGCCGAAGAGAACTTCGTCCGCCAGCGGCTTCTTGATCGATTCCTGAATGACGCGGGCAAGCGGCCGCGCGCCCATCTGGTCGTCATAGCCGCGCTTGGCGAGCCAGGCATTCGCCTCCGGCGTCAGCGAGATCGTGACGTTGCGGTCGGCGAGCTGGGCATCGAGTTGCAGCACGAACTTCTCGACCACATGCGCGATGATTTCCGGCGTCAGCGGCGCGAACGGAATGACCGCGTCGAGCCGGTTGCGGAACTCGGGCGTGAAGAGCCGCTTGATCGCGTCCTCGTCCTCGCCCACGCGTTTGCCGCCGCCGAAGCCGATCGCGTTCTTCGCCGCCTCGGAGGCGCCCGCATTGGTCGTCATGATGAGAACGACATTGCGGAAGTCGATCTTCTTGCCGTTATGGTCGGTAAGCTTGCCGTGATCCATGACCTGCAACAGGATGTTGAAAAGGTCCGGATGCGCCTTTTCGATCTCGTCGAGCAGCAGCACGCAATGCGGATGCTGGTCGACGCCATCGGTGAGCAGGCCACCCTGATCGAAGCCGACATAGCCGGGCGGCGCGCCGATGAGGCGCGAGACGGTGTGCCGCTCCATATATTCCGACATGTCGAAGCGCAGCATCTCGACGCCCATGATCAAGGCAAGCTGGCGCGCGACCTCGGTCTTGCCGACGCCGGTGGGGCCCGAGAAGAGATAGGCGCCGATGGGCTTTTCCGCTTCGCGCAGGCCCGCGCGGGCAAGCTTGATCGAAGCGGCGAGCGCCTCGATCGCCTTGTCCTGACCGAAGACGACGCGCTTCAGCTCCACGTCGAGATCGCGCAGCTTCTCCGTATCGGTCTTCGACACGGATTTCGGCGGGATGCGCGCCATGGTCGCGATCACATTCTCGATCTCGGCAACGCCGATGGTCTTCTTGCGGCGCGATTCCGGCAGCAACATCTGCGAGGCGCCCGCCTCGTCGATGACGTCGATCGCCTTGTCCGGCAGCTTGCGGTCGTGCATGTACTTGGCCGAAAGCTCCACCGCCGACTTGATGGCGTCGTTCGTGTAGCGGACCTTGTGGAAGTCCTCGTAATAGGGCTTGAGGCCCTTGAGGATCTTGATCGAGTCCGGCACCGTCGGCTCCGCCACGTCGATCTTCTGGAAGCGGCGGACAAGCGCCCGGTCCTTCTCGAAGTGCTGGCGGTATTCCTTGTAGGTGGTCGAGCCGATGCAGCGCAGCGTGCCGCTGGCGAGTGCAGGCTTCAGCAGGTTGGACGCATCCATCGCGCCGCCGCTCGTCGCGCCCGCGCCGATCACCGTGTGAATCTCGTCGATGAACATGATCGCGCCGGGATAGGCCTCAAGCTCCTTGATGACGGCCTTGATACGCTCCTCGAAATCGCCGCGATAGCGCGTGCCTGCAAGCAGCGTGCCCATGTCGAGCGAGAAGATCGTCGCATCGAGCAGCACTTCCGGCACTTCGCCATTGACGATGCGGCGCGCGAGCCCTTCCGCGATCGCCGTCTTGCCGACGCCGGGATCGCCCACGAAAAGCGGATTGTTCTTCGAGCGGCGGCACAGGATCTGGATCGTGCGCTCGACTTCCTTCTCGCGCCCGATCAGCGGGTCGATCTTTCCCTGCCGCGCCTTCTCGTTGAGGTTGATGCAATAGGCGTCGAGCGCCTCGGTTGAGCGCTCCTTGCCCGCGCGTGCCTTTTCGCGCGGCTCGCCGTCGCTCTCGCCAGCGCCGCGCACCGGCCGCGTCTCGTTCATTTCCGGACGCTTGGCGATGCCGTGGCTGATGTAGTTCACGGCGTCATACCGCGTCATGTCCTGCTCCTGCAGGAAATAGGCGGCATGGCTCTCGCGCTCGGCGAACATGGCGACGAGGACATTGGCGCCCGTCACCTCTTCCCGGCCCGACGACTGCACATGGATGACCGCGCGCTGGATCACACGCTGGAAACCGGCTGTCGGCTTGGAGTCCTCGCCATCGTCGACGACCAGGCTCGAAAGCTCGTTGTCGATGTAGTTCGTCAGCTGCTGCCTGAGCACGCCGAGATCGACGTTGCAGGCGCGCATGACGGCGGCCGAATCCGGATCGTCCAGCAACGCAAGCAGAAGGTGCTCGAGCGTCGCATATTCGTGATTGCGGTCATTGGCGAGCGCCAGTGCCCGATGAAGGCCTTCCTCCAGACTGCGTGAAAATGTCGGCACTTAAGACCTTTCCTTCCGCTGCTCCCAGCCCCGTGACTCAAACCTTACGCTATTCTCGCTCCATTGTGCATTGCAGCGGGTGCTGGTTCTGCCTGGCAAAATCCATCACCTGCGTCACCTTCGTTTCAGCGACCTCGTAAGTGTAGAGGCCGCAAACGCCCACGCCATGCTGATGGACATGGAGCATGATCCGGGTCGCGTCCTCGCGGCCCTTGTTGAAGAACCGCTCAAGCACATGAATGACGAACTCCATCGGAGTGTAGTCGTCATTCAGCAAAAGCACCTTGTACAAAGAGGGCTTCTTCGTTTTCGGCTTGGTTTTCGTGATGACGCCGGTGGACGTTCCGCTGTCGTCATCCCCTCGCCGCGTGTCGTCAGACATGCCCCATCCTTACAAAGTCACTCACACCGGCCTGCCCTCCGACACCGGCAAGCCGGTTTTTCTCAAAGTCCTGACCCGATCGCACGCCGGAAAAAATCCTCTCCCGGCGCCCCTATTACATAGGCGAATCTCGCGGATTTCAAAGCCCGATCGCCGCAATCTGTTTGCCCCGCGCCTCTCCCCGCGCCTCTCCCCGCGCCTGGGCCTCCACCGAGCCTCCACCGGGCCTCGCATAATCCGCCGCGAGGCGGTGGCGCGCGACGGGCTTCGAGCCCCCGCTCGGCGGCTCATCGGGCGGCGACTGCGGCACGCCTTCCGGTGATTCTGGCCAAGCTGCGGGAATCTCGACGTTTTTCGTTCATTTTCAACCGGCCGGGGATTCACAAATCGCATTCGAGTGGTTACAGTTAGTTTTGGGGATGAATTGCGGGCTTGACCCGCTCGCCTGGCAGGGGCGTCTGAGACACGGGGTTCAACGGGCATGTTTGCGTTTGCGCTTTCGAATCCGTGGTCGAACCTGAACTCCGGTGAGGGCCGCGCGACGAGGCTCCTTTTTGCCGGGCTGCTTCTGCTCGCCTGCCTCGTGATCGCCGGTGGCGCCGAGGCGCGCGCCAAGCACAAGAAGGCCGAACCCTTCGTCCCGAAATCCGCCGCCTTCGTCATGGATGCCTATACCGGCCGCGTTCTCTACTCGAACAACGCCGACACGCAGTGCTATCCGGCCTCGCTCACCAAGGTCATGACGCTCTATCTGGTGTTCGAGCGCCTGCGGGACGGCCGGCTCAAGCTCGATACCCGCATGCCGGTTTCCGCCCATGCCGCCAATCAGGCGCCCTCGCGCCTTGGCCTGCGCCGTGGCGACACGATCCGCGTCGAGGATGCGATCCTCGGCCTCGTCACCAAATCCGCCAACGACGTCGCCGCCACGGTCGCCGAATATATCGGCGGCACGGAAAAGGACTTCGCCCGCATGATGACGGCGAAGGCGCGCGCCCTAGGCATGGACCGCACCCAGTACATGAACGCCTCGGGCCTGCCCAACAAGGGCCAGCTCACCACGGCCCGCGATCAGGCGACGCTCGCCCGGCGCATCCAGAAGGATTTTCCGCAGTATTTTGCCTACTTCTCGACCGAGGAGTTCGAGTGGGACGGCCGCAAGATCCGCAATCACAATCGTCTGCTCGGCAAGTATGCGGGCGTGAACGGCCTCAAGACCGGCTACACCGCCGCGTCCGGCTTCAACCTGACCACGACGGTCATGCGCGATGAAAAGTCGGTGATCGGTGTCGTGCTCGGCGGCAAGACGGCGCGCGCGCGCGACGCCCATATGGTCGAGATTCTCGACCGCGCGTTTCCCCGGGCCGTCGCCATGCGGGATGGCGCGGCCACGACGCGCTTTGCCGCCGTCGCCCCGGCAAAGAAGCCGGTCGGCATATCCGATCGGGAGCGCATGGCGCTCGCCTCGCTTGCCACGGCCGACGAGCACGATCCGGACGAAGAATCCTACACGGGCACCGACCGCGTCGCGAGCCTGAGCGCCTCGCCCGCCCCCGTCGTCGTTTCCGCGCCTCCGGCCATCAAGCCGGTGGCCGCCCCTGCCCCGGTCGTGGCGAAGCCCATCGCCGTTCCGGTCCTCGCGGCGCCCGCCAGCACACCCGTCGGTACGTTCGCCAGCGCCCCGGTCATCGCGACGCCCGCGAAGCCTGAGCCGCTGCGCCTCGCTGCCGTCGAGCCCGTTTCGCAGGCCGCCCCCATTCTGCC
>NZ_JBATUH010000015.1:0-105901 GCF_049671045.1 Parvibaculum sp. | reverse complement strand
CTCCGCCTCCATGCCCTCGGCGCCTTCCTCGCCCCGGCGGCCACCGCGCCTGCGACGGCGGCGGCGCCTGCGGCGGCCGCCATCTTCATGCTCTTCCTCGCCCTTGCGCGCATGCGTTTCCGCTTCGGCCGCTTCTTCGGCTTCCTCGGCCACTTCCTCGACGACGGGCTCTTCTTCCGTAAACGCCGTTTCGATGTTGATCGCGCCCTGTGCCGGACGCGCCCGCGTCAGCGCGCGTGCCTCAGCCACTTCGATCCGGTGCTCCGAACCCTTGAGCAGGTGATCGGCCTCGATATAGATCGACGTGCCGTAGCGCTCCTCGATGTCGAGAAGGTTGGCGCGCTTCTGATTGAGAATATAGACGGCCACATCGACCGGCACCTTGGCGGTGAAGGCGGCCGCTCGTCCCTTGATCGCTTCGGCCTCGACGCCGCGCAGCACATGAAGCGCCATGGATTCGACCGAGCGGACGAGGCCCGTGCCGTGGCAGTTCGGGCACTGGACCGTGGAGCCTTCGAGAACGCCCGAGCGCATGCGCTGGCGCGACATTTCGAGAAGGCCGAAATGGCTGATGCGGCCGACCTGGATGCGCGCCCGGTCGAACTTGAGTGCGTCCTTCAGCTTGCGTTCGACGGCGCGGTTGTTCCGGTTCTCCTCCATGTCGATGAAGTCGATCACGATGAGGCCGGCAAGGTCGCGCAGCCGCATCTGGCGCGCGATTTCCTCGGCTGCCTCGAGATTGGTCCGAAGCGCCGTCTGCTCGATGTTGCGCTCCTTGGTGGAGCGGCCCGAGTTGACGTCGATCGAGACGAGGGCTTCCGTCGGATTGATGACGACGTAGCCGCCCGATTTCAGCGTCACGACCGGGTTGAACATGGAATCGAGCTGCTGCTCGACCTGATGCTTCTGGAAGAGCGGCTGGCGATCCTTGTAGGGCTGAACATTCTTCGCATGGCTCGGCATGAGCATGCGCATGAAGTTCTTTGCTTCCTTGTAGCCCTCGTCGCCCTCGACGAAGACGGTGTCGATATCCTTGTCGTAGAGGTCGCGGATCGAGCGCTTGATGAGGCTGCCTTCCTCATAGACGAGGGCAGGGGCGATCGATTTGAGCGTCAGTTCGCGCACGCTCTCCCACATGCGCAGCAGATATTCGTAGTCGCGCTTGATCTCCGCCTTGGTGCGCTTGGCGCCCGCCGTGCGGATGATGAGGCCCATGCCCTCCGGCACCTCGAGCGACTCGGCGATGCCCTTGAGCTTCTTGCGGTCCGCGGCCTGCGTGATCTTGCGCGAAATGCCGCCGCCCCGCGCCGTGTTCGGCATCAGCACGCAATAGCGGCCGGCGAGCGAGAGGAAAGTGGTGAGCGCCGCGCCCTTGTTGCCGCGCTCTTCCTTGACGACCTGCACCAGCAGGATCTGCCGGCGCTTGATGACTTCCTGGATCTTGTAGTTGCGGAAGTTGTGCCGCTGCTTGCGGGGTTCGGCGTCGTCATGGACCTCGTCGAGCGCGTCATCCGCGCCGACGACCTCGACCGTCTGGTCGGAATGAACCGATTCCGTCTCGCCGCGGTCGATAGGCCCGTCGCCATCCTCGCCGTGATCGTCATGGTCGGCGTCGTCGTGATGCGCCTCGACGTGAGGAGCATCGGCAGGGGCCGCGGCCTCGGCAGGCGCGGGCGCTGCTGCGGCGGGCTCGGCCTCGCCGGCGTCCTGATCTTCCTCCTCGGCCTCGCGGCGCGCTGCAGCAGCCTGCTGCTTCACCAGCGCTTCGCGGTCGGCGACGGGGATCTGGTAGTAGTCGGGATGGATTTCGCTGAAGGCCAGAAAGCCGTGCCTGTTGCCGCCATACTCGATGAAAGCCGCCTGAAGCGACGGCTCAACGCGCGTGACCTTGGCCAGATAGATATTGCCGCGAAGCTGCTTTCGGCTTTCCGACTCGAAGTCGAATTCTTCAACCCGGTTGCCGCTGACGACCACGACCCGGGTTTCTTCCGGGTGGGTGGCATCGATGAGCATCTTGTTCGCCATTGAGAGAATCTCCAGGGCGCCATCCGCCGCAAATCGCAAGGCGCAAGTTCATGCGGCCGAGCGGGCGCGGGCGGGCGCCGATTTGATGAATCCGGCCGGTCGCCGCCACCGCATCGAGGATGGGCGCGGCGTTGGGGCCGGAAAGGGTCTGAAATGAGGAGGAGACGAGCACGCCGCAGGCAGCATGACGTGAGGCGACAGACTTGTGCGCGTAGCGAACCTGTCCTGCCTGTCTGCCGTTTAACTGCGTCGGTGCGTCGTGCATCGGAACCTTGCGTTACCCCCTGAAGACGCCGGGGGCGGGCGGAACTTGCCGTCGCCCGCTCGCTCCATCCACGGGACGAAGGGGGCTGGACGAGCGTAACTCGCTCTTGCGGTGTGGCACCGTGTTCACAGTCGGGCTGAAAGGGCGGCAAACCGCAAAATGCCGTTCCGCATGTCGCGGGGGCCTGTCCGTCGCGTCCTTTCGGCTAATCGGACCCCGGGAGCCCGGATCTCAGTGACCAGGCGACCGATGGGTGGATGCCAAACCGGCTAGCCCCTGTTTTGTACTTGGTACGATCCTGATTTGGCAAGAGATGCTTGATCGCGGATCGGCGCCGGTCCGGGGCTACCTCCCATTAACCACCCGAACCCTTGAAAAACCGTAAAAATTTCCGCCCTTGTAACGGTTTATAAAGTATTCTCGTCACAATAGTTTAGACCTGCTTCATTGATTCAGCCGCGCTTGGCCGGAGCATGAACAAGCAGGGGGCCGGCCGCGATCGGCGATCGCAAAGGCGTGGGCTGCGGGTGCGTTATGGTCAATAAGCTGCGACGAATCTCTGGGGGGAGAGCAGGGCTGCGAGCGCTCGTGCGGCCGCTTCTCGTCGCATTCGCCTTTTTCGCTTTCTCGGCCCCCTTCGCGGTGGCGCAGCCCGCCCAGGGCGTTCTCGGCACGTTGCCGCTTTCGCCACCGCGCGCCGAAACCGCCTCCGGGCGTCAGCCCGACGATCTAACGCGCCTCTTCAACGAAGCCGCCCTGCCGCCCGCATCGGGCGCGGCGGCCGAGCCTTCGGCGCCGCTTCCGCCTCAGACGCGGCCTTCCACGGTCGGCGAGGCCGGTTCGGCCATCGCCGGCATCCGCGTCGGCGACCGGGAAGGCGAAACGCGGTTCGTGGTCGAGCTGAGCGGCAACAAGCCGGCCCGCTATCAGGTCTACACGCTCGCCGATCCTTATCGCGTGATTGTCGACTTTCCCGATCTCGCCTCGCGCCTGCCCGAGAGCGGCGGCGAGAAAGGGCGGGGCGTCATCGCGGATTACCGTTATGGCGAATTCCAGAACAACACGTTCCGCGTCGTCATAGATACGACCGGGCCTGTCTCCGTCTCGCGCAATTTCGTGCTCGATCCGCAGGGCGGCTTTGGACCGCGCGTGGTGCTCGATCTCGCGCCGACGGATCGCGCGAGCTTCCTCAGGACGGCGGGCCTGCCCGGATCGGACAAGGCCGTCTCGATCGAGCCTAAGCCCGAACGCGCCGTGACCGCGCCGCAAAATCCCGCGGCGAGGGTGCCCCATCGCCGCGTCGTCGTCATCGACCCCGGCCATGGCGGCGTCGATCCCGGCACGCATGGCCGTTCGAGCGGCGTGGTCGAGAAGGATGTCGTGCTCGCCTTCAGCAAGGAGCTTGCGCAGAAGCTGCGCGCGACTGGCCGCTATGAAGTTCACCTGACGCGCGACAAGGACGTGTTCATCCCTCTGCGGGGGCGCGTGCAGATCGCCCGCCAGCGCAATGCCGATCTCTTCATATCGATCCATGCGGATTCGATTGCGAAGCCCGATGTGCGCGGCATGTCGATTTACACGCTCTCCGAGACGGCTTCCGACAAGGAAGCGGCCGAGCTTGCGCGCAAGGAAAACCTCTCCGACGTCATCGCCGGTATCGATTTTCAGGGCGAGTCCAGGGAAGTTACGGGAATTCTGATCGACCTCGCGCAGCGCGAGACCAAGAACTACTCCGTCCGTTTCGCGCGGTCCGTGGTCGATTACGCGCGCCACTCGACGGCGCTTCTGGACCCTGCGCACCGTTTCGCGGGCTTCGTGGTGCTGAAGGCCCCGGACGTGCCTTCCGTGCTGGTGGAGCTTGGCTTCCTGACCAATCGCGCCGACGAAAAGCAGCTGACCTCGCCGAAATGGCGCAGCTCCGTCGCCACCTCTTTCGTCCGCGCCATAGACCGCTATTTTGGCGACCGGCTCGCCGAGGGGCCGAACTGACAGCTAACGGGCCGCGCGGCGGCCCCGTTAACCGAGCCGAACGCTCCCTTCGCCGGAAGGTTTCGATCGGGGGCAAGACCGTGCTAAATGTCGGGCGCATCGCGGAGGCCGGATATGCCTCTCCCCGTGTGCGATCGGCAATGTTCGAGAGAAGGATGGGGCGGTGAGCCCATTGTGGAAAATTCTGACGGCTCTGGCGGCGGTCTTTCTGGTTTGCGTCGCGGGCGTGCTTTTCGTCGGTGGCTATCTGCTCTGGCAGATGAACATCGAACTCCCTGACTATTCCAAGCTCGCCGATTATGAGCCGCCGGTCATGACCCGCGTGCATGCGGGCGACGGCACGCTGATCGCGGAATATGCCCGCGAACGCCGCCTCTATGTTCCGATCGACGCGATCCCGAGCCGCGTCATCGAGGCCTTCCTCGCGGCCGAGGACAAGCACTTCTATACCCATAGCGGCATCGACCCGGTCGGCATCGCCCGCGCCATGGTCGACAACGTCTTCAACGTCATCAACGATCGCCGCCTCGTCGGCGCGTCGACCATCACGCAGCAGGTGGCGCGCAATTTCCTTCTGACGCGCGATCGCAACGCACAGCGCAAGATCACGGAAATCCTGCTCGCGCTGCGAATGGAGAAAGCCTACTCGAAGGCCAAGATCCTCGAGCTTTATCTGAACGAAATCTATCTCGGCAGCGGCAGCTATGGCGTGGCGGCGGCCGCGCTCAATTATTTTGGCAAGCCGCTCAACGAGCTTTCGGTCGCCGAAGCGGCCTATCTCGCCTCCTTGCCCAAGGGACCGGAGAACTACAATCCCTACACCCATCGGGATCGTGCGATCGCGCGGCGAAACTGGGTGATCGGCCGGATGCAGGAGGACAGCGCCATCACGGCCGAGGAGGCACGCGCGGCGCTCGCCGAGCCCTTCGTCACCATTCAGCGCCCGGTCGGCGTGCAGGTCGCCTCCACCCAATATTTCGTCGAGGAGGTTCGCCGCGAGCTTTACTCGAAGTTTGGTGAGCAGAAGCTCTATGAGGGCGGGCTCAATGTCCGCACCACCATCGACACGAGGCTGCAGGCGATCGTCCGCCGCGCGCTTCGCAAGGGGCTGACGGATTACGACCGCCGCCACGGCTATCGCGGCGCGGTGGCCACGCTTCAGCCCGGCGAGAACTGGCATGAGGCCCTCGCCAAGCGGCCCTTCGCCGAAGACCTGGCGCCCTGGACATTGGCCGTGGTGCTCGATTTGTCACCCCAATCGGCCAAGATCGGACTGCGCCCCGAAAAACTCGGCAACGGCAAATTCTCGACCGAGATCAAGACCGGCACACTCCCATTCTCGGAAATGTCCTGGGCACGGAAGTCGATCAACGACAAGTATCTCGGCCCGGCTCTGAAGCAGCCGTCCGATGCGCTCGCCGTCGGCGACATTATCTGTGTCGAACCGATCTACAAGAAGGGCCAAACCGCGCCGGATCACTACGCGCTGCGCCAGGTTCCGGCCGTCAATGGCGCCGTCATCGCGATGGACCCGCATACGGGCCGCGTGCTCGCCATGCAGGGCGGCTTCAGCTTCGATCAGAGCGAATTCAATCGCGCGACGCAGGCGCTGCGCCAGCCCGGCTCGTCCTTCAAGCCCTTCGTTTACGCGGCGGCTCTCGACCACGGCTTCACGCCGGCCAGCCTTGTGCTCGACGCGCCTTTCGTCATGGATCAGGGGCCCGTGCTCGGGCTCTGGAAGCCGGAGAACTACGAGCACAATTTCTTCGGGCCCTCGACCCTGCGGTTCGGGCTTGAGCGCTCGCGCAACGTCATGACGGTGCGCCTCGCACAGAGCGTCGGAATGAATACCGTGGCCGATTATGCCCGCCGCTTCGGCATCACGGACAACATGCAGCCGGTTCTTTCCATGTCGCTGGGCGCCGGAGAGACGACGCTGATGAGGCTCGCAAGCGCCTTTGCCATCCTCGACAATGGCGGGCGAAAGGTCACGCCGACACTGATCGACCGCATCCAGGACCGTTGGGGCCACACGATCTACAAGCATGACGATCGTCCGTGCCCGGACTGCAATGCGGATTGGTCGAACCAGCTGCCGCCCGAGCTTCCCGACAATCGCGAGCAGGTCGAAAGCGCGCAGACCGCCTATCAGATCACCTCGATGCTCGAAGGCGCCATTCAGCGCGGGACGGGATCGGCGGTGAAGGTCGTGCCCGTGCCTCTCGCGGGCAAGACCGGCACGTCGAGCGACGAGCGCGACGCCTGGTTCATGGGCTATTCGCCCAATCTCGTGGTCGGCGTCTTCGTCGGCTACGACAATCCGACGCCGCTTGGCCGGGCCGAGACGGGCGGGCGCACCGCCGCGCCGATTTTCCGCGACATCATGATGGAAGAAGTCGGTGGCGAGCCCGCGATCCCGTTCCGCATTCCGCCCGGCATCAATCTGGTCAAGATCGATGCGAAGAGCGGCCAGCTTGCATCATCCAGTGATCCGAACGTGATCCTCGAAGCCTTCAAGGAAGGCACCGAGCCGCAAACCGCCTCGGGCACGCCGACGCTTGGCGTCGTCACCGGCGCACCCGTGACCGATTTCGACAGCGGGACATCGGGCGCGGCGAGCGGCGACAGCATCACGTCGGGAACCGGCGGGCTTTATTGAGACGGCGCGGCTGAAGCGCATGCGATCGCCGAGGGCGGGTTTACACCCGCCGCCGTTCAGCCTATTTTCCGCGCCTGATTCAGAGGAGACAGAAAAATGCGTGCCGAGACCCAGGGCATAGCCGACGAAATCAAGCAGTCCTTGGGACTGCTGAGGAGGCATCTTTGACTGGGATACAGCCCGCAAACGCCTCGATGAACTGAACGCCCGAGCCGAGGATCCCAATTTCTGGAACGATCCCGCGCAGGCGCGTGCGCTGATGAGCGAGCGGACGCGCCTCGACGCGGCGATCAACGCCTATCTGCGCCTCGAAACCGCACTCAATGACAATCTCGAGCTGATCGAACTCGGCGAGATGGAAGGCGACGAGGGCATCGTCAGGGAGGCTGAAGAAGCCCTCAAGGCGGTGCATGAGGACGCGCGCAAGGCCGAGATCGAAACCCTGCTTGCAGGCGAGGCGGACGGCAACGACGCCTATCTCGAAGTGCATTCCGGCGCCGGCGGCACCGAAAGCCAGGACTGGGCGCAGATGCTGCTGCGCATGTACACGCGCTGGGCGGAGCGCAAGGGCTACAAGGTCGAACTGGTCGAACGCCATGACGGCGAAGAAGCCGGCATCAAATCGGCGACCGTCATCGTCAAGGGCCACAATGCGTTCGGCTGGCTCAAGACGGAATCCGGCGTTCATCGCCTCGTCCGCATTTCGCCTTACGACTCCAATGCGCGGCGTCATACGAGCTTTTCGAGCGTCTGGGTCTATCCGGTGGTGGACGACTCGATCAACATCGACGTCAAGGAAAGCGACTGCCGCATCGACACCTATCGCTCCTCGGGCGCTGGCGGCCAGCACGTCAACACGACGGACAGCGCCGTCCGCATCACCCATCTGCCGACCGGCATCGTCGTCGCCTGTCAGAACGAGCGTTCGCAGCACAAGAACCGGGCGACGGCCTGGAACATGCTGCGCGCCCGTCTCTACGAACTCGAACTCGAGAAGCGCGAAGCCGCCGCCAATGCCGAGGCCGCGAGCAAGACGGATATCGGCTGGGGCCATCAGATCCGCTCCTACGTCCTCCAGCCCTATCAGATGGTGAAGGACCTGAGGACGGGCGTCGAAAGCCCGACGCCATCGGACGTGCTCGATGGCGGCCTCGACGAGTTCATGGCCGCGGCGCTCGCCGCCCGTGTGCGCGGCGGGCCGGAGCAGCCGGTCGAAGACATCGCCTGAGGAGACGGGCCGTCAGTCTCTGACGGCGCCGCTCTCCCACAGCGCTTCCAGCGCCTCGATATCCGCGGGCGTGTTCGCGCCGAGAAAGGGATCGTAGCCGCCATCGAAATCGGCGTGAGCCGCGCCGAGGGAACGCTGAACGATCCGCACGGCGCGCTCTCCTGCACGAAATCGCTTCTCGACATCACTCCGCAGGCTCGTCGCCCATAGCGCGGCGAGCGGATAGGGCTCTCCGCCAAATCGCGCCACGGCGCAGCGCGCAGGGGCCGCGCTCATTGCGGCGGCGAGGCTCCTTCCAAGCGTGCGGGGTATGAAGGGCGTATCGCCGGAGACGGCGAGCAGCGCATCCTGCCCGCGCGCTTCGGCCCAGCCGAGCCCGGCGACAATGCCCGCAAGCGGTCCTTCGTTTTCGGCAGGCACCGTGCCGCCGGAACTGGCGTCCGGCAGCACTGGAAGCCCGAATGCCTCGAACCGGGCAGGGTCGCCATTGGCGCCGATCGCGAGCGTTTCGACCTGCGGCGCGAGCCTCTCGATCAGATGCGCGAGAATGCTCCGCCCGCCGATGGCGATGAGGCATTTGTCGCCGCCGCCCATCCGGCTTGCGCGGCCACCTGCCAGAATGAGACCGGAAACCTTCATGGCTCTTGCCCGCCTCCGCTGGATGCGGCGACGACGATCACATGGAACCCGGCGCCAACGCAAAACGGCCGCCCCCGTGAAGAGGCAGCCGTCAGCGAATTTGGGTCCGACGTGTTGGCTTACTGGGCCGCGGGCCGCTTCACCACGACGCCGCCATCGCCCACGACGACCGGGCTCGCGGCCTCGGCCGGGCGCGGCGCCATCGGGCGCGGGACGGCGAGAGGAGCGGCACCCGCCGGGCGGGAAGGCGCGGCCGGCTTCGGCGCGGCGGCCGGCTGGCTGATCGGATCGTCGGAATGGCGGCAATTGCCCTCGAAGAACGCGCCCGTTTCTACGGCCAGCGCCTCGTGCAGAATGTCGCCCTCGACATGGGATGTGGACGAAAGCTGGACGCGCCGTCCCCGAATGGTACCGATCACGCGGCCGCGGATGACGATGTCGTCGGCCACGATCTCGCCGTTGATAGAGGCTTTCTCGCCGACCGTCAGCGACTGGCTGCGAATATCGCCTTCGACCGTTCCGTCGACCTGGATGTCGCCGCTCGCGGTGAGATTGCCATGCACCACCAGATCGGTGGAGATGATGGAAGGAGCGGTGCGCGCGCCCGTTCTCTTGATCGGCGCGATCGGAGCTGGCGCCACGACGGGAGCGGCTGGTTTCTCGGACTCTTTACCCTTGTTTCGCGAAAACATAATGCCCTGCCTCGATGAACTTGGAGGGGTCACGGACGATACCGTCGAACCAAACCTCATAATGGAGATGAGGCCCGCTGCTGCGACCAGAGGACCCGACTTTGCCGACAACGTCCCGGAAAGCAATTTTCTGGCCAACTTTCACGTCGATGCGACTGAGATGGCCATAACGGGTGTGAAAGCCGTTTCCGAGATCGACCTCCACCATGCGCCCATAGGCGCCTTTCCAATCGGCGAAGATGACGGTGCCCGGGGCTGTCGCGAGAACCGGCTTGCCATAATCGGTGGCGAGGTCGAGGCCCGCGTGAAACGCCATTTTGCCGTTGAAGGGATCGACGCGCGGCCCGAAGCCGCTCGTCTCGTGATAGCCGGCCAGCGGTTCGGCCAGCGGCATTCTTGCGATGGAGCTTTCCAGATTGGCCATGGTGCGAAGGTTTTGGCTGACCCGGAAAACCTGCCTTGAGAAGTCGTTTTCGTCGCCAGCGCCGGCCAGCGCCTCGCCTTCCTCGAGGCCGAGGAAGGGGCCGCCTTCCGCCGCGCTGCGCGGCGATTTGTTCTTCGTGAGCGTCTTCACATCCACGACGTCGGTCATGCCGATGATCGCCTTGAGCTCGCGGATCTTGCGGTCGGTCGTCTCCTCGACTGAGTTGATGAGGCCCTGCTGGGCGCGGTCGAGCCGCGTCAGCCGCGCGTCAATTTGAGACGCTGTGCCGTTATGGCCGTCATGCGCGCCGCCGGCGAGGCCGGCGATGTCGGGGCCGCCATCGGCGCCATCGACCACGAATGTCTGATCGCCCTCGGCTCGCTGCGGCCGCGTCGTCGTATGCGCGATGCCGGGCCCATCGGACTCGTGGTCCATCGTCATCAGGATCGTGTTGCCCTGCGCGCTGTTTCCGGTCCCGCGCGTCGTCGCCGCGTAGCGCTCGCGCATGGCGTTGAGTTCGAGCCCAGCGGACTGGCGCTGGGTCATGAGCTGGGTGAGCTGGCGGTGCTTGTTTTCCAGCGCGCGCGTGGTGGCGAGGAAGCGCTCCTGCGAGATGATGAGCTGGCCGTTGAGCTGGTCATAGGCGGATTGAAGCTCCGCCATGCGCTCCTCATAGGCGCTCTGCATCTTCACATAGCGCTGGTCCTTGGAGGCGATGATCTGCTCCTTGAAGACCACATTCACGGAGGCAAACGCGACCCAGCCGAAGAAGAAGAGGGCAATTCCCGCGAAGACCGCCTGCGTCAGCGGCGAGAGCGAGACGAATTGCACCTGCCCATGGCTGCGAAGATAGATCTGCCGCTCGACATAGTGATGGCGCGCGAAACGGCGCACGGCATCGCCGAACCCCGAGCCTCTATGGTGCATGCCCCTCATGCGCCATAACCCCCCTCTACGACAGCCCCTCGATCGAACGGCGTAACCACGGACACACAGGCTAAAATCCAGTGCGCTGGTTAACATCTGATTGAGAAACTTTTATGCCATCCCCCGATGTCGAAATACTGTCGCTTAATGGGACGAGAAAGAAAAGACTTTTTCACCCTACGGAAAGCGGCTCGTAGAAGGAGGGGAGAAAACCGGCCTGTGCCCGGGCATCTGCATTGAAAGGTGGCTTGAGCGAGCCACGGAAGTGCCGTCTGACCAGAGAATGGAAGGTCTGCTCACTGTCGAGTCCTTCTCTGGCGCACAAATAGCGGAACCAGCGCACACCAGCCCCAACATGTTGCTGCTCGTCGCGATAAATGACGCCGAGCACGGCGGCGCTTTCATGGTCGCCCGCGCCGGTGAGCCGCTCGATCATGACCGGAGTGACGTCGAGGCCGCGCGCCTCGAGCACCATGGGCACGATCGCGAGGCGGGCGAGAAGATCGTGGCGTGTTTCATGCGCCGCCTGCCAGAGCCCGTCATGGGCGGGCAGGTCGCCATAGGTTCCGCCCATGGCCGCGAGCCGCGCCTGAAGCAGCATGAAGTGGCGCGCTTCATCGTCGCCGACCGAAATCCAGTCGTCGAAAAAGGCGCGGGGCAGCGGCTCTCCCGCAAACCGGCCGGCGATGTCGAAGGCAAGGTCGATGGCGTTGAGTTCGATATGGGCGAGAGAATGCAGGAGCGCGAAGCGCCCGCGCGGGCCCTTGAATGTGCGCCTCGGCATTTCGTTCGGCGGCAGAAGCTGCGGCCATGCCGGGCGTTGCGGGCGGTCGGGCAGTTCTCCCGGCGCAAGCGGCAGCGCGCCCGCGCGCCAGAGAGCCGCCGCTTCATGTGCGAGGCGGGCCTTGCCTTCGGCATCGGGGCATTCGAGTACGGCGCGGGCGGCCTCCGCCAGCGACATTCCTTCGCAAATGGCGGAGGAGGGAGAGGTCGGTTCGATCGTCACGTAGTATTTCCGCTCGCTCAGAGGCCCTTCACCGCGGCCAGCACCTCGTCGGCATGGCCATCGACCTTGACCTTCGGCCACACATGGCGAATGACGCCCTTGGCATCGATCAGGAAGGTCGTGCGGTCGATGCCCATATAGGTCCGGCCATAGAGCTTCTTTTCGCCCCAGACGCCATAGGCTTCGAGCATCTTCGTGCTTTCGTCGGAAAGAAGCCGGATCGACAGCCCGTGCTTGTCCCTGAACTTGCAGTGGGAGGCGACGGAATCCCTGGAAACGCCGAGGACCACGGCCCCTGCCGCCGCGAAGGCGGCCTTCTTGGCCGAGAAGGCGATCGCCTCGATCGTGCAGCCCGGCGTGTCGTCCTTGGGATAGAAGTAGAGAACGATCTTCTTTCCCGGAAAGCTGCCAAGGCTGACGCTGCTGCCGTCATCGGCGGGAAGTGAAAATGCCGGAGCGCGCTCGCCGACCGCCGGAAGCGCGCGGGCGCTGGCGGGCGCGGCAGGCTTTGCGCCGGCGGGCTTCGCCTTTGCAGCGGTCTTCGGAGCGGCCTTGGCGGCAGAGGCCGTCTTGGGTTTCGCGGCCGCCTTTGCCGTTGCCTTCGCCTTTGCGGCGGGGGCCTTCTTCGCCGCCGCCTTCACGTCCGGCTTCTTTGCTCCAACCGTCTTCGCCATGAGCATCTCTCCAGTCGCTTGCCTCACCTTGCGGGCGCGACGCCGCCCGTCCGGCCTCCAATATGCATGAGCGTCGCTCAATGAACATCGTAAACAAATGGGCGATGTCCAGTCAGGCCGCCCCAAATCAGAAGACTTGAGCGGAGCCTGCGAGTAAAACAACACGAAACGCACTCGTCCGATCGGCTTCAAGGCCATGACGAGCAAGAGGGGCCAGTCGTTTCTTGATTCGCCGGACGAGTAAGATTGCTCTGGAGATTTTCGGCGTCGCCGTCGCCGCGATGGCGGTGCTGCTCGCCGTGCTGGCCTGGCGGCTCTCGACCGGTCCGATTTCGCTGCCGATCATGAACCAGATGATCGAGGATGCCGTCCGGCGCGATCTGCAGGGCGGCCGTCTGACGGTCGACAACACCGTCCTCATCTGGACGCCGGAGGACCAGCAGCTCGGCTTCCGGCTGGCGAATGTCCGCCTCACCGGCGCGGACGGCAATCTGGTGGCCGCGATCCCCGATTTGCAATTCCGCCTGAGCGTGCCGGCGCTGCTGGTCGGCCGGCTTGCGCCGACCTATGTCGATTTCTATGGCGTGCAGGCGTCGATCGTGCGCCGGCCGGGGACGGGCATTTCGCTGGGGCTTGCTTCGGCGGGCGCCGCGCCCGCCGCGCCGAGCGAGGGAGATGCCTCCGCCATCCTCGCGCCGATGTTCGAGGCGCTTGCGACCGGCAACACGACGAATTCGGTCCTCGGCTATCTGCGCCATGTCGGCATGAGGAACGCGACGCTGCGCTTTGTTGATGAAGTCAATGGAGTGACCTTCGTGGCGCCCGACGCAAATCTCGCCATGTATCGCGGCGCGGGTGGCGGCGTGGCGGGCTCGCTCATCGCCGATATGCGGATCGGCGACACCACAAGCCACATCGAACTCAACGGGACGCTGCCGCGCGGCGGCACGTCGCTCGAAGTCGGCATGAGGGCGACGAATGTCGTGCCCGCAGCGCTTGCGCGCATGTCGCCCGCCTTCGCCAACTACGCGATGTTCGACGCCCCCATCGGCGCCACCGGCACGCTCAACATGCGCACAGATGGCTCGGTGGCCTCGGCGCAGCTCATGCTCGAAGCGGGCAAGGGCACCTTCACCCTGCCGGGCCTGGAGCAGGCGCCGGTCGCGCTCGAAAAGGCGCATGCCGAGATCGCGCTCGATGCGCTCGCGCACCGCCTCGACCTGAAGCAACTCGTCCTTCAGGCCGGGCCTCACAGCGTCTCGCTGGTGGGGCATGTCGATTACACGCTCGGCGCCGGTCTCAATGTCTCATCGGCGCGCGTCGAGCTTACCGGTGGCAAGACCGCGACGCAGATGGCCGGGTTCTTTGAAGGTCCGGTGGAGCTCGACGATATCCGCTTCAACGGCCTGCTCGATTTCGACAAGCGCTCGCTTTCGATCGATGAGGTGAGCCTTGGCGTCGCGGGCGGGGGAAGGATCGCCGCCGCCGGAACGATCGGCGAGGGGGCGCGTTCGCCTTCCGTTGACATGAGCGGCACTCTGACCTCGATCCCGGTCGATACGGTGCGCGCCATCTGGCCGCTTCCCCTCTCGCACAATGCGCGCGAGTGGGTGTCCGAGAACATGAAGGGCGGGATGCTCAACAAGGGCTCGTTCCGCGTCGACGCGCCCGCCGACATGCTGGCCGATGCCGACAATGGCATGGCGATCCCGAACGAGCGAATTCGCTTTGAGTTCGATGTCACCGGCACGACCATCTCCTATCTCGGCAAGATGCCGCCCATGACGGGCGTGACCGCGCGCGGATTGCTGCAGGGCGACCGCTTCGACGCATGGGTCAACTCGGCCTCGGTCGCATTGTCGCCCGGCCGTTCCATCGCTGTCTCGAACGGTCACTTCGCGGATGGCGCGCTTGCCGACAAGCACAGCATTGGCGAGATCGAGCTTTCGGCGTCGGGCGCGACCGCCGACCTTCTCGGCCTGCTGAACCACGAGCCGCTGAAGCTCATCGGCGGGTTCGGCCTCGATCCGGCGACCGTCGGCGGCAGCGGTACGCTCAGCGCCAGGCTCAGGCTGCCGCTCGTGAAGGATGTGAAGATCGACGATGTGGACTTCTCCGGCAAGGCGCGCGCCGAGAAGATCTCCATCCCGAACATTCAGAAGGATCTTTCGGTCACGGACGGCGCTCTCGACATCGACGTGCAGCGCACCGGCCTCAAGGCGAGGGGAACCGTCAGCATCAATGGCAGCGTTCCGCTGAGGCTCGTCTGGAGCGAGAGCTTCGTTCCCACGCGCGGGCCGGGATCGGTCTTCGAGCTTTCGGGCTATCTCGACGACGCGAGCCGTACCGCCGTCGGTCTTCCGCTCACGGAATTCATTTCGGGAACGGCCGAAGTGCAGGCGAAATTCACCGGCCGCGGTTCGGCGATCACCAATGCCACCGTTCATGCCGAATTGTCGGCCGCGATCGCCAAGGTGGACGACCTCGCCTGGATGAAGCCGGTCGGCAAGCCGGCAACCGCCGACCTCAAGGTCGAGTTCATTCGTGATGCCTATCGCATCTCGGATTTCGTGCTGGCGGGAGAGGGCATTGACGCGAAGGGCGGCTTCAGCATCGACAATGCTGGACGCATTCTCGCCGCCGATTTTCCGGTCGTTAGGCTCGGTGCCTCGAACGATCTCTCCTTGAAGGCGAAGCGCGATCCGAAGGGCGCCCTCGTCCTGGACATCAGCGGCGCGAAGGCAGATGCGCGGGGGCTCATTCAGGACTTCATTTCCGGCTCGGGCGACAAGGCGGAAGCGGAGAAGGCCGCCACGCGGCTACTGACGCCGGAAATGGAGCAGGACCCTTCGCTCCGGTCGATGATCCGCGCCAATGTGGCCGAAGTCGCCGCGCAGAACAACACGAAGCTCATGGGGCTCAAGGCGTCCTTCACCCAGATCGACGGCGAGGTCTATCTGATGGAGCTTTCCGGCGCCGACAGGAATGGCGGCGCGCTCGCCGTGGAGATCAGGAGCGGGGCGGACAGGACGCGCGAGTTCTTCATGCATTCGCCCGATGCGGGCTTCGTCCTCAGCGCGCTCGATCTGATGACGAGCGCACGCGGCGGCACGCTGAACGCCAGAGCGGTGATCGACGACAAGCTTCCGGGCTCGCCCATGAAGGGCGAGTTCTCGGCCGACAAGTTCCGCATCGTGAACGCGCCCGTCCTCGCGAGCATTCTGACGCTGGGCTCGCTCACGGGCATCCGAGATACGCTCAATGGCGAAGGCATTTATTTCGATTCGCTGAAGCTCCCTTTCAACGTGACCGGCCACAGGATCCGCGTGGAGGACGCACGCATGTCCGGCCCCGCCATCGGCCTCACCATGAATGGCGAGATCGACCGCGCGCGAAACGTAACCGTCATGGAGGGCACGCTGGTGCCCGCCTACACGATCAATTCGATTCTCGGCAATGTGCCGTTGCTCGGTCCGCTGATCGTCGGCCGGCAGGGCGAGGGGGTCTTCGGCTTCACCTATACGGTCAAGGGCGACATCGACAATCCGAGCGTGATCGTGAACCCGCTCTCCGCCATCGCGCCGGGTTTCCTGCGCCGCCTCTTCGAGTTTTCAAAATCCCTGCCGCCGGAGGCACCGGCGCAAGCCGCGCCTTCGGAGGCGGCGCCTGAACCGCGCCCCGTGCCGCTCCCCGCAGGGAGGCCCGAATCGTCGTCCGCGGCCCCGGCTGCCCCTGAGTCCGCGCCCGTGCCCGGAACGGCTCCAAAACAATAGTGCGGAGTACCGATTTAAATTGCGGAGTTTTTCTCCGCATATAGGATAGGGTTATTGGCATATGGACGGCGGAGGAGGAGACGATGTCCACAAACCAGAAAATGACCGTGGATTCTGCTTATGAGGCGGTGGCCCCGGACGACTTTCCGGCCATGATGGATGTGGAGCGCTATGGGCAGCGTTCGGCCGCATTCGACAAGATCATTTCGGCGACGCATGACCATTTCTGGGATCCGCTCGATCCCAAATATATCGACTTCAACGATAGCTGGGATCTCGACAGCCAGTTGCTGATGCCGGCGGACTTCAACATGGAGTTGAAGACTGCTGTTTCAGACAAGCTGGACGAGAGGCAGAAGATCTATCTCGTCAACGAATCCGTGCGCTGGACCATGTCCTCGATCCTTCATGGCGAGCAGGGCGCGCTCGCGCTGTCGGCGAGCCTCTGCCACATTCTGAAGGACCCGGGCGCGCAGGAATACGCCGCCAACCAGACGCGCGAGGAAGCGCGCCACGTCACGGGCTTCGCCAAATACATTCAGGCCCGCTGGGGCAAGCCGAAGCCCTGCGGCGTCGTTCTCGAAAAGCTGCTCTGCGAGATCGTGGCGACGCCCCTCGTCTGGAAGAAGCTCGTCGGCATGCAGATGATCGTCGAGGGCCTCGCCATGGGGACTTTCGCGACCTTCTACGCCAAGACGAACGATCCGCTGATGCGCAAGCTGATGCAGTTCGTGATGACGGACGAAGCCTTCCATCACAAGTTCGGCAAGATCTGGGCCGATCGCACCGTGCCGAAGCTGCCGGAGAACGAGCGCAACCTGATCGAGGACTGGGCGCTCGAGGTCTTCATGATGCTCATGCGCAATTCGACCGGGCCCGAGCAGAAGAAGGAAATCTACGAGCGCATCGGCCTTGATTGGCGCTGGGTGCAGGGCGCGCTCACCGAAGCCCTCACCGACAGGAACATGCGCAAGGAACTTCAGGAATCGACCAACGTGTTCCGTGTGCTGATCAAGACGCTGCTCAAGGCCGGCATCGTCACGAAGCGCACCGCGCACTACTACGCCGCCTATGTCGACATGGAAGAACTCTATGGCGAAGGCGACCGCATGGTGGGCGACGACATCGCCGAGGAAGGCATCCGCTATCTGCGCGAGATCAACGGCGCGGGCGGTCAGGCGGCGATCTACGCGCTTGGCGGTCAGGCTGCCGAATAGTCATTGAGCCGGCCCTGAAGGCGCGGTTTGCGCCCTCGACATATCAGCGCCATGGCCCGACGAGCCCGGGTCATGGCGCTTTTTGTTGGTTCAGCCCTTCGCCTTCAGGAGAACGTGGCGCTTCTTGCCGAGCGAAAGTTTGATGATGCCGTCGCCGGTGAGGTTCGCGCCTGTCAGCGCCAGTCGCTCGTCGGAGACCGCCTCGTCATTCAGGCGAACGGCGCCGCCCTTGATCTGGCGGCGCGCATCGCTGGTCGAGGTGACGAGCCCCGCGGTCACCAGCGCGTTGAGAATGCCGAAACCTGCATCGAGGCTCGCCGCCTCGATCTCGACCGTCGGCAGGTCGGCGCTGATCGTTCCTTCCTCGAAGGCCGCCCGCGCGGCGGCGGCGGCCTTTTCGGCCTCTTCGCGGCCATGCAGCATCGCGGTCGCTTCGGTGGCCAGCACCTTCTTCGCCTCGTTCAGTTCGGCGCCTTCGAGCTTTTCGAGCCGCGCGATCTCCGCGAGCGGCATTTCGGTGAAGAGCCGGAGGAAGCGGCCGACATCGGCGTCTTCGGTGTTGCGCCAGAACTGCCAGTAGTCGAAGGGCGAGCGCATATCCGCGTTGAGCCAGACGGCGCCCTGCGCGGTCTTGCCCATCTTGGCGCCGGAGGCGGTGGTGATGAGCGGGCAGGTGAGAGCGAAGAGGTCGAGGCTCGCGGCGCGGCGCCCGAGTTCGAGCCCGTTGACGATATTGCCCCACTGATCCGAGCCGCCCATCTGGAGCCGGCAGCCATAGCGCTTGCCAAGTTCGACGAAGTCATAGGCCTGGAGGATCATGTAGTTGAATTCGAGGAAGGAGAGCGGCTGCTCGCGTTCCAGCCTGAGCTTCACGCTGTCGAAGGAGAGCATGCGGTTGACCGAGAAGTGGCGGCCGTAATCGCGCAGGAAGGCGATATATTCGAGCTTGTCGAGCCACTCGGCATTGTTGACCATGATCGCGTCGGTCGGCCCGTCGCCGAAGGTCAGGAAGCGCGTGAAGACGGTCTTGATCGAGGCCATGTTGGCCGCGATCTGGTCGTCGGTCAGGAGCTGGCGCGACTCGTCCTTGCCCGACGGATCGCCGACCTTTGTGGTTCCACCGCCCATCAGCACGATGGGCTTGTGGCCCGCCTGCTGCAGCCGGCGCAGCATCATGATGCCCATGAGATGGCCGACATGAAGGCTCGGTCCCGTGCAGTCGAAGCCGATATAGGCGGTGACGGTTTCCCTGGCGGCATAGGCATCCAGAGCCTCCGGATCGGAGATCTGGTGAATGAAACCGCGCGCATCGATTTCGCGCAGGAAGTCGGACTTGAAATTGCTCATGATCGGCTCGATTGACGCTGATGCCATAGGCATGAAGGAGCCGGTGGTGTATCACGCTTTTACGACAGGGAAAAACGGGCAAACGCCATGATCCGCGCCATCGGCCTGATGAGCGGCACCTCGCTCGACGGCATCGACGCCGCCATTCTGGAAACGGATGGCGAGCATGTCGTGCGCCCCGGCCGCAGCCTCGGCATACCCTATTCAGCGGAGGAGCGGGCGGTACTGCGGCAGGCGCTCGAAGCCGCCAAGGGCTGGGAGCCCGGCGAGCCGATGCCCGAGCCCGTCGCCGAGGCCGAGCGGCTGCTGACGCTCGCCCATGCGGTGGCGGTTCGCCGCCTGCTCGATGAGGCGGGGCTTGCGCCCGCCGATGTGGAGGTCGTCGGCTTCCACGGCCAGACCGTCCTTCACCAGCCCGAGCGGCGCCGGACGGTGCAGATCGGCATGGGCGAGGCTCTGGCGGACCTGATCGGCATTGATGTCGTCAATGATTTCCGCTCGGCGGATGTCGCGGCGGGCGGCCATGGCGCGCCGCTCGTGCCGCTTTATCACCAGGCGCTGGCGCGGAGCGCGGGCATCAGGGAGCCGGTCGCCATCGTCAATATCGGCGGTGTCGGGAACATCACCTATGTCGCGCCGGAAGGAGAGCTCATCGCCTTCGATACGGGGCCGGGCAATGCGCTCATCGACGATTGGGCGCATCGCCACACGGGCGAGCCCGTCGATCTCGACGGGGCGCTCGCGGGCGCGGGGGAGGTCGATGTCGAGGTGCTGCGAGAATTGATGGAACATGACTTCTTCGAGGCGCCGCCGCCGAAATCGCTCGACCGCTTTTCCTTTTCGTCCGCCGCCGTCGAGCGCCTCTCGCCGCCCGATGGCGCGGCGACGCTGACGGCATTCACCGTGGAGGCGATTGCGCGCGGCGTCGCGCACATTCCGGGCGTTCCCTCGCGCTTCATCGTCTGCGGAGGCGGGCGGCGCAATCCGGTGCTGATGCGGATGCTCTCGAAGCGCCTGCAGGGCGGGGTTCTGCCTGCGGAGGATCTGGGCTGGCGGGGCGACGATGTGGAGGCGGAAGCCTTCGCCTATCTCGCGGTCCGCTCGCTTCGCGGCCTGCCGCTCAGCCTTCCGACCACGACCGGCGTGCCGGAGCCGATGCCCGGAGGCCGGCTCCACAGGGCCGGCCGACAAGGCCGATGAAATGAGGCCGGCTCCACAGGGCCGGCCGACAAGGCCGATGAAGCGAGGGGGACTCCACAGAGCCGGCCGCTCCTAGAGGCTGACGCCGAACCTCGCCGCGATCCAGATGGTTGCCAGATAGAGCAGCATGGTGAGCAGGCAGGAGGCGGCGAGCGCGAGCCAGAAGCCCGTTCCATATCTGAGCAGCGCCGGCAGCACGAGAAACATCGGCAGCGTCGGCAGCACATACCAGAAGGTCGACTCGGCGAGGCTCGCAATGCGCTCCTTGTCGCCGGTGTCGTTCCAGAGCCAGATGAAGGCGAGGATCGAAATGAGCGGCAGCGAGACGACGAGCGCGCCTAAAGACGGGCTGCGCTTGGCGATCTCCGAAACGGCCATGATGATGAAGCCGGAGAGGAGCGCCTTCACGATTGCATAGAGCATCGGCGTTCCCCTCTGGCCGGTTTGGCGCGGTTCAGGCTTTCTGCGCGTGAGCGGCGAGGCGCTTGTCGAGATAGGCGCCCGAGACGCTGGTGAGCTGCTCGAGATGCGAATCGAAGAAGTGGTTGGCGCCGTCGATCGTCGTGTGCTCGATGACGATGCCCTTCTGCGTCTTCAGCCTGTCCACGAGCTTCTGCACATCCGCCGCCGGCGCGACCTGGTCGGCGCTGCCATTGATGATGAGGCCCGAAGAGGGGCAGGGCGCGAGGAAGGTGAAGTCATACATGTTGGCGGGCGGAGCGACCGAGATGAAGCCCTCGATCTCCGGCCGGCGCATGAGCACCTGCATGGCGATCCAGGCGCCGAAGGAGAAGCCCGCAATCCAGCACTGGGAGGCGTCGGGGTTCTGCGCCTGAAGCCAGTCGAGGGCGGAAGCCGCGTCCGAAAGCTCGCCAATGCCGGAATCGAAGGCGCCCTGGCTGCGGCCGACGCCCCGGAAATTGAACCGCAGAACCGAAAAACCGCGCGCGACAAAGCCCTGAAAGAGCGTGTAGGTCACGGGGTTGTTCATGGTGCCGCCGAACTGGGGGTGCGGGTGCAGCACCAGCGCGATCGGCGAATTGGCCTTGCGGCTGTGATGGTAGCGGCCTTCGATGCGGCCGGCAGGACCATTGAAAATAACCTCAGGCATGCCCGTCTCACTCACCTTGCTATTAACCGACTGAGAGCGTCGGAAATTTTCCGTCGCAATCGGCTCTTTTCCTCTGGAAATCTTTCCCGGAGGCAGCTAAATAGTTGACTAAGGCGCTCGGGATAGGCCGGGCCGAAGTGCAAAAGCCTCCCCCCGAACTCATGCCGGGCCCGAAGGAGAGGCGCACGTTCTTAACACAGGCAAGTCCCGGTTAGGCAAGGGTTTTGGCCCTTTGCGCCGCCAGGAAGCTCTGTTTCGAGAGGAGAAGGTCCGTGAAACTCACGACAAAGGGTCGTTATGCGGTCATGGCCATGGCCGATCTCGCCCGCTACAGCACGGGCCGTCCCGTGGCGCTGGCCGACATCGCCGAGCGTCAGGAAATTTCGCTCTCATATCTCGAGCAGCTTTTCGCCAAGCTGCGCAGGGGCAATCTGGTGAAGAGCGTTCGCGGCCCCGGCGGCGGCTATCTGCTCTCCCGCCATGCGGACGACATCCGCATTTCGGACGTCATCCTGGCGGTGGACGAGCCCATCAAGGCGACGCGCTGCGAAGTCGGCTCTCCCAAAGGATGCATGGGAAACAATTCCAGCCGCTGCATCACCCACGATCTCTGGGCCGAGCTGAGCCACCATATTCAGCTTTTCCTCGGCTCGGTGTCGCTCGGCGATGTGATCAACGGCCGCGTGGTATCGACCGCGAGCCCGCGTCCCGCACCCGAGCAGGCGATTTCCAACGCCGCCGATTGAACGAAAACTCCTGACGCCTGAGGCACTGAAGGCATGACGATCGAGCGCGCCTATATGGACCACAATGCCACCGCTCCGGTTCGCCCGGAAGCGGCGGAGGCGGTCGCGCGCGTGCTCGCACTGACTGGCAATCCGTCATCCGTTCATGCCGAGGGGCGGGCGGCACACAAGATCGTCGAGGATGCGAGGGCGGCGGTTGCCGCGCTGGTGAACGCGAAGCCCGCGGAAATCACCTTCACGAGCGGCGGCACCGAAGCGGCGAACCTTGCCCTTCACGCGGCGAGGAACGCGCTCGGCGTTCGCCGCATCGTCCTGTCCTCGGTGGAGCACGATGCCGTGCGGCTTGCGGCAGCCCATTCCGGCCTTGAGGTGGAGGTGCTGCCGGTCAACGAGAGCGGCGTTGCCGATCTTGAGGCGCTGGCCGGGCTTCTCGACGCGCCGGGCAAGGTCAGGACGCTCGTGGCGCTGATGCTTGCGAATAATGAAACGGGCGTCATTCAGCCCGTGGCCGAGGCGGCCGCGATGGCGCGCGCGGCGGGCGCCTTCCTGCTCACGGATGCCATTCAGGCCGTAGGCCGCATGCCGGTCGATTTCGCCGCGCTCGGCGTCGACATGATGCTGCTTTCCGGGCACAAGCTCGGCAGCCCGCAGGGTGTGGGCGCGCTGGTCTGGCGCGATGAGCTTGCATTCGAGCCGCTCATTCGCGGGGGCGGGCAGGAATTGCGCCGCCGCTCCGGCACCGAAAACGTGCCGGGCATTGCGGGCTTCGGCGCTGCGGCGCGCGCCGCGGCGAGGGATGCCGATGCTTATGCGCGCATCGTGGAACTTCGCGACGCGCTCGAAGCCGCCTTGAAGGCGGCCGTGCCGGAAGTGCGGATTTTTGGCGAGAATGCGCCAAGGCTTGCCAATACGAGCCTTTTCTCGTCGGCGGGACTCAATGCGGAAACGCTGCTCATGATCCTCGATCTCGACGGTTTTGCGGTGAGCGCGGGTTCCGCCTGTTCGTCGGGAAAGGTGGCGCGCTCCCATGTGCTCGAGGCGATGGGCGTGGAGCCTTACCTCGCCAAGGGCGCGGTCCGTGTCAGCCTCGGCCTTGCGAACACGCGCGCCGAGATCGAACGGTTCGTTGGAAGCTGGGCCCGCGCGGCGGCAAAAGCGCGCGCCCATCAGAGTGATGTGAAGACCGGCGTGCAGGAGAGCGCATCGGTGCGGGCGGCGGCCTCTTCGGCCGTGCCGGCTTGAGAATGAAGTGGAGAGTACGAGATGGCAGCCGTTAGCGAGACGATCGATACGGTCGATCAGGTTGCAGCCGACAAGTATAAGTACGGCTTCACCACCGATATCGAATCCGAGAAAGCTCCCAAGGGCCTGAACGAGGATACGATCCGTTTCATCTCGGCCAAGAAACACGAGCCCGAATGGATGCTCGAATGGCGCCTGCAGGCCTATCACCGCTGGCTCCAGATGGAGGAGCCGAAATGGGCGAAGGTCGCCTATCCGCCGATCGACTTCCAGGACGCCTATTATTTCGCCGCGCCGAAGCAGAACGCGAAGCCCGCGAGCCTCGATGAGGTCGATCCGAAGCTGCTCGAGACTTACGAGAAGCTCGGCATTCCGCTCGCGGAGCAGGAAGTGCTGGCGGGCGTCGCCGTCGATGCCGTGTTCGACTCCGTCTCCGTGGTCACCACTTTCCGTGCGAAGCTCATGGAAGCGGGCGTGATCTTCTGCCCCTTCTCGGAGGCGGTGCGCGAATATCCCGAGCTTGTCCGCAAGTATCTCGGCACAGTCGTGCCGTACTCGGACAATTATTATGCGACGCTGAATTCCGCCGTCTTCTCCGACGGGTCGTTTGTCTACATCCCCGAAGGCGTGCGCTGCCCGATGGAGCTTTCGACCTATTTCCGCATCAACGAGAAGCAGACGGGCCAGTTCGAGCGCACGCTCATCATCGCCGACAAGGGCTCCTATGTGAGCTATCTCGAAGGCTGCACCGCTCCGCAGCGCGACGAGAACCAGCTTCACGCCGCCGTCGTCGAGCTCGTCGCGCTCGACGATGCCGAGATCAAATATTCGACGGTGCAGAACTGGTTCCCCGGCGACGAGGACGGCACGGGCGGCATCTACAACTTCGTCACCAAGCGTGGCGACTGCCGTGGCGCCCGTTCCAAGATTTCCTGGACGCAGGTGGAAACCGGATCGGCCGTCACCTGGAAATATCCAAGCTGCATCCTGCGCGGCGAGGGGTCGAGCGGCGAGTTCTATTCGATCGCCATCTCCAACCATTTCCAGCAGGTCGACAGCGGCACGAAGATGATCCATCTCGGCAAGAACACGTCGAGCCGCATCGTCTCGAAGGGCATTTCCGCCGGTCGCTCGTCGAACACCTATCGCGGGCTCGTGAGCGTTCACAAGAAGGCGGAGAACGTCCGCAACTTCACGCAGTGCGACAGCCTGCTCATCGGCTCGAAGTGCGCGGCGCACACCGTGCCCTATATCGAGGCGAAGAATCCGACCGCGATCCTCGAACATGAGGCGACGACATCGAAGATCAGCGAGGAACAGCTCTTCTATTGCCGCCAGCGCGGCGTACCCGAGGAAGAGGCGGTCGCGCTCATCGTCAACGGCTTCTGCCGCGAAGTGCTGCAGCATTTGCCGATGGAATTCGCAGTCGAGGCGCAAAAGCTCGTCGGTATCAGCCTGGAAGGAAGCGTAGGATAATGCTCGAGATCAAGAACCTGCATGTCGTCGTGGACGGCAAGGAAATCCTGAAGGGCATCGATCTCACGGTCGGCGCGGGCGAAGTCCATGCCATCATGGGACCGAACGGTTCCGGCAAGTCGACGCTTTCCTATGTGCTCGCCGGGCGCCAGGGATATGAGGTGACGGAAGGCTCTATCACATACAAGGGCAGGGATCTCCTCGCCATGAATGTGGATGAGCGCGCGGCTGCGGGCGTCTTCCTCGCCTTCCAGTATCCGATCGAGATTCCGGGCGTCACCAACATGATGTTCCTGAAGACCGCGATCAATGCGCAGAGGAAGGCGCGCGGCGAGGCCGATCTCGATGCGCCGCGTTTCCTGAAGCTCGTGCGCGAGAAGTCGAAGCCGCTCAACATCAGCGAGGACATGCTGAAGCGCGCGGTCAATGTCGGCTTCTCGGGCGGCGAGAAGAAGCGGGCGGAAGTGCTTCAGATGGCGATGCTGGAGCCCTCGCTCGCGGTTCTCGACGAAACCGACTCCGGCCTCGACATCGACGCGCTAAAGGTCGTCGCCGATGGCGTCAACGCGCTGCGCTCGCCCGAGCGCGCGATGATCGTCATCACCCATTATCAGCGTCTGCTCGATTACATCGTGCCGGATGTCGTCCATGTGCTCTCGAAGGGCCGGATCGTCCGCTCGGGCGGCAAGGAGCTTGCCGCGGAACTCGAGCGGACCGGCTATGCCGAGTTTGCGGCGTAAGGATCGGAAATGACAGGCGAAGCCGAACAGCTTTTCATCGACGCCTATGAGCGGCAGCGCGCGGCGCTTCCCGGCGCGGGCATCGGGTGGCTTTCCAGGCGCCGCGATGAGGCGCTGCGCGTCTTCAGGACGGCGGGGCTTCCGCATCGCCGCCTCGAGGATTGGCGCTACACGGATCTGCGTCAGGCGCTGGGCAGGGCGTCCCTTGCGCCTGCGCCCGAGCATCGGGGCGCGGTGCTGCTCCCGGGCGCGGAGGCGCGGCCTTCCGCTGCCGCCTTCAACGCCATCGAGCGGCATGTTCTCGTATTCGTGAACGGCCGGCTGCGGGCCGATCTGTCGGATGCGGCGCTGCCTTCGGGCGTCGATGTGCTGCCGCTGGCGGATGCGCTCGACAAATCCTGGGTGCGGCTGCTTGTCGAGACGAGCGCGGCCACGACCGGCGCCACCAATGTCATCGCGCTCAATACGGCGCTGATGCAGGGCGGCGTGGCGATCCATGTTCACAAGGGCGTCAGGCTCGAAAAGCCGCTGCATCTCCTCTTCCTCGCGGCCGATGACGGCGCGTATCACGCGCGCAATTTCATCCGGCTCGACGAAGGGGCGTCGGCGTCGATCCTCGAGTCCCATATCGGGGCCGGCGCGTCGCGCTACTTCGCCGACCTGGTGACGGATGTTTCGCTAGCCGATGGCGCGAGCCTCGATCATGTGAAGGTGCAGGACGAAGCGCCGGACGCGATCCACCTCGCGACGCTTTCGGCGCATCTCGACGCGCGGTCGAAGCTTTCGACATTCTCGATGACGATTGGCGGCGGCGTCTCGCGCTCGCAATCGTTCATTCGTTTCGAGGGCGAGGAGGCGGAAGCCGAGGTCAATGGCGCGACGGCGCTGCGCGGCTCGCAGCATGGCGATCACTTCGTGCTCGTCGATCACGCCATTCCCCATTGCACCAGCGGCACGCTGTTCAAGACCGTTCTCGACGGGACCTCGACCGGCGTGTTTCAGGGCCGGGTCGTCGTGCGCGAAGACGCGCAGAAGTCCGACGGGCGGCAGATGACGAACGCGCTTCTGCTCTCCCGCGACGCGGCGATGAATGCGAAACCCGAGCTCGAGATTTATGCCGATGACGTCCAGTGCGCCCATGGCTCGACCATTGGCGAGCTGAACGCCGCGGCGATCTTCTATCTGCGTTCGCGCGGCATAGACGAGGCAACGGCGCGCCAGCTTCTCATCTCGGCATTTCTCGACGAAGCCTTCGAGAGCGTGCCACATGAAGCCGCGCGGGAAGCCTTGCGTGCGCTTGCCGCGGGTTGGTTCCAGCCGGGAAGCGAGGTTGCGTCATGACGGGTCAACCATTGAAGCGCGTCGAAGAGGGCTATGACGTCGCGGCCATCCGGGCGGATTTTCCGATCCTGAGCCGCGAAGTCTATGGCAAGCCGCTCGTCTATCTCGACAACGGAGCCTCGGCACAGAAGCCGAAGGTCGTGATCGACACGATGCGCGAGGTCATGGAGCACGAATTCGCCAATGTGCATCGCGGGCTCCACTATCTCTCCAACGCGGCGACGCAGCGCTTCGAGGATGCGCGCGAGAAGACGCGCGCCTTCGTCAACGCCGCCTCGACGGACGAGATCATCTTCACGTCGGGCTCGACCGATGCGCTCAATCTCGTCGCATCGAGCTTTGCGGCGCCGATGATCGGTCCGGGCGATGAGATCGTGCTTTCCGTCATGGAGCATCACTCGAACATCGTCCCCTGGCATTTCCTGCGCGAGCGGCAGGGCGCGGTTCTCAAATGGGTGCCCGTGACGGATGAGGGCGACCTCGACATGGAGGCATTCGAGAAGCTGCTCGGGCCGAAGGTCAAGATCGTCGCGATCACTCATATGTCGAACGTGCTCGGCACGGTCACGCCGATGAAGGAGATCGTGCGCCTTGCCCATGCGCGCGGGATTCCGGTCGTGGTCGATGGCTCGCAAAGTGCGGTGCATCTCGAGATCGACGTGCGCGATCTCGATGTCGATTTCTATGCGGTGACGGGGCACAAGATTTACGGGCCCACGGGCATCGGCTTTCTCTACGGCAAGAAGGAATTGCTGGAGAAGATGCGACCCTATCGCGGTGGCGGCGAGATGATCCGCGAAGTGAGCCTCGATGCCGTGTCCTATGCCGCGCCGCCTCATCGCTTCGAGGCGGGAACGCCGGCGATCGTCGAGGCGATCGGCCTCGGCGCCGCGCTCGATTATGTGCATGGGGTCGGCCGCGCGCGCATCGCGGCGCATGAGGCGAGCCTGCTCGCCTATGCGAATGAGCGGCTTTCGGAGATCGAGGATCTGCGGATCATCGGCACCTCGCGGAGCAAGGGCGGCATCATTTCCTTCACGCTCGGTTCCGCGCATGCCCATGACATCGCAACCGTGATCGACCGCGCGGGCGTTGCGGTTCGTGCCGGGCATCATTGCGCCCAGCCGCTCATGGAGCGTTTCGGCGTGACGGCGACGGCGCGGGCCTCCTTCGCCATGTATACGACGCATGAGGAAATCGACCGGCTGGTCGCGGCCCTCATCGACGCGAAGAAATTCTTCGCCTGAGGAACGGATATGTCAGAAGACGTGAACATGGCGGTCGGCGAAAATCCACCTGACGCGGCGGCGGGTTCATCCGCGCTTCCGCCCGAGGAGCTGGAGCGGCTGACCGACGACATCATCGACGCGCTCAAGACGGTTTACGACCCCGAAATCCCGGTCGACATCTATGAGCTTGGCCTCATCTACAAGGTCGATATTTCGGACGATCGCGACATCACCATCGACATGACGCTGACGGCGCCGGGCTGTCCGGTCGCAGGCACGATGCCGGAAATGGTGGCCGATGCCGTGCGTTCGGTCGATGGCGTGGGCGATGTGAAGGTCAACATGGTCTTCGATCCGCCCTGGGACACGAGCCGAATGTCCGAAGAGGCGCGCGTCGCGCTCAATATGTATTAGCCCGCTTGAACGGCCTGACCTGGATAGCCACCTGAAGCCTGAGGATGAATGACATGGCAAGAGAACGCCCAAAGGCAATCAGACTGACCGACAGGGCCTCGGAGCATCTGCGCGCCATCATGGCGCGATCCGAGGGGAAAGTTGTCGGCCTGCGCGTCGGCGTGAAGAATGGCGGCTGCGCCGGCATGGAATACACCATGGAATATGCCGAGGAAGTGAAGCCGCTCGACGAAGTGATCGAGGACAAGGGGGTGAAGATCCTGATCGACCCCAAGGCAATCCTCTTTCTCATCGGCACGGAGATGGACTACGTGACTGAGAAATTCTCCTCCGGCTTCAAGTTCAACAATCCGAACGTGACGGATGCCTGCGGCTGCGGGGAGAGCGTCACCATCGAGCCCGCCGGCGCCTGACCCGCGGGGCAAGAGACGCATGGCCGTCAGCGCCGAATACAAGGAATTCGTCGCCGAACAGCTTGAAGGGCTCGGCCCCGTGCGCATGCGCGGCATGTTCGGCGGCGCGGGCGTCTATCTCGACGATCTGATGTTCGGCCTCATCTTCGAGGAAACGCTCTACTTCAAGGTCGACGACACCAATCGCGCCGATTTCGAAGGAGAGGGGATGGAGCCCTTCACCTACGAAATGCGCAATGGAAAGACCGGGGCGCTCCACTATTACGAAGTGCCCGAGCGCCTCTATGACGAGCCGGATGAGCTTGTGCAATGGGCGCGGAAGTCTCTCGCCGTCATGCGGACCGCAAGGTCGGCAAAGCTTGCGAAGGCGGCGCGGTCCGCAACCCGGAAAAAGCCTGCGGCGAAGCGGACGCGAAAGAGTGCGCCGAGGGAATAGGGCGGACATATTGCGCCATTGTGTTTGGCTGCCGGGCTGGTCAAACTCGCGCGCATGACGTCGAAATTCGCATCCTGGGGCGCCATTCTTTCGCTTCTCGCCGCCGTCCTTTTCGGCGTGGGGATGCATGCCGTGCCGTTCTCCGACGGACACTCCAAAATGCTTTCGGAAATGGCCCCCGCCGGTGCCGCGTGCGACGGATGCTCCCGGCATGAGGGAACCGTTCCGGCTTCCTCCTCCTGCCAGATTTCCTGCGGCGTGCCGGCCGTGATCCCGATGGCGGCGATCGCGCTCGATCTTGCCGGTACGGACGAATTCGAGGTGGCGCCGCCCGCGGCGATGCGGCCCTGGACGCACGCGCCGGAACTGTCGCCGCCCCGGCTTTCAGCCTGATCGGATCGTTCGTTACACCATCAGGAGAAAGTCATGTTTCAGAAAATGAAGTTCGCGCGGCCTCGCGTCGCGCGCCGTCTGGCCGTCGCTGTCCTGCTGTCGGCGGTTGCGGCCATGGCGATGCCCGTCGCCGCTCTTGCGGCGAAATCCGCGCCGCGCATGGCGACGCTTTACAAGTCGCCCGATTGCACATGCTGCGACGGATATGCCGACCATCTCCGGCAGAGCGGCTTCGATGTGAAGATCGTCGTCGACGAAAATCTTGTTGCCAGGGCAATGGCGCTCGGCGTCACCGAGGAACTTCTCGGCTGCCACACCACTCTCATCGACGGTTATTTAGTCGAGGGGCATGTGCCGATTGAATATGTCCACCGGCTCTTGCATGAGCGCCCGAAGATCGCGGGCATCTCGGTCCCGGGGATGCCGGTGGGCGTTCCCGGCATGCCGGGCGAGCGGCAGGGACCGCTCAGGATTTTCGAGATCGCGGCTCCCGGCGCGGTCGCGGGCGGGCCCCGGATCTACGCCATAGATTGACGAAAAAAGGGCGTCCCCCGCCGGGGACGCCCTTGTCTTCTTGTCATCCTGGAGCGGCGCGGCCGCGTCGAGGAAGCTCAAGCCTTCATCATGCCTGCGAGGCGCTCGGCCATGAGCGAGTGCAAGAGATTGATCGCCTTCAGCGGCCGCACCATCACCTTGAAGCGGTTGATCTTGCCTTCCTCGTTCCAGCCGATCATGTCGATGCCGTTGATGACGATGCCGTCGATCTCCGTCTCGAATTCCAGCACGGCGGAATCCGCGCCGAACCATTCGCCAACATAGCAAAAGCGGTCGTCATTGCTCAGGACATGCATCGCCGCCGTCAGATAGGCGGTGGTGATCGCTTTTCCCCGTTGCGGCGTGTGCACGACGGGCGATTGAAACACCACATCGTCGGCGAGAATGGCGTCGAGACCTTTCGGGTCTTTCGACTTCACCACCCTGTGCCAGTTTTCAATCGCCGCCGGCTGCATCGTCACTCTCCCTTGAATTGCGCGGGGCGCTTTTCGAGGAAAGCGCGCACGCCTTCCTTGAAGTCGCGGGAGTCGCCGGCCGTGCGCTGGTTCTGGCGCTCCAGATTGAGCTGCTCCTCATAGGTGTTGTCGGTGCTCTCCCAATAGAGCTGACGGATGAGGCCTAGCGCCACGGTCGGGCCATTGGCGAGATCATGCGCGAGCTTCTTCGTTTCCTCGGCGAGCTTCGCATCGTCGAAGACGCGGTTGACGAGGCCCCATTCGAGCGCCGTCTCGGCGGGCAGCTTTTCACCGAGCAGCGAAAGCTCCATCGCGCGTGCCTTGCCGACGAGGCGCGGCAGGATCCATGTCGAGCCGCCATCGGGCACGAGGCCGATGCGCCTGAACGCCTGGAGGAAATAGGCCGAACGCGCGCAAAGCACGAGATCGCCCATGAGCGCGAAGCTCATGCCCACGCCCGCGGCGGGTCCGTTGACGGAGGTGATGAAGGGCATCTTCAGATTGCGCAGGCGCCGCAGGAAGGGGTGATAGGCCGTCTCCAGCGCCGAGCCCGCATCCGTCCGCCCGGCATTGTTGTCGCCGCGCCCCTGCAGATTGGCGCCGGTGCAGAAGCCGCGCCCTTCGCCCGTCATGACGAGGCAGCGCAGACCGTTCTTCGCGTCTTCCACCTCATCCATCGCCTTCATGAGCCCGCCGAGCATTTCCGGCGAAACGGCGTTCATGACTTCCGGATGGTTCAGCGTCAGCGTGCCGACCGGCCCGTCGATCTCGAGTCTTACGCGCTCGAATTCCATGATTGTCTCCCTAAACCTGTTCAGCCCTTGAATTTGGGTTCGCGCTTCTGAAGGAAGGCGGTCACGCCTTCGATGAAATTCGGATGGTCGCCGAGCTGGCCCTGAATCTCGCGTTCATAGTCGAGCTGCTCCGCAAATGTATGGCGCTCGGAAATGTCGAGCGCCTTCTTGATCTCGGCAAAGGCGTTGGTCGGGCCCTTGGCGAGTTTCTGGGCGAGCGACATGGCTTCGCCCATCAGTGCGTCGTCATCGACGCATTTCCAGATCATGCCCCATTCGGCGGCGGTTTCAGCGGCGAGCCTGTCGCCGGTGAGCGCAAGGCCGAGCGCGCGTGCGCGGCCGACGAGGCGCGGCAGCGTCCATGTCGTGCCGAGATCGGGGATGAGGCCGAGCCGCGGTCCGAAGACCTGAATGAAGGTCGCCGACCGCGCGGCGATGACGATGTCCGCCGCGAGCGCAAGCCCCACGCCGCCGCCGGCCGTCATGCCGTTGACCGCCGCGATGACGGGCTTTCCGAGATCCATCAGCTCACGCATCATCGGGTTGAAGGCGACTTCCATGCCATGCGCGACGCCCTGGCCGGCGCTCATGCCTTCCTGCCGCGAGCCCTGTGCGGCGAGGTCGGCGCCCGCGCAGAAGCCGCGTCCCGCGCCCGTCATCACGAGCACGCGCAGATCGGCGTTTGCCTTCACCTCGGCGAGCGCCGCGCGCACCTCGGCGATCAGCTCCATGTTGATGCTGTTGAGCACTTCCGGCCGGTTGAGGGTGAGCAGGGCGATGCCGTCGTTCGCCTCGAGCGTGATGGTGTTGCGGGTGGTCATTCTGGCCTCTCGTCGCCGCGATTTCCGATGTCGAATTGCGGGCGAGCATAGACGTGGCCGCCGCGCGACGGAAGCCGGGATGAAGCGGCGCAACGGCTATCGGGTGCGCGAAAAATGCGGACGAGGATTCCGTTGCGTCAATTTCATGGAGGCAGGGCGCGGGCTTGCGGGTCTCAGCTCGCCTTGGCCCTGATCTGGAGGTCCTGCGTCTCGCTGACGACGCGGTTGCGGCCGCCGCGCTTGGCCGCGTAGAGGCAGGCATCTGCCCGCTCGATGAGCGTGGCCGGGCTCTCGCCGGGCCGCATCGTCGCCACGCCGAGCGACATGGTCACGCGGCCAAGCGTCTCGCCCGTCGAACGCTTGACGAGTTCGCGCGCCTGCACGACCTCGCGAATGCCATTGGCGAGTTTTTCCGTTTCGCTCGTCGTGGCGCCGGGCACGATGATCGCGAATTCCTCGCCGCCATAGCGGGCCACCGTGTCGCGCTCTCTGGCGCCGGACTTGAGGCAGCTTGCGACGAGGCGCAGCACCTGGTCGCCCGTCCTGTGGCCCCATGTGTCGTTGAACTGCTTGAAGTGGTCGATATCGCCGATGACGAGGCAGAGCGGCGTCTGCTCCCTGGTCGCCTGCGCGATTTCCTGCGCGAGCGCTTCGTCGAATGCCTTGCGGTTGGCGAGGCCCGTCAGGCCGTCGGTCCGTGCTTCGTTGCGCGCCTTGGTCAGGTTCGTCCTGAGCGTCTTCAGCTCGCCCTTGGTTTCGTTCAGCCGCGCTTCGAGTTCCCGGCTGCGGTTTTCCATCTTGCGCGTGGCGGTGACGATGGCCTCGACCACGCGGCGGACATCCTTGGGCGTCGATTTGGCGGTCAGCTCGGCGCTGGCCTGCCGCATGGAGGTGCCAAGCTCGTTGGAGCCATCGGCGGTCGCCTCGACCAGCTTCATGATCTTGTCGACTTCGACATTCAGCCTTTCGCCGGCGTCGAGGGCGGCCTCGGCGAGGGACTCGTGGCTGGCGAAGCGCTGGTGGAGTTCGGCCGAGGTCTTCTCGTTGATCGGTTGGCCTTCCTTCAGCCGCTTGTCGATCTCGTCATTCAGCTCGCTATTATGGCCGGAGACGTAGCGGAACCAGATATCGTAGTTTTCCGGCAGGGGCACGACGCCATGTCGGGCCATGAGGCCGAGAGCCCTCGTGCTCCATTCGGTGGCGACGGCGATGTCGTCTGTATAAGTCAAATCCCTATCCTCACCTTGTCGCCATCCCCGAGCCGCCCGGGGGTGGCTGGTCTCTACAGCTCCGAAGCTAGGCGATCTTTGTTACGTGCCGGTAAACCGGGGACTGAAATGGCACATCCGGCACGGTTGACGTTGCGTCATATTGAGAGTGAAGATTGTCAAAACGCAGGTCTACCGGGACCCGCTTGTCATGTATATTTCCCTTAATGAGAGCTGCACCGGGAAGGCGCGCAACAGGAGGAAAAGAACATGAGTCTGGCCGAGTCCAAGGCTAACGAGGCGGATGCGAGCGCAATCTCGGCCTCGATCCGTAACATTCTGGATCGTCAGAAGGCAGCCCATATAAAGGACGGCCCTCCCTCCGCCGAAAAGCGCATCGACTGGATCGACCGCGCGATCGCGCTTCTCGTGGACAACCAGAAGGAGATCGCGGAGGCGCTGGCTTCCGATTTCGGGCACCGCAGCCACGATCAGTCCCTGCTGACCGACGTGATGGGCTCGCTCGGGCCGCTGAAGCACGCCAAGAAGCATCTGCGCCAGTGGATGAAGCCCGAAAAGCGCAAGGTCCAGTTCCCGCTCGGTCTTCTCGGCGCCAAGGCGCGCGTCGAGTACCAGCCGCTGGGCGTGGTGGGCATCATCAGCCCGTGGAACTTTCCGATCAATCTGACGTGGACGCCGCTCGCGGGCGTTTTCGCGGCGGGCAACCGCGCGATGATCAAGCCGTCGGAGTTCACGCCGGCGACGTCGGAACTCATGGCGCGCATGATCCGCTCGGCCTATGACGAAACGGAAGTCGCCGTCATCACCGGCGGACCGGCGGTCGGCCAGGCGTTCAGCAGCCAGCCCTTCGACCATCTTCTGTTCACGGGCGCGACCTCGATCGCGCATCACGTCATGCGCGCGGCGGCCGAAAATCTCGTGCCGCTGACGCTCGAGCTTGGCGGCAAGTCTCCGGTCATCGTGTCGAAGTCGGCGAAGATGGAAGACGCGGCGGCCAAGATCATGACCGGCAAGACGCTCAATGCCGGCCAGATCTGCCTCGCGCCGGACTATGTCTTCGTGCCCGAGAGCCGCGTCGATGAATTCGTGTCCGAGGCCACGAAGTCGATCAGGAAGATGTATCCGACCATCAAGGACAATCCGGATTACACCTCGATCATCAACCAGCGCCATTACGAGCGCATCAACGGCTATGTCGAGGATGCCAAGGCGAAGGGCGCGAAGGTTGTCGAGATCAATCCGGCGAACGAGGACTTCAGCCAGCAGCAGGCCCACAAGATTCCGCCAACGATCATCCTGAACCCGACCGACGACATGAAGGTCATGCAGGACGAGATCTTCGGCCCGGTCCTGCCTGTGAAGTCCTATCGCGACGTGACGGAAGTGCTTGGCTACGTCAACGATCATCCGCGCCCCCTCGGCCTCTACTATTTCGGCGAGGACGAGCAGGAGGAGCGGCAGGTGCTCGACCGCACGACCTCGGGCGGCGTGACGATCAACGACGTCATCATGCATGTCTCGATGGAAGATCTGCCCTTCGGCGGCGTCGGCCCGAGCGGCATGGGCGCCTATCATGGCGTCGACGGTTTCAAGACCTTCAGCCATGCGAAGGCGATCTACACGCAGGCCAAGGCCAAGATGGTGGTGGAGATGTTCCGTCCGCCCTATGGCCTCAAGACGCGCAAGCTTCTGGCCTCGCAGATCAAGAAGTAAATCATTGGAAATGATGCAGGCGGCGCCCCGGTGGCGCCGCCTTCGCATTTGAAGGGGGATCATGCCCGACATTCGTCGTTTTCTCGGCGAGGCCGAGGCCATGCTTCCTGAGGCAATCGCCCTGCGCCGCCGCATCCATGCGAAGCCGGAACTCGGCCTCGACCTGCCGTTGACGACGGAAGCGGTGCGTGAAAGGCTCGACGGCCTCGACGTCCAGATCGCGCGCGGGCCCTCGACCTCGGGTCTCGTCGTCTCGCTCACGGGCACGAAGCCGGGCTCGCAAAGCGGCCGCACCATTCTCCTGCGCGGCGACATGGATGCGCTTCCCATGCGGGAGGAAACCGGGCTCGATTTCGCCAGCGAGTTCGAGGGCCGCATGCATGCCTGCGGGCATGATGCGCACACCGCCATGCTCGTTCAGGCCGTGCATCTTCTCCACCGCCATCGCGACGAGCTGCCCGGCACCGTCAAATTCATGTTCCAGCCGGGAGAGGAGGGCTATGCGGGCGCCCGCCACATGATCGAGGATGGCCTTCTCGATGCCGATCCCCGGCCCGACGCCGCCTTCGCGCTTCATGTGACGCCGAATTTCCGCTCCGGCGCTGTCATCTGCCGACCGGGGCCGATGCTCGCCTCGTCCGATGTCTGGACGATCGAGATCAAGGGCAAGGGCGGTCACGCTTCCATGCCCCATATGGCGGTCGATCCGATCCCGGTGGCCTTCGAGATCGGCCTTGCGCTTCAGTCCATGGTCACGCGGCGCATCGATCCCTTCGACCCCGTCGTCCTCACCTGCGGCAAGGTCACATCGGGCACCACGAACAATGTGATCCCCGAAAACGCCACCATGCTCGGCACGCTGCGCGCCTGTTCGGAGCGTTCGCGCGACATGGCGCATAAGGGGATCGAGCGTGTGGCGACGAACATCGCCGCCGCGCATCTCTGCGAGGCGAGCGTTCGCATCGACCGCATCTATCCGGTGACGATCAACGATGCCGACTTCGTCAGCTTCGCGCGCGGCGTGGCCAGCGATGTGCTGGGGGTGGAGAACTATATTTCGGCGCCCGCGCCGGTTATGGGCGCGGAGGATTTCTCCTATGTGCTCCAGCGCATGCCCGGCTGCATGATGTTTCTCGGCGCCATGCCCGAGGGGCATCACAGCCATGTGGCGCCCTGCCACTCGAACCACATGGTGCTCAACGAGGACTGCATGGCGGCCGGCATCGCGCTTCACGCGGCGGTCGCGCATCGCTTTCTCAATCAGGGCGTCTGACGCGCAAAGAAAAGGGCGGCCGAAGGGCCGCCCGATTCAAATCCTCGCGGAAAGAGAGATCGTCACGCTCCCTGAGCTTCGGCGACCTCTTCTTCCTCGATGTCCTTGGTGGTCTTTTTCGGCAGCTTCACCGCGCGCAGCATGAAGGCCGGAACGTGATCGCCAAGCCCGATGACCTTCGATCCCTCATCCTCGTCATGACGTCCACGTCCCCGTCCGCCATGGCGCTCGCGCTGCGGCCGTTCGCGCCGCTCCTGCTCGCCGCGCGCGGGTTCCGCAGGCCGGGCCTGGTGGATCGTCTCCGAGACGAGTTCGGCAACCGGATCGGCGGGGGGCAGGGCCTCGGAATCGAGAATGGGCTCGGCCTTGACCGGCTGGGGTGCCCGCTCGCGCCCGCGGCCGCGCCTGGGCTTGCGCTCGCCTCCCTCGGCTGCTTCAGCCGCGCCTTCTGCGGGCGCCGCTGCTTCATGGCCGGGAGCGGTGTCATGCACCGGAATTTCGGTGCCGATCAGCTTTTCGATCTGGGTGAGATACTTGCTGTCCTCGCGCGTCACTAGCGTATAGGCGATGCCGGACTTTCCCGCGCGGCCGGTCCGACCGATGCGGTGGACATAGTCTTCGGCATGTGTCGGCACGTCGAAATTGAAGACGTGGCTCACATCGGGGATGTCGAGGCCGCGCGCGGCGACGTCGCTCGCGACGAGAAGGCGGATATTGCCGGAGCGGAAGCCGTCCAGCGTCTTCATGCGCGTCGACTGGTCGAGATCGCCGTGAAGCGCGCCGGCGGAAAAGCCGTGCCGCTCGAGCGAGCGCTGCACGACGGAGACGTCGCGCTTGCGGTTGCAGAAGATGATGGCGTTCTTGCAGTTCTCCGCCCGGATGAGGCGGCGGAGCGTGTCGCGCTTGTCCTCTCGCGCGGTCTTGACCACGGCCTGCGTAATGTTGGCGCTGGCGGAAGCGGGGCGGGCGACTTCGATGCGTTCGGGATTTTGAAGGAAGGTATCGGTGAGCCGCTGGATTTCGGGCGGCATGGTCGCGGAGAAGAAGAGCGTCTGCCGCGTGAAGGGGATCTTCTTGCAGATTTCTTCGATGTCGGGAATGAAGCCCATATCGAGCATCCGGTCGGCCTCGTCGATCACGAGGATCTGCACGCCGGTGAGCAGCACCTTGCCGCGTCCGCAATGATCGAGCAGGCGGCCCGGCGTGGCGATGAGAACGTCGACGCCACGGTCGAGCTTCTTTTCCTGGTCGCCGAAGGAGACGCCGCCGATGAGCAGCGCCATCGAGAGCTTGCTGTACTTGCCGTAGGTTTCGAAATTCTCCGCGACCTGCGCCGCAAGCTCGCGTGTCGGCTCCAGAATGAGCGAGCGCGGCATTCGCGCCCTGGCGCGTCCGCGTGCCAGCCGGTCGATCATCGGCAGCGTGAAGGACGCCGTCTTGCCGGTGCCGGTCTGCGCGATGCCGAGCACGTCGCGCCCGTCAAGCACATGCGGGATGGCCCTCGCCTGAATGGGAGTGGGTTCAGTGTAGCCGGTTTCGGCTACTGCCTTCAGCACATCGGCCCCAAGGCCGAGTTCGTCAAATTTCATATAATGAGGCCCGTTTTACACCATTTACCGGCTGCCCGATGGTGGCCCACTCGCAGGGCCCGTGGACGCTTCTGTCTAGGGGGCAGCCATTTTGCGCGTCGTTCCGCGGCCGCGCTGTCCGCAATTCCGCGCAAAACATAGGGAATATGGAGGCGTTGTCAATTCTCGCCTTGGGCGCCTATGCCAATGAGACGCTAAATCCCGCCGCCAAAGGGCGATATAGTGAGCCCCTGTGGCGGAAACATCGCAGCGAGGAGCGACTGCATGGCCGCGCGATAATTCTCGTCGCCCTGTCCCTGAACGCTGTCGGCGGAAAGCGCGCCGCGCGCAACCATCCTGTCGCTCATGCAATAAATCGCGATGACGCGAAACGGTGCGCCCGGCGCGGCTTCGGCGCCGCCAAGGGCGGCCGCATCCGTGCAGGCGGTTTCGCTCGGCGCGCTCGCTCCGTTGAAGATAAGCACGAGCCGCGTTCCCTTGCCCGGAGCCGCATTGGCGGGGAGGGGGCTCAGCGGCGCGCCGCCCGCCCATGCCGGTCCATGCAGTCCGGCGACGATGGCGGCCGCATCCATGCCGGGAGCGGGGGCGCCGCGCAGCTCCACGTTGAAGCCGCCCGCCGAGATGACGGAAGGCTTGTAGAGCGAGGTCTGATCGACATAGGAGACGACCGGAAACGCGAAGGCCGCACTCCCGAAAAATCCAGTCATGGCAAGAGCCAAGGCGAATTTGTGGACACCGCGCATGATGTGCCTCCATCGGCCGCCCGGCCTCTTTCCCGTGCTGGCCGGGGCGTCCTCATTCTAGGCGCGATGCTTCCGCCCCGGAATCAAATATCCGCGCGTCAGATGTCGAGATCGGTGGCGAAGGCCGCGCGTTCCTGAATGAACTGGAAGCGCAACTCGGGCTTGTTGCCCATCAGCCGCTCGATGGCGCTTCTGGTCTCCTTCACCTCGGCCTCGGGAACCACCACGCGCAGCAGCGTCCGCTTATCGCGCACCATGGTTGTTTCCTTGAGTTGCGAGGGAAGCATTTCTCCCAAGCCCTTGAATCTGCTTATTTCCACCTTGGCGTTGCTCCTGAACTCTTTCTTCAGGAGCTCATCCTTGTGCGCGTCGTCGCGCGCATAGGCCGTCTTGCCACCCTGGCTGAGCTTGTAGAGCGGTGGCACGGCAAGATAGAGGTGGCCCTGCCGGATCAGGTCCGGCATCTCCTGGTAGAAGAAGGTGATGAGCAGCGAGGCGATATGGGCGCCGTCGACGTCGGCGTCCGTCATGATGATGATCTTCTCGTAGCGAAGATCGGCGTCGCGATAATGCGAGCCCGTGCGCACGCCGAGTGCCTGAATGAGATCGGAGATCTGCTGGTTCTGCTGCAGCTTCGCGCCGCTCGCGGAGGCGACGTTGAGGATCTTGCCGCGCAAGGGCAGGATCGCCTGAGTCGCGCGGTCGCGCGCCTGCTTCGCCGAGCCGCCGGCCGAATCGCCCTCGACGATGAAGAGTTCGGAATTTTCGGCGCCAGCCTGAGCGCAGTCGGCGAGCTTGCCCGGCAGTCTCAGCTTTCGCGTCGCCGTCTTGCGCGCGACGTCCTTCTCCTGCCGCCGCCTCAGCCGGTCCTCGGAGCGGTCGATCACCCAGTCGAGGAGCTTGTTCGCCTGCTGCGGCGAGGCCGTGAGCCAGTGGTCGAAATGGTCGCCGATCGCCTTCTCGACCAGCCTATGCGCCTCGGGGCTTGCGAGCTTTTCCTTCGTCTGCCCCTGAAATTCCGGCTCGCGAATGAAGACGGAGAGCAGGACGGTCGCGGTGCCGAGTACGTCTTCTGCCTGAATCTGCGCCGCCTTCCTGTTGCCGACGAGTTCGCCATAGGCCTTGAGGCCCTTGGTCAGCGCCGCGCGCAATCCCGCCTCATGCGTGCCGCCCTCGCTGGTCGGCACGGTGTTGCAGTAGGAATGGACAATGCCTTCGCCGCCGCCATGCCAGGCGATGGCCCATTCGGCCGCGCCATGCGCGCCCGCGCGCGAGACCTTGCCGGAAAAGGGATCGGCCGTCACCCAGTCCTGCTCGCCGATCTCGGCGCGCAGGAAGTCGACGAGCCCGCCCGGAAAATGCAGCACGTCCTCGGCGGGCGTCTCGTCCTTGATGAGCGCGGGGGCGCAGTGCCAGCGGATCTCGACGCCGCCGAAGAGATAGGCTTTCGCGCGCGCCATGCGGTAGAGCCGCGCTGGCTTGAAAGCGGCGCCCTTGCCGAAGATTTCGGCGTCGGGATGGAAGGTGATCCTCGTGCCGCGCCGGTTATGGATGCGGCCTTCGTCGATCACCTTCGTCTTCGGCGCGCCGCGCTCATAGATCTGGCGATAGAGGGTCTGGTCGCGCGCGACCTCGACCTCGAGCCGGTCGGAAAGCGCGTTGACCACTGAGACGCCGACGCCATGAAGGCCGCCCGATGTCTCATAGGCCTTGCCGCCGAACTTGCCGCCCGAATGGAGCGTGGTGAGGATGACCTCGAGCGCCGACTTGTTCTTGAACTTGGGATGCGGGTCGATCGGAATGCCGCGGCCATTGTCGGCGACCGTCAGGCTCCCGTCTTCATGCAGTGTGACGTCGATCCAGCCCGCATGGCCCGCCACGGCCTCGTCCATGGCGTTGTCGAGCACTTCGGCGAAAAGATGGTGCAGCGCCTTCTCGTCGGTGCCGCCGATATACATGCCCGGCCGCCGGCGCACGGGCTCGAGCCCCTCCAGAACCTCGATGTCCTTGGCCGAGTAGGTGCCGTCATCCTTCGCGGCTCTGGGCGCGGATTTTGGCGATTTCGGCGCCTTGGGCGCAGCGGCGAAGAGATCGTCGATAGGGGCGGCGGGCTTGGTCGGCTTGCGAGCGGCCATGAAAACTCGAACTTGAAGCTGGGGGAACGAATCGAGGCCGATTGTAGGGCGGGGGAGGCGGATGGGGCAAATGACCCCGGATCGGCCGGGTTTCTAGGCCGGACTCGCCTCGATCACGCTGGCAAGCCCCACCGTCGGCACGATGCGGTCGAGCCTGAAGCCCGCCTTGGCCATCAGCGCGCGATATTCCTCCTCGGTGCGTTCCCGGCCCGTCGTCGCCACCAGCATTTCGAGATCGAGGAATTTCGAGAAATGCGCGACGCCCGGCGCGGGGATGACGTGTTCGAGCAGGAGGAGTTTCCCCGAGGGCGGAATTTTGGCGCGGATGTTTTTCATGATGAGGATGGATTCCTCGTCCGACCAGTCATGGATGATGTGCTTCATCACATAGGCGTCGGCGCCGCCGGGTACGGCCTCGAAGAAGCTGCCGCCCTCGACCGTCACCCGCGCGCCGAGCCCTGAGGCGTCGAGATAGCGCCGCGCGCCCTCTGCGGTCGCTGGCAGATCGAAGAGGATGCCCTTCATGCCGGGATTGAGCATGAGGATCGAGCCGAGCACCGCGCCATAGCCGCCGCCTATGTCGGCGACCGTCTTGAAGGGCGAGAAGTCATAGGCCGCGAGAATGGGGTCGAGTTCCATCTCCGAAACATTGATCATGCCCTTGTCGAAAATGTCGCCGCGCTCCCTGTCGCCCGAGAGATATTCAAACGACTTCATGCCATGCAGATGCTCGATCGCATTGCCGCCCGTTTGGGTGCAATGTGCGAGGTCGCCCCAGTTCGCCCAGTTGATCTGGCCCTGAAAGATCGAGAAATGCCGCATGGATTGCGGATGGTCGGTCCTCAGCGTCGCGCCGAGCGGCGTCAGTCGGAAATTGCCGAGACTATCCTCGTTGAAGACGCCGACGGTCGAGAGCGCGCGCATCACGCGATAGAGCGCGTCCGGGTCGGCGCCCACTTTCTCGGCAAGCGTGCGCGCGGAGATGGCGGCGCTTTCGCTCATATGGTCGGCGACGGCGAATTTCGCCACGACCGAGATCGCCTGCGAGATCCAGAAGCCCGAAAGCATCTCGATGAGAGCCACCGGCGGCGGCACCATTTTGCGAGCGAACGTTGTGAATTTCAGTCTGGCCTTGCCGACGAGCGCGGCAATGGACGCAGGCGGAAGTTTGGGTTTCGCCGTCCTTATCCTGACGCCTTGCATGGTGCGATCCTCTGAGGTCCCGCCCGAAGCCATGCGTCAGTCTAGTACCGCCCGCCGGGCGCCCGCAATTCGCTCGCCTTGGCTATGTCCGCCCCGTCTGGCTTACGTGAAACGGCCGGCTTGCCTCCAACGGCCGATATGCCACATTCGGACATTGCTGAAATTGCGACCGAAATTGCGAAGGTGAAAGCGATGTCCGACAGTCCGTCCCCGGTGGCTAAAACCACCATTGCAACGCCCCTGACGCTCCCTTGCGACGCGGTCCTGAAAAACCGTCTGTCCAAGGCGGCGATGACCGAGGGATTGGCCGATGCGCAGAACCGCGCCACCGAGGCCCATGTGAAGCTCTATCGCCGCTGGGCGGAGGGCGGGGCGGGCATGCTCCTCACCGGCAATGTGCAGGTCGATCGCCGCTGCATGGAGCGCCCCGGCAATGTCGCGATCGACGGTCCGCAGTCGAGCGAAGCCCTCGCCGCGCTGCGCGCCTATGCGAAGGCGGGAACCGTCAACGACACGCATCTCTGGATGCAGATCAATCACGCAGGCCGCCAGACGCCCGCATCGGTGAACAGCGAGCCCCTGGCTCCGTCCGACAAGCCGCTCGACATGCCGGGCGCGCAATTCGGCAAGCCGCGCGCCATGACCGGCGCCGAGATCGAGGATGTCATCCGGCGCTTCGCCCATGTCGCCACCATCGCGCGGGAGACGGGCTTCACAGGCGTCCAGGTTCACGGCGCGCATGGCTATCTCATCTCCGAATTTCTTTCGCCCGATGTGAACACGCGCACGGACGAATGGGGCGGCAGCCTCGAAAACCGCGCACGCCTTCTCCTCGAGATCGTGCGCGCCATCCGCAAGGCGGTCGGCCCGGATTTTCCGGTTTCCGTGAAGCTCAACTCCGCCGACTTCCAGCGCGGCGGCTTCTCGCATGAGGATTCGATCAGGGTCGCCGCATGGCTCAATGCCGAGGCGATCGACCTTCTCGAAATCTCGGGCGGCACTTACGAGCAGCCGCGCCTCGTCGGTCTCGACGATATGACGCTCCATCCCGAGAAGGCCGAAAAGCGCAAGGAGAGCACCATCGCGCGCGAAGCCTATTTCCTCGAATATGCGCGCGACATCCGCGCAGCGGTGACGATGCCGCTCATGGTGACGGGCGGCTTCCGCACCATCGGCGGCATGAATGCAGCGCTCGCCTCGGGCACGATGGACGTCGTCGGCCTTGCGCGCCCGCTCTGCGTCGATCCTTCCGCGCCCGCGCGGCTTCTCTGCGGCGCCGTGCGCGAGGTGCCCGCCTATGAAAAATCGCTGCGCATCGGCCCCGGCCTTCTCGGGCCGCACAGCCGCTTCAATATCGTGAAGGCGCTCAATGGCTGGGGGCAGCAGGGCTGGTTCTGCCTGCAGATTCTGCGCATGGGGCAGGGCCTCGACCCGGATCTCAATCTCGGCGTCTTCAAGGCGTTCCGCGCCTATGCGAAGAACGAGGCGAAGACGGCGGCAGCGCTGGTGCGCTGACGCTGTTCGAGCCCGGCATGACGGGCGGGCAGGGGCATGACACACGCCTCAATTTCAGGCTGTCACCCCGGACTTGATCCGGGGTCCAGCTTTGCCGCGCTCGTCCGAGAAAATGGATGCCGGGTCGAGCCCGGCATGACGGGCAGGCAGAGGCGGGACGGGCCATTCGCTTCTTCCCTGCCTTGAGAACCTCACCATCGGCCGGAGGCGCCGCCGCCCCCCGAGCTACCGCCGCCTCCGCCAAAGCCGCCGCCCGAGCCCCCGCCAAATCCTCCGCCTCCGCCGCCCCACCAGATGCCGCCGCCGCGTCCGCCGCGACGGCGCGCATTGGCGACGAAGAACATCCAGACGAGGAAGAAGATGAGGAAGGGCACCGCGTCCCGCCAGTCGCCCTGATCGCCCGTTTCCTGGGGCAGGGCGCCGCCGCCCAGAACCGTCAGGATCGCGTTCGTGCCTGCCTCGATTCCGCCGGGAAGATCACCCTCCCTGAAACGTGGCGTGACGATGTTGCGGATGATCTGGCTTGCCAGCGCGTCGGTCAGCGTTCCCTCGAGCCCGTAGCCGACCTCGATCCGCATCTCGCGCTCGTTGGGCGCGATGAGGAAGAGGACGCCGTTGTCCTTGTCCTTCTGCCCGAGGGCCCATGTGCGGAAGAGTTCATTTGCGTAGCTTTCTATGTCGCGCCCCTGAAGCGACGGCACGGTCGCCACGACCACCTGGTTCGTCGTCCTGGCCTCATGCGCGCCGAGCGCTGCCTCGAGCCTGGCGATGTCATCGGCGGGCAGCACATGCGCCGCGTCGACCACCCGCCCGGTGAGCGGCGGAAAGACGATGCCGGCGGCAAGCGCCGCGCCTGCCGCGAGCCCCAGCCAGAGCCCGAGCAGAAGCGCAGGCAGGGGCGGGCGGCGCGGCATCAGAACTGAACCTGCGGCGCCTTTTCCGCGCCGGCCTCGGCCGCGAAGTTGGCCCGTGGCTGGGCGGAGGGATAGAAGATCGCCGCGACGAACCGGCCGGGATAGGTGCGGAGCGTCGTGTTGTAGGTCTGCACGGCCTGAATATAGTCGCGGCGCGCCACCGAGATGCGGTTCTCCGTTCCCTCGAGCTGCGATTGCAGCGTCAGGAAATTCTCGTTTGCCTTGAGCTGGGGATATTGCTCCGCGACGACGAGCAGGCGCGAGAGCGCGCCGCCGAGTTCGCGCTGCGCCCGGTCATATTGCTCCACCGATTTCGGATCGCTGGGATCAGGCGCCGGAAGCTGGCCCACACGCGCCCGCGCATTCGTCACTTCGGTCAGCACCTTTTCCTCATGCGCCGCATAGCCTTTGACGGTCGACACCAGATTGGGAACGAGGTCGGCGCGCCGCTGATACTGGTTGAGAACCTGCGACCATGCCGCATTCGCTGCCTCGTCCTGACGCGGAATGGTGTTGACGCTGGAAAAGAGCCAGATCAGGCCCAGCAGAATGATGGCAATGATGCCCCAGAGCACGACGCGCGCGTTCGACATGAGATCCCTCTCATTCCCTTTGTCCGATGCGCAAACGCTATCCGGCATCGGTCCATTCGGCAACGCGGCGGCATTGCCGTGCAGGAGCGGAAATAGGGAGCCGTTTCTGGATTGTAAGTGGGGATATCTTGTTCTGAACATATGCAACCCCGCTTAGCGGAAGCCCCGGATCTCCTGTCGGGCGTTCCTTGCGGGGTTGCTTATGGATGTGCCTCTGGCACTCGCCCGCGCTTTAAAGCCGGGCCTGATCCATTGTCTCGATCGCCTGCGCACTCAATGTGCGTAATGCTGACGTCAGACTTGTGTTGCGCTCTGTGGCCTACAATGTTTGCTGACCGACTACGCAGGTAGAACGCGACAGGGTGACGATGAAGTGCAAGGTTCAAAACTTTCAGAACCTTCCTTGCGTCGGTGGATTCATCTTCTGAAACCTCCTCCTTCAAGTCTCTGATGCAGGAAAAGGCTAGGCCAAATCGGTGCGGAACGTCAATAACAAAAGCCTGATTTGACTGCGACGAATGAGGGTCAGCATGATTGACGCAAAATAGACGTATACGGAATAATGCGTCATTCGCCGCGCGGAAGAATGCAGGGCGGTCGCGCTCATCGGTGGCATGAAGTCGCGCGCGAGGGGATTCGTTTCAGCGATGCGATCGTTCCTGCCGGCTTGACGGAGAGGCATCCGCCGATCACGTTGCTTCGGGAAACAGGGGAGGAATGTGATGTGGCTTCGGCAGGTGGCGCTCGTCGCGCATGATCTGGAACCCGTCGTCGATCGGCTCGCCAATGTGCTTGGCCTCAAGGTCGCCTATAACGATCCGGGTGTCGGCATTTTCGGGCTCGTCAACGCTGTCATGCCGGTAGGCGGCGAATTTCTGGAAGTCGTGCAGCCGGTGAAGGAAGATGCCTCGGCGCTTCGCTATCTCCGCAGGCGCGGCGGCGATGCTGGCTATATGGTGATATTCGAGGCCGCCGATGCGTCTGGCGAGCGCGAGCGGATAAGGGGCCTCGGCGCCAGAGTGATCGCCGAGCGCGATGGCCGTTATACGTTCACGCATTTTCATCCGGGCGATTTCGGCGGCGTGCTGACTTCCGTCGATTCCGTCGTGGGCGTGGCCGACTGGTTCGACCGCGACAGCGACTGGCCTCCGGCGGGGCACGACTGGCGCAATGCGCGCAACGAGGTTTCGACGGCGCTTCTCGGCGTCGCCATTCAGTCGGAAAGCCCGGCCGCGACGGCGGCGCGCTGGGGCCAGTTGCTCGGCGTCGCGGTTACGGAAGGCCCGTCCGGAGCACGTCTCGATCTCGCGCGTGGTTACGTCGATTTCGTGCCACCAGTCGACGAGGATGGAACCGGCGTCGTCGGCATCGACATTGCGGTGAGCGATCCCGCCCGCGTCATCGAGGCGGCGCGCCGTCATGGCGTTCCGGTCGAGGGCGGGGCCGTGCTGATCTGCGGCGTGCGCTTCCGCCTCATTCCCGCTGCCTGAAACGAAAAAGGCCGGAGACTTCGCTCCGGCCTTTCCATCCGATCCGTAGGCGGATCAGACGCTGTAATACATATCGAACTCGACCGGGTGCGGCGTCATCTCGTAGCGCAGGCACTCTTCCCACTTGAGCTCGGCATAGGCTTCGATCTGCTCGACCGAGAAGACGCCGCCCTTGGTGAGGAAGGCGTGATCGGCCTCGAGCGAAGTCAGCGCCTCGCGGAGCGAGCCGCTGACCGTCGGGATCTGCTTCAGCTCGGCCGGCGGCAGGTGATAGAGGTCCTTGTCCATCGGCTGGCCCGGATCGATCTTGTTCTCGATGCCGTCGAGGCCGGCCATCAGCATCGCCGCGAAAGCGAGATAGGGGTTCGCGCCCGGATCGGGGAAGCGGATCTCGATGCGCTTCGACTTGGGCGAGGTGCCGTGCGGGATGCGGCAGGAGGCCGAGCGGTTGCGCGCCGAATAGGCGAGCAGCACCGGCGCCTCATAGCCCGGCACGAGGCGCTTGTAGCTGTTCGTGAGCGGGTTGGTGAAGGCGTTGAGCGCCTTGGCATGCTTCAGGATACCGCCGATATACCAGAGGCATTCCTGGCTGAGATCGGCATATTTGTTGCCGGCGAAGAGCGGCTTGCCGTTCTTCCAGATCGACTGGTGGCAATGCATGCCCGAACCGTTGTCGCCGAAGACCGGCTTCGGCATGAAGGTCGCGGTCTTGCCATAGGCCTGGGCGACGTTGTGGATCACATACTTGTAGATCTGCATGTGATCGGCCGCCGTCGTCAGCGTCTGGAACTTCGTGCCGAGTTCGTGCTGGGCGGAGGCCACCTCATGGTGATGCTTCTCGATGACGACGCCCATCTCCTGCATGACGGTGAGCATCTCGCTGCGCAGATCCTGCGCGCTGTCGATCGGATTGGTCGGGAAGTAGCCGCCCTTCATGCGCGGACGGTGGGCGAGATTGCCGACCTCGTAGCGCGTGTCGGAGTTCGTCGGCAGCTCGATGGAGTCGACCTCGAAGCCCGTCTTGTAGGGCGAGGTGGAGAAGCGCACATCGTCGAAGATGAAGAATTCGGCTTCCGGGCCGAAGACGATGGTGTCGCCGATGCCGGTCGATTTCAGGAACGATTCAGCGCGCTTCGCCGTCGAGCGCGGATCGCGCGAATAGAGTTCGCCGGTCGCCGGTTCGACGATGTCGCAGAGAATGGCGAGCGTGTTCTGCGCGTAGAAGGGGTCCATGACCGCCGTTGCGAGATCGGGCAGCAGCACCATGTCGGATTCGTTGATCGCCTTCCATCCGGCGATGGACGAGCCGTCGAACATGGTGCCCTGCGCGAAGAACTCCTCGTCGCAGAAGCCGATATCGAACGTCACATGCTGCAGCTTGCCGCGCGGGTCGGTAAAGCGCAGGTCGATATATTTGACGTCCTTTTCCTTGATGAGCTGCTGAATGGAGGCGTAGTCAGCCATTTAATCTTCCCCGTTCTGGATGGGTGTGTAGCGGTGTTTGGTTCGGATGGTTCGCAGGCGGCTCGTCGCGTCAGATCGCGTCCGTCCCGGTTTCGCCGGTGCGGATGCGGATCGCCTCCTCGATCGTGGAAATGAAAATCTTGCCGTCGCCGATGCGGCCCGTGCGCGCGGCCTGCTGAATGGCCTCGACCGCCTTCGCCACCATCGCATCGTCGAGGACGACCTCGATTTTCACTTTCGGAAGAAAATCGACGACATATTCCGCGCCCCGGTAGAGTTCGGTGTGACCCTTCTGGCGCCCGAAGCCCTTCGCCTCGGTGACCGTGATGCCCTGCAGCCCGACTTCCTGAAGGGCCTCCTTCACTTCGTCGAGTTTGAATGGCTTGATGATCGCCTCGATCTTCTTCATGTCTGACATCCTATGGCTTGGGTCGGAGCATCCGCCGTCAACAGCCTGATAGCATGTGTCGTGCCACACGACGAGAACTAGAATGTTGTTTGAAATCAAATAGTTGCGAATAAGCGCCGAGAGCTTGCCCGGTAGTGGCCGAAAGCGCTGCACAATAAACGGTCAGTTTGGGTAAAAAGCGGGCATGCGGCAAATCGGGCGGAGATTTGCAGGCGCGCCGGCGGTTTGACATTCTCCCGCCCGCCGGCACGGCCGGGCAAGGGTAATAAAAAGGTAAGGGGGAAGGCGCGATGCGGCCGGTGAACGGTGTTTTCGGGAATCTGGGCACGACGATTTTCACGGTCATGTCCGCGCTCGCGGCCGAGCATGGCGCGCTCAATCTCGGGCAGGGCTTCCCGGACGATGAGGGCCCGGACGACGTCCGCGCCGTAGCCGCAAGGGCGATCGTCGATGGGCCAAACCAGTATCCGCCCATGCCCGGCATGCCTGCCCTTCGTCAGGCGGTCGCCGCCGTCAACAAGCGCTTCTATGGCCTCGATGTGGACTGGCAGAAGGAAGTCCTTGTCACCTCCGGCGCGACCGAGGCGCTGAACGACTGCCTGCTCGGCCTCCTCAATCCGGGGGACGAGGCGATCATCCTCGAACCCGCCTATGACAGCTACAAGCCGATCATCGAGGCGGCGGGCGCGAAGGTGGTGAGCGTCGCGCTCGAGCCGCCACTCTGGTCGCTGCCGCTGGAGAAGCTCGCGGCGGCCTTCTCGCCCCGGACGAAGCTCATCCTGCTCAACACGCCGATGAACCCGACGGGCAAGGTCTTCACCCGCGCTGAGCTCGACGCCATCGCCGCGCTTCTGATCGAGCACGACGCCTATGCCGTTTGCGACGAGGTCTATGAGCATCTCGTCTTTTCCGGCCATCGCCATGTGCCGCTGATGACGCTGCCCGGCATGCGCGAGCGCTGTGTGCGGATCGGCTCGGCGGGCAAGACCTTCTCGCTCACCGGCTGGAAGATCGGCTATGTCACGGGCCCCGAGCATCTCATGACGCCGATCATGAAGGTGCATCAGTTCGTGACCTTCACCACGCCGCCGGCGCTGCAAACGGCCGTCGCCTACGGGCTCGGCAAGGGTGACGATTACTTTGCGGGCCTTGCGGGCTCGCTGGAAGCAAAGCGCGATCTCATGGCGCGGGGGCTGAAAGAGGCGGGCTTCGATGTGCTGCCGGCGGACGGCACCTATTTCATCAGCGCCGATTTCCGGCCGCTCGGCTTCAACGGCACGGATGAGGAGTTCTGCCGCGACATCACGGTCAAGGCCAAGGTCGCGGCCATTCCGATCTCGGCCTTCTATGCAGATCCCGCCGCCGCGCCGCGCTATCTCGCGCGCTTCTGCTTCTGCAAGCAGGACGCCGTCATCGCGGAGGCGAGCGCGCGGCTCGGAGCCTACGCGCAGCGCCGGGCCTGAACCGGAAAATTCCGCCATGCGTCTTCGGTTCGCGGCATGACGGTGTATGCTGGCGGCCAAAGAGAAAGCGTTCCCATGCTCAATGCCCTTCGCCGCGATCCGGACAGCGCCGACGCCAGATGGCTCATCGTGTTTCTGCATGGCTATGGCTCGAACGGCGCCGACCTCATGTCATTTGCCGATTTCTGGCAGGGCTCCATGCCCACCGTCGCCTTCGTCGCGCCGGATGCGCCGACGGCAACGGCGGATGGCGGCTATCAATGGATCGGCAAGCGGCCGGGGAGCGATCCGCGCCTTTATGACGATGCGGTCGCCGCGCAGGCGGGCGTCGATGAATTCATCGACGGCGAGCTTCAGCGCCTCGGGCTCGATGCCTCGCGGCTTGCTCTCGTGGGCTTCAGCCAGGGAACGGTGATGGCGCTGCACGCGGGGTTGCGCCGCAAGGCCGCGCCTGCGGCCATTCTCGGCTATGGGGGTGGACTTGTCGGGCGCGAGCGGCTGGCGGCGGAGATCACGGCGCGCCCGCCCGTCATGCTCATCAATGGCGAACTCGACGAACTGGCGCCGGTCTATGGCATGCATGTCGCCGTGAAGGCGTTGAGCGAGGCGGGCGTTGTCGCGGCGGGGCAGGCGCTTCCCGGGCTCGGCCATGCCGTCAATGCCGACGCCCTCATTCTCGGCGGGCGCTTCCTTCTGTCGGCTTTCGCCTATCGCGAGCGTCATGGGGGCTGAGGGCTTGTAAAGAGCGCGCTTCACCCCATTTAAGTTCCAAGCGCGAAGGTTCGCTGCGCGGGGTCGCCCCGGCGCCGGACCTGCGGCATTACAGGCCGGATGTACGCCGTGATGCCTCGCGCCACTTCCCCCTTTTTTCTTTGCCGATACGCAATCGTTTCGCAAAGCAAGGACGCCGTCCCTTTGGGCGGCCTCGAATGACATATGACATCAAGAACTGACCGGAGGACCTCCGGCTCGTCGCGGCGCCATTCGCCGGGGCGCGCGCAGGCGGTGAACCCTGCCCAGTGGCGCCAGAATCTCGAGCGCTACCGCGCGCTCGCCGAAGAGGCGGGCCGTGTCGCCGACCCGGTGGCCCGTGAGAATTACTACCAGCACGCCGAGCATTACCTGCGGCTGATCCATGAGGCTGGCGGACAGGACTAAGCGGCCAGCGTCGGATTTTCCGGGTCTGGCCGTTTGTCTCTGCCGCAGGTAACGTCCGCCCGAGGTGGCGCGGACATTCCGCCGCCCGGGAATTATGTGTTGTGACCCTGACCCTGACGCATGAGCCGGCTTCCGGCACCGTCCAACTCGACCCGTCAGACCCGCTCGCGCCACCGCCGCCAGCCGGGAACGAGCGCTGGAACATTCCCGTCACCCTGCTGCTCGCGCTGCTGCTGAACGCGCTTCTGCTATCGGCGCTTTTTCTTCGCCTGCCTGTCCGTCCGCTGAAACACCCGGCCGAGCCTCCCTCGATCCCGGTTGAACTCGTCCGGCCGCCGCAGCCGCAGGAGCCACCCAGGCCTCAGCCCCAACCGCAGCCAAAGCCGGAAGAAAAGCCGCAGGAGCAGCAGCGTATTCGCGAATCCGGCGGATCGAAGGACATTGCGCCCGGCAAGGCGCCGAAGAGCACGGAAAAGCCGGTCAAGAACGAGCCACCAAAACCCGAGGCGAAGATCAAGAAGCCGGAGCCGCCCAAGACGGCGATGCCCGATTGGGCCCGTCAGCTTCGGCCCGGCTATGGCGTCACGCGGTCGCAAGACAGGACGACCTCGTCGCAGCCGAGCAGGGCGGCGCCGAACGACGCGTTCAGCGACACTCTGGGGCAGGGCGGCGGCGATCCTTATCTGAACCGAATGCGCGACCGGATTCTGGCGGCGCTTGTCTATCCCGCGGAGGTCGCGCGCGGCGCGATCGGCGAGGCCAAATATCAGGTGCTCATCGATCGCTCGGGCATGCTGCGCCGGTTGCGACTGACCAGATCGTCCGGCTCCGTGGCGCTCGACCGCGCCGGTGCCGTGGCGATCCAGAATGCGAGCCCATTCGAGCCGCCGCCATTCGACTTGCCGGGCGAGGTCATCGGCGTCGAATTTGCGCTCCGCATCCAGCCGAAGACGGGCGAGTGAGCCTTGCCGGGCGGGCCTTTTGACAGCTGCGCGACGCTGCTCTATGGTCCGGCCATCATGCAGAACGCGTCGCAGATGCTCAAAAAACAGACCGTCACCACGACCGCCACTCGGCGGGCGTCGAAGGCGCGTATCTGAACGAAAGAGCAGAGCGACCCTTGGACAAGCCCCGCCGGAACCGGACGGGGCTTTTGCTTTTGCGGTCTGGCCCCTCCGTTCATCCGGCATAACGGAGACGAAAAATGGCCTCGAACCTCTCTTCACCTCTCGTCGCGGTGGTTGGCGCGACGGGCGCCGTCGGCGTCGAAATGATCCGCTGCCTCGAGGAGCGGAATTTTCCGCTATCGGGCTTGCGCCTGCTTGCGTCGCCCCGCTCGGCCGGCCGCAAGATGAAATTCCGCGGCGAGGAAGTCGCCGTCGAGGCGCTCACGGAAGAGAGCTTCAAGGGCGTCGGCATCGCGCTCTTTTCGGCGTCGGGTTCCGTCTCCCGCCAGTTCGCGCCCGTCGTGGTGCGCGAAGGTGGCGTCGTGGTCGACAATTCCTCGGCCTTCCGCATGAGTGACGACACGCCGCTCGTCGTGCCGGAGATCAATGGCGGCGAGATCGCGCGCCACAAGGGCATCATCGCCAATCCGAATTGCGCGGCTACGATTTCCATCACGCCGCTCTGGCCCGTGCACCAGCGCAACCGGATCAAGCGCCTCATCATCGCCACCTATCAGGCGGCGTCGGGCGCGGGGGCCGCAGCGATGGAGGAACTGCGTGCCTCGACGGAAGCCTATCTGCAGGGCCGCGACTATCAGAACACGGTGTTGCCGCATCCTTATGCCTTCAACCTCTTCAGCCACAACACGAAGGTCGATCCCGTGACCGGCTACAATGACGAGGAGACGAAGGTCATCAACGAAACGAAGAAGATTTTCGGCGACCCGGACATCTGCGTTTCGGCCACCTGCGTGCGCGTGCCGGTGCTTCGGGCCCATTCCGTCGCGCTCACATTCGAGTGCGAGCGCCCGATCGCGGCGCAGGAAGTGCGCGAGCTGCTGAAGACCGCGCCCGGCGTCAAGCTCGTCGATGACTGGGAGAACAACTACTTCCCGATGCCGAAGGACGCGTCCGGCCAGGACGACATTCTCGTCGGCCGCATCCGCCAGGACCTCAGCGATCCTAGCGGCCGCTCGGTAACGCTCTTCAGCGCGGGCGACCAGCTTCTCAAGGGCGCTGCGCTCAATGCGGTGCAGATCGCCGAGCGTCTCGTCGCCTGACGCAGCGGAAACCGCGATGCCTCGCCTCCCGCTGGACATAGGGAGGCGAGGCATTATTCTCCCCCGCCATTGCAATCAGTGAAGCGCCGTGCACGCGGCCGGAGGAGAATGAACGCGATGTCGAACGTCCAACCCGAAGACCGTACACCGATCCTTGTCGGCTGCGGCCAGCTTGTGCAAAAGGAAAAGGACGTCGAGAAGGCGAAGTCGCCCATGCATCTGATGGCCGATGCGGCGCAGCTCGCGGCGGCGGATACGGGGCTCGGCGACGCGCTCTGGAAGGCCGTCGACAACATCACCGTCGTTCGCTTCATCACTGACAGCCCGGATTCGGGCCGCCTGACCTTCGGCCGCTATCCGAACGCGCCGAAGACGCTCGGCAACATGCTCGGCGCCAACGCCTCGAAGAACTGCTACGGGCCGACCGGAGGCAACACGCCGCAATATCTCGTCAACCACACGGCGGAGCTGATCGCCGAGGGCGAAACCGATGTCGCGCTGGTGGCGGGCGCCGAATGTTTCGCGACCCTCATGCGCGCGCTCGGGCGCGGGCAGACGCTGCCCTGGCATGACGAGCCCGGCGGCACGCGCATCGACATCGGCAATGAGCGCCTCGGCGTCAGCGAGGTGGAGAAGCGGCACAAGGTCCAGTATCCGGTGAACATCTACCCGATGTTCGAGAATGCGATCCGCGGCCAGAAGAAGCTGAGCGTGCGCGAGCACCAGCTCGAGATCGGCCGCCTCATGGCGCCTTTCACCGAAGTCGCGGCGAAGCATCCGCAGGCGTGGTTCCCCGTCGCGCGGACGGCGGAAGAGATCGCGACCCCCGGCGACGACAACCGCTATGTCGGCTTTCCGTACACGAAGTATATGAACGCCATCATGCAGGTCGATCAGGCGGCGGCAGTGGTGATGATGTCGGTGAAGAAGGCGCGCGAACTCGGCGTGCCCGAGTCGAAGTGGGTCTATCTGCATGGCTGCGGCGATGCCAATGACATCTGGTATCTGAGCGAGCGCGTGAACTTCCATTCTTCGCCCGCGATCCGCACCATCGGCCGCAAGGCTCTCGACATGGCGGGCTGGTCGATCGGCGACATCGACTTCTTCGATCTCTATTCCTGCTTCCCCTCGGCTGTGCAGATCGGCCGCAATGAACTCGGCATCGCCGAGGACGATCCGCGCCCGCTGACCGTCACGGGCGGCCTTCCTTACTTCGGCGGCGCGGGCAACAACTACGTCATGCACTCCATCGCGACGATGATGGAGAAGCTGCGCGCGAAGCCGGGCTCGAAGGGGCTCTGCACGTCGAACGGCTGGTATGTGACGAAGCATGGGCTCGGCCTTTATTCGACCGAGCCGGTGAAGGGGTCGTGGAAGCGCGAGAACCCGGCAAGCTATCAGGCCGAGATCGACAACGAGCCGCATCCGCAGGTGGACGAGACGCCGAACGGCAAGGCGAAGATCGAAACCTATACGGTCGTCAACGGGCGCGACGGCCCCGACTTCTCGATCGTGTTCGGCCGCCTCGACGATACGGGCGCGCGCTTCATCGCCCACACGCCGAAGGACCCGGTCACGCTCATGGACATGATGGAGCGCGAGCAGCTCGGACGCGGCGGCACGGTGAAGGCGGCGTCGGACGGAAGCGTGAACATCTTCACGCCCGAGTAAACTGAAACGTCCCGTTTCGCTCGGACGCCGGTCCGCGAAAGCCCGGCCACTATCCATATGCGTCGCCACGGCTGATTATTTACCGTGGCGACACATGTGACCGGACGATAAAATCCCCGCGCTCAGTCAACTGAGGTGAGGGGAAAATCATGCGCATTCTGTTTGCGATCTTGATTGCGTCTCTGGCTTTGGTGAGCGGCGCGAAGGCGGAAGTCTACAACTGGACCGGTTATTACATCGGTGCGAATGCGGGCTATGGCTGGGGCGATTCAGACGTTTCCACGACGACATCGGCAGGCAGCTATTTCGCGCCATCGAGCGTGACCGCTGTCAATGCGGCGGGCCATGGCAAGGTCCATCCCGACGGTTTCGTCGGTGGCGTGCAAGCCGGCATGAACTGGCAGAACGGCAATCTCGTTCTGGGCGGCGAAGTCGATTTCGACGCCTATGACCTCAGCAAGTCGCGAACCGTCACGGCCATCTATCCGGCATTTTCGCCCGACACGTTCACGCTTGGCCAGTCGGTCAAGGCGGACTGGCTGCTGACATTGCGGCCGCGCGTCGGCGTCGCCATGGACAATCTTCTCGGCTATGTGACGGGTGGGCTCGCCGTCACCAATCTGAAGAACTCCAATTCGTTCAGCGACACGCTCGGCCTCGGCGCCGCCGAATATGCTTCCGGCTCCAAGACCAAATATGGCTGGACGCTGGGCGCGGGCGTCGAGTATGCGCTGATGGACAAGTGGTCGGCCAAGCTCGAATATCTTTACACGGATTTTGGTAGCGTCTCTTCGAGCGGGACGCTCACGGCGGCGGGGCCGAGCGCCGCGCCGTTCAGCCATTCGGCGGATCTGACATCGAGCACGCTGCGCCTCGGCATCAACTACAAATTCTGATCGGCCTCGACGGCGAACGGAAAGGTCCGGGCGGTTCTCCGTCCGGGCTTTTTCTCATCCGTGCGCCGCTTCGGCCATGCATGCTTGCTGGATCGGCCATGGGGCGCCTATGTTCCGCCATCGCAATTCGCATGGGAACGAGCAGATGCCCCTCATCTATATGATCCGACATGGCCGCGCGGCGGCGAGCTGGGACGCGGATATGGACCCCGGCCTTGATGATCTCGGCCGCGCGCAGTCGGAAGCGGTCGCGCGCGAGATCGAGGCGCGGGCAGGGCGGAAGCTGCCGCTCGTCACGTCGCCGCTGCGCCGCTGCCGGGAGACGAGCGTGCCGCTCGCCGAACTCTGGGGCGCGAGCCCGCGCGTCGAGGCGCGTGTGGGCGAAATTCCTTCCCCGACGCATGATCTGAAGGAGCGCGGCGAATGGCTTCGCGCTTTCATGGCCGGAAGCTGGGCCGCGGGCGCCGAGCCGCAGGGCGGCGTCGATTTCATGGCCTGGCGGAGGGGCGTCGTCGAGGCGCTGACGGCGCTCGAGGAGGACACGGTCGTCTTCAGCCATTTCATCGCGATCAATGTGGCGGCGGGCGCGGCGCTTGGCGACGATCGCGTGGTCGCCTTCCGGCCGGACAATTGTTCCGTAACGGTGCTCGAAGTGAAGGGGTCCGCGCTTTCACTCATCGAGAAGGGGCGCGAAGCCGACACCAAGGTGAACTGAGGGCGCCGGACGCCGGGACGCAGGCCTGATTTGCCGCCTTGGCGACTCGCCTCATGCCGCTATAGTGGCGCGCATGTTCGATACGAGACATGCCCTGCTCAGCGTTGATGAAATGTCGCGTGCCGATCGGCTGACGATCGAGCGCGGGCGTCCCGGAATCCTTCTTATGGAAAACGCAGGCCGCGCGGTCGCGGATACTGTCTCCGAGCGCTTCGGGGGAGGGCGCGTCGCTGTTCTCTGCGGGCCCGGCAACAATGGCGGCGATGCCTTCATCGCGGCGAGCCTGCTCAAGGAGCGGGGGCGGGACGTTTCGCTCTTTCTTCTGGGCGAGCGCGAGCGGCTGACAGGCGACGCGGCCGAGGCCGCCCATCGCTGGAACGGGCCCGTGCACCCGCTGACGGCCGATGCGGCGGAGGGCGCGGCCGTCATCGTGGATGGCATTTTCGGCGCGGGGCTCTCGCGCGACGTGAACGGCGCGACTGCGGAACTCATCCGCCGTGTGAACCGGGCCGGGCTTCCCGTCGTCGCCATCGACGTGCCGACGGGCCTCGACGGCGATACCGGGCAGGTGCGCGGCGAAGCCTTCAGCGCGCGGGTCACCGTCACCTTCTTCCGCAAGAAGCCCGGCCATGTGCTCTATCCCGGACGCACGCTTTGCGGCGAACTCGTCGTCGCCGGCATCGGCATCGAAGATGACGTGCTGTCGGAGGTCGCGCCCGCGACGTTCGAGAACGGCCCGGCTGTCTGGGGCGCGAATTTCCCGCAGCGGAGGGCCGAGGATCACAAATATTCGCGCGGCCACGCCATCGTCGTCTCCGGCGGCCCGTCCAATACGGGCGCCGCGCGGCTCGCGGCTCGCGGCGCGCTTCGCGCAGGCGCGGGGCTGGTCACCGTCGTCTCGCCGCCCAATGCGGTGGCGATCAACGCCGCGCAGCTCACCGCCATCATGGTCAAGCCGTTCGCCGGGGCGGACTCGCTGACGAAGATCCTCGAGGACAAGCGCAAGAACGCATGCCTCATCGGACCGGGCTGCGGCGTCGGCCCGACCACGCGCGAGAATGTGCTGGCGGCCCTTCTGTCCGGCGCCGCCATGGTGCTCGACGCCGATGCGCTGACCTCGTTCGCCGAGATCCCGCGTGATCTCTTCGTCGCCATCAAGGGCTATTTCGCCGGGCCGACCGTGCTCACCCCGCATGAGGGCGAGTTCCGCCGCATCTTCCCGGCCATCGAAGGAGGCAAGCTCGCCCGCGCCCGCGCCGCGGCGGCGGAGTCGGGCGCCGTCGTCCTGCTCAAGGGCCCCGATACGGTGATCGCCGCGCCGGACGGACGGGCCATCGTCAATACGAATGGCGGTCAGGAGCTTGCCACGGCAGGCTCGGGCGACGTGCTGGGCGGGATCATTCTGGGCCTCCTCGCGCAAGGCGCGCCGGCCTTCGAGGCGGCGGCCATGGCGGCCTGGCTACATGGCGAAGCCGCGAGCTATTTCGGCATCGGCCTCGTTTCGGAGGATTTGCCCGAAATGCTGCCGGCCGTGTACCGGGACCTCGTGCCCGCCCTTCGCTGATCCCGCACCTTGGGCCGGGCGCGGGGCAGAAGGGGTAGAACGGCCCCGATTTTCGCCCGAAAGGGGGCCGAAAGGGCCGCTTCGGGGCGCTTTCTTTCGCCGTGCGGCGCTTCTCTTTTGCTGGCGTTCCCCCGGGTCCCTTGCTATAGAGAGCGCCGATTTGGACACGGGATGGCGGTCGAATGTCGCTGCCCGGGCGGGCCTTGCGGGCGTGGCGGAATTGGTAGACGCGCTGGATTTAGGTTCCAGTGCCGCAAGGCGTGGGGGTTCAAATCCCTCCGCCCGCACCAGGCCGGAAAGCCCAGCAATGACAATGGCCAGGAAGAAAAAACGGCCTAGCTGAAAGAACGGATTGCAAGATGCAGGTTACGGTCACGAGCGCTGAAGGTTTGAAGCGCGAACTCAAGGTTCAGGTTCCCGCCGGCGATCTGGAGACGCGCGTCGGTGCGAAGCTCGACGAGCTGAAGAACTCGATCCGCCTCAAGGGGTTCCGCCCGGGCAAGGTCCCGGTCGCGCATTTGCGCAAGACCTTCGGCAAGCAGGTGATGTCGGAAGTCATTCAGGAGGCCGTGGGCGAGTCGAGCCAGAAGGCGCTCGAGGAGCAGACGCTGCGCCCCGCGCTTCAGCCCGAGATCAACCTCGAGGGTGAGATCGAGGAGGTCATGAACGGCAAGGCCGACCTGACCTACAAGATGACCTTCGAGATCATTCCGAGCTTCGAGATCGCGGACTTCTCCAAGATTTCCGTCGAGAAGCCGGTGGCCGAGGCGACCGACGCCGATGTGGACGAGGCGCTGAAGCGTCTGGCCGAGAACCAGAAGAATTTCGAGCCCAGGGCCGAGGGCGCGGCGGCCGAGGAGGGCGACCTCCTGACCATCGACTTCATCGGCCGGATCGACGGCGAAGCCTTCGAGGGCGGCTCGGCGGAAGATGCGAGGCTCGAGATCGGCTCGGGCCGGTTCATCCCGGGCTTCGAGGATCAGCTCAAGGGCGCCAAGGCGGGCGACAAGGTCGACGTCAAGGTGACCTTCCCGGCCGATTACGGCGCGGAGAACCTTGCCGGCAAGGACGCCGTCTTTGAAGTGACGGTCAAGGAAGTGCAGGCGCCCGCCGAAGCGACGATCGATGACGAATTCGCCAAGCGCTTCGGCTTCGACGCGCTGGACAAGCTGCGCGAAGTCCTCACCGAGCAGATCAAGTCCGATTTCGCCCGCATGTCGCGCATGCATCTGAAGCGCGCGCTTCTCGATGCGCTCGATGCCGAGCACAGCTTCGAACTGCCGCCCACGATGGTCGAGCAGGAGTTCAGCCAGATCTGGTCGCAGTTCGAGCACGAGCTTCAGCATCAGGGCAAGACGCCCGCCGACCTCGAGGAGCCGGAGGAGCAGATCCGCGGCGAATACCGCAAGATCGCCGAGCGCCGCGTGCGGCTCGGGCTCGTCCTTGCCGAAGTCGGCGAGAAGAACAAGATCTCCGTGACGGATCAGGAACTCAATCAGGCGCTGATGGATCGCGCCCGCCAGTTCCCGGGCCAGGAGCGCCAGGTCTTCGAATTCTATCAGCGCAATCCGCAGGCGATTTCCGAGCTGCGCGCGCCGATCTTCGAAGAGAAGGTTGTGGACTTCATCGCCGAGCTGGCGAAGGTCAGCGAGAAGACGGTTACGCGGGACGAGCTGTTCGCCGACCCGGATGCCGACGAGCATGACCATCATCACCACCATGATCATGATCATGACCACGGGCACGTCCACGACGAGAACTGCGACCACGACCATGATCACGATCATGGCGATGAGGAAAAGCCGGCGAAGAAGGCCGCGGCCAAGAAGCCTGCTGCCAAGAAGGCGCCAGCCAAGAAGAAAAAGGAAGATTGAGCGCATTACCGTTCACTCACGCAAAAGGCCCGGAGCGTACCTCCGGGCCTTTTTCATTTGCAAGGCGTCCGGCGGCACTTGTTCCGTAAACGGATTGTGACGCAGGCGGAGGGCGGGCGCGGGAGGGGCGGCGGTGGCTCCGAATGTGACGGAATTGGGGCGGCTTCCTTTGTGGCTCGCCCGGAAAAAATTTCGTCCGGGGCCAGAAACAGCTTGCGCAGACTCAGGCGAGGCCATATGTGTGCGCGCACAAGACGCACACGCACGTGCCGCTGGCCCCTAGTTGGTTTATGCAACGACGGAAGCGTCCTTTTTGATCACGCCGGCTTCGCCGGGTCTTAAAGGGTGTTGACGATGTTCGCTTCCGAGCCGGGCCGCCGTGCCCGTTCGCGCCTGTCCACGAAATCCGAAATCACGACGCAGCCGGCAGGCAGTACCCCTCGCGGGTCGGCCAAGCCTGCCGCGCGCAAGCGGACGAAGCTCGCGCTCGTTCACCGTGAAGCCGAGCTTCCGGCGGAGCGCGGTGGCCTGCCGCCCAAGATCGCACGCTTCCTAGAAACCGCCGAGCTGCCCTCGCCATGCCTCGTGGTCGATGTCGATCTCGTCGCGCATAACTGGCTGGAGCTTTCGCGCGCTTTGCCCGAGGCGCGGATCTTCTATGCCGTGAAGGCCAACCCGGCGAACGAGATCGTCGCGCGGCTCGCGCGGCTCGGCTCCTGCTTCGACACGGCGAGCATGGGCGAGATCGACCTCTGCCTTCGCCACCGCGTCTCGCCGGACCGCATCTCCTTCGGCAACACGATCAAGAAGGAGCGCGACATCGCGGCCGCCTTCGCGAAGGGTGTGCGCCTCTACGCCTTCGATTCAGAGGCCGAGCTTGAAAAGCTCGCCCGCTCCGCGCCGGGCGCGCGCGTCTATTGCCGCGTGCTGATGGAGTGCGAGGGCGCGGAATGGCCGCTGTCGCGCAAGTTCGGCTGCGAACCGGAGATGGCCGCGGACCTTCTCGTCCGCGCGCGTGACCTCGGCCTCGATCCCTATGGCGTTTCGTTCCATGTCGGTTCGCAGCAGACGGATCTGACGCAATTCGACAAGGCGCTCGCCGGAACGGTCGCGCTTTTCGAGAAGGTGGCGGCGCAGGGCATCGCGCTTCGCATGGTGAACATGGGCGGCGGCTTTCCGTCGCGCTATCGTACCGACGTGCCCTCGATCGAAGCCTATGGCACGGCTATTCGCGAGGCGCTGTCGCGCCGCTTCGGCGAGAAGCTGCCGGACATCATCGTCGAGCCGGGTCGCGGCGTGGTGGGCGATGCTGGCGTCATTCAGTCCGAAGTGGTGCTGGTTGCAGAGAAGGGCGGCACCGACAACCGGCGCTGGGTCTATCTCGATGTCGGCAAGTTCCACGGCCTTGCCGAGACGATGGACGAGGCGATCCGCTACCGTCTCCAGACCTCCCGCGACGGCGGCGAGACGGCGCCCGTCGTGCTCGCGGGCCCGACTTGCGACAGCGCGGACATTCTCTACGAGAAGGCCGATTACCGCCTTCCCGTGGCGCTCGAGGCGGGCGACAAGGTGCTGATCCTCGCCACCGGCGCCTATACGACGACCTATTCGGCGGTGTCATTCAACGGGTTCCCGCCGCTGGCGAGCGTCTGCATCTGAGCGGCGGGCGGCCGCGGAAAGCCCGGCAAAATTCGGTACTTGCAGCCGGCGGAGTGGCCCTCCGCCGGTGGCTTGCCGGCGCCGGAAGGGCGGGGGCTTAAATCACCGGCCTCTCGCCTTATATAAGCGTTGAGCTAAGATGCACCGTCCATTTACCGAATCGCTTTATGCCGTTCAGGGGCGTGATTGGCCGAAGGATGACTATGCCCGCCCGGCCCCGCGACGCGCTGACGCTCAGGAGAGAGAATGAAAGACCCGCTCGATACTTACATGAATCTCGTGCCGATGGTGGTCGAGCAGACCAACCGGGGCGAGCGCGCCTATGACATCTTCTCGCGTCTCCTGAAGGAGCGGATCATCTTTATCGCGGGCCCCTTCGAGGACGGCATGGCGACGCTGGTGACGGCGCAGCTCCTCTTCCTCGAAGCCGAGAATCCGAAGAAGGAAATCTCGCTCTACATCAATTCGCCGGGCGGCGTCGTGACCTCGGGTCTCGCCATCTACGACACGATGCAGCACATCCGTCCGCCGGTCGCGACCGTCTGTCTCGGTCAGGCCGCGTCGATGGGCTCGCTGATTCTGACTGCGGGCGAGAAGGGCATGCGCTTCGCGCTTCCGCATTCTCGAATCATGGTGCATCAGCCTTCCGGCGGCTTCCAGGGCCAGGCGACGGATATCGAGATCCATGCGCGCGAGACGCTCGCGATCCGCGAGAAGCTGAACATGATTTATGTGAAGCATACCGGCCGGAGCCTCAAGGAAGTGCAGGATGCACTTGAGCGCGACAATTTCATGAGCCCCGAAAGGGCTCTGGAGTTCGGTCTCGTCGACCATGTCGGCGTTCCGCGCTCCGAGGAAGCCACGAAATAACGAGCGGCAAATCCGGGCCGGCGTTGCGGATTTCCGACAGCAGCCGGCCGGTTTTTCGGCGAAACATGCGCAATTCCGTAGCGCGGAGACCGGGATTCCGGCCCGGCGAAGGGTGAGTTTCGCTTATTTGTAATGAAATCTTGATCCCTCGCCGAATAACATGCTCGTATGTCGGAGAAGTGACGGATCGGGGATCCGTTTGAGTCCCTCAAGCGATTGAGAAATGAGGGTTTTTCGATCGGTACTGGCGGCGGGCAAGAACGGTGCAAAGGATGAGGCGATCCGGTTTCTTTCGCCGGCAGATGCCTAAGGAGTTTCTATGAGCAAGGTGAGCGGCGGCGACTCCAAGAACACGCTTTACTGTTCCTTCTGCGGCAAGAGCCAGCACGAGGTGCGGAAGCTTATCGCGGGGCCGACCGTCTTTATCTGCGACGAGTGTGTCGAGTTGTGCATGGATATCATCCGTGAGGAGAACAAATCCTCGCTGGTGAAGTCGCGCGACGGCGTTCCGACGCCGCAGGAAATCTGCAACGTGCTGGACGATTACGTGATCGGCCAGGCGCATGCGAAGCGCGTGCTTTCGGTCGCGGTGCATAATCACTACAAGCGCCTGAACCACGCGGCGAAGAACAACGACGTCGAACTGGCGAAGTCGAACATCCTGCTGATCGGCCCGACCGGCTGCGGCAAGACGCTGCTCGCGCAGACGCTTGCCCGCATCCTCGATGTGCCCTTCACCATGGCCGATGCGACGACGCTGACCGAGGCCGGCTATGTCGGCGAGGATGTCGAGAACATCATCCTCAAGCTGCTTCAGGCTGCCGACTACAATGTCGAGCGCGCGCAGCGCGGCATCGTCTATATCGACGAGGTCGACAAGATCAGCCGCAAGTCCGACAACCCGTCCATCACTCGCGATGTATCGGGCGAGGGCGTGCAGCAGGCCCTTCTGAAGATCATGGAAGGCACTGTCGCTTCCGTTCCGCCGCAGGGCGGACGCAAGCACCCGCAGCAGGAGTTCCTGCAGGTCGACACGACCAACATACTCTTCATCTGCGGCGGCGCCTTTGCGGGCCTCGAAAAGATCATCGCCCAGCGCGGCAAGGGCTCGGGCATTGGCTTCGGCGCCACCGTGCGCGCGGACGACGATCGCAGGACCGGCGACATCCTGAAGGAGCTCGAGCCGGAGGATCTGCTGAAGTTCGGCCTGATCCCCGAATTCGTCGGCCGCATGCCGGTTCTGGCGACGCTCGAGGATCTGGATGAGTCGGCGCTGATCCAGATTCTGACGGAGCCCAAGAACGCGCTCGTGAAGCAGTATGAGCGCCTCTTCGAGATGGAGAATGTGAAGCTCACCTTCTCCTCCGACGCGCTGCACTCGATCGCCAAGAAGGCCATCGAGCGCAAGACGGGCGCTCGCGGCCTGCGCTCCATCATGGAAGCGATCCTGCTCGACACGATGTTCGACCTGCCGACGCTGGAAGGCGTGGAAGAAGTCGTCATCAGCGCGGAAGTGGTAGAGGGCAAGGCGCGTCCGCTTTACATCTATGCGGAACGCAAGGGTGACGTTGGGACAAGCGCCTGACCGGACCTGCCGGAAAGGTCCGTGTGAACGGGCCTGACCCGGCGCCCCGTGCACCCCGCGCGATTATTTCACCGGATATGGAGTGGCCTTGAAAGCGGAAGCTCTCAGGGCCATTTTCCTTTCAATCATGGTCAATTCCGGCCACGTCCCGGTGCCGTTGCGCCATGTCGGGAAACCGGCTCGCGGAGCAGGCGCTTTCGAGAAGCGCGCCCCGAACTCCGAATCCGGCTATCCTTCGGCAGGCACTCTCGCAATCAGCATTCGTTCAGTTTCGGATGCTAGGGTCGAACGTCGCCAAGGGCGGTTAGTAAAAGCAGGTATCAGAGAATGACTGATAAGGACGAACGGACACCTCAGGCGGGCGGCGAGGGCGAGAAGCTCGTTCTGCCGGTTCTGCCGTTGCGCGATATCGTCGTCTTCCCCCACATGATCGTGCCGCTCTTCGTGGGCCGCGAGAAATCGGTGCGCGCGCTCGAAAACGTCATGCAGGACGACAAGCAGATCCTGCTCGTCGCGCAGAAGAACGCCGCTGACGACAATCCCGAAGTGGGCAGCATCTATCAGGTCGGCACCATTGGCTCCGTGCTTCAGTTGCTGAAGCTCCCCGATGGCACGGTGAAGGTGCTGGTCGAGGGCGTGAAGCGCGCGCGCGTCACGAACTACACCGACAACGAGCAGTTCTTCGAGGCCAATGTCGAGACGATCGAGGAAGTGGAAACCGACGACGAGCAGCTCGAGGCGCTGGCGCGTTCGGTCGTGTCGCAGTTCGAAGGCTATGTGAAGCTCAACAAGAAGGTGCCGCCGGAGGTTCTGGGTTCCGTGACCCAGATCGACGAGCCGGCCAAGCTTGCCGACACGATCGCGAGCCACATCAATCTCAAGATCGCCGAGAAGCAGGAGCTTCTGGAACTGCCGTCGGTCGCAGAGCGGCTGGAGCGCGTCTACTCGCTCATGGAAGGCGAGATCAGCGTGCTGCAGGTGGAAAAGCGCATCCGCTCGCGCGTGAAGCGCCAGATGGAGAAGACTCAGCGCGAGTACTATCTGAACGAGCAGCTCAAGGCGATCCAGAAGGAGCTGGGCGACGGCGAGGACGGCAAGGACGACTTGCGCGAACTCGAGGAGCGCATCCAGAAGACCAAGCTCTCCAAGGAAGCGCGCGAGAAGGCGCAGGCCGAGCTGAAGAAGCTGAAGCAGATGAGCCCCATGTCGGCCGAAGCGACCGTCGTGCGGAATTATCTCGACTGGCTGCTGTCGGTTCCGTGGAACAAGAAGAGCCGTATCAAGCGCGATCTCAACAATGCGCAGAAGATCCTCGATGCCGATCACTTCGGCCTCGACAAGGTCAAGGAGCGCATCGTCGAGTATCTGGCCGTGCAGAGCCGCGCCAACAAGCTGAAGGGGCCGATCCTGTGCCTTGTCGGCCCGCCCGGCGTCGGCAAGACCTCGCTCGGCAAGTCGATCGCCAAGGCGACGGGACGCGACTTCGTGCGCATGTCGCTTGGCGGGGTGCGCGACGAGGCTGAAATCCGCGGCCACAGGCGCACCTATATCGGCTCGATGCCCGGCAAGGTCATCCAGTCGATGAAGAAGGTGAAGCACACCAACCCGCTCTTCCTGCTCGACGAGATCGACAAGATGGGCGCGGATTTCCGTGGCGACCCTTCGGCGGCGCTTCTCGAGGTCCTTGACCCCGAGCAGAACAACGCCTTCGCGGACCACTATCTGGAGGTCGATTACGATCTCTCCGACGTGATGTTCGTGACCACGGCCAACACGCTCAATATCCCCGGCCCGCTGATGGACCGCATGGAGATCATTCGCATCGCCGGTTACACCGAGGATGAGAAGGTCGAGATCGCGCGCCGTCACCTCATCGCCAAGGCGCTTGAGGCCCACGGGCTGAGGAGCGGCGAGTGGTCGATCGACGACGAGGCGCTGCGCCAGCTCATCCGCGTCTATACGCGCGAGGCGGGCGTCCGCAACCTCGAGCGCGAGATCAACAATCTCGCCCGCAAGGCGGTGAAGGAGATCCTCACCTCCGATCACAAGTCGATCGCGGTGACGAAGGACAACATCGAAACCTATGCCGGCGTCCCGAAGTATCGCTATGGCGAGGCCGAGGGCGAGGACCAGGTCGGCGTTGTCACGGGTCTGGCCTGGACGGAAGTGGGCGGCGAATTGCTGACCATCGAAGGCGTGATGATGCCCGGCAAGGGCCGCATGACGGTTACGGGCAACCTTCGCGACGTGATGAAGGAATCGATCTCGGCAGCCAACTCCTATGTCCGCTCGCGGGCGACGCGCTTCGGCATCGAGCCGCCGCTCTTCGACCGCAGGGACATCCACGTCCACGTGCCGGAAGGCGCGACCCCGAAGGACGGTCCTTCGGCGGGCGTGGCCATGACGACGGCGATCGTCTCCGTCATGACCGGCATCCCGGTCCGCAAGGACGTGGCGATGACGGGCGAGATCACGCTGCGCGGTCGCGTGCTTCCGATCGGCGGGTTGAAGGAGAAGCTCCTGGCGGCGCTTCGGGGCGGCATCAAGAAGGTGTTGATCCCGCAGGACAACGCCAAGGATCTGGCCGACATCCCGGACAATGTGAAGAACGTGCTCGAGATCGTGCCGGTGTCCACAGCCGACGAAGTGCTCAGGAACGCGCTGACGCGCATGCCCGAGCCGATCGAGTGGGACGAGGCGGCCTATGCCGCCCAGCAGGCAGCCGACAGGCAGCGCGATTCCAGCGAGCCGGTGATCGCCCACTGAGGGCGGCGGCGGCACGGACGACGAAGCGTTTCGCAGCGGCGAAATATCCCGACGGGGGCCCTCTGGGCCCCCGTTTTCCGTTTCGGGTGCTGAAATATCGCGGATTTCCGCAGTTTTTACTTTGACCCCCTTCTTGGGCGGCGGGTAAAGTCACCCCGTTGGCGGGACAGATTCCCGTAATCGCATCCAAAGGGGCCTGACGTGAACAAGAACGATCTCATTGCAGAAGTGGCGGACCGGACCGGTCTATCCAAGGCCGATGCGACCAAGGCGGTTGACTATACGTTCGACATCATCACGGACGCCCTCAAGAAGGGCGACGAAGTCCGCCTCGTGGGCTTCGGGACGTTCACGGTGTCGAGCCGTGCGGCGACGGAAGGCCGCAATCCGCGTACCGGCGAGGCGATCAAGATCCCCGCTTCCAAGCAGCCCAAGTTCAAGGCAGGCAAGGGGCTGAAGGACGCCGTCAACGCCTGATCGGCATCAGCCTGAGGGCAAGCGAGTTTAGAGGCCGGCAGAGCCCTTAAAGGGGCCGCCGGCCTCTTTGCGTTCGAGAGGGCGCGTTTTCCCTTCAACGGCAGGCGAGAGCGGGATCGCTCAGGTCGTTTCCTCGCCGGCGGCCCGCGGCTCGAACTCCGGCTGGGCAGGCTCGGTGGGCGGGAAGGGCTGGGCGACGAAGCTGCTGCGCTGCTCGGCCGGAATGGGCTCCCGCACAGCCATGCGGAAGAGCGTGAAGACCGCGAAGAGGACGTGAATGGCGGCGCTGAAGACGAAGATGAAGGGCATGCCCCAATGCCCCGTGCCGAGCGAGGCCGCGGACGGGCCGACAATGGCCCCGACCGCATAGGCGAGAAGCAGCCCGCCCGAGACGCTGACGAAGCTCTCCCGGCTCGCGTGGTCGTTCGTATGGGCCACGCAGACGGAATAGAGCGTGAGGGCGAAGGCGCCGAAGAAGAAGCCCGCGACGAGCAGCAGAACCTCGCTCCCCGTTCCATAGGCCGCGATGAGCCCGAGCTCGCCGATGGCAGAGCCGATGGTGATGATGAGGATGACGCGCCTGCGGTCGGCGCGGTCGGAGAATCGCCCGATCGGGATCTGCGCCAGCGCGCCGCCGATGATGGCGGCGATCATGAAGAAGGAGATGCCCTTGACGTCGAGGCCGCTCGCCTTGGCGAAGACGGGGCCGAGCGTCCAGAACGGCGCATTGGTGAGCCCGACGACGAAACTGCCCATAAGACCGACCGGCGAGAGCCTGTAGAGACTGGCGATGTTGATTCGACTCGAGCCGATAGGGGCGGGCTGGACCGAGGTGGTGAGCGACACCGGCACCAGCGCGAGCGAGGTCAGGATCGAGCACACCGCAAAGAGCGTGAAGGTCGCCGGGGACGCCATGTTGAGCAGGAGTTGTCCCAGGGTGAGCGAGGCGAGATTGACGGCGAGATAGAGCGAGAAGAGACGCCCGCGCGTCTCGTTGGTCGCCCGCTCGTTGAGCCAGCTCTCGATGACCATGTAGAGGCCGGCGAAGCAGAAGCCGTTGAGCGCGCGCAGGACCGCCCAGACGACGGGGTCGATGACGATCGCGTGCATGAGCGGCACGGCGGACGCAAGCGCCCCGAGGGCCGCGAAACTTCGGATATGGCCTGCGCGCCGGACGATGGCGGGACAGAGAACGCAGCCCGCCATGAAGCCCGCGAAATAGACGCTGCCGATCATGCCGACGGTCGTGGTCGCGAAATGCTCGATATCGGCGCGTATGGGGATCAGCGTGCCTTGCAGCCCGTTGCCGATGAGGAGGATGGACGTGGCGAGAAGGAGCGAGAAAACGGGGGCGATGGTCCGGTTCAAATTGACACCGATGCGCGGGCGGTCGAAGGCGGGCCGGGACGGCGCTGGACCGAGGCTACGCGATCAAGATCGGGCCTTTGCGGGTATATTGCAATGGCGTCGGGAGGACAGGCGGGCAGGGATCGCGGGGATTGAAATGGCCCGACCCATCCGATAGGAGTGGCGTGCCGGTTTACGTCCCGGCGGGCGGTTAGCTCAGTTGGTAGAGCGCCTCGTTTACACCGAGGATGTCGGGAGTTCGAGTCTCTCACCGCCCACCAGACGAAATGCCCGATGGTCCTGAAAAATATAGAGGAATTTCCGCGAAAGGTTCCTTGACAGAACTGGGGCCTTGACGTACGAACCGCGCACCTTCCGGGCGGTTCCGCCGCTCGTGTTTGGGGGTGTAGCTCAGTTGGTTAGAGCGCCGGCCTGTCACGCCGGAGGTCGCGGGTTCGAGCCCCGTCACTCCCGCCACTTTCTCATCAGAAATCGGTTCGCAGAAGTTTCCGCGCTCCCGCGTTGCGGGAGAGTGACGCACCGCGAACCGTTCGCCGCAACATCAAATAGCATAAGGACTTTTTGCGCTGGTCGCCGGCAACACGGCGTTTGATTCTGCGGTTGCGATGGCTATACTGCGCGCGGAATTCGGCAGCCGTTCAAGTACCGAACGAGTCGGCATATCGGTTTGCGATCATGCTTCCTCATGGGACGGCGCGGCGAGTTGTGAGGACGACCCATGGAAGACCTGCTTCGCGAGTATTTGCCCATCATCATTTTCATGGGCCTTTCCCTCGTGATTGGTCTCGCTCTGCTGATCGCACCGTTCCTGATCGCGCCGAGCAAGCCCGACCAGGAAAAGCTTTCGGCCTATGAGTGCGGCTTCGACGCGTTCGACGACGCGCGCATGAAGTTCGACGTGAAATATTATCTCGTCGCCATCCTCTTCATCATCTTCGATCTCGAAGTGGCCTTCCTGTTTCCCTGGGCGGTCGCCCTCGGCGATGTCGGCATGTTCGGCTTCTGGTCGATGATCGTGTTCCTCGGTGTGCTGACGATCGGCTTTGCGTATGAGTGGAAGAGGGGGGCGCTGGAATGGGAGTGACGGAATCCGGAGCGATCGGCGGGCACCTGCCTGCGGAACGGACGGCATCTGGCGGCGTTCCCGACATCGCCGATCCCAACTTCGACAACATGTCCGATCAGCTCGCCGACAAGGGCTTCGTGCTCACGACGGTGGACGATCTGATCACCTGGGCGCGCACCGGCTCGCTGATGTGGATGACCTTCGGCCTTGCCTGTTGCGCGGTCGAGATGATGCACACCTCCATGCCGCGCTATGACAGCGAGCGCTTTGGCTTCGCGCCTCGCGCGAGCCCGCGCCAGTCGGACGTGATGATCGTGGCGGGAACGCTGACGAACAAGATGGCTCCCGCGCTGCGCAAGGTCTATGACCAGATGCCCGAGCCGCGCTATGTGATCTCGATGGGATCCTGCGCGAATGGCGGTGGCTACTACCATTATTCCTATTCCGTGGTACGCGGCTGCGACCGGATCGTTCCGGTCGACATCTACGTTCCCGGATGTCCTCCCACCGCCGAGGCGCTGCTTTACGGCATCCTCGCGCTTCAGAAGAAGATCCGCCGGACGGGTACGATCGACCGGTGATTTTCATGGCCCGGACGGCATTCCCGCTTCCTCGTGAAGCGGGAGCCGTTCACGAGTTTTGAGACTGCTTCGATGGACGAGAGTCTGAAATTACTCGGCGATCACATCCGCGGGAAAATGGCGGATGCGGTCATCGACTGCTCGGTCGCATATGGCGAGCTGAACGTGACTGTGCAAGCCGCGCAGATCGTTTCCGTGCTCGCTTTTTTGCGTGACGATGACGAGTGCCGCTTCACGACGCTGATCGACATCACGGCAGTCGACTATCCGGAGCGCGAGCGACGCTTCGACATCGTCTATCACCTCCTCTCGATGGAGAAGAACCGGCGCATCCGCGTTCGCATCGAAGTGGACGAGGAGACGCCGGTCGCAAGCTCGGTCGATATCTTCCCGGCCGCGAACTGGTTCGAGCGCGAGACGTTCGACATGTATGGCGTGCTCTTCTCGGGCCACCCGGACCTTCGCCGCATTCTCACCGACTACGGTTTCGCCGGCTATCCGCTCCGCAAGGACTTCCCGCTCACCGGCTATGTCGAGGTGCGCTACGACGGCGAGCAGAAGCGCGTCGTGTACGAGCCCGTGAAGCTGGTGCAGGAATTCCGCAGCTTCGACTTCCTGAGCCCCTGGGAAGGCGCGGAATACATTCTGCCAGGTGACGAGAAAGCGGAGACGAAGCCATGACCGAGCAGAAGCTCCGCAATTTCAGCCTGAACTTCGGCCCGCAGCACCCCGCGGCGCACGGCGTTCTGCGTCTCGTCCTCGAACTCGAGGGCGAGATCGTCGAGCGCGTCGATCCACATATCGGTCTGCTTCATCGCGGCACCGAGAAGCTGATCGAGTACAAGACCTACCTCCAGGCGCTGCCCTATTTCGACCGGCTCGATTACGTCGCGCCGATGAATCAGGAACATGCCTACTGCCTCGCGGTCGAGCGCCTGCTCGGCATCGAAGTGCCGCGCCGCGGCCAGTTCATCCGCGTCATCTATTCCGAGATCGGACGTCTGCTCTCGCACCTTCTCAACGTGACGACGCAGGCGATGGACGTCGGCGCGCTGACGCCGCCTCTCTGGGGCTTCGAGGAGCGCGAGAAGCTCATGATCTTCTATGAGCGCGCATCCGGTGCCCGCATGCATGCTGCCTATTTCCGGCCGGGCGGGGTGCATCAGGACCTGCCGCCCAAGCTCGTCGAGGACATCTACAATTTCTGCGATCCTTGCGCGAAGGTGCTCGACGATCTCGAAGTGCTGCTCACCGGCAACCGCATCTTCATGCAGCGCAACGCCGATATCGGCGTGGTGACGAAGGAGGACGCGCTGGCCTGGGGCTTCTCGGGCGTGATGGTGCGCGGCTCCGGCATGGCCTGGGACCTGCGCCGCTCGCAGCCTTACGAGGTCTATTCGGAACTCGATTTCGACATTCCCGTCGGCAAGAACGGCGACTGCTACGACCGCTATCTCGTGCGCATGGACGAGATGCGCCAGTCGCTGCGCATCATCAAGCAGGCGATCGAGAAAATGCCGGAAGGCCCCGTCCACACGACGGACGGCAAGGTCTTCCCGCCCTCGCGTGGCGAGATGAAGCGCTCGATGGAAGCGCTCATCCACCACTTCAAGCTCTATACCGAGGGCTATCACGTTCCGGCGGGCGAGGTTTATGCCGCCGTCGAGGCGCCCAAGGGCGAGTTCGGCGTCTACCTCGTGTCCGACGGCTCGAACAAGCCTTACAAGTGCAAGATCCGCGCGCCCGGTTACGCGCATCTGCAGGCGATGGATTTCCTCTGTCGGGGCCATATGCTGGCGGACGTGTCCGCCATCCTTGGTTCGCTCGACATCGTGTTCGGTGAGGTTGACCGATGAGCGTCCGGAGACTGGCTGCCAACCAGCCCGAAAGTTTTGCCTTCACGCCCGAAAATCTTGAATGGGCGAAAGGTCAGATCGCGAAATATCCGGAAGGCCGTCAGGCTTCCGCCATCATTCCGCTCTTCTGGCGCGCGCAGAAACAGGTTGGCGGCTGGCTGCCCGAACCGGCGATCCGCTATGTCGCCGACATGCTGGGCATGGAATACATCCGCGCGCTCGAGGTCGCGACGTTCTACACCATGTTCAACCTGTCGCCGGTGGGCGAGCACTATGTGCAGCTCTGCGGCACGACGCCCTGCTGGCTGAGGGGTGCGGACGAACTGAAGGAAGCCTGCCGCAAGCATATCGGCCCGGAAGGGCAGATCAGCGCCGACGGCAAGCTCTCCTGGCTGGAGGTCGAGTGCCTCGGCGCCTGCGCGAACGGGCCGATGGTTCAGATCAATGACGATTATTTCGAGGATCTCGATGCCGAGAAGCTCGGCGAGATCATCGAGGCGCTGCGCGCGGGCCGCGAAGTGAAACCGGGCCCGCAGAACGGACGCCGTTCCTCCGAGCCGCTCGGCGGACTTACGAGCCTGACGACGCTGGAGGAGGGCGAGTGATGCTGCAGGACAAGGATCGCATCTTCACCAATCTCTATGGCTATGGCGAACCGGGACTTGCCGGCGCACGCCGCCGTGGCGACTGGGACGGCACGGCCGCGATCATCGCCAAGGGGCGCGACTGGATCATCGATGAGATGAAGAAATCGGGCCTTCGCGGCCGCGGCGGCGCGGGCTTCCCGACGGGCCTCAAATGGTCCTTCATGCCGAAGGATTCGGGTGGACGTCCGCATTATCTCGTCGTCAATGCCGACGAGTCCGAGCCCGGCACCTGCAAGGACCGCGAAATTCTCCGCAACGATCCGCAGAAGCTGATCGAGGGTTGTCTGATCGCAAGCTTCGCGATGAACGCGCATGTCTGCTACATCTATGTGCGCGGCGAATTCATCCGCGAGCGCGAGGCGCTGCAGCGCGCGGTGGACGAGGCTTACGCGGCCGGCCTCATCGGCAAGAACGCGGCGGGCTCCGGCTGGGACTTCGATCTCTACGTTCATCACGGCGCGGGCGCCTATATTTGCGGCGAGGAAACGGCGCTCCTCGAAAGCCTAGAGGGCAAGAAGGGCATGCCGCGGCTGAAGCCGCCATTCCCCGCCAATATGGGCCTTTATGGCGCGCCGACGACGGTGAACAACGTCGAGTCGATCGCGGTCGCGCCGACGATCCTGCGCCGCGGCGCCGACTGGTTCGCGAGCCTCGGCCGCCCGAACAATACGGGCACCAAGATTTTCTCGATCTCGGGCCATGTGAACAAGCCCTGCAACGTCGAAGAGGAAATGGGCATTCCGCTTCGTGAACTCATCGACAAGCATGCAGGCGGCGTTCGTGGCGGCTGGGACAATCTCCTCGCCGTCATCCCCGGCGGGTCGTCCGTACCCCTCATTCCGAAATCCATCTGCGACGACGTGCTGATGGACTTCGACTCGCTCAAGGCCGTGCAGACCGGCCTCGGCACGGCTGCCGTGATCGTCATGGACAAGTCGACTGACCTCATCAAGGCGATCGCGCGCATCTCCGCTTTCTACAAGCATGAGAGCTGCGGCCAGTGCACGCCCTGCCGCGAAGGCACGGGCTGGATGTGGCGCGTGATGGAGCGCATGGCGGCGGGCAATGCGGCCATCGAGGAAATCGACATGCTGCTCGATGTGACCAAGCGCGTCGAGGGCCACACGATCTGCGCGCTGGGCGATGCGGCTGCCTGGCCGATCCAGGGGCTCATCCGGCACTTCCGGCATGTAATCGAAGAGCGGATCGTTTCGCGCAAGAGCGGCAATTCGCAAGCGGCGGCGGAGTAAGACCATGCCCAAAGTTACAGTCGACGGCATCGAGGTCGAGGTCCCGCAGGGCGCGACGCTGCTGCAGGCCTGCGAGGCGGCGGGCGCCGAGATTCCGCGCTTCTGCTATCACGAGCGCCTTTCCATCGCGGGCAACTGCCGCATGTGTCTGGTTGAGGTGGAGAAGTCGCCGAAGCCGGTGGCGAGCTGCGCCATGCCGGCGACGGACGGCGCCGTCGTGCGCACCACCACCGAGCTTGTGAAGCGCGCGCGCGAAGGCGTGATGGAATTCCTGCTCATCAACCATCCGCTCGATTGCCCGATCTGCGATCAGGGCGGCGAATGCGATCTGCAGGATCAGGCCATGGCCTATGGCACCGATGGCTCGCGCTTCTACGAGAACAAGCGCGCCGTCGAAGAGAAGTATATGGGGCCGCTGGTCAAGACCGTGATGACGCGCTGCATCCAGTGCACGCGTTGCGTCCGCTTCGCCACCGAGGTCGCTGGCACGCCGGAGATCGGCGCCATCGGCCGCGGCGAGGACATGGAGATCACGACCTATCTCGAACATGCTCTGACCTCGGAGCTTTCGGCCAATGTGGTCGATCTCTGCCCCGTGGGTGCGCTCACCTTCCAGCCCTTCGCCTTTACGGCGCGGCCCTGGGAGCTGCGCAAGACGGAATCGATCGATGTCATGGATGCCGTTGGCTCGAACATCCGCCTCGATACGCGCGGGTCGGAAGTGATGCGGATCCTTCCGCGCCTCAATGAAGACGTCAACGAGGAGTGGATTTCCGACAAGACGCGCTTCATCTGGGACGGGCTGAAGACGCAGCGTCTCGACCGGCCCTATATCCGCGAGAACGGGAAGCTCCGCGAAGCGTCATGGGACGAAGCCTTCGCCGCGATCACAGCGAGGCTCAAGGGCGCGAAGGGCGAGCGCATCGGCGCCATCGTCGGCGATCTCGCCGCCGCCGAGGAAATGAAGGCACTGAAGGATCTCTGGGCGAAGCTCGGTTCGGCCAATATCGATTGCCGGCAGGATGGCGCGAAGCTCGCCGGCCCGCGTTCGAGCTATGTCTTCAACACGACCATCGCCGGGCTCGAAGAGGCCGATGCCGTTCTCGTCATCGGCTCGGACATGCGCCGCGAGGCGCCGCTCGTCAACACGCGCCTTCGCAAGCGCTATCGCATGGGCAATCTCAAGGTCGGCGTCATCGGGCCGAAGCACGACCTGACCTATCCTTATGAATATCTGGGCGCTGGCCCCCAGACGCTGAGGGAACTTGTCGAGGGCCGCGGCTTCGCCGAGGTGCTGAAGGCGGCGAAGAAGCCGGTCATCATCGTCGGGCAGGGTGCTCTGGCACGCAAGGATGGCGCGGCCGTGCTTGCCGCCGCGATCCGTCTCGCCAAGGCCACCAATGCGGAATTCAACGTGCTGCACACGGCGGCGGCGCGCGTCGGCGGTCTCGATCTCGGCCTGGTGCCGGGCGAGGGCGGGCGCGATGTCGATGGCATTCTCGATGGCGCCGCGAAGGGCGAGATCGACACCGTCTATCTGCTCGGCGTGGACGAGATCGACATGGCGCGCCTCGGCAATGCTTTCGTTATCTATCAGGGCACGCATGGAGATGCGGGCGCGCATCGCGCCGACGTCATTCTGCCGGGCGCGGCCTATACGGAGAAGGCCGGCACCTATGTGAACACGGAAGGCCGCGTACAGCTTGGGCAGCGCGCCGTTTTCCCGCCCGGCGACGCACGCGAGGACTGGGCGATCCTGCGCGCGCTCTCCGAAGTGCTTGGCGCGAAGCTTCCCTATGACAGCCTCCCGCAGCTTCGCGAGGCGCTTGTCGCGGATGCGCCGCATTTCGCGGAAGTGGGCGAAGTGGCCCCGGCGGGCGAACTGCCCGATCTTGCGGGCGGAGAACTCGACGCGGCGCCCTTCGAGACGCCGATCAAGGATTTCTATCTGACGAACCCCATCGCGCGTGCGAGCAAGGTCATGGCCGAATGTTCGGTCCAGAGCCGGGCGAGCGGCCGCGCCGAGGCGGCGGAGTGATGAGGCATGGCTGACTTTCTGACGACATACGGCATTCCGCTGGCCATCATTCTGGCTCAGTCGCTTGCGCTTCTGGTCGCGCTGCTCCTGTTCACGGCTTACATCCTGCTCGCCGATCGCAAGATCTGGGCGGCGGTTCAGCTTCGCCGCGGACCAAACGTGGTCGGCGCCTTCGGCCTGTTCCAGTCCTTCGCCGACCTGCTGAAATTCGTTTTCAAGGAACTGGTGATCCCCGCCAGCGCGAACAAGGGCGTCTTTCTGCTTGCGCCTCTCGTCACGGTGACGCTCGCGCTGTCGGCCTGGGCCGTGGTGCCGCTCGCGGATGGCCTCGTCATCTCCGACATCAATGTCGGCATCCTCTATATTCTCGCCATCTCCTCGCTCGGCGTTTACGGCGTCATCATGGCGGGTTGGGCGTCGAACTCGAAATATCCCTTCCTGTCGGCGCTTCGCTCCGCCGCGCAGATGGTCTCCTACGAAGTGTCGATCGGCTTCGTCATCGTCACCGTGCTCATCACGGTCGGCTCGCTCAACCTCTCCGACATCGTGCGCGCGCAGGATGGCCGCTTCGGGCTGCTCAACTGGTACTGGCTGCCGCATCTGCCGATGTTCGTGATCTTCTTCGTCTCGGCGCTGGCTGAAACGAACCGGCCGCCCTTCGATCTCGTCGAGGCGGAATCGGAACTCGTGGCGGGCTTCATGGTCGAGTATTCCTCGACCCCCTACATGATGTTCATGCTCGGCGAATATGTGTCGATCATCCTCATGTGCGCGATGACGACGATCCTGTTCCTGGGCGGGTGGCTGCCTCCGTTCAACTTCGCGCCCTTCACATGGGTGCCGGGCATCGTCTGGTTCCTGCTGAAGGTCTGTCTCGTCTTCTTCATGTTCGCCATGGTGAAGGCATTCGTGCCGCGCTATCGCTACGACCAGCTCATGCGTCTCGGCTGGAAGGTGTTCCTCCCGATCTCGCTGTTCTGGGTCGTGCTGACGGCAGGCGTTCTCGTCGGTTTCGGCCTCGTGCCGCAGCACGGTTAAGCAAGGAGGGACGGGAAACATGGCCTCGATCAACCAGACGGTCCGCTCGCTCTTCCTGAAGGAATTCGTGGCGGGATTTGCGGTCGCCATGCGCTATTTCTTCAAGCCCAAGGCGACGGTGAACTACCCCTTCGAGAAGGGCCCGCTCTCGCCGCGCTTCCGCGGCGAGCATGCGCTGCGTCGCTATCCGAATGGCGAGGAACGCTGCATCGCATGCAAGCTGTGCGAGGCGATCTGCCCCGCGCAGGCCATCACCATCGAGGCGGGGCCGCGCCGCAATGACGGCACGCGCCGCACGACGCGCTACGACATCGACATGACGAAGTGCATCTATTGCGGCTTCTGCCAGGAAGCCTGCCCGGTGGATGCGATCGTGGAAGGTCCGAATTTCGAGTTCTCCGTGGAGACGCGCGAAGAGCTCATGTACGACAAGGAGCGGCTGCTGGCGAATGGCGACCGCTGGGAACGCGAGATCGCCAAGAATATCGCGCTCGACGCGCCGTATCGCTGACGAATGAAACCGCTGACGGGCGAAACAGAAAAGAAGTTCGGCCTTGCGGCCGGTGAAGGAAAGAGGGACGAGGGGTCCATATGATTTTTTCCGCCATAGCATTCTACGTCTTCGCGGCCATGGCCGTGGCGGCGGGGTTCATGGTGATCGCGTCCCGCAATCCGGTGCATTCGGTCCTCTTTCTGATCCTCGCCTTCTTCAACGCGGCCGCGCTCTTCGTGCTGATGGGTGCGGAGTTCATCGCGCTCCTGCTGGTGATCGTCTATGTGGGCGCCGTCGCGGTACTGTTCCTGTTCGTCGTCATGATGCTCGACATCGACTTCAACGAACTGCGTCAGGGCTTCCTGCAATATCTGCCCTTTGGCGGCCTGATCGGGATCATCCTTCTGATCGAGCTCATCCTTGTCGGCGCGGCCTGGGTCATCACGCCCGAGGCGTCGGCGGTCGCCGCCTCGCCGGTGGTCGCGAACGTGACCAACACGCGCGCGCTCGGCCAGGTGCTCTATACGCAATATGTCCTTCTGTTCCAGGTGGCGGGGCTCGTGCTTCTCGTCGCCATGATCGGCGCCATCGTTCTGACGCTCCGCCACCGCACGGACATCAAGCGCCAGGTGGTCGGGCGTCAGGTCGGCCGCGCGCGCACGGAAGGCGTCGAGCTCAAGAATGTGAAGCCGGGGCAAGGTCTTTGAGAGAAGTGAGACACTGACATGGAAATCGGCCTTGGACATTATCTGGCTGTCGCCGCGATCCTCTTCACGATCGGGGTCTTCGGCATCTTCCTCAACCGGAAGAACGTCATCGTCATGTTGATGTCGATCGAGCTGATGCTGCTTGCGGTCAATATCAACCTCGTCGCATTCTCGAGCTTCCTCGGCGATCTCACCGGGCAGGTGTTCGCGCTTTTCGTGCTGACCGTGGCCGCCGCCGAGGCCGCCATCGGTCTTGCCATTCTCGTTACCTACTTCCGCAACCGCGGCTCCATCGCGGTTGAGGACGTCAATCTGATGAAGGGCTAGGAGACAACATGTACTCTGCCATCGTCTTCCTGCCGCTTCTCGGTTTTCTCATCGCCGGCCTTTTCGGCCGCTGGATCGGGGTGCGCGGCGCCCAGCTCGTCACCTCGGGCCTTCTCGTCGTCTCGGCGGCGCTTTCGGTCGCGGCTTTCGCTACCGTCGCCTTTGGCGGCGCGACGGAGCACATCCAGGTCATGACCTGGATCGATTCCGGCGCCTTCGAGGCGGACTGGCGCCTGCGCATCGACACGCTGACGGCGGTCATGCTCGTCGTCGTGACCTCGGTTTCCGCGCTCGTGCACATCTATTCCATCGGCTATATGAGCCACGATCCGCACCAGCCGCGCTTCTTCGCCTATCTATCGCTCTTCACCTTCGCCATGCTCATGCTGGTGACGGCGGACAACTTCATCCAGCTCTTCTTCGGCTGGGAAGGCGTGGGTCTTGCCTCCTATCTGCTGATCGGCTTCTGGTATCAGCGGCCGAGCGCGAACGCGGCGGCAATCAAGGCGTTCGTCGTAAACCGCGTCGGCGATTTCGGCCTTATCCTCGGCATCTCGGCGATCTTCCTCGCCGTCGGCTCGGTCGAGTTCGACACGGTGTTCAAGGCGATCCCGCATCTCGCGGAGAAGAACTTCGTCTTCCTCGGCTTTGAAGTGTCGATCGTGACGACCATCTGCCTGTTGCTCTTCATGGGCGCCATGGGCAAGTCGGCGCAGATCCTGCTTCACACCTGGCTGCCGGACGCGATGGAAGGCCCGACGCCGGTTTCCGCCCTCATCCATGCCGCCACCATGGTGACGGCGGGAGTCTTCCTTGTTGCGCGTTGCTCGCCGATCTTCGAGTTCTCGCCCTTCGCGCTCACCACGGTGACGGTGATCGGCGCGACGACGGCCTTCTTCGCGGCGACCGTCGGCCTCGTCCAGAACGACATCAAGCGCGTCATCGCCTATTCGACCTGTTCGCAGCTCGGCTACATGTTCGCCGCGCTCGGCGTCGGCGCCTATGAGGCGGCGATGTTCCACCTCTTCACGCATGCCTTCTTCAAGGCGCTGCTGTTCCTCGGCTCGGGCTCGGTCATTCATGCGATGAGCGACGAGCAGGACATGCGCAAGATGGGCGGCCTCTACAAGCTCATTCCCGCAACCTATGCGATGATGGTGATCGGCACGCTCGCGCTCACCGGCTTCCCGCTGACGGCAGGCTATTTCTCGAAGGATGCGATCATCGAGGCGGCCTATGCGGGCCAGAACCCGGCGCACATGTTCGCCTTCACGCTGACAGTGTTCGCCGCCTTCCTGACCTCCTTCTATTCGTGGCGCCTCATCTTCATGACGTTCCACGGCAAGTCGCGCGCCGATCAGCACACGCTGGAGCATGTGCATGAATCGCCGCTCGTCATGCTCGTGCCACTGATCGTCCTGGCGATCGGCGCTCTCGGTGCCGGCCTTCTGTTTGAGCGCTACTTCATCGGCGAGGCTCATGAAGCCTTCTGGCTCGAGTCGATCTATCGCGGCGCGGAAAACCACATCATGCATGCGATGCATTCTGTGCCCTCATGGGCGGCGCTGCTGCCGACCGTCATGATGGCGCTGGGCTTCCTGCTGTCGTGGTACTTCTACATCGCGCGGCCCGACCTGCCGGTGGAACTCGCGCGTACCCAGGCGCCGCTCTACAAGTTCCTGCTCAACAAGTGGTACTTCGACGAGCTTTACGACTGGATCTTCGTGCGTCCCGCCTTCTGGCTCGGCCGCGTGCTCTGGAAGCAGGGGGACGGCCGCATCATCGACGGCATCGGGCCTGACGGCGTCTCCGCCCGCGTGCTCGATGTCACCCGCGGCGTCGTCCGGCTGCAGTCCGGTTATCTCTATCACTATGCCTTTGCCATGCTGCTCGGTGTTGCTGCGCTGGCGACCTACTTTATCCTCGGGGGAACGCACTGATGAACGACGGAAATATTCTTTCGCTCATCACCTTTCTGCCGTCGGTCGGTGCGCTGCTGATACTTATGTTTCGTGGCGACGAAGCGACCGTGGCGCGGAACGCAAGGTGGGCGGCGCTCTGGACGACGCTGATCACCTTCGTCCTGTCGCTCTATATCTGGCGGAATTTCGACGCCTCGACTCCGGCCTTCCAGTTCGTTCAGAAGACGGAATGGCTGGGCGGCGCGATCAACTATCACATGGGCGTCGACGGCATTTCGATGCTGTTCGTCATCCTCACGACGTTCCTCATGCCCGCCTGCATCCTGGCGAGCTGGAACTCGATCGAGACGCGCGTGCGCGAATACATGATCGCGTTCCTCGTTCTCGAGACGCTGATGATCGGCGTGTTCTGCGCGCTCGATCTCGTGGTCTTCTATCTCTTCTTCGAGGGCGGCCTCATCCCGATGTTCCTCATCATCGGCATCTGGGGCGGCAAGCGGCGCATCTATGCGACGTTCAAGTTCTTCCTCTACACGCTGCTCGGCTCGGTGCTGATGCTGCTCGCCATCATGGCGATGTATTGGGATGCGGGCACGACCGACATTCCGACGCTGCTCGCGCATGACTTCTCCTCGCGCATGCAGACATGGCTATGGCTCGCCTTCTTCGCGTCCTTCGCGGTCAAGATGCCGATGTGGCCGGTGCATACATGGCTTCCCGACGCGCACGTCGAGGCGCCGACGGCCGGCTCGGTCATCCTTGCGGGCATCCTGCTCAAGATGGGCGGCTACGGCTTCCTGCGCTTCTCGCTCCCGATGTTCCCGGTGGCTTCCGCCGAGTTCGCGCCGCTCGTCTTCACCCTGAGCGTCGTCGCCATCGTCTACACCTCGCTTGTGGCGATGGTGCAGGAGGACATGAAGAAGCTCATCGCCTATTCGTCGGTTGCGCATATGGGCTTCGTGACCATGGGCATCTTCGCAGCGACGCAGCAGGGCGTGCAGGGCGGCATCTTCCAGATGCTGAGCCATGGCTGGGTTTCGGGCGCGCTCTTCCTCTGCGTCGGCGTGATCTATGACCGGATGCATACGCGCGACATCGAGGCCTATGGCGGCCTTGTGAACCGCATGCCCCTCTATGCCGCTGCCTTTCTCATTTTCACCATGGCCAATGTCGGCCTGCCGGGCACCAGCGGCTTTGTCGGCGAATTCCTGACGATCGTCGGAACCTTCCGCATCAACACCTATGTGGCCTTCATCGCCGCGACGGGTGTGATCCTCTCGGCCTGCTATGCGCTCTACCTCTACAAGCGCATCGTTTTCGGCAAGCTCGAGAAGGAGACGCTGAAGAACATTCTCGATCTCAACCGGCGCGAAGTGGTGACGCTGCTTCCGCTGATCATTGCCACCATCTTCTTCGGCGTCTATCCGGCGCCGGTCTTCGACGTGACGGCCGCGTCGGTGGAGCATCTGATTGCGAACTACACGGCGGCCGTGGAGGCGCACAGAATAGCCGAGGCCGGGCAGGGCGTGGCGGACGCCGCGCGCCTGATCGCGGGCCGATAAGGGAAAGCCAGGATTGAATTCGATGGAAACCGCTGCTTCGACCTTGCCGGCTTTCGGCCCCGCCATTCCCGAGATCGTGCTCGCTGCGGGCGCGATGCTGCTGCTCATGCTCGGCGTCTTCCGCAAGGAGAGCCCGACACGCGCCATTTCCTATGCCGTGGTCGTGCTCTTCATCGCCATCGCCGCCCTGATACTGGGGCAGGGCGACATCAAGACCAGCACCTTTGGCGGCATGTTCGTCATCGATCCGTTCACGCGCTTCATCAAGCTGCTTGTCCTGCTTGGCGCGGGATTCGGCGTCATCATGTCGGTGACGTTCATCCGGCGCGAGAACATGGATCGGTTCGAATTCCCGATCCTCATGGCGCTCGCGGCTCTCGGCATGATGCTGATGGTTTCGGCCAACAGCCTCATCGGTCTCTATCTCGGCATCGAGCTGCAAAGCCTCGCGATCTATGTGATCGCGGCCTTCAACCGCGATTCCGCGCGGTCGAGCGAGGCGGGCCTCAAATATTTCGTGCTGGGCGCGCTCTCCTCGGGCCTCATGCTCTATGGCTGCTCGCTCGTCTACGGTTTCACCGGCAGCGTCGATTTCAACACGATCGCCACGGCCATCGGTTCGGAGAACAAGTCGATCGGCCTCATCTTCGGCCTCGTCTTCATCATGGCGGCGCTGGCCTTCAAGATCTCGGCCGTGCCCTTCCATATGTGGACGCCGGACGTCTATGAAGGCGCGCCGACGCCCGTGACCTTCTTCATCGCGGGCGCGCCCAAGGTGGCGGCCATGGCGCTGACGCTCCGCGTGCTCTTCGTCGCTCTCCCCGGCATCATGGCGCAGTGGCAGCAGATCGTCGTCTTCATCTCGATCGCCTCGATGATCCTCGGCGCCTTCGCCGCCATCGGCCAGCCCAACATCAAGCGCATGATGGCCTACAGCTCCATCGGCCATATGGGCTATGCGCTGGTCGGTCTCGCGGCCGGCACGACCGAGGGCGTTCGCGGCATCCTCCTCTATCTCGTGATCTATGTGGTGATGTATGCGGGTGTCTTCTGCTGCATCATCGCCATGCGGCGCCCCGACGGGGAGCAGGTCGAGGGGATCAACGATCTTGCCGGGCTTTCCCGCAGCCAGCCGCTGGTGGCCTTCTTCATGGCCATGCTGATGTTCTCGCTTGCCGGCATACCGCCGCTCGCGGGCTTCTTCGCCAAGTTCTACGTCTTCATGGCGGCGATCAAAGCGGGGCTCTACGGCCTGTCCGTCATCGGCGTGCTCTCCAGCGTGGTCGGCGCCTACTACTATCTGCGCGTCATCAAGGTCATGTATTTCGACGAACCGGCGCCGGCCTTCGAGAGGCCGGTTCCGGGCGAGATCAGCGTCGTGCTCGGCCTGACGGGGCTCTTCACGCTGTTCTATTTCGTCTACCCGGCTCCCTTGCTCGTTGGGGCGCAGGCGGCCGCTGCCGCTCTGCTGCCCTGATCCCGTGGTCGCGCTTCCGCAAGGCTACTCGCTCCGCGCTTTCGCGGAGATCGACAGCACGAATGAGGAAGCGCGACGCCTCGGCGATGCGGGTGTGCCGGGGCCCATCTGGATCACGGCCGAGCGTCAGACGGCAGGGCGCGGCAGGCGTGGCCGGGAATGGGTCTCACCCAGCGGCAACTTCATGGGAACGCTGTTCCTGCGCCCGCAGGTGGGGCCGCGCAAGGCGGCGGAGCTTTCCTTCGTCGCCGCGCTTGCGGTGCATGACGCGGTCGACGCGCTTCTGCCGCCACCGCTGCGTCCGGGCCTCAAGCTCAAATGGCCGAACGATCTTCTGCATGATGGCCGCAAGCTCGCGGGCATCCTGCTGGAATCGTCCGGCATCGCGGGCAGCGAACTTGCCTGGCTTGCGATAGGTATCGGCATCAATCTCGCGCGCTATCCCGATAACGTCGAATATCCGGCCACCTCGCTCGCGGCGCTCGGCCTTGCCGATGTCACGCCCGAGCGCGCGCTCGAGTTTCTGGCCGCCGCATTCGATCGTCGCCTCCGGCAATGGAACGAGGTGCAGGGCTTCGCGGCGATCCGAGAGGCGTGGCTCGCGCGCGCCGCGGGCCTTGGAGGCCCCGTCACGGTGAGGCTGGTGGACGAGACCTTCGAGGGCGTCTTTGTCGGCCTTGCGCCCGACGGCGCGCTCGATGTGCGCCTTCCATCGGGTGAAATCAGAAAGATTGCTGCGGGAGATGTGTTCTTCCGCACCGCTTCGCACTAGTTTGTCAGACATGGCTTCCGCAGAACGACGATCGACGCATCGGGACGAACTCGTCTTCCTGCCGCTTGGCGGCACGGGCGAGATCGGAATGAATCTGAATCTCTACGGCTTCGGGCCCGAGGACGACCGCAAATGGATCATCGTCGATCTCGGCGTCACTTTCGGCGATGAGCGCACGCCGGGCGTCGATCTCATCATGCCGGACCCGGCCTTCATCGAGGAGCGGCGCGACGAGCTTCTCGGCATCGTGCTCACTCATGCGCATGAGGATCACATAGGTGCCGTCGCGCATCTCTGGCCCAGGCTGCGATGCCCCGTTTACGCGACGCCATTCACGGCGACGCTCGTGCGCGCGAAGCTCATCGAAGAGGGCATCGAGAACGATGTGCCGATGAATGTCGTGCCGCTCGGCAGCCGTTTCGCGCTCGGGCCCTTCGACATCGAACTCGTGACGCTGACGCACTCGATCCCCGAGCCCAACGCGCTCGCGATCCGCACGCCGCTCGGTCTCGTGCTTCACACAGGCGACTGGAAGATCGACCCCGACCCGCTGGTCGGCGACGAGATGGATGTGAAGCGCCTTACCGAAATAGGCGACGAGGGCGTGCGCGCCATCGTCTGCGATTCGACCAATGTGTTTTCGCCCGGCAGCTCCGGCTCCGAGGCCGATGTCGCCAAGAGCCTCGTCGAAGTCATCCGCGCCTGCCCGCAGCGCGTCGCGGTGACGACCTTCGCCTCCAATGTCGCGCGGCTCGAGAGCATCGCCAAGGCGGCAGCCGCATGCGACCGCCGCGTCGTGCTGGTCGGGCGCTCCATGTTCCGCGTCGTCGGCGCGGCGCAGGACGCGGGCTATCTCGCCGATCTGCCGCCCTTCCTCACGGAACACGATGCCGGCTACTTCCCGCGCGACAAGGTCCTCTATCTCTGCACCGGCAGCCAGGGCGAGCCGCGCGCGGCGCTTGCCCGCATCGTCGAGGACACGCATCCCAACATCGCGCTTTCGGAAGGCGATGCGGTCATCTTTTCCTCGCGCATCATTCCCGGCAATGAGGCGTCGATTTTCGACCTCCAGAACCGGCTTGCCGAGCGGGGTATTCGCGTCATCACCGAGCGGGATCATTTCGTTCACGTCTCGGGCCATCCGTGCAGGGACGAACTTGCCCGAATGTATCAATGGGTGAGGCCGCAAGTGGCCGTGCCCGTGCATGGCGAGGCGCGTCACATCGCCGAGCACGCCGTGCTCGCGCGCGAGCTTCAGGTGCCCGAAGCGGTGGTGCTGCGAAACGGCCTCATGCTGCGCCTCGCGCCGGGACCCGCCGAGGTCATAGACGAGGCGCCGGCGGGCCGCCTCTATCTCGACGGCGACGTGCTGATAGATGCCCATGAGGGCGCCGTTCAGGAGCGCCGCAAGCTCGCCTTTGCGGGGGCGGTCTTCGTCAGCCTCGTGCTCGACAGGGACGGAAAGGTGAGGGGCGACCCTCAGGTGCGGCTGATGGGCCTGCCGGAGGAAGATGGGCACGGCGTCAGCTTCGAGGATTGTGCGCTCGACGCGATCGACGCGGCGCTGGACCGACTGCCGCCCAAGCGGCGAGGCGACGATGATGCGGTCGCGGAGCTTCTGCGGCGGGCCGTCCGGGGGGCGCTCAGGCGCGAATGGGGCAAGAAGGCCCAGGTCGAGGTCGCGGTGATCCGGATCTAGGGTGCTTGCCCACAGCTTTGAGCCGCTCTAAACATGAACCAACGAAATTCATCCTTCGGATAGAGAGGCATCCATGCTCGGTCAGCTCAACCATGTTGCGATTGCGGTTCCCGACGTTCGCGCGGCCGGCGACATGTATCGCAAGAAGTTCGGGGCGAAAGTGTCGGAGGCGGTGCCGCAGCCCGATCACGGCGTCACGACCGTCTTCGTCGATCTCGGCAACACCAAGCTCGAGCTTCTGGAGCCTCTGGGCGAAGACTCGCCCATCGCCGGCTTCCTCGCCAAGAACCCGAAGGGCGGCATCCACCATATCTGCATCGAGGTGGACGACATCAACGCGGCCTGCGAGCGCGTGAATGCCGAAGGCATCACCATTACTGGAACGGGCAAGCCGAAGATCGGCGCGCATGGAAAGCCGGTCGTTTTTCTGCACCCGAAGGATCTTTTCGGTACGCTGGTCGAACTGGAGCAGGCCTGAGGCCAAAGGCCCCGGGGCGCGCTTGCCTGAGGTGACAGCATGACTTTGACGGCAGGACTTGCGATCTACCTCGTCATCTGGTGGACGGTGCTGTTTGCCGTGCTGCCCTGGGGCATCGTTTCGCAGCATGAGGAGGGCGCCGTTACCGACGGGACGGATGCGAGCGCGCCCGTTCGTCCGCGGCTCCTCCGCAAGGCGCTGATCACGACGATCATCGCCGCCGTTCTCTGGTGCGTCGTCGCCTATATCTACACCTATCAGCCGATCAGCTTCGACAGCATCCCTTTCCTGCCGGAACTCCACGACTGGTACGGCCCCACCGACGGCCAGCCGGCGAACTGAGCTTCGCCGCCGCCTCGGACGCGCGAAGCAGAGACAGCAAAAGCGAAACTGCGGACAAAAAAAAGCAAGGTCCACTTTCGTGGCCTTGCTTGATGAGTGTTCCCTCTTTGTCGCGCCTCCGGCGGCATTGTGTCGCCACCGCAGTCAGCGTTCCCTCCCTAAACTTGGGCCGCGCTTTCCGCGCCGTCCCCTTTGTTGTGAGCACTATAACTACGCATCTTGAGCGTGTCACGAAATTTTCTCATGAGAAAATCGCTTTTGGCGCAATTTCAGGAATCAGTATCGCGATGTCTCTTGCGCTTCATTGCAAGGCGAGCTTGATCGCGAAAGCAACCGCGATGAGGAGCACGGCGCCGTTCACTTCGCGCGGCCGTCCCGCCAGCACCTTGACGGCAACGTAGGTGAGGATGCCGATGCCGATTCCGCTGGCGATGGAAAAGGTCAGCGGGATGGCAAGCGCCATGACGACGGCAGGAACTGCCTCCGTCACATCGTCCCATGCGATATCGGCGAGGCTCCGTGCCATGAGGCAGGCGACGAAGAGAAGCGCGGGCGCCGTCGCATAGATCGGCACGGCCTCAGCGAGCGGCGCGAGAAAGAGGCTCGCGATGAAGAGCAGCCCCACCACAACGGCGGTGAGCCCCGTGCGCCCGCCGGCATCGACGCCCGCGGCGCTTTCGATATAGCTCGTCGTCGTCGATGTGCCGAGCATCGCGCCGATGATGCTCGCGGAGGAATCGGCGACCATCGCCTTGCGCAGACGCGGCAGGCGTCCTTCCGCATCGAGCATGTTCGCGCGGTCGGCGACGCTGACGAGCGTGCCCGCCGTGTCGAGAATGTCGACGAGCAGAAAGACGAAGACGATGGTGACGAAGCCCGCCCTGATCGCGCCGGAGAGGTCCATTTGCAGGAAGGTCGGGGCGAGGGAGGGCGGCGCCGACGCAATACCCGCGAACGGCTGATATCCGAGTGCTATGGCCGCGGCCGTGACCGCGAGAATGGAAATGATGATGGCGCCGGGCACGCGCCGCGCCTGGAGCGCCGCCAGCACGACGAAGCCAGCGGCGGCGAAGAGGGCGGGCTGGGTGAGCTTGCCCATGGTCACGAGCGTTGACGGATCGGCGACGACGATGCCTGCGTTCTTGAGCCCAATCAGCGCGAGGAAGAAGCCGATGCCGGTCGCTATTGCGCTTTTGAGCGAGCGAGGGATCGAATTGATGAGCCATTCCCGCAGCGGCGAAAGCGAGAGGGCGAGAAAGAGCACGCCTGAAAGAAACACGCAGCCGAGCGCCACGCGCCAGTCGCCGCCGAGTTCCGGCACGGCGACGAAGACGAAATAGGCGTTGAGCCCCATGCCGGGAGCGAGCGCCACGGGATAGTTCGCATAAAGGCCCATGATCAGCGTACTGATCGCGGCGGCAAGGCAGGTGGCGACGAAGACGGCGCCGAAATCCATGCCCGCGCCGGACAGGATCGCCGGATTGACGAAGATGATATAGGCCATGGCGAGGTAAGTGGTGACGCCGGCCAGAACCTCGGTGCGGATGCTGCTGCGGTTCTCCGCGAGCTGGAAGAAGCGGTCGAGAACAGTGCGGCCTTGCCCGCCTGTCGGCACGTCAGTCATCGTTTCCCTCCGGACCGCCCCTCGCGGCGGCGCGCATTTTGACCAAGACGCGGCGCTCCGGAAAGATATCTTTAAGCGCGCGGGCGCAGGATCGAAGACATGACACGACCCGGACATCTGGCTCTTTTCGCCGTCATTCTGGCGGCGGCCCTTACCCCCGCCTCGGCTGAAGAGCTTGCGGGCGCGGAGGCGCCGTTTCAGGTGGTCGAGATCGGCGGGGAGGGATGCGCGGCGCTTGCGACCTATCTCCCGAACGGCGAGGCGGACTACAAGCCCGGCGTCGCGGCGGATGGCAGCGCGGTGGCGCCCGCCGATCTTGGCGGCGGCTACGGGATCGAGCCGCGGACGCAATACACGTTTCAGGTGAGGATCGCGCCGCTTGGCGCCGCCAATCCGAAATACAGCCCCGATTCCTCGTTCGAGGTTGCGACGGTCGAGATCGACACGAAAACCGGCCGCGTCTCCGTCGATGGCGCGGAGGTGAGCGGCGCGGGCCACGCTCTCGCGGAGGCCTGCGCGCGTCAGCGCCGGAAATCCGGCGACTGATCATCCGTTAACCATGTTTTCCGTCGCCCGCTTCCTTGACAAGCGAGGGGGCGCCGCCGAGTCTCGCAAGCGGGCTGGCGGGGGAAGACATGCGTTTGGCGACAGCGGGGGCGGCGCGGGCCGTCATTGGCCTTCTTGCGTTGTTCCTGTGGGTGCTGCCGGCCGAGGCCGGCGTGATGACGAGCTGGCGCATCACCAAGGACCATTGGGACGAGGCGGACGAGAAGGGCTGGCAGGACTTCGTGACGCGGCTCGGCGCGGAAGATTGCTGGACCATCGACGCCTGCATCAAGAGCCCGGCAAATCCCTATCGCCATACCGATCCCAAGGTGACGTTCCTTGTCGATTGCGCCGACGTGCCCTATTTCCTGCGCGCCTATTACGCCTGGAAGAACGGTCTTCCCTTCGCCTGGCAGAGCGCGATGCAATCGAATGACGGGCCGGGGGGCGACATTCGCTATTCGTCGAGCGGCAATCGCGTCGTGGGGCGGAGTTCCGTGCCGGCGACCGCTCAGGGCGTCCCCGCCATTTCGCTCCTCTACCAGATCGTCAACACCGTCTCGACGGCGATGTTCCGGCACGATGCGACCTCGGACAGCGCGACCATGTTCACCGACATGTATTCGCCGCGCCTCGACCGGGAGGCGATCAGACCGGGGACCGTCGCCTATGACGTGAACGGCCATGTCGCCATGGTCTGGAAGGTGGAGGAGAGCGGACGCATCCTGATCTTCTCCTCGCATCCCGACCATACACTCGACCGCACCTTTGTCGGCCGCGAGTTCTTGCGCACGGGGCCGGAACTCGGCTCGATCTTCCAGAACTGGCGCCCGATCCGGCTGGCGGGCGCGAAGCGCCTGGCCGATGGCACGCTGGTCGGCGGCCGCATCGTCGGCACGCCCAATTCCGAAATTCCCGAATTCTCGCTCGAACAATACACGGGCAACCCGCCGACCAATCCCTCGCTCTGGGCGCTTGCGAATTTCGTCAGGGATGGCGAGCAGATGGATTTCTACACCTATCTGCGCGCGCGGCTTTCGGTCGGCGACCTCGAATACAGGCCCGTCGAGGAGATGCACGTCATGATGCAGACCCTCTGCCAGGATCTGAAGGCGCGAAAGCAGGCCGTCGAGATCGCGCGAAATGAAGGCCGCACCACTTCCATGCCGCAACCCGGCCGCCTGCCGCGGAATATCTACGGCACGGATGGCGTCTGGGAGCTTTATTCGACGCCCTCGCGCGACGCGCGGCTCAAGACGGCGTTCAAGGAGATGTATGACCAGACGCGCGAATTCATCCGCATGAAGGAGGCGAACGCGCCGCGCCTGCAATATGGGGGTGCGGACCTGCCCGGCGATCTCCTGCGCGCCTACAATCAGGAAGATGCCGCTTGCCCGATCACCTATCGCAAGACCGATGGGTCCAAGGTGACGCTGACCATCGACGATGTAGTCCACCGGCTCTTCAAGCTCTCCTTCGACCCCTATCACTGCGTGGAGCGCCGCTGGGGCGCGAGCGATCCGACGGAGCTTGCCTCCTGTCCGGACGGGGCGCTCAAGACGCGCTGGTACGAGGCCGAGCAGCCCCTCCGCAACCAGATCGACCGGACTTATGACGTCGAGATGGGATCGAGCCTCGAGGAACTGGAGCGAGGACCCTTCGGGCTCGAGACCGGGCGCGGCGTCGCCGAGGCGCCCGAGGTCGACGTAAAAGCCTATCTCACGGGGTTGACGGGCAGGCTCTCGGCCGAGCGCTGAGGCAGGATTGCGGCAGGCCCCGGGCGGGGCTTTGGATCGTCCGGTTGGCTACATTGCCAAGCCCGGCGCGACCCCCTAATACTTGAGCCCCAATTCGCCCCCCAGGACGGCCTTCGAGGCCACGGTAATCATGCGCCTTTCCAGATATTTTCTGCCCACCCTCAAGGAAAACCCCGCCGAGGCCCAGATCGTCTCGCACCGCCTGATGCTGCGCGCCGGCATGATCCGGCAGGAGGCGGCCGGCATCTATGCCTGGCTGCCGCTCGGGCACCGCGTGCTTCGGAACATCGAGCAGATCGTGCGGGAGGAAATGGACAGGGCAGGTGCCGTCGAGCTTCTCATGCCGACGCTTCAGCTTGCCGATCTGTGGCGCGAGAGCGGCCGCTACGACGCCTACGGGCCGGAAATGCTGCGCATCAAGGACCGCCACGAGCGCGAGCTGCTCTACGGTCCGACCAATGAGGAAATGATCACGGAAATCTTCCGTGCCTATGTGCGCTCCTATCGCAGCCTGCCGCTCAACCTCTATCACACGCAATGGAAGTTCCGCGACGAGCAGCGTCCGCGCTTCGGCGTGATGCGCGGCCGCGAATTCCTGATGAAGGATGCCTATTCCTTCGATCTCGACGAGGCGGGCGCGCGGCTCTCTTACAACCGCATGTTCGTGGCCTATCTGCGCATCTTCGCGCGCATGGGGCTGAAGGCGATCCCGATGCGCGCCGAGACGGGGCCCATCGGCGGCGATCTGAGCCATGAATTCATCATTCTCGCGGAAACCGGCGAGTCGGGCGTCTTCTGCAACAAGGACGTGCTCGATCTTCCCAGTCCCGGCGCGGATGTCGATTATGACGGCGACCTCACGCCCATCATCCGGCAGTGGACGGAGCTTTATGCCGCGACCGAGGACGTGCACGATCCCGAGCGCTTCGAGCGCGAGGTCAGCGCCGACAAGCGGGTGAACACGCGCGGCATCGAAGTCGGGCAGATCTTCTATTTCGGCACCAAGTATTCGGAGGCGATGAAGGCCGTCGTGTCCGGCCCCGACGGCGTCGAGCGGCCGATCCATGGCGGCTCCTACGGCGTCGGCGTGTCGCGCCTCGTCGGCGGCATCATCGAGGCGAGCCACGACGAAAGCGGCATCATCTGGCCGGAGAGCGTTGCGCCCTTCCGCGTCGGCCTCGTCAATCTGAAGCAGGGCGACGCCGAGGCGGATGCCGCTTGCGAGGATCTCTACGGCAAGCTCGAAGCGGCGGGCGTCAGCGTTCTCTATGACGACACGGAAGAGCGCGCGGGCGCCAAGTTCTCCAACATGGACCTGATCGGCCTGCCCTGGCAGCTCGTGGTGGGGCCGCGCGGCCTCAAGAACGGGGTCGTCGAACTAAAGAACCGGGCGACGGGCGAGCGCGTCGAACTTTCGCCTGAGGCGGCGCTCAACAAACTGATAGGCTGAGCCGGCAGAACGAGTCGGGCGGGCGCACGACGGGAAGAGGACATGGAAGCTCAAGGCTTCGCCAACACCACCCCCAGAGGCCGGGGCAGGAGCTTGCCCTTCGGGGCGTTTGAATGGCTCCTTGCCATGCGCTATCTGCGGGCGCGCCGCCGCGAGGGCTTCATCTCCGTCATCGCCGGCTTCTCCTTCGCGGGCATCATGCTTGGCGTCGCGACGCTCATCATCGTCATGTCGGTGATGAACGGTTTTCGCACCGAGCTTCTCGGCAAGATACTCGGTCTCAACGGGCACATGTTCGTGCGCGGCGTGACGAGCTATGTGACGGACTTCGACGCGGTCGCGAGCAAGCTCGAAAAGATCAGCGGCATCGTCAGCGCGACGCCGATGGTCGAAGGGCAGGTCATGGCCTCGAGCCGCAGCAATGCGCAGGGCGCGCTGGTGCGCGGCCTGCACGAAAAGGACCTCAGGCGACTGAAGGTCGTCTCGGATCACATTCTGCTCGGCTCGCTCGACGGTTTCGACAATGGCGATGGCATCGCCATAGGAGCGCGCCTTGCGAAGAATCTCGGCCTCTCGGTCGGCGACAGCGTCACGCTGCTCTCGCCGCGCGGCGCGATCACGCCCTTCGGCACAGCGCCCCGCGTCAAGGCCTATAACGTCGCCGCGATCTTCGAGATCGGCATGTCGGAATATGATGCGAGCTTCATCTTCATGCCGCTTCAGGAGGCGCAGCAATATTTCCGCACGGGCGACGGCGTCACAGCGCTCGAAATCAAGGTGCAGAATCCCGACCGCGTGAAGGCGCTCGTGAAACCCGTTGCCGATACGGTCGGTCCCTGCTGCGATGTCATCACCTGGGAAGAGACGAACAGGACCTTCTTCAGCGCCTTGCAGGTCGAGCGCAATGTGATGTTCCTCATCCTCACGCTCATCCTCATCGTCGCGGCGCTCAACATTGTCTCTGGCCTCATCATGCTGGTGAAGGACAAGGGACGGGACATCGCCGTGCTGCGCACCATGGGCTCGACGCGCGGCGCGATCATGCGCGTGTTCTTCATATCCGGCGCCTCGATCGGCGTCGTCGGCACCATTGCGGGCTTCCTGCTCGGCACGCTCTTCTGCCTCAACATCGAGACGCTGCGGAAGTGGCTGTCGGAGCTTTCTGGCACCGAGCTTTTCTCGCCCGAAATCTATTTCCTGAGCCACATGCCGGCTGAAATTCAGGCGGGCGAGGTCGCCGCCGTCGTCGGCATGGCGCTCTTCCTTTCATTCGCCGCGACGCTCTATCCGGCCTGGCGCGGCGCGTCGCTCGATCCCGTCGAAGCGTTGAGGTACGAGTGATGGCGAGCGACGGCGCGAGCGAATATCCGGTGCTGAGCCTGCGCGGGATCACGCGCATCTATCGGCAGGGCGATGAGGAGCTTCGCATCTTCGAGGAAGCGGCGCTCGACATCTGGGCGGGCGAGATCGTGGCGCTGGTCGGCCCTTCGGGCTCGGGCAAGTCGTCGCTGCTGCATATTGCGGGGCTTCTCGAAGCGCCGGATGCGGGGCAGGTCTTCATCTCGGGGCGGGACTGCATTCCGCTGAGAGACAATCTGCGCACCGCCGTTCGCCGCCGCGAACTGGGCTTCGTCTATCAGTTCCACAATCTTCTGCCCGAGTTCTCGGCGCTCGAAAATGTCGTGCTGCCGCAGATGATCGCGGGCGTGCCGCGCAAGGCGGCGGATGAGTTCGCCCTTTATCTTCTCGACCGCATGGGGCTCGCGGCCCGTGCGACGCACAGGCCCGCGGAGCTTTCGGGAGGCGAACAACAGCGCGTGGCGATCGCGCGGGCGCTCGCCAATCGGCCGCGGCTTTTGCTTGCGGACGAGCCGACCGGCAATCTCGATCCGCGCACCGCGCGCATGGTTTTCAACGAGCTTCTGGAAGTCTGCCGCACGCAGGGCGTCGCCGCTCTCATCGCGACGCATAATCTCGACCTTGCCACGCATATGGACCGCGCCGTGCTGCTGCATGAAGGGCGCCTCCTCGAAGGCGCGGACGTCGCCGCTCACTACTGACGTCCGCGCGCCGAGCGCCCGACGATTGATCGATTCCCTCGAATGAAACGAGTGCTGCAATGCGTTGGACGCGGCGGCGGCGTCCTCGCATCTTCCTCGTCATCGGTGATCGAGGGAGATCGTCATGCCTGCGAGCGATGCGGCCGCGCCAGCGGCGGATGAAACGGGATCGGCCGGTGCCGCGGAAGCACGGCCCGGCATCCGCGCCCAGGGCGCGCGCATGCTTCCGGGCCTTCTGCTGACCGCCGCGATCGCCGCCCTCGCCATGGCGCTTCACCGCTTCGCGGGGCTTGCCGGCCTCAGCCCGCTCATCCTGTCGATCCTGCTCGGCACGGCCATCCACAATTTCATCGGCACGCCTGCGGCGGCGAAGCCGGGCGTCGGCTTCGCGCTGCGGCGCGTTCTGCGCGCGGCCATTGTGCTGCTCGGCCTGCAACTGACGGCGAGCCAGATCGCAAGCGTCGGCCTTGCGGGCATATTCGTAACGGCGCTGACGCTCGGCGCGACATTCCTCTTCACCACATGGGCGGGCAGGCGGCTCGGCGTCGCGCGGCCGCTGACGGCGCTCATCGCCGCCGGCACCTCGATCTGCGGCGCCTCGGCCGTGGTCGCCGCCAATGCGGTGGTCGATGCGGCCGACGAGGACGTGGCCTATGCGGTGGCGAGCGTGACGATCTTCGGCTCGCTGTCGATGCTGCTTTTCCCGCTGCTCAATGCGTGGCTGCAACTCGCGCCTCATGCCTATGGCCTCTGGGCGGGCGCTTCCATTCACGAGATCGCGCAGGTCGTCGCGGCTTCATTCGCGCAAGGGGAGGCCGCCGGCCATTTCGGCACCGTGGTCAAGCTCACGCGGGTTCTGATGCTCGCGCCCGTGGTGATCCTGCTCGCCTCGCTCTGGCGGCGTGGCGGGACGCAGGCCACTGGCAGCGGCCGGGTGACGGCGCCCTGGTTCGCCCTCGGCTTTCTCCTGATGGTCGGCCTCAACAGCGTGATGCCGCTGTCCGAGGCCATCCGGGCCGATGCTGCGGCGATCACCACTTTTCTGCTCGCCATGGCGCTTGCTGCGATGGGCCTCGAGACGGACATCGCCAAGCTCAGGGCCAAGGGCATGAGGCCGCTGGCGCTCGGGGCATCTTCCTGGCTTTTTATCACCGGCTTCGGTCTGGCGATGGCGGCTGTCGCCATGTAATGCTTGCCCGCCATTTCCGTCGCAAGGACCCGCGCCCACGTGACCCTTGACCAGTTGCGAATTTTCGTCGCCGTCGCGGAGCGCGAGCATGTAACGCGCGCGGCGAGGGCACTCGGCCTGACTCAGTCGGCGGTGAGTTCGGCCATCGCCGCGCTCGAGGCGCGGCACGATACGAGGCTCTTCGACCGCGTGGGGCGGCACATCGAGCTGACGGCGGCGGGCCGCCTCTTTCTCGACGAGGCGCGCGCCGTGCTGGCGCGGGCCCATGCCGCGGAGCTGATGCTGAGCGAGCTTGGCTCGCTCGGGCGCGGCACGCTCAATGTTCATGCGAGCCAGACGATAGCGAGCTACTGGCTTCCGGCGCAGCTCGTGCGCTTTCGCGAGGCATATCCGCGCATCGAGGTTCGCCTTGCCGCCGGAAACACCGAAACCGTCGCCCGCGCGGTGCTCGAGGGCAGCGCCGATCTCGGCTTCGTCGAAGGGGCCGTGAAAATTCCCGCGCTCGCCTCCGTCGAGGTCGGCGCCGACCGGCTCGTTCTCGTCGTCGGTGCGAGCCATCCGCTCGCCCGGCGCAAGCGGGTCGGCCTTGCCGAGCTTGCCGGGGCGGCCTGGGTCGTGCGCGAGGCTGGTTCCGGCACACGCTCGGAGGTCGAGGCGGCGCTCACCGCGATGAAGCTTCCCGTTCATGCGCGGGAGATCGCGCTAGAACTGCCGTCGAACGAGGCGGTCCGCGCGGCCGTCGAGGCGGGGGCGGGCGTTGCCGGACTTTCCGATCTGGTGGCGGCCCCCGGCCTCGAGGCGGGGACGCTTCGTCGGCTCGACGTCGACATGCCGGCGCGGCCCTATCTCGCGCTGCGCCACCGCGAAAGGCGGCTCAGCAAGGCCGCCGAAGCCCTGCTGGCCAGTTGCGGACGGCCGGCGGGAGGCGGGCGCGGCCGATCCTGACCCCCTTGACAGATGTGAACAGAACAGGAACAATCCGCATCAGAACATTCCATGAACGGAGAGGGTCATGAGTGAACTGGTCGCGAAGGCAGCCGATGCACGGAGAAATCCCTGGCTGAAGGACGTGGCGGCGCTGGCGTCGATCGGCGCTTTCGTCTGGGTCGCCGGGACCTGGGCTGAGATCGCCCGGTCGCTGCTCCAGAGCTGAGGCGCACGCCCGATGCGGGGCGGTGGCCTTGTCCACAACTATTCGCGGTTTCCCTGATCGCGGCAGGTGACAGGGGGCAAGCGGGGCCAGACAATGTCGCGCATGTCCGACTCAATGCTCCGTTTCGTCCATCTGCGCCTCCATTCGGCCTTTTCGCTGCTGGAAGGCGCGATCCGCGTCAAGGACATCGCCAAGCTCTGCAAGGCCGACGGCATGCCGGCCGTCGCCCTGACCGACACGGGCAATCTTTTCGGCGCGCTGGAGTTTTCAGAAACGCTGGCCGGCGCGGGCATCCAGCCCATCGTCGGCTGCACGCTGCCCCTCCTCATCGAGGACGAGGACGAGCCGGGCAGGGGCCCGCGGCGCGACATTTCCGGCACGCTGGCGCTCCTTGCCAAGGACGAGGCCGGCTACCGCAATCTGATGAAGCTTTCGAGCCGGGCCTTTCTGGGGCCCGAGGCGGGCGAGCCCCCTCACATATCGCTCGATCTGCTGGCCGCGCATCACGAGGGGCTGATCTGCCTGACGGGCGGCCCCGCGGGCATCGTCAACCGGAAGCTCGCGGCCGGGCAGCGGCCCGCCGCGGAGGATCTGCTGCTCCGGCTGAAGTCGATTTTCGACGACAGGCTCTATGTCGAGTTGCAGCGCCACGATCTCGATGTGGAACGCCAGACTGAACCGGCTCTCATCGACATGGCCTATGCCCATGAGCTGCCGCTGGTGGCGACGAACGAGCCTTATTTCGCGCGGGAAGACGAGTTCGAGGCCCATGATGCGATGATCTGCATCGCGGAGGGCGCCTATGTCACGCAGGGAAACCGTCGGCGCCTGACGCCCGAGCACCGCTTCAAGACGCAGGCCGAGATGGCGGCCCTGTTCGACGATCTGCCGGAGGCGATCGCGAACACGATCGAGATCGCCCGGCGCTGCGCCTACCGCCCGCGCACGCGCAAGCCCATCCTGCCGAAATTCGGCGTCGACCATAGCGAGGCGGAGGAGCTGCGGCGGCAGGCGGAAGAGGGGCTGACCGCGCGGTTGGCGCAGGTCACGCCGGTTTGTCCGGAGGAGGAATATCGCGCGCGGCTGCGCTTCGAGCTCGACGTCATCATCAAGATGGACTTCCCGGGCTACTTCCTCATCGTTGCCGACTTCATCAAATGGGCGAAGGCGCATGGCATTCCCGTCGGGCCGGGCCGTGGCTCGGGCGCGGGCTCCGTGGTCGCCTGGGCGCTCACCATCACCGATCTCGACCCGCTGCGCTTCGGGCTTCTGTTCGAGCGCTTTCTCAATCCCGAGCGCGTCTCGATGCCGGACTTCGACATCGACTTCTGCCAGGACCGGCGCGACGAGGTGATCCGCTACGTGCAGGCGCGCTATGGCTACGATCAGGTGGCGCAGATCATCACCTTCGGAAAGCTGCAGGCGCGCGCCGTGCTGCGCGATGTGGGTCGCGTGTTGCAGCTTCCCTACGGGCAGGTCGACCGGCTCTGCAAGCTGGTGCCGAACAATCCCGCAAACCCGGTGACGCTGGCCGAGGCGATCAGGGGCGAGCCGCGCCTTCAGGAGGCGCAGAGAGCCGAAGAGGCCGTGGCGAAGCTTCTCGAAATCGGCCAGAGCCTCGAAGGGCTCTATCGCCACGCATCGACCCATGCGGCGGGCGTGGTCATCGGCGACCGGCCGCTCGACGAGCTTGTTCCGCTCTATCGCGATCCGCGCTCCGACATGCCGGTCACGCAATTCAACATGAAGTGGGTGGAGCCCGCCGGCCTCGTCAAATTCGACTTCCTCGGGCTCAAGACGCTCACCGTGCTCGATCAGGCGGTGAAGCTCGTCGCGCGGCGCGGGATCGGGATCGATCTGCTGCACCTGCCGCTCGATGACCGCAAGACCTACGAGATGCTCGGGCGCGGCGAGACGGTCGGCGTGTTCCAGCTTGAAAGCTCGGGCATGCGCGACGTGCTCCGCAAGCTCAATGCCGACCGCTTCGAGGACATCATCGCGCTCGTGGCGCTCTATCGCCCCGGCCCGATGGACAACATCCCGAAATATATCAACTGCAAGCAGGGGCGGGAGGAGCCCGATTATCTCCACCCGCTGCTGGAGCCCGTGCTGAAGGAGACGAACGGCGTCATCATCTACCAGGAGCAGGTGATGCAGATCGCGCAGATCCTCTCCGGCTATTCGCTCGGCGAAGCCGACCTTCTGCGCCGCGCCATGGGCAAGAAGATCAAGGCGGAAATGGATGCGCAGAAAGAGCGCTTCGTGACCGGCGCCATCGCCAAGGGCATCGACAAGACGCAAGCCTCAAACATCTTCGAGCTGGTGGACAAGTTCGCAGGCTACGGTTTCAACAAGTCGCACGCCGCCGCCTATGCGCTCGTCGCCTATCAGACGGCGTGGCTCAAGGCGAACCACCCGGTTGAGTTCCTCGCCGCCTCGATGAGCCTCGACCTCGGCAACACCGACAAGCTCAACATCTTCAAGCAGGACGCGCAGCGTCTCGGCATCAGGATCAGGCCGCCAAGCGTGAACGAGTCCGAAAGCGTCTTCGCGGTGAAGGATGGCGACATCATCTACGCGCTCTCCGCCATCAAGAATGTCGGCCGGCAGGCGATGGATCATCTCGTCGAGGTGCGCGAGGAGGGCGGGCCCTTCCGCGACCTCTTCGATTTCGCCCGCCGCATCAATCCCCGCTTCATCAACAAGCGCGCCTATGAAAACCTCGCGCGGGCAGGGGCTTTCGATTGTCTGAACCCAAATCGCGCGCAGGTGCTGGCGGCCGTCGATCTCGTGCTCGGAACTGCGAGCGCGGCGGCGGAGGAGCGCGAGTCCCGGCAGAACAATCTTTTCGGCGAAGCGACAGGGGCCAGGGTCGCAAATCCGGCGCTTCCCAATGTCGATGGCTGGACGCCGATCGAGCGCCTCAATGAGGAGTTCAACGCGATCGGCTTCTACCTTTCCGGCCACCCGCTCGACGACTACCAGACGGCGCTGCGCCGCTCGAATGTCGTCACCTATGCGGAGCTGATCGCGCGCGGCAACCAGGCCGAGCTCGTGGCGGGCACCGTCACCGCGAAGCAGGAGCGCAAGTCGAAGAAGGGCAACCCCTTCGCCTTTCTCAGCCTCTCGGACCCGAGCGGCCAGTTCGAGATCGTCGTCTTCTCCGAAGTGCTCGGCCAGTCGCGCGACCTGATGGAGCCCGGCAGGTCGGTCGTCATCTCGGTCGAGATCGACCGCTCCAATGACGAGGTGAAGCTCCGCGCCCAGTCCGTCCGTGCGGTCGACGAGGTGGTGGCGAACGCGGCGGCTGGCATGAAGATCTTCGTCGATGCGGAGGAGCCCCTAGCGGCGCTGAAATCCCGGCTTTCCGAAAGGGGCCGGGGCCTCGTCTCGCTGGTGCTCATGGGCGAGGGCGGGCGCGAGGTCGAACTGAAACTCCCCGGCGGCTACAAGGTTACGCCCCAGATCCGGGGCGCGATCAAATCGGTGACCGGGGTCATCGAGGTGCAGGAGATCTAGGCGAACGCCCTCATGGAGCACGTTTTTCGGCCCCTAAGACCCTGCGACCCTTGCCAATTTCTTCGATTCCCCCTATACCCGCGCCATTCCACACGCGGGGTTCGGCGATCCCACGCCCGCTCGGTGCTGCCCCTCAAAGGGGCGTGTTTCGAGGGCAACATAGGGTTCGTCGGTCCGGTGCGGCCGGTTTCCGGCCGTTCTTTCCCCCGCGGAGGTCCAACCGGAAAAGGAGCAAGAGTGTCATGGCACTCCCTGAATTCTCTATGCGTCAGTTGCTGGAAGCCGGCGTTCACTTCGGCCACCAGACCCACCGCTGGAACCCGAAGATGGCCCCGTTCCTCTTCGGCGACCGTAACAACATCCACATCATCGACCTGGCGCAGACCGTGCCGCTGCTTCATCAGGCTCTCGTCGCTGTCCGCGACGTGATCGCCGCCGGCGGCCGCGTCCTCTTCGTCGGCACGAAGCGCCAGGCCTCCGAGCCCGTGGCCCTCGCTGCCCGTCAGTGCGCCCAGTACTACATCAACCATCGCTGGCTCGGCGGCACGCTGACCAACTGGAAGACGATCTCGAACTCGATCCGCCGCCTTCGTCAGCTCGACGAGATGCTGGCGGGCGAGACGCGCGGCCTCACCAAGAAGGAGCTGCTGAACCTCAGCCGCGAGCGCGAGAAGCTCGAGCGCGCCATTGGCGGCATCAAGGACATGGGCGGCCTGCCGGACATCATGTTCGTGATCGACACCAACAAGGAAACGATCGCGATCGAGGAAGCCCGCAAGCTCGGCATCCCGGTCATCGCCATCCTCGACTCGAACTCGAACCCGGATGGCATCGCCTATCCGGTGCCGGGCAATGACGACGCCGCCCGCGCGATCGCGCTCTATTGCGACCTCGTCTCCCGCGCGGTCATCGACGGCATCTCGCAGAGCCACATCGCTTCGGGGTTGGATGTGGGTGCGGAAGTCGAACCGGCTGCCGACATTCCGGCTGAAGGCGAAGTGGCGGCGGGCTGAACGGCCCAGTCGCCTGCGTGACGATTTCGGCTCCGGCAGCACCCTCGGGCGTTGCCGGAGCGTACGCATTTTAAGCTTGAGAGGATATGGGAATGGCTGAGATCACTGCAGGCATGGTGAAGGAGCTCCGCGAGAAGACCGGCGCGGGCATGATGGACTGCAAGTCGGCCCTGAACGAGACGAAGGGCGACATGGAGGCCGCGATCGACTGGCTGCGGACCAAGGGTCTCGCCAAGGCGGCCAAGAAGTCGGGCCGCGTGGCGGCCGAGGGCCTTGTCGGCGTCGTCGCCGACGGCACGCGCGGTGCGCTGGTCGAGGTCAACTCCGAGACGGATTTCGTCGCCCGCAACGATCAGTTCCAGAAGATGGTCTCCGATATCGCTCAGGTCGCGCTCGGCGTGGAAGGCGATCTCGACAAGCTGCTCGCCACGACCTATCCGGGCGCCACGAAATCGGTGAAGGATTACGTCACCGAGCAGGTCGGCACCATCGGCGAGAACATGAATGTCCGCCGCGTTGCCTCCATGAGCGTCTCGCAGGGCGTCGTCGCCGCCTATATGCACAATCAGGTCGTGCCGGGCCTCGGCAAGATCGGCGTGCTGGTCGGTCTCGAATCCGCCGGCGACAAGGCGAAGCTCGCCGAGCTCGGCAGGCAGATCGCCATGCACATCGCCGCGACGAGCCCGCTTGCCACCCGCCGCGAGGAACTTGATCCGGCCGTGGTCGAGCGCGAGCGCAACGTTCTTATCGCCGAGGCGAAGGAATCGGGCCGCCCCGACAACATCATCGAGAAGATGGTCGAGGGCCGCATCCGCAAGTTCTACGAGGAAGTTGTTCTCCTTTCGCAGGTCTTCGTGGTCGATCCCGACAACACCGTCGAAAAGGCAGTCAAGAATGCCGAAGCCGGTGTCGGCGCGCCGATCCAGGTCGTCGGCTTTGTCCGCTTCGCCCTTGGCGAGGGCATCGAGAAGGCCGAGACGGACTTCGCCGCCGAAGTGGCCGCAGCCGCTCGCGGCTGATCTTTCCGGAATCTGACATGCGCCCCCTTCGCCGAACGGCGTTGGGGGCGCTATTGTCATGCAGGCCGGTCTGGATTCGCCCGCCGGGGCATCGGGGCCGGTCACGGGGGTAACCGCCCCGCATGTCCCCATCTGTCCATCGGAAGCGCCCCTGCATGTCCCGAAAGCCCATCTACAAGCGCGTTCTCCTCAAGGTCTCGGGCGAGGCCCTCATGGGCAGGCAGCAATATGGGATCGACGTCGAGACAGTCGATCGCATCGCCCGCGAGATCAAGCAGGCGACGGATATAGGCGCCGAGGTCTGCCTCGTGATCGGCGGGGGCAATATCTTCCGCGGGCTGTCGGGCGCGGCAAAGGGCATGGAGCGCGCCAGCGCCGACTATATGGGCATGCTCGCCACCGTCATGAACGCGCTCGCCATGCAGAATTCGCTGGAGCGTCTCGGCGTGCCGACGCGGGTTCTCTCCGCCATCCCCATGATGACCGTCTGCGAGCCATATATTCGCCGCCGTGCCGTGCGACACATGGAAAAGGGGCGGGTGGTCATCTTCGCTGCGGGGACCGGAAACCCCTTCTTCACGACGGACACGGCCGCCGCGCTCCGCGCCACAGAGATGGGATGCAACGCCCTTCTGAAGGGGACGCAGGTCGATGGTGTCTATTCCGCCGATCCGCACAAGGTGAAGGATGCCGAGCGTTATGAAAGGCTCACTTACATGGATGTCCTCACCAAGGATCTGCAGGTGATGGATACCTCCGCCGTCGCGCTGGCGCGAGAAAATGACATCCCCATCATCGTCTTCTCGATCCACGACGATGGCGGTTTCGTGAACGTTCTGACAGGCGCGGGCCGCTGCACTATCATCAGTGACGCAGCTTGAACCGGAACATCAACAAAAGCCCGGAAGGATAAGATGGCTGAACAGAAGACTCTCGATATTGCCGATGTTGAGCGGCGCATGCGTGGCGCGCTCCAGTCCCTGAAGCAGGATTTCGCTGGCCTGCGCACCGGCCGGGCTTCGGCCGGCCTCCTCGATCCCATCACGGTCGAGGCCTATGGCCAGACGATGCCCCTGACGCAGGTCGGCACCGTCGGCGTCCCCGAGCCCCGCATGCTCACCATCCAGGTCTGGGACAAGGGCATGGTTTCGGCGGTGGACAAGGCGATCAGGAATTCCGGCCTCGGCCTCAATCCGGTCGTGGACGGCACGCTCATCCGCCTCCCGATCCCCGAGCTCAATCAGGAGCGCCGGACGGAGCTTGCCAAGATCGCGGCCAAATATACCGAGCAGGCGCGTGTCGCCATCCGCAACGTGCGCCGCGACGCCATGGACGAGCTGAAGCGACTCGAGAAGGACGGCCATATGGGGCAGGACGACCACAAGGCCGGCACCGACAAGGTTCAGAAGCTCACGGACAAGGTCATCGCCGAGGTCGATGCGGCGCTGGCCCACAAAGAAGCCGAAATCATGCAGGTGTGAGGCGCTGTTCCCTGAATTGATGAACAAGTGCCGCTAACCATATGAAATGTCGTTGGAAAGCCTGACCAGGTGAAACGAACTTCCGACCAGCCGGCAAACGAACCGAAGGCCGTGGAAGTGCCTCGGCATGTCGCCATCATCATGGACGGCAATGGTCGATGGGCGGCGCAGCGCCATCTTCCGCGCAAGATCGGGCACCGGCAGGGCGTCGAGGCGGTTCGCGTCATCGTGCGCGCCGCCGGTGAGATGGGCATCGAGTATCTGACCCTTTATGGCTTCAGCTCCGAGAACTGGAAGCGCCCAGCTGAGGAGGTCAGCGACCTCATGGGCCTCCTTCGCCTCTTTATCCGCAGGGACTTGGCGGAGCTTCATCAGAACGGGGTTCATGTCCGCATCATCGGCGAGCGCGATCATCTGGAGCTGGACATCGTTGCACTCATCGAGGAGGCCGAGGCGCTTACGCGCGACAATGACAGGCTGAAGCTCATAATCGCCTTTAACTATGGCGGGCAAAACGAGATCGTTGCGGCGATGCGCCGGATCGCGGGCGAGGTGAAGGCCGGCCGTCTCGACCCGGCGACGATCACGCAGGAGACGATCTCCGCCCATCTGGACACGGCGGGCGTACCCGACCCCGATCTCGTTATCCGCACGAGCGGCGAGAAGCGCCTCTCGAACTTCCTCATCTGGCAGAGCGCCTATTCGGAGCTCGTCTTCACCGATGTGTTCTGGCCCGACTTCACGCCGGAGCGGCTGAGGGAAGCGGTGATGGAATTCAACCTCCGGGAGCGCCGCTTCGGCGCTGTCGGCAGCGCCGGGTCGTGACCATGGCCGAGCCCGCATCGCAGGCCAAATCGAGCGACCTCGGAACGAGGGTTCTCTCCGCCATCATTCTCGCGCCGCTGGCCCTGGCCATCGCCTGGATCGGGGGCTGGCCCTTCGCGGCGCTGATCGGCGCGGCGAGCATCGCCATGGCGGTCGAATTGTCCTGGCTCCTGCCGGGTGGCCAGCGCCGGGAGAGCATCTGCCTCGCCATCTGTGCGGTCGCCGCGGTCGCCCTGACCGCCGCCGACCTCGCCGTGGTGGCGCTGATCGTGGGCGCGGCCGGGCTTTGTCTCTCGCTTGCGGTCCGGCTCTGGCGCGGCGAGCCGCTCTGGGCTGCCTTTCTCGCCTATCCCTATCTGGTTATCCCCGTCATCTCCATCGTCTGGCTCCGCTCGGACCCGAGCCTCGGGCGGGCGGTAATTTTCTGGCTTCTGGGCACGGTCTGGGCGATCGACACATTTGCCTATTTCACGGGCAGGACCATTGGCGGGCCTAAGATCTGGCCGCGCCTCTCGCCCAAGAAGACCTGGGCGGGGCTCATTGGCGGCATGGCGGGCGCCGCCACGGTGGGCGCGGCGAGCGCCTATCTGCTCGACCTGGGCGCGGGCGCGGCCATCGTGCTCGCGCTGCTCGGTCTGCCCTTCGCGGTGATCGAGCAGGCGGGAGATTTTGGCGAATCCGCCCTGAAGCGGCGCGCGGGCGTGAAGGATTCGGGTAAGCTCATCCCCGGGCATGGAGGCATTCTCGACCGGGTCGATGGCCTGGTCGCGGTGGCCACGGGGGCTGCCCTGCTGTCGCTCCTTCACGGCGGCACGAGCGCGGGCGCGGGAGTACTGATTTGGTTCTGACGGCAGAACTTCGTAAAGCCGGCCGCAGCGCGGGCGAAGCGCGGCGCAGCGTCACCGTGCTCGGATCGACGGGCTCCATCGGCTGCTCGACGCTCGACCTGATCGAGAGGGAGCGGGAGCGCTTCGATCTCGTCGCGCTCGTCGCGAACAGGAATGTCGGTGCACTGATCGAACAGGCGCGCCGTCTGCGCCCGCAATTTGCCGTGATCGGCGATGCGACCCTTTATCCGGACCTCAAGGCGGGGCTCGAAGGGACCGGCATCGAGGCGGGCGCGGGCCGCGATGCGGTCATCGAGGCGGCGCTCCGCCAGGCCGACTGGGTGATGGCGGGCATTGTCGGCGCCGCTGGCCTTGCGCCGACGCTCGCC
>NZ_JBATUH010000014.1:0-2832 GCF_049671045.1 Parvibaculum sp. | reverse complement strand
CCGCTTGGGATCGAGCGTCGTGCGGACGGTGAGCCGGCCATGGGCATCGGGCAGGAGCGCCTTCACTTCATTGGCGACCCAATCGACGAAATATTGCGGACCGTCGCGCTTGTCGCGCTCGGCCACGATGGCGGGATGGGCGCGCGCGCCTGCCACTTCCTCCGCCGTCAGATCGCCATTGTCGACGAGCCGGTCGAGCACCTGATTGGCGCGGGCCTGCGCGAGAGCGAGGTCGTTCGTTGGCGCGAAGCGCGACGGTGCCTTCGGCAAGCCCGCGAGGACAGCCGCTTCCGAAAGGGAGACGTCGCGCGCGCTCTTGCCGAAATAGTAATGCGCGGCCGCATCGATGCCGTAATTGCCAGCGCCCATATAGACGCGATTGAGATAGAGAGTGAGGATCTCGTCCTTGGAGAAATTGGCCTCGAGCCAGAAGGCGATGATCGCCTCCTGCGCCTTGCGCCAGAAGGTGCGATCGGAATCGAGATAGAGGTTCTTCGCAAGCTGCTGGGTGATGGTGGAGCCGCCCTCGACGACCGAACCCGAACGCAGATTGACCCAGGCTGCGCGCAGGATGCCGCGCGGATCGACGCCCCAGTGGGAATAAAAGCGGCGGTCCTCGGTGGCGATGAATGCCTTGACGAGATAGGCGGGGAGTTCAGCCAGCGGCACGATGGGCGCCGTGGAGCCGCCGCGGCTTCCGATCTCCTGTCCCTCGGCGTCGAGCACGGTGACAGCGAGCGCGCCTTGCGGCCCCATGTTCATGTCGCGCTGGACCTTGGGCAGGGTGGCGAAGACGAGAAGGCCGACGAGAAGGACGCTTGCCGTCAGAAGAAACGAGGCCGCCCGGAGCGCGAGGCGGAACGGACGGTGCTTGCGCGGCCGCCTTTCTGCCGGATCGCCATCCCGGAAATATTCCTCGGCCGGTTCCTCGTAGTTATCCGCCACGTCGATGTCCCCCTTCGGCGCTCATTGCAGCGCAAGCTTCATGCCGCCCGGCCGAGCCTTCTCGGGCGTCCGCGCGCGAAGATTGCCGCCGTTTGTGCCGGGATTAGGGCAGGAATGGGGTGAAACCGGCACAATTGTGTTTCAATCGGGGACGGGGCTTGACCGCGAGCCTGTCAGGGGCTTTGGTCTCCCGCATGAAGCACAAGTCCGACAAAGAACCCTTCTGGAAGCGCAAGACGCTGGAGGAGATGACCCGCGCGGAATGGGAATCGCTCTGTGACGGCTGCGCGAAGTGCTGCCTCGTCAAACTGGAAGACGAGGACACGCTGGAAATCCTGTTCACGGATGCGGTGTGCAAGCTCCTCGATGGCAATAGCTGCCGCTGCACAGATTATGCGAACCGCTCGAAGCTCGTGCCCGATTGCGTGCATCTGACGCCGAAGATCATTCGCGAGGTGAACTGGATGCCGCCTTCCTGCGCCTATCGGCTGATCGCGGAAGGCAAGGACCTGCCCTCATGGCATCCGCTTGTCTCGGGCGAAACGGAAAGCGTTCACCGCGCGGGCATGTCGGTGCGGGGACGAACGATCTGCGAGAGCGAGGTCGAGTTCGAGGACATTTGCGATCACATCGTCGAATGGCCGACGGACATAGCGGACTGAAAAAAGTGCCGCCCGCGAGATATCCCCGCTTGGCAGCGTGACGCTCGCTCCCCATCTGCCTCCCATCTCCGGAATTGCGTCTCGACAGGCGCCCGAGCGATCGGGCATGCGCAGCGAATGAAAAACTCCGTCGACTGAGATATCCCCAGTTGGCAGCGTGACGCTCGCTTCCTATCTTCGGACCATCTCCGGAATTGCGCCTGACCGCCGGTTCGCCGGCGCGAAAATCGGCAAGGAGTTCATGACAGGCAAGAAGCGGCAGACGGGCGCTCGCGCGCGCGGCAAGGCGTGCGGCAAGGCGCGCGAATGGGCTGAAATCAGGCGCGACTATGAAGACCTGTCGATTCCAGTCGCGCTGACGGCGGCGAAGGCGGGAATGACCCCGCAAAAGCTCGTGCGCCATGCAGCGAACGAAGGATGGAGAAAGCGGACGGCGCGGGCCAATGCGACGGAAACGGCGAAAGCCGGGCCGATAGCCGCCGAACGGAACGGCGAGAACCTGCGGCCGACAAAGCTCGTGGCGCGGTTGAAGCGGCTCATCGCCCGCGAGATCGAAGCGATCGAAGGCGAGAGCACTGCAAGGCGTGACGCGGCCGAAAAGGAGCGCGACGCGCGAAGGCTCTCGTCGCTCGTGCGCTCTCTCGAAAAGCTGAACGACATCAGGACGGCCTCGAGATCGAAGCGCGCGAAGGAACAGGACAAGCGGGAGGAGGATGGAGATGCGCTCAGAGCGGAACTTCACCGCCGCCTCGCTCGCCTCCGCGCCGGAGAGGGTGAGAACGGAATTTCTCTCGAGCCTGACGGGCGAGGAGGCAGCCTGGCTCAATGAGCATTGGCCGTTCTGGGCGCGGGCAGACCAGCTCGCGCCGGAGGGCGAGTGGACGACATGGCTCGTGCTCGGCGGGCGCGGCGCGGGCAAGACCCGCAGCGGCGCCGAATGGGTGCGCGGCGAGGTGGAAAGCGGATGCGCGGGCCGCATCGCGCTTGTCGGTGAAACCTATGGCGATGTACGCGAGGTGATGATCGACGGGCCTTCCGGCCTGCGCGCGATCGGGCCGGAGCGGATGAGGCCGCGCTTCGAGGCCTCGCGCAGGCGGCTCCTCTGGCCGAACGGCGCTATCGGCTATGCCTTTTCGGCCTCGGAACCGGACAGCCTGCGCGGACCGCAATTCGACGCGGCATGGGCGGACGAGCTTGCGAAATGGCGGCATGCGGAGGCTGCGTG
>NZ_JBATUH010000013.1:0-13830 GCF_049671045.1 Parvibaculum sp. | reverse complement strand
CGCCCGAGCCGATACCGCCCCGCGCGCAGGCCCCCGCCACCATTCCGCTCGACGAGATGCAGGCCGTCTCCACCGCCCGCGCGCTCGCCGCGAAGTGCCGCACGCTGGAGGAATTGCGGGACGCGCTGGCAAATTTCGAGGGCTGCTCGCTACGCTACACGGCCAAGAATCTCGTCTTTGCCGACGGCAATCCGGAGGCGCGCATCATGCTGGTGGGCGAGGCGCCGGGCCGCGACGAGGATCTGCAAGGACTGCCCTTTGTCGGCCGCTCGGGCCAGCTTCTCGACCGGATGCTCACCTCCATCGGGCTCGACCGCACGAAGGTCTATATCGCCAACACGCTGCCCTGGCGGCCGCCCGGCAACCGCGCCCCGACGCCGGACGAGCAGGCCGTCTGCCAGCCCTTCATCGAACGGCAGATCGAGCTTTCGCGCGCCGAGATTCTCGTGTTCGTCGGCGGCGTTTCAGCAAAGCAGCTTCTGCGCACCGATACGGGCATCATGCGGCTTCGCGGGCGCTGGTCGAGCTACAGGGCCGGCACGCGCGAGCTTCCGGCGCTGCCGATCTTCCACCCGGCCTATCTGCTCCGCCAGCCGGCGCAGAAGAGGCTCGCCTGGCGCGACCTCCTTTCGCTCAAGGCGCGCATCGACGCGCTGCCGCCCGCCTGACGGCGCTTCGCAGGCGCAGCAAGATTCAACCTCCACGTGCTTGTGGGGTCATCCTCCACAGCTATTATGACTCCCATGAAGACGGGGGTGTCCCAAAACAGAGCGGTCTTGCCGGGTGGCAAAAGAGCCGCGAATAACCCGATTGGAGCATGTGGCCGCCGGTTCGCCGGGGCGCTGAGCCTTGCGGCCGCCTGCCTTCTGGGCACGTCATTGCTACCATCGGTTGCGAAGGCCGCGAGCCTCGGCACGCTGAGCGCGACGGATCTGGCGCGCGTCGCGGAGGCGCCGGCCCCCGATCCCCGCCCCGCCAGCGCGAAGATCTGGAGCCCGGAAGTTCTGAGCGGCGCCGACCGCGAACGCTATCTGAAGATATTCGCCGCGCAGAAACGCGCCGACTGGAAGACGGCCGACAAGCTCGTCGCCCAGCTCGCCGATCGCCGCCTTCTCGCCTATGTGCTCGCCGACCGCTATCTCCATCCGCGCTACAAGTCCAAATACGCCGAACTGAAAAGCTGGATGGCCAGCTATTCGAGCGTGCCGGGCGCCAACGACATCTACCGCCTCGCCCTGAAGAAGAAGCCGCGCAGCGCGGCGGCGCCCGAGCGCCCCGCCGCCCAGCGCTTCCGCCAGCCCGCCCATTCGGCCTATGCGGTCGATGATGGCGGCGAGCCCCTCTTCTCTCAGCGCTTTGCCAAGATAGACGCGCGCGTGCGCGAGCTCGTCCGCAACGCGAAAGCCTCCGACGCGCTCAACTATCTCAACACCGCTTCCGTCCGCATGGCGCTTTCCGATGTCGAATACGACAAGGCGCGCGAGCGGGTCGCGACCTCCTATTTCGTCGAGAACGACAATGAGCACGCCTATCAGGTCGCCGATGAAATATCGCGCCGCCACGGCCGGGAAGTTCCGATGGCGGACTGGTATGCGGGGCTCTCCTCCTGGCGGATGGAGCGCTATTCGGACGCCGCCTATCATTTCGAGCGGCTGGCGCGCTCCGGCACCGTAGCCGACTGGTCGAAGGCGGCCGGCGGCTTCTGGGCGGCGCGGGCCTATCTCGCCAATCGCCAGCCGGAGCGGGTGGCGGACATGCTCGAACTCGCCGCCGAGACGGGCGCAACCTTCTATGGACTTCTTGCCACGCGGCAGCTCGGGCGCGAACCGCATTTCGTCTGGGTGGAGCCGAAGCTCGAGCGCACCGGATATGAAGCGCTGGTCAGCGATCCCGCCGTGGCGCGCGCCGTCGCGCTCGCGCAGATCAATCGCCGCGATCTTGCCGAGCAGGAGCTTGTGCGCGCGCATGGCTGGCTCGACCCCCGCCTCGATGAAGCGCTGATCGCGCTCGCCTCGACCTTCAACCTCCCGGCCGTCGAGCTTCAGGTCGCGAGCGCCGCGAACCTGCCACCGGCTCGGCAGAGCAACGGCACCATCGCGCTCAATTCCGGCCTCTTTCCGATCCCGGATTATGAGCCGCAGAACGGCTATCGCGTCGACCGCGCGCTCTTCTTCGCCTTCATGCGCCAGGAGAGCAAGTTCCGGCCCGACGTGACATCCCCCGCCGGCGCGCGCGGGCTGATGCAGATCATGCCCGGCACGGCGAGCCACATCACCCGCGACACGACGCTTGCCAGCGCCAACAAGGACAAGCTGCTCGATCCGTCGTTCAATCTCACGCTCGCGCAGCAATATCTCGAGACGCTGATGGGCGCGAACGCGCCGGGCGGCAATCTCTTCATGCTGACCACGGCCTATAATGGCGGGCCCGGCAATCTCACGCGCTGGCTCGACAGCATCAACTTCAAGGGCGACCCGTTTCTCTTCATCGAGAGCATTCCCGCACCGGAAACACGCGGTTATATTGAGCGCGTGCTCACGAATTTCTGGATCTACCGGGCAAGGCTGGGTCAACCCATGCAATCTCTCGATGCCACGGCATCGGGGAACTGGCCGGTCTATGAGCCGGCCGCACTTCGGGACGGACCGCTCTCGCTGCGCTAGTCGCGAAGCTGCCGCCCATCACTTGCAATCTCTACTGGAAAGGTGCCCCCACGTGCCAGGAATTGACACTTCGCGACCCTTCATTCCGCTCAACATCGCCGTCATGACGGTTTCGGACACACGCACGCCCGAAACGGACAGTTCAGGCAATGTGCTTGCCGAGCGCATCGAGAAGGCGGGCCACAAGCTCGCGGCGCGGACGATCGTTTCCGATGACGTGCAGATGATCCGCAACCAGCTTCAGGCATGGATCGCGGACGACAGGATCGACATCGTCATCTCGACCGGAGGCACGGGCCTCACCGGCCGCGACGTGACGCCCGAAGCGTTCAAGAGCGTCTATGAAAAGGAAATCGACGGTTTTTCGGCGATCTTCCACCGTGTGAGCTTCGAGAAGATCGGCACTTCGACGATCCAGTCGCGCGCCACGGCGGGCGTCGCGCACGGAACATATCTCTTTGCGCTGCCCGGCTCTCCCAATGCGTGCAAGGACGGCTGGGACGAAATCCTTCAGCATCAGCTCGACAATCGCTACCGTCCCTGCAATTTCGTGGAAATCCTTCCGCGCCTGCAGGAGCGGCAGGGCTGAACATTCGATTGATCGGAACCCGGGGGCGCGTCAATCTTGCCCCCGGGTGCGGCGCTTGCGCGCCACGAGGCATTTCAGGAGATCGCGATGCTGAAGGAATTCCGGGAATTCGCCCTCAAGGGCAATGTGGTCGACATGGCCGTCGGTATCATCATCGGCGCTGCATTCACGACCATCGTGACGTCGCTCGTCAATGACGTTCTGATGCCGCCGATCGGCGTGCTTCTGGGCGGCGTCGATTTCTCCAACTATTTCCTGCCGCTCACCATGGGCGAAGCGCCCGCCTCGCTCGATGCGGCAAAGGCCGCAGGCATGCCCGTGCTCGCCTATGGCAGGTTCATCAATGCGATCATCAATTTCACGATCGTCGCATTCGCGCTCTTCATGGTCATCAGGCAGATGAACCGGCTGAAGGAGCGCATCGCGAAGGGAGAAGCGCCCGCGCCTTCCGCGCCGCCGCGCCAGGAAGTGCTGCTCGAGGAAATCCGCGACCTTCTGAAGACGCGCGGCTAATCGCGCCGGAGCGCATAGAAGACATAGCCATATTCGTCCGCATGGCGCTCGAAAAGGCAGATCTCGCGCTCCATTTCATCGAAGACCGGGAGCTCCCCATAGGTCCGGCGCATGCCGGCGAGCTTCGCGCGCATCGGCATGTAATAATCCTGCCACCATTCCTCCGTAGGCAGAACGATTCTGCCGATGAGGCGGTAGCCGGCTCTGGCCGCCGCCTCGCCATTCGACGCCACGCTGCCCATGCCGGGATAGGCATCCTCCCAGAACACTGCCGCCTCGGGCGATGGCGCATCCGTCAGCCATGTGAGTTCTGAGAGAACGGCGAAGCCGCCGGGCTTAAGAAAGCGGCGCCAGAGCCGCAAGCCCTCCTCGAAGCCGAGAAGGTAGATCGCGCCCTCGGACCAGATGAGATCGAACTCGCCGTCGTGAAACGGGAGGTCGTTCATGTCGCCGCGCAGCACGCGCAGCCTCGTCTCGGGAACGCCCTCGCGCTCGGCCCGCTCGGCGAGCTTTTCCAGAAAGGGCTCGAAGAGATCGACCGCGGTGATGCGGCCATTGGCGAGACGCAGAAGCTCGAATGCCTCCGCCCCCTGCCCGCAGCCGAGATCAGCGATTTCGGGCCGGGGCGGCAATGCGGGCAGAAGCGAAAAGGCTTCCCGCGTCGCCCTCGCGCTGCCCGGCGCGTTGCGCGGCAGGGCGAGTTGCAGTTCGAGAAAGAGTTTGAAGGGGTCGATTTCGTTCACGCCCGCCGCTCCCGTTTCCAGCGCTTCAGATCCTCCGCCGTGTCGATATCGGCGAGCATGCCGAGCATGGCGACGCGAAGGCCCGCGCGTTCGGCATTGGCGCGCGTATCGGCAAGCGCGTGCTCGCCCGACCAGCGCACATTGTCAAATATTTCCGGTACGCGCGGCCGGCGCTTCAGGCCGACGAGCCAGTAGCCGCCATCATCGGCGGGACCGAAAACGGCATCCGCATCGCCGAGCCTGCGAAAGGCGAGCGCAATATGCGCGGCGCCGATATCGGGAATGTCGGTGCCGATGATGACGACGGGCCCCGCCGGCAGATCGCGCATGAGGCGACCCATGCGCCGGCCGAGATCGCCCGGCCCTTGCGCGATGCGCGGCATGCCGTCCGGCCAGATACCGGCCTCATGCCTCGTCGCGTCGGGTGTGAGCGCGAGAAGCGTCCGCCAGCGCGGATCATGCGCGACGCGGCGCAGCACCTCGCGGCTCGCATGGCGGTAGAAGCGCATCGCCTCGACCGCGCCCACGCCCTCGGCGAGTCGCGTCTTCACACGGCCGAGCGCCGGATGCTTCGCCATCACGACGAGATGCGATGTCAGGCCCATTCAGGAATATATGCGCGCGATGAAATGCGGCGGCACCCGCAGATAATAGAGCGCGATGCAGAGCGCGTTGCGGGACATGCGGCGGAAGAAGCCGTCATCGAGATAGCGTTGTGGGCTCGTCAAGGCGCGCGCGCGCATCATCACGAGGCGGCGCCTGCCGATGCGGCGGACGAGATCGACATCCTCCATGAGCGGCAGGGGACGGAAACCGCCGATCCGCTGATAGAGACGGCGGCTGATGAGCAGGCCCTGATCGCCATAGGGGAGTTTCAGCACCGCACAGCGCAAGGCCACCACACGTTCGAGAAAGCGCGCGCGTCGTGAAAAATCATCGAGCCTGAAGCGGAAGGCGGCGGCAAGCTCGGCCGTCGGAATCCGGCCGGTCGCAATCTGCTCGAAGAGTTTCTCGACCTCCTCCTCCCATCCGGCCTCGAGCACCGTGTCGGCATGGAGGAAGAGGAACCAGTTGCCCCTGGCGGCATTCGCGCCCGCCGCGAGCTGGGGCCCCCGGCCGCGCGGCGCCTCGACGAATTTCGCGCCCGAGGCTTCGGCAATGTCGAAGGTGCGATCGCTCGAGCCGCCATCGACGATGATGACCTCGCGGACGAGCCCACCCACCGCCGCAGGCACGAGGGCAGCGAGAACCCGAGGCAGGGTCGCCTCGGCATTCAGGGTCGGGATGATGACACTCACCATGCGCCGCATCATAACTGCTGCATCTGCGAAGGCGAGAGGGGGATCGTATTTGTTCTTGTTTTGTTCATGTGCCCGCGATAAATTTTCATCATGAAAACGAGTCGAGACACAGCGCGCCCCGCCCGCAACGCCCGCCTGGCAGCCGGTTCCCCGCCCGGCCCGGCGAGCGCCCGGCCTGCCCCGCTGGTGGACCCCGTTCCCCTCGTACCCCCGGGGGTCCTCCATCATGGCCGGCGTGGCCGGGGCGCGCTCACCAATGAGAGCGGTCGCTTCGAAAGCGAGCGGCGCGTTCTTCTCGATGACGGCTGGGGCACGATCGACGCGCCGCCGCCGCTCAAGACCCATGTGACGAACGAGAACCCTCGGCAGATCATCACGCGGAACAATTCGCCCGATATCGGCTTCGACCGCTCGATCAATCCCTATCGCGGCTGCGAACATGGCTGCATCTATTGTTTCGCGCGGCCGACCCACGCCTATATGGGGCTGTCGCCGGGGCTCGATTTCGAGAGCCGGCTTTTCGTCAAGCCCAATGCGGCGGCGCTTCTCGAAAAGGAGCTGGCGCGCAAGGGCTATGAGGTGGCGCCCATCGCCATGGGCACGAATACCGACCCCTATCAGCCCATCGAGCAGCGCTATCGCATCACGCGCAGCATTCTCGAAGTGCTGTCGGCCTATAATCACCCCGTCACCATCGTCACCAAGTCGGCGCGCATCACTCGCGATCTCGACATTCTTTCCGACATGGCGCGGCGCAATCTCGCCAGGGTCGCGCTTTCAGTGACGACGCTCGACGCGAAGCTCGCCCGCGCCATGGAGCCGCGCGCCTCCACGCCGACGCGCCGTCTGGAAGCGATCAAACTGCTCTCGGAAGCGGGCATTCCAACAGGCGTCATAGTCGCGCCGGTGATCCCCGTGCTCAATGACAGCGAGATCGAGAAGATCCTGACCGGGGCCGCCTATGCGGGCGCGAGCTCGGCAGGCTTTGTGCTTCTGCGCCTGCCGCTCGAGATCAAGGATCTCTTCCGCGAATGGCTGGAGGAGAACGAGCCCGGGCGCGCGGCGCATGTGATGTCGCTCATCCGCTCGATGCGCGGCGGCAAGGATTACGACGCTGAATGGGGCGCGCGCATGCGCGGCACAGGTCCATATGCCTGGCAGATCGCGCGCCGGTTCGAGATCGCGAAGAAGCGCCTCGGCCTTGATCGCGGCAACTGGAAGCTCGATTGCACCGCGTTCCGCGTGCCGCCGCGGCCGGGCGACCAGCTCGAGCTTCTCTAGGTCCATCGCTCCGGCTTTCGCCGGGATGACGGTTCATTTGGTTGTCATCCGGCGAAAGCCGGAACCCACTCGCCGCTCCTGCCATCGAAGCCATCACGATCAGGTTGAGCATCGCGCGGGCATGCTGCACTCTCGCGCCATGACACGTCCGCCGAAAAAGAATTCGACCGAGCCCGCCGCAGAGCGAAAGACGCGCATGGCGGCGAAACCCGACTATCGTTTCGAGATCGAGCATGGCGCGCCGGGCCTGCGCATCTGCGGCGTCGACGAGGCGGGACGCGGGCCGCTCGCGGGGCCCGTCGTCGCGGCGGCCGCCATCATCGACGCGGCGAGCTGCCCCGAGGGGCTCAACGATTCCAAGAAGCTCGACGAGGCGAGGCGCGAGGCTCTCTTCGCCGAGCTTTCGCAATGCGCCGAGATCAGCATCGGCATTGCGACCGTCGAGGAGATCGACAGCCTCAACATTTTGCAGGCGACCATGCTCGCCATGCGCCGCGCGGTGGAGACCCTTCAGCGCGCGCCGCAATTCGCGCTTGTCGACGGCAACCGCCTGCCGGCGCTCGCCTGCCCCGCACGCGCCATTGTCGGGGGCGATGCGCGCGTTCTTTCCATCGCCGCCGCCTCGATTGCCGCAAAAGTCACGCGCGACCGCATGATGGACGACCTCGCCCGCGCGCATCCCGGATATGGCTGGGAAAAGAACCGCGGCTATGGCACCGCGGCGCATCTCGATGCGCTGAAACGGCTCGGCGCGACCGCGCATCACCGCAGGAGCTTCGCGCCCATACGCAACATGTTGAGTCCCGGGATTCCCGAAGGACTCGATCTAGTGGCTCCGAATCCCTTAACCCTTTGATTCTTGACGCAGAATCGCCTCTGACTCATGATCGCGTCCTTGTCACTCAAAGGGGATAGTCGTGGGGCGCACTTCAAGCGAGGCGGCCAGGATTCCGGCCGAACGGATCATCAAGGGCGATTGCATCGAGGCGATGAACGCATTGCCCGAGAAATCGGTCGATCTCATCTTTGCCGACCCGCCCTACAATCTTCAGCTCGGCGGTGAACTCACGCGGCCCGACCAGTCCAAGGTCGATGCCGTCACCGACGACTGGGACAAGTTCGCGAGCTTCGAGGTTTACGACCGCTTCACCCGCGAATGGCTCGCCGCGGCGCGCCGCGTCCTGAAGGACACGGGCGCGATCTGGGTCATCGGCTCCTATCACAACATCTTCCGCGTGGGCGCGACGCTTCAGGATCTCGGCTACTGGATCATGAACGACGTGATCTGGCGCAAGTCGAACCCGATGCCGAACTTTCGCGGCACGCGCTTCACCAATGCGCATGAAACGCTGATCTGGGCGACGCGCGACGCGGAGCAGAAGAAATACACCTTCAACTACGACGCCATGAAAGCGCTGAACGACGATCTCCAGATGCGTTCGGACTGGCTCATCCCGCTTTGCACCGGCAACGAAAGGCTGAAGGACGAGGATGGCGGCAAGGCGCATCCGACGCAGAAGCCCGAGGCGCTGCTCCATCGCGTGCTGCTGGCGACGACCAATCCGGGCGACGTGGTGCTCGATCCCTTTTTCGGCACCGGCACGACGGGCGCGGTTGCGAAGAAGCTCGGCCGCAAGTTCATCGGCATCGAGCGCGACGAGCGCTATCTCAAGGTCGCGCGCGAGCGCATCGCCCGCGTGCTGCCGGGGGCGGAGGAAGATCTGAAGGTCACGACATCGAAAAAGGCCGAGCCGCGCGTGCCTTTCGGCGTCATCGTGGAGCGCGGGCTTCTCGAACCGGGCGCCGTGCTCACCGATCCGACGCGCCGCCACGCCGCGCGCGTGCGCGCCGACGGCTCCATCGTCTGCCGTGACGCCACCGGCTCGATCCACAAGATCGGCGCCCATGTGCAGGGCCTCGATGCCTGCAACGGATGGACCTACTGGCACTTCAAGACAGACGGAAAGCTCAAGCCCATCGACATTCTGCGCCAGAAGGTGCGCGCCGAAATGGGCCAGGCGTAAGGCTCGCACGATCTTCCCCGCCACCCCGGCGCACGGCCGGGGACGACGGCGGAAGCCGAATTATGGCTGCCTGAACAAGGGCCCCGCGTCCGGCCTTGCAAGCGCCACAACCTTGCGCATCACCGAAGGCAGCGCCTCGCCGCCCACATCTTCTTCCGCGATCCAGACGCCTTCGGCCTTCGCCGCCTCCCTCGCATTCGCCTGCGCGACAAAAATCGTCAGCACCAGATGAAAATGCGTGAAGGTGTGCTCGACGAGGCCCGGCACGCGCTGCCACTTCGCCGCGGCCGGCGCGTGGAGCGAGATCGCGGCCTCGTCGATCTCAGCTTCCTCCCAGGGCGTCGTCGGCACCTCCATCATGCCACCGAGAAGCCCTTTCGCGGGCCGCTTGCGCAGAAGCATCGCGCCATCGCTCCGTGTAAGGACAAAACAGGCGCCGCGCCGCACCGGCCGCTCCTTCCGGGCCATACGGCGCGGCAGCGTCTCCTCGATGCCCGCCTCGCGGCCTGAGCAGAACGAGACTATCGGACAGCGATTGCAGGAGGGCCGCTTGGGCGTGCAGACGGTCGCGCCGAGATCCATCATGGCTTGCGCGAAATCGCCGGCGCGCAGATCGGGGGTCAGCGTTTCAGCCTTGGCGCGGATATCGGGCTTGGCGCGGGGAAGCGGTGTCTCGATCGAGAAGAGCCGCGAGACGACGCGCTCGACATTGCCGTCAACCACGGTCGCGCGGCGCCCGAAGGCGATGGCGGCGATGGCGGCCGCCGTATAGGGCCCGATGCCAGGCAGCGAGCGCAACCCCTCCTCCGTATCGGGAAAGCGCCCGCCATGTTCGCCCGCCACCACTTGCGCGCAGGCATGGAGGTTGCGGGCGCGGCTGTAATAGCCAAGGCCCGCCCATTGGCGCATCACATCGTCGAGGGGCGCTGCTGCCAGCGACCCGACGCTCGGCCAGCGCTCCAGGAATGCGCGGAAATAGGGCCCGACGGCCGCCACGGTCGTCTGTTGCAACATGATTTCCGACAGCCAGACCGCGTAAGGGTCCGCATATTCGCCCGGCGGCGCGCGCCAGGGCAGTACCCTTGCATGGGCGTCATACCAGGCGAGCAGCCGCCCGGCGACGGTCTGCGCCTCGTTTTTCGCGGGTTTCGTCGGGCTCCCGGATTTCGCTGGCGGTCGGGTCATGCGCCAGTCATGGCGCGAGGGGCGGCTTTCCGTCAATCCATCTCGCCCCCCGGGCCGTTTCGGGGCAGAATGGGCCATGACCGACGACAGGGACCATCTGCTGGCGCCGAAGCGCTTTATCGTGCCCGCCATTGGCGCGCGGGTGGCGGGCCTCACCCGCGACATCTTCCGCAAGCGCGGTTTCGCCCAGTCGCACATCCTCGCCCATTGGCCGGAGATCGTCGGCGTCGACCTCGCCGAATATTCCTCGCCCGAGAAGCTGAGCTTTCCCCGCAAGGCCGGCGAGGGGGCGGGCGCGCAAGGCGGGGCGACGCTGACCATCAGGGTCGACGGGCCCGTCGCCCTCGAGATCCGCCATCTCGAACCCCAGATCCTGGAGCGGATCAACGGATATTATGGATACAACGCAGTCCTGCGGCTGAAAATCGTGCAAGGCCCCCTGCCCGCCCGCCCGCAGGCCCGGCGCAAGCTCATCCGCCCGCTCGGGCCGGACGAGCGGGCCCTTCTCGCCCGGAGCCTGGAGCCCATCGGCGAGGCGGCGCTCAGATCCTCGCTCGAGAGGCTCGGCGAAAGAATCCTGGGGACAAGTGCCCGGAGTCCCGATTCTCGGGCCCGCGCAAGAGAAAGCTTTGATTGAGAGGGCGGTGGCCCAGGGCCATAATGCCCCAACATCTAGTGGGGACTGCTAAAAGTGAATCAAAATAGGGTTATCGCAATCGCGGTGGCGGCCGTACTGGCCGTAGCGCTGCTTGGCTATGGCGCCTACCGGATTTTTGGCCAGAGGGGTGAAGCGCCGACGGGCGCGATCGTCACCACCGCCGACAAGACGGCCTTTGAAAAGGAACTGGCGGTCCCCGGTCCGCTTGGCGAGATGACGCTCGGCGACAAGTCGGCGCCCGTCACGGTCTATGAATATGCCTCGATGACCTGCACGCATTGCGCCGAATTCGCCAAGGACACCTTTCCCGAGGTGAAGAAGAACTTCGTCGACACGGGCAAGGTCTATTACGTCTTCCGCGAATTCCCCTTCGATCCCGTCGCGACCGCCGCCTTCATGCTCGCGCGCTGCGCGGGGCCGGAGCGCTATTTCGGCTTCATCGAGGTCCTGTTCCGCTCCCAGGAGCAGTGGGCCTTCGTCGAGACGCCGATGGAGGCTCTGAAGAAGCTCGCGCGCCAGGGCGGCTTCTCGGATGAGAAATTCGACGCCTGCATGAAGGATCAGGCCGTCTTCGACCATGTGAAGACGGTGGCGCAGCGGGCCGCACAGCAATTCGGCGTTCGCTCCACGCCCACCTTCTTCGTCAATGGCGAGAAGGTCGAAGGCGCGATCCCCTACAAGGATTTCGAGGAAATCCTGAACAAGAAGCTCTCGGGCGAAAAGGGCGAGGAAGCACCCGCGCCCTCATCGGGTCCGGCAACGCCCGCCCCCGGACAATAATCACCAGCGACCCCGGGCGGACGCCGCCCGGGCCTCTTTCGGCCTCCAATCCAGAATCGGGCTCAACGTGAAGTTCAACCGGCTGCGTCTCTCAGGCTTCAAGTCCTTCGTCGATCCGACCGATCTCATCATCGAGCCGGGGCTGACCGGCGTCGTCGGCCCCAATGGCTGCGGCAAGTCGAACCTGCTCGAGGCGCTGCGCTGGGTGATGGGCGAAAACTCGTTCAAGAACATGCGCGGCTCGGGCATGGAGGACGTGATCTTCGCGGGCACGACCGGGAGGCCGGCGCGCAACCACGCGGAAGTCACGCTCTTCATCGACAATGCCGACCGCTCCGCGCCCGCCGCCTATAATGACTGCGAGGTGATCGAGGTCTCGCGCAAGATCGAGCGCGATCAGGGCTCGACCTACCGCATCAATGGCCGCGAGGTACGCGCGCGCGACGTGCAGCTTCTCTTCGCCGACGCTTCCACCGGCGCGCAATCCCCCGCCCTTGTGCGGCAGGGGCAGATCGCGCAGCTCATCTCGTCGAAGCCGATCAATCGCCGCCGCATTCTCGAAGAGGCGGCCGGCATCACCGGCCTTTACACGCGCCGGCACGAGGCGGAGCTTCGCCTCAAGGCGGCGGAAACGAACCTCACCCGCCTCGACGACGTCGTCGCCCAGCTCGAATCCCAGCTTGCGAGCCTCAAGCGGCAGGCGCGGCAGGCGGTGCGCTACCGCAACCTTTCCAGCCAGATCCGCGAAACCGAGGCGATCCAGCTTCACCTCAAATGGACGCATGCGGTCAACGCGCTGAAGCATGAGGAGGAGCGCCTCGTCGCCACCGATGCGCGCGTCGCGGAACTGACGCGCGAGGCGGCTGCCGCGAGCGTCGCGGAGGCGGAAGCCGCGGAAACCCTGCCCGCGCTGCGCGACCGGGAAGCGCAGGAGGCCGCGCGCCTTCACCGCCTCACCATCGAGCGCGGCAATCTCGATGCGGAGGAAGCGCGCGCAAAGGGCGAAGCCCAGCGGCTCAACGCCCGCATCGAGCAGATCGGTCACGACCTCGCCCGCGAGCGCCATCTGATCGAGGATACGCGCGGCGCGATCGCGCGGCTCGAGGCGGAAACGGTTGAGCTTCGCGGCGCGGAGGAAGGACAGGACGAGGCGCAGGCGATTGCCGAGGCGCGCGTCGAGGAGACGCAGGCGACCCTTTCCTCGCGCGAAAGCGAACTCGACCAGCTCAATCGCGAGATCGCCCGGCTCACGGCGGAGCGCCAGAGCCTCGAAAAGGCGATCGAATCCGGCCGCGCGCGGATGGAGCGCGTCGCCCGCCAGATCGAGGAGATTGCGAGCGAGCAGGCCTCACTCGCCGACGCCGCCGAAAAGCAGGCCGAGATCGAACTGCAATCGGCCGAACTCGACGCCGCCGCAGCGCGCGCCGAGGCGGCCGAATATGCGGCACTCGATGCGGAGGAAGCACGCTCGGCAGCACAGGAAGCTGAAAAAGCCTCCCGCGAGCCGATGCAGGTGGCCGAGCGTAAGGCAGGCGACCTCGCCGCCGAGGCAAAGACGCTCGCCGATCTTCTCGCCGTTGGCGAGAGCGATCTCTGGCCGCCGATGATCGACGCGGTTCACGTCGAGCATGGCTATGAAACGGCGCTGGGTGCCGCGCTGGGCGACGATCTCGCCGTGCCGGGCGATGTCGCGGCGCCCGTCCACTGGGACGCGCTGCCGGATTTCGAGGCTGCGCCCGCCCTCCCCCAGGGCGCGCTTCCCCTGTCGCAATTCGTGCGTGGGCCCGCTGCGCTTTCCCGCCGCCTGTCGCAGATCGGCGTCGTCGATACGGCCGACGGCAAGAGGCTCCAGAGCGAGCTGAAGCCCGGCCAGCGGCTTGTCACGCGCGAAGGCGCGCTCTGGCGCTGGGATGGATATACGGCCGCAGCCGATGCGCCGACCGCATCCGCCCGCCGCCTCGAGCAGCGCAACCGCCTCGCGGATGTCGAGGCACAGCTTCAGGAAGCGCGCGCTTTCGCCGCCGAGATGCGTGCCGCCTTCGAGGCCGCGCGCCTCGCGGCAGAAGACGCGCTTGCCCGCGAGCAGGACGCGC
>NZ_JBATUH010000012.1:0-1502 GCF_049671045.1 Parvibaculum sp. | reverse complement strand
CCCTTCGCGAGACGAACGCCGCCGAGGCCGAGGCCGCGATTGGCCGGGCGCAGTCCGCCTATCTCGCCTGGCGCAAGGTGCCGGCGCCGCGGCGCGGCGAGTTCGTGCGCCTGCTCGGCGAGGAATTGCGCGCCGCCAAGGCCGATCTCGGCCTGCTGGTGACGCTGGAGGCCGGCAAGGTCACCTCCGAGGGTCTCGGCGAGGTGCAGGAGATGATCGACATCTGCGACTTCGCGGTCGGCCTGTCGCGCCAGCTCTACGGCCTGACCATCGCGACCGAGCGCCCGAACCACCGGATGATGGAGACCTGGCATCCGCTCGGCGTCGTGGGCGTGATCTCGGCTTTCAACTTCCCGGTCGCGGTCTGGTCGTGGAACGCGGCGCTCGCCTTCGTCTGCGGCGACAGCGTCGTCTGGAAGCCCTCCGAGAAGACCCCGCTCACCGCGCTCGCCGTGCAGGCCATCGTCGAGAAGACGATGAAGCGCTTCGGCCCCGAGGCGCCGGCCGGCCTCTCCGAGGTACTGATCGGCGGCCGCGAGATCGGCGACATCCTGGTCAACGACCACCGCGTTCCCGTCGTCTCGGCCACCGGCTCGACCCGCATGGGCAAGGAAGTCGGCCAGAAGCTCGCCGCGCGCTTCGCCCGCGCCATCCTCGAGCTCGGCGGCAACAATGCCGCGATCGTCGCTCCCTCGGCCGATCTCGACATCGCGCTGCGCGGCATCGCCTTCGCGGCGATGGGCACCGCCGGCCAGCGCTGCACCACTTTGCGCCGCCTGATCGTGCATGAGGACGTCTACGACAAGCTCGTGCCGAAGCTCGCCAAGGTCTACGGATCGGTGAAGATCGGCGATCCGCGCGAGGCCGGCGTGCTGGTCGGCCCGCTCGTCGACGAGGCCGCCTATCAGGGCATGCAGAAGGCGCTCTCCGAGGCCAAGGCCGAAGGCGGCAAGGTCCATGGCGGCGAGAAGGTCGATGTCGGCGCGGGCGGCTTCTATGTCCGCCCGGCCCTGGTCGAGATGCCGAAGCAGTGCGGCCCGGTCGAGCGCGAGACCTTCGCCCCGATCCTCTATGTGATGAAGTACAAGTCCATCGACGAGGCGATCGCGATCCAGAACGCCGTCGGCGCGGGTCTCTCCTCCTCGATCTTCACGCTGAACATGCGCGAGGCCGAGCTCTTCGTCTCCGACGAGGGCTCGGATTGCGGCATCGCCAACGTCAATATCGGCCCCTCGGGCGCCGAGATCGGCGGCGCCTTCGGCGGCGAGAAGGAGACGGGCGGCGGCCGCGAGGCCGGTTCGGACGCCTGGAAGGCCTATATGCGCCGCGCCACCAACACCGTGAACTACGGCACCACGCTGCCGCTGGCGCAGGGCGTCAGCTTCGACGTGGATGCGTGACACAGAACGTCATGCCCGGGCGCCTGATAGCGGCGGCCCGGGAATCTCATGACAAGAAGACACTGGTTTCCGGGATGGTCGGGTCAAGCCCGACCATGACGG
>NZ_JBATUH010000011.1:0-14792 GCF_049671045.1 Parvibaculum sp. | reverse complement strand
GTCTGCGCGGCAGAGGCTGCCGCGGGCTTTGCCGGTTTCTTCGCCACAGGCGATTGCGCCGCGCGCGGCGCCGCCATCAGCTCGGAGGCTGGCGGCGTGGCGGGCTTGGGCGCGCCGGGTATCTGCGTGATCGGCTTTGCCACTTCGGCGGGTTTCGGCGGCACCGGCGGGCCGAGCAGCACCGCTGGCGGGTCCTGCCGGTCCACCTTGCCTGGAAACTCGAACTTCAGGATACGGACGAAATCGAGCCGGTCGCGATCGGCAAAGGTCTGCACGCGCAGGAAGCCGTCATTCGTCTGGATGACGAGGCCGACCGGAACTCCGGGCGGAATGAGGCCGCCATCGCCCGACGTCACCACCCGGTCGCCGGGGGAGACGCCGCTTTTCACGGCGAGATATTCGAGGCGCGGCCAGTCCGTATTGTCGCCCGCGAGAATGGCCTTGAAGTGCGACGGCTCCACCACCACGGGGATCCGGCTGTTGAGGTCCGTCAGCAGGAGAACGCGGCTCGCCCGCTCCCCCGTTGCAACGATCCGGCCGATGAGCCCGTCCGTGTCGATCACGGCGTCGCCGCTTTTGACCCCGTGCTCGCGCCCGGTATTGACGATCACCGTATCGACGAACGGGCCACCATTGTCGCTGACGACGCGCCCCGTTACATATTTGATGTCGGGATCGACCTGCACGTTGAGGAGCGCCTCAAAGCGCGCGGTCTTCGCCTCGAGCTTCAACGCCGCTTCCTTCCAGGCGAGAAGCCGCGCATTCTCCGCCCGCAGGCGCTCGTTCTCGTCAAAGACATAGGCATATTCGTCCGTGCGCTCGATCACGCGCCGGACGACGGAAACCGGCCGCGAGGCGATTTCGAGCAGCGGGGCTGCGAGGTCGGTCACGGCCTGGCGCGCGCGGTCGAAGACATAGGTTTCCGCCCGCCCGAGCAGGAGCAGCGCTGCGGCGAGCGTCAGCATGAAGACGAGCGAAATCCGGTTGGAGATCTCGCGGATCGGCACTCCCGACCGGTTTGGATCCATCGCCACCTTACCGCTCCCGCCGTCCCGCTGCCCGCCCTTCGCGAGAAGTCCGCTTAATACACCGACGACAGAACGTGCTTCATGGTCTTGATGTGTTCAAGCGCCTTGCCCGTGCCGAGCGCGACGCAGGAAAGCGCGTCGTCCGCGATCGAAACCGGAAGCCCCGTCTCGTCGCGCAGCACCTGGTCGAGATTGGCGAGCAGCGCCCCGCCGCCCGTCAGCACGATGCCCTTGTCCACGATGTCGGCGGCAAGCTCCGGCGGCGTCGCCTCGAGCGCGACCTTGACCGCCTCGACGATGGCGCCGACAGGCTCCGCAAGGCTTTCGGCGATCTGCCGCTGGCCGATCCGGATTTCCTTCGGCACGCCGTTCATGAGGTCGCGGCCCTTGATCTCGATCGTCATGCCGTCGCCATCCGAGGGAATGGCCGCCGAGCCGACTTCCTTCTTGATGCGCTCGGCCGAAGCCTCGCCGACGAGCAGATTATGGTGCCGGCGGATATAGGCGATGATCGCCTCGTCCATCTTGTCGCCGCCGACGCGAACCGAGCGGGCATAGACGATGCCGCCAAGCGAAAGCACGGCGACTTCCGTCGTGCCGCCGCCGATATCGACGACCATCGAGCCCGTGGGCTCCGTCACCGGAAGGCCCGCGCCGATCGCCGCCGCCATCGGCTCCTCGATGAGATAGACGCGCCGCGCGCCGGCCGAAAGCGCCGATTCCTGAATGGCGCGCCGCTCCACCGCCGTCGAGCCCGAAGGCACGCAGACGATGATCTGCGGATTGGCGAAGGAACGCCTGTTGTGAACCTTGCGGATGAAATGCTTGATCATTTCTTCCGCGACTTCGAAATCGGCGATCACGCCGTCCCGCATCGGGCGGATCGCCTGAATGTTGCCGGGCGTGCGGCCGAGCATCTGCTTGGCCTCCTCGCCCACGGCCAGAACCTGCTTCTTCCCGCCCTTTTCGATAATGGCGACAACCGACGGCTCATTGAGAACGATCCCTCGCCCCTTCACATAGACAAGTGTGTTCGCGGTGCCGAGATCGATTGCCATATCGGCTGAAAACATGCCGAGCAGACCGGAAAGCATGCTTGTTTTTATCCTTTGACGTGGGTCGGCGAACCGCTTGTTCTTACCGCGTCCGCCGACGGTTGAAAGTGTCTTCGCTTGTGGTGGTCAAACAGTTAAAGCGTCGCATGTCCCGATCCCCCATGTCCCGAATTCATGCCGGGGCGGACCAATTTCATCGCTCTGGATTTGCTTCCCCCGATTGCGTCGCGCACAGGTCCTGGCGCCGGGCATTCGCGAACGATCAAAGAAAGAACCCCCTCCGATCATCCGTGTACGAACATGCCTCGAACCGAGCCTGCCGGGCATCGCCGGGAAAGTGCGCGGGTCAGCCTCGCGCTCCGCATTTCCCTCGTCACTCCGACCCCCAAGGCATCGCCCGAACCGTCTCTACTGGTTTGCCGGCGCCGTTCGGAGATGGGCTCGCTGCCTCACAGCGCAACGCCCCGCCGAATCGCCTCGACAAGCCCTTCCTGCGGATCGCGCAGGTCCGCGCGGCCCGAAGTTTGTACGCCGAAAGGCGCGTTCCACGCAATGAAAAAGACTTGATTTCAACGGCTTTTCAAGGGTTTGGGGGGCAGCTCGGTAATTTCGTGAGAGCGCCCGTCGAGCCGCGAGCGATGCCGCTTCACCGCGTCCACGAGGAACTCCATAACCGCGCGAACATGGGCAAGCTGGGCGAGATCGTTGCGCGCCATGAGCCATAATTCGAGCCCGCCCAGAAGGTCCGGCCCGAAGACGCGCTCGAAGCCGCTGTCCTGATCGGCGAGGATGCAGGGAAGAGCGGCAAGACCGAGACCCTGCCGCGCCGCCTCCGCGCGCGCTGCAGCACTCGACGAGCGGAATGTCACGCGCGAGTTCTTCTCGGCGCGGGACATCCACCAGACGGGCCCGAGCGGCGTCTCGGCGCGGGGAAACCCGATCATGTCGTGCTCCGACAGGTCGGACATCTGCCCGGGCACGCCCCGCTCGGCGAGATATTCCTTCGCGGCGTAAAGCCCATAGGCCATGTCGCCGACTTTCCGCATCAGCATGTCGCCCTGTGTCGGCCGCGCCGCGCGAAGCGCCACGTCGACATCCCTGAGCGGGCTGCCGATCCGGGGGGCGCCCCCCGTGATTCCCGGCGGATCGGTCACAAGCTCGAGCTCGAGGCTCGGATGGGCCTCGCGAAAGGCCGGAAGCTCCGCCGCGATGAGGGGCCCAGCCAGCACTTCGCTCGCCGCGAGCCGCACCGCCCCCTCGCTGCCCGAGCCCGAGGCGGCAAAATCCCTCGGCAGCGCCGAAAGGCGGCGATCGACCGGCTCCAGCGCCTCGACGAGCTTCTCGCCGGCCGCCGTCAGCCGGTAGCCGGTCCTCTCACGCTCGAAAAGCCGCGCGCCCAGATCGTCCTCGAGCGAGGCCACGCGGCGCAAAACCGTTGTCGTATTGACACCAAGCTGCTGCCCGGCGCCTGAAAGGCTGCCGGCGCCCGCCACGGCCAGAAAGAAGCGGAGGTCGTCCCAATTCATTTTCGTTACCCAGTCTGCGCAAAACACATTTGCGACAGATGCAGAATAACGACAAGAACGGGGGCTGAAAATGGCATCCGCAAAAAGTTTCGTGCGAATTTGCAAGCGGGCGCGGCCCGATCTTGCGCAAAAACCGGGCGTCTTGCCCCAAGTGCAGGCCGATACCGGCTCTACCGGGTGCTGACCGGCCTGACGTGGGAAGCGGCCTCGGCAGCGCGCCGCCGCGCCTCCGCCACGTCCCCGCCACGCGCCAGCGCGACGCCCATGCGGCGGCGCGCATAGGCTTCCGGCTTGCCGAAAAGCCTCACCTCGGAGCCAGGAACGGCCAGCGCCCGCTCGAGCCCCTCGAAGGCAATCGCCTTTTCCTCGAGCCGTCCATAAATGACCGCCGAGGCGCCCGGCGCGAGAAGTTCGGTGGAGACGGGAAGCCCGAGGATCGCGCGGGCATGGAGCGCGAATTCGCTCTGATATTGCGAGGCGAGCGTCACGAGGCCCGTATCGTGCGGGCGCGGGCTAACCTCCGAGAACCAGACCTCGTCCCCCTTCACGAAGAGCTCGACGCCGAAAATGCCCCGGCCGCCAAGCGCATCGGTTACTTTCCTGGCGATTTCCCGCGCGCGGACAAGCGCCGCGGCGGTCATCGCCTGCGGCTGCCAGCTTTCGACATAATCGCCCTTGTCCTGGAGATGGCCGATCGGCGCGCAGAAATGCGTCTCGATCTCGCCGGAGGGCCCAAGCGCCCGAACGGTGAGCTGGGTGATCTCGTAATCGAAGGCGATGCGGCCCTCGACGATGACGCGGCTGCTCTCGACCCGGCCGCCCGACATCGCATAATCCCATGCGGCGTCGATCCCCGCCGCGCTCTCAACATAGCTCTGCCCCTTGCCGGATGACGACATGACCGGCTTTACGAAGCAGGGATAGCCGATCCGCTCGGCAGCCGCGCGAAGCTCCACGGCGGATGAGGCAAAGGCATAGGGCGAGACCGGCAGGCCCAGCTCCTCTGCGGCAAGGCAGCGAATCCCCTCGCGGTTCATCGTGAGCTGCGCGGCGCGCGCCGTCGGAATGACCTCGGCGAGCCCCTCCGCCTCAATCCTGACGAGTTCGTCGGTCGCGATCGCCTCGATCTCGGGGACGATGAGATGCGGCCTTTCCTGCTCGACAATCGCCCGGAGCGCCGCGCCATCCGTCATGCGGATGACATGGGCGCGATGCGCAACCTGCTGCGCCGGCGCGTTCTCATAGCGATCGACCGCGATCACCTCCGCGCCATAACGCATCAGTTCGATGGCGACCTCCTTGCCGAGTTCGCCCGAACCGAGAAGCATGACCCGGGTCGCTCCGGGCGTTAGCGGCGTGCCGATACGCATTGATGCATCCCAAAAATTGCCGGGCCGCCTTCATACAGGAACGGCCCCCTCGCTCCAACCCTCGCGGCATGCTGGACGCTTCGCGGGGGCTTGCGTCGCCCGGCGGAGCCAGATAACATATGAATAGTTGTTCACATGTTATAAAATAACATGCACCGCAGATCGAACCATTCCCCCCTCCTGGCCGAGCCGCTCAGCGACGACAAGGCGATGGAGCTTGCCGAAACATTCCGCCTTCTCGGCGATCCGAGCCGGCTGCGCATCGTCGTGGAAACGCTCGCGACGCCCCAGCCTGTCGGGGCGATGGCGGCGAAGCTCGGCCTTTCGCCTTCGCTCGTAAGCCACCATTTGCGCCTCTTACGCGCGGCCCGGCTCGTCACCGCCGAGCGGCGCGGCAAGCAGATTTTCTATCGCATCCATGACGATCACATTGCTCGCGTCGTCGCGGACATGGTCGCTCACGTGCATGAGGAAGCAGTCTGATGTCCGGCGCCCATCGGCATGCGGAGCACGGCCTCGCCCATGGTCACGATCATGGCCACGATCATGGCCACGCCCACGATCATGGCGGGCTCAGCAATGAGCGGCGCGTCGCCATCGCGCTCTGGATCACCGGCGGCTTCATGATCGTCGAGGCGGCGGGCGGCTACCTGTCAGGCTCGCTCGCCCTCATCGCCGATGCCGGCCACATGCTCACCGATACGGGCGCGCTGGCGCTCGCCTGGCTTGCCGTGCGCCTCGCCCGCCGCCCGGCCGACGATGCGCGCTCCTACGGCTACCATCGCGCGGAAACCCTCGCCGCCTTCCTCAACGGCGCCACGATGCTCGTGCTCTCCCTCTGGATCGTCGTCGAGGCGGTGGGCCGCATCGCCAACCCCTCGCCCGTCCTCGGCGGCCCGATGCTGGTGGTGGCGATGGGCGGCCTCGCCGTCAACATCCTGTCCTTCCTCATGCTTCACGGCGCGCATGACAGCCTCAACCTGCGCGGCGCGGCGCTCCATGTTCTCGGCGATCTTCTCGGCTCCGTCGCCGCCATCGTGGCCGCCATCGTCATCCTCACGACGGGCTTCATGCCGATCGACCCGCTGCTCTCGATGCTCGTGGCGGCGCTCATCCTGCGAAGCGCCTGGCGCGTCACGCACGATGCGGCCCATATTCTCATGGAAGGCACGCCGCCCGGCCTCGAGCCGGAAACGATTTCCGCCGACCTCATGGCCAATGTGGAAGGCGTCGCCGATGTGCATCACGTCCATGCCTGGTCGCTGACGCCGGGCCAGCGGCTCGTCACGCTCCATGCCCGCCTCGCCCCAGGCGCCGATGCGGAGATCACGCTTCTCGCCATCAAGGCGCGCCTCGTCTCGCACTTCCGCATCAGCCATGCGACGGTACAGATCGAGCCCGGCGAATGTCTCGATCCCCATCACCACATGCCGGGCCAGCCGCGAACCTGCTAGCTCATGACCATTCATCCGAACGCCCGGAGGCGACATGCCAAAATCCGCAGGTGACGAGCCCGGCCTCCTTTCGCGCCTCGGCGAACTGCGCGTGGTTCTGGAACTGGGCGCGATGCTCCCCTCGCTCCCTGCCCTCATGCGCGCACCGCGCGGCGACGGCCATGCGGTGCTCGTCCTGCCGGGCATGTTGGCGTCCGACGGTTCGACGCTCGTGCTCAGACGCTATCTTCAGGCGCTGGGCTATCAGGTTCATCCCTGGAAGCTCGGCACGAACTGGGGCCCGAGCCAGGAAATCCGCAGCGGCGTGCGCCAGCGCTTCAGGGAGCTTGCGGATCGCTATCAGCGCCGCGTGAGCATTGTCGGCTGGTCGCTGGGCGGCATCTATGCGCGCGAGATCGCCCGCGAGGCGCCCGCCCTTGTCCGTCAGGTCATCACGCTTGCCAGCCCCTTCGCCGCCGGCTACCGCAGCGACGGCTCGATTGACGCGGCCCTTGCCGAGCGCCTCAGGCCCGCGCCGCCGGTTCCCTGCACCGCTATCTACTCGAAGACGGATGGCATCGTTCCCTGGGCGGCCTGCCTCGAGGAAAAAGGTCCGCAGACAGAAAATATAGAAGTGCAGGCCACCCATATCGGAATGGGCGTGAACCCGCTCGTGCTCTGGGCCGTGGCCGACAGGCTGGCGCAGCCCGAGGGAGACTGGCGGCCCTTCGACCGCTCAGGCTTCCACGCGATCTTCTATTGATGGATGGTGACGGAGCGGAGGCGGCTCAGATCCGCAGCTCATATTCGAAGATGAGCTTCAGCGTGCCGTCCGGCGTCGAAGGCGTGACACCGAAGAGATAACCCACATCGTATTTGAGCTTGCCCGGCAGCCCTGCAAGGCCCGTGAAGGTGCCCTGAACGGCCGGGCCGATCATGTGCTCCGATCGTCTCTCGAGTTGAAATTGTTGATCCGCCCGAATTCGCCATAGGCTTCGATCGCCGGCTCGAAAAGCGGATCGAGGCGCCAGCGGCTTTGCAGCCTGTAAGTGAGACCCACCCCGCCCTCGGCATTCGCGCCAAGCTCGCGCTCGAGAACCACGTTGATCGTGTTCGTCGTGCGGCCGATGTCCTTGGCAATCAGCGGTCCGAAGGCAAGCTCGTCCGCTTCGCCCTGCCGGTCGCGCACATGCTCATACTCGATGAGGAAACCGAGATCGGCGAAATATTTTCCCCGCTCGGTCAGCTGGAAGCGGTTCTCCCACTCCGTCGCATCGAAATGCGTGCTGCCGCCGGCATCCTTCTTCCAGATGCCATAAACTTCCGTGGCCCAGAAATCGGTGACGCCATAGGCAAGGCCCACCTTGTGTTTCTGCTCGTTGTCCTTCGAGGCATCCCCGTCGAAGGTACGGTAGCCCTGATATTCGATCTCGACCTCGCCCTGCTCGACATAGGGCGAATAGACCTTGATCGCGGCTGCTTCCGCATCGCCGCCCGGTATGAGGGCCGATGCCGAAAATGCGCCGAGAATGCAGGCGGCGATCCGCCCGAGCTTCTGACCTGATCCGTTTCCGTAGATTTTCATTGCGCCCCCGATGATGACGAGTGTCCCGACATAGAAGAGAAGCTGGATACCCGAGGGGCGCGCCGTATAGCCGATCAGGGTGTGAAGGATTTGTCCAAGGATGCTCTGCTCGGTGAGGAGCCAGGAGGTGTCCCAGATGTTGCGGCCAAGCGGCGGCAGGAGCCCGGCCCGCGTCAGATAATTTGCTCCCTGCGCGGCGAGACCGGCGGCGAGCAGCAGGATCATCCAGCCGGTAACAGCAAAGAGCTTCTTCGTGGAAAGGTTGAGCAGGCCCTTGTAGAGCGCATAGCCGAGCGCCGCGCCGGAGACGAGGCCGATGATGCCGCCCGTCAGAAGTCCAGATGCGCCCGTGCCGCCGCTGGCAATGCCGTAAAGGAAGAGCACCACTTCCGAGCCTTCGCGCAGCACCGCGATGCCGACCGCGATCGCAACCGCATAGAGCGGGCGCGCGCCGACCGCCACATCGTGCCCCACAGCCTTCATCTCGGCCGCAAGCTCGCGGCCATGGCTGTTCATCCAGACATTGTGCCAGCCGAGCATGATGACAGCGACGAAGAGGACGGATGCGTTGAAGACTTCCTGGCCCGTGCCCTGGAGCGAATTCGCGATGGTGCCGGCAAACCCCGCGACGATGGCCGCGCCGAGAATGCCCCCACCCACGCCCGCGACGAGCCATCGGTTGCGCCCGGCGACCCCGGTCGTCGCCGCGGCGACGATGCTGACCACCAGAGCGGCCTCGATGACTTCACGAAAAACGATGATGAGCGTGGCCAGCATGACGGCCCCCCGAACTTACTTGACGATGATCTTGCCTTGAGCCGTCGACTGGTTGAATTCGCCGAAGAAAGGATAGGTGCCCGGCTCCAGCGGATCGAGATAGACCGAGATTTCGCCATGGGCCGGAACGATCTTCTCGCGATTGAGCTCGTAGGATTCGAACTCCTCGGGGGTCGGATCGAGATTCTTGACGACGAGCTTCACTTCCTTGCCTGCCGGGATCTCGAACTCGTCCGGCGTGAAGCGGTGCTCCTGAATGGTGATCTCGTAAACTTCAGGCTCCTGTGCCTGAACCGCCCCGCCTGCCGCCAACGCCAACAAGACTGCCGCCATCGCTGCAGTCGTCAGGAAACTCCGCGCCATTTCTTTGCTCGCTTCCGGGCTTTGTCTATGATTTCCGCATGTAATAATCATTCTCAAAAGCTGTCAACGCACAAATTGACGCATTACCTGCCACCCCTCGCGATCCGGGCCGCCGCCTCGAAGCCGATGCGGGGGCTCGAAAGCACGGGCACCGGCAAATTCCGGCAGAGAGCCGCCGCCGGAGCCATGGAAGCCTGGGCGAGAACCAGCACATCGACATCATGCGCGGCCTCGGCCAGCCGGCGGGCGATTTCCTGATAGTAGTCGTCGAGCCTCCCCTCCCGGAAAGCGGTCCAGACATCGTCGAAAAGGAAGGTCGTGAACTCGTAGTCGCGGCCAATCGCGCGCGCGGAATCGGCGATGAGCGCCTCGGTATTGGGCACCGTCGCCGGGATGCAGGCGCAGATGCCTATCCTATGCCCCTGCAGCACCGCGAGATCGGCCATGGGCCGATCGATCCTGAGGAGGGGCACCGGAGCATCGGCCGCCGCCCGCTCCACCGAGGCGCCGAGCGTCGAGCAGGTGCAGACGACGACCCGCGCCCCGCCCTCGGCAAGCGCGATCAGCGCCTCCTGAGTCATGAGGTCGAGAGCGGGCGTGACCCGGCCGGCCTTCTCGGCGGCGGCGAGCAGGTCTTCGCGCACCACATGGGTGAGCGCGAGTTCCGGCGCGATCTCGCGTCCCAGCGCATTGAAGGTTTCGATATGGATCGCCGCCGTATGCAGGAAGGCGATGGCGGCGCCGTGGCTTCTGCGTGATGGAGGCATGGGCGGGTTTCCCTCTGGTCGTCCCCGCTTTCATCGGGGGAGCGGATTTCATTCGGACGCCGAAAACAAAAAGGGCCCTTCGCGATCTACGCGAAGGGCCCATCGAAACGGCTCGGGCTTATGCGCGAGATCGCGTCAGTTCTTGTCCTTGTCTACGAGTTTGTTGGCAGCGATCCACGGCATCATGGCGCGCAGACGGGCGCCGACTTCCTCGATCGGATGCGCGGCGTTGCGGGCGCGAATGGCCTTGAAGCTCGTCTGGTTGACCTTGTTTTCGAGCATCCAGTCGCGCGTGAAGCGGCCGGTCTGGATGTCTTCGAGGACGCGCTTCATTTCCGCCTTCGTCTCGGCGGTGATGATGCGCGGGCCGGTGACGTATTCGCCATACTCGGCCGTGTTCGAGACCGAGTAGTTCATGTTGGCGATACCGCCTTCGTAGATGAGGTCGACGATGAGCTTCACTTCGTGGAGGCACTCGAAATAGGCCATTTCCGGCGCGTAGCCGGCTTCCACCAGCGTCTCGAAACCGGCGCGGATGAGCTCGACGACACCACCGCAAAGCACGACCTGCTCGCCGAAGAGGTCCGTCTCGCACTCTTCCCTGAAGGTCGTCTCGATGATCCCCGCGCGGCCGCCGCCGATGGCGGAGGCATAGGACAGGCCGACGTCATGCGCGTTGCCGCTCGCATCCTGATGGACCGCGATGAGGCACGGCACGCCGCCGCCGCGCTTGTATTCCGAGCGCACCGTGTGGCCGGGGCCCTTCGGCGCCACCATGAGGACGTCGATGTCCTTGCGCGGCTCGATGAGATTGAAATGGATGTTGAGGCCGTGGGCGAAGAAGAGCGACGCGCCCGGCTTCATGTTGGCGTGCAGATGGTCGCGGTAGATATCGCCCTGAAGTTCGTCCGGCGTGAGCATCATCAGCACGTCGGCCCACTTGGCCGCTTCGGCGACCGACAGAACCTTGAGCCCCTCGCCTTCCGCCTTCTTCGCGGTGGCCGAGCCCTCGCGCAGCGCGACGGCGACTTCCTTCACGCCCGAGTCGCGCAGATTGAGCGCGTGAGCGTGGCCCTGGCTGCCATAGCCGATGATGGCGACCTTCTTGCCCTTGATCAGGTTCACGTCTGCGTCGCGGTCGTAGTAAACGCGCATGGGTCTCTCGTCCTTTTCGTCTCTAGATTAGCTGTTACATCGCCTCGGCGCCGCGGGCTATCGCCACGACGCCGGTCCGCGACACATCCACGAGGCCGAGCGGCCTCATCAAACCGATAAACGCGTCGATCTTGTCCGGCGCGCCCGTCACTTCAAACACGAAGGAGGAATGCGTGGTGTCGATCACGCGGGCGCGGAACGCATCCGAAAGGCGCAACGCCTCGACGCGCTTCTCGCCGGCGCCCGCGACCTTGATGAGCGCCATTTCGCGCTCGACGGCCTTCGTCTCGGCGGTCAGGTCCACGACCTTGTGGACCGGAACCAGCCGCTCGAGCTGCGCCTTGATCTGCTCGATCACCATGGGCGTTCCCGCGGTCACCACGGTGATGCGGGAGGTGTGCTCGGCCTGATCGACCTCGGCGACCGTCAGGCTCTCGATATTGTAGCCGCGGCCCGAAAAAAGCCCGATGACGCGCGCCAGAACGCCGGCCTCGTTGTCCACGAGTACCGCGATCGTATGCCGTTCGATCTTGCTGTCGTCGCTCATCAGGGCTCCCCGCGGGGTGAAATTCGTGAAGGAAGGGGCTCGCGCCCCGGTATTCGCTCCGGCTCTATAGCCCAAGCGAGGCCCGGGGCGAAAGGGCAATCGGCCCCTGAAAAGGGCCGATTTCCCTCAAACGAGCATCTTGCCTGCTTCGGTAACGGCCGCCGCCTCGACGTCGTCGGCCAGAATCATCTCGTTATGGGCCGCCCCGGAGGGGATCATGGGGAAGCAGTTCTCGAGCTTGTCCACGACGCAATCGAAGATGACCGGCCCCTTCGCGTCGATCATTTCCTTGATCTTGGCATCGAGTTCGCCCGGCTTCGTCGCCCGGATGCCGATGGCGCCATAAGCCTCGGCGAGCTTCACGAAATCGGGCAGCGATTCCGAATAGGAGTGCGAATAGCGCCCGCCATGCAGCAATTCCTGCCACTGGCGGACCATGCCCATATATTCGTTGTTCAGGATGAAAATCTTGACCGGCAGCATGAACTGAACGGCCGTCGAGATTTCCTGCATGCACATCTGGATGGAGGCTTCGCCGGCAATGTCGATGACGAGCGCGTCGGGATGCGCGATCTGGACGCCCACCGCGGCCGGCAGGCCATAGCCCATCGTGCCGAGGCCGCCAGAGGTCATCCAGCGGTTCGGCTTGTCGAAGTGGAAGTGCTGCGCGGCCCACATCTGGTGCTGGCCGACTTCCGTGGTGATGTAGGTCTCGCGGTCCTTGGTCAGCTCATAGAGCCGCTGGATGGCGTATTGCGGCTTGATGACCTCGTCCGAGTGCTTGAAATCGAGCGAGCGGCGCGCACGCCACTTGTCGATCTGCTGCCACCACTCAGCGAGCGCCGCCTTGTCCGGCTTGCAGACCTTCGCCTTCCAGATGCGGATCATGTCCTCCAGGACATGCGCCGCGTCGCCGATGATGGCGACATCGACATGGACGACCTTGTTGATGGAGGAAGCGTCAATATCGACATGGATCTTCTTCGAACCCGGCGAGAAGGCGTCAATGCGGCCCGTCACCCGGTCGTCGAAACGCGCGCCGATATTGATCATCAGATCGCAGTCGTGCATCGCATTGTTGGCTTCATAGGTGCCGTGCATGCCGAGCATGCCGAGCCACTGCTTGTCGGAAGCCGGATAGGCGCCAAGCCCCATCAGCGTCGAGGTGATCGGATAGCCGGTGAGCTTCACGAATTCGCGCAGAAGCTGGCTTGCGACCGGCCCCGAATTGATAATGCCGCCGCCCGTATAGAAGATCGGACGCTTCGCCCCGGCGATGAGCGCGACCGCTTCCTTGATCGCCTCGACATCGCCCTTTATGCGCGGGCGATAGGTCTTGTGGACGACATTCTGCGGGCCGACATATTCGGCCTTCTGGAACTGCACATCCTTCGGAATGTCGATGACGACCGGGCCGGGGCGGCCATGCGTCGCGACATAGAAGGCCTCGTGCATGACGCGCGTCAGCTCCTTCGCGGAGTTGACCAGCCAGTTGTGCTTGGTGCAGGGGCGCGTGATGCCGACCGTATCGCACTCCTGAAAGGCGTCGGTGCCGATCAGATGCGTCGGCACCTGCCCGGTGAGGCAGACGATCGGGATCGAATCCATCAGCGCGTCGGTGAGGCCCGTGACAGAGTTGGTCGCGCCCGGCCCCGAGGTCACGAGAACGACGCCCGGCTTGCCCGTCGAGCGGGCATAACCCTCGGCGGCGTGAACCGCGCCCTGCTCGTGGCGAACAAGAATGTGCTTGATCCTGTTCTGCTGGAAAAGCGCGTCATAGATCGGCAGCACCGCCCCGCCCGGATAGCCGAAGATCGTGTCTACGCCCTGGTCAACCAGCGCCTTGATGACGATTTCTGCGCCTGTCATTTCCTGGGGCATGGTTCACATCCTTCGACTGAGCCGTCAGGGCCCGCCTCATGCGGGCCGTTCTACTTTGCGAAACGTCTTCACGATTTGGGCGCCGCCCGGAACGCGAATGCCCCGCATCAGGGCGGGGCATCACACATACGGCCGCGGGCTTGCCTGCCATAAAGTGGCGGAAACCTAGCCGCCCCTCAGGAGGCGGTCAACCCCAAATCGTCAATAAATGAAAAGATTTCTCCATATGAGCTTTCCGAAAATTGCGTGTTAACTCTTTTCCACGCAATCATCTGAGTCCGGAACCATGTCTCCTGGCGCTTGGCATAGCGGCGCGTCTCCGCCTGCCCCTCCCGGATCGCAGCGGAAAGCTCAATATCTCCAGAGAGATAGCCAAGGAGCGGCCGAAGCCCCAGCGCCTTCATGAGCGGAACGTCGTCCGGCAGGCCGAGCTTCGCGAGCGCCTCCGCCTCCGCCAGAGCCCCCGCCTCGAACATCGCCTCGAAGCGCCGGTCGCAGCGCTCACGGAGAAGCTCCCTTTCGGGCGCAAGCACGATGCGGGCAAGGCCGCCCCTGAGAAGCGGCCGGGCCGGCTCCTTCTGCCACTGGCTGAGCGGCCTGCCGGTGGCCCGCGCGACCTCGAGCCCGCGCGCGATGCGCTGCGGATCGGAGGGGCGGATGACGGCGGCGAGTTCCGGGTCGGCCTCGCGAAGCAGCGCGTGCGCGCCCGCGCCGGCCGCCGCCACCTCGTCGCGGGTGGCGAAGCGTATCTCGTCAGGCACGGAAGGGATGGGCGAGAAGCCTTCGATCAGCGCGCGGAAATAGAGCCCGGTGCCGCCGACGACAATGGGAAGCCGGCCGCGCGCCTCGATGTCGCGCAGCGCATCGACCGCCATCCGCGCCCAGCGCCCGGCCGAGCAGCGCTCCTCCCCCGGGAGCATGCCATAAAGATGATGCGGAACGCTGGCCTCATCCTCGGGCGAGGGCCGCGCGGTCAGCACGCGCAGATCGCGGTAGACCTGCATCGAATCCGCGTTGACGATCTCGCCGCCGAGCCGCTGCGCCAGTTCGAGCGCAAGCGCGGACTTGCCGCTCGCCGTCGGCCCTGCAATAAGGATCGCTCGTTTGACATCGAGTGGCTTTTCCACCGCTTACCTTCTTCGTCGTCATGGCCCGCATGAAGTGGGGCATGCCGTGTCTGGACCCGTTTCGGCATGAAATACACCCTCACCCTCATCGGCAACAGCGCAACCTCGCTCGGCGACGAACTTGCCGCCGCCGCTTCCGGCCTGCTCCCCTCGCCCGCCGCGCCGGACTGGCTTGCGC
>NZ_JBATUH010000010.1:0-1859 GCF_049671045.1 Parvibaculum sp. | reverse complement strand
GGCTCCCGGGCGCTGGCCTCCGGCCCTGCCGATGCGCGCTCGCCGGCCAATGCCATCATCTGCCCCGACGGGCTGCCGGCCGGCACATGCACGCTCGGCGTCACGCCCTCGGGCAATGGCGTCGGGCTTGGCGCCGTCGCCTCGGGCTCCTGAGCGCAGACGAGCCAATGACGAACAGGCTGAACGGTTCGAGGCGGAGCGGCGTTGCTCCCTTCATCGCCATGGATGTCATGCGCGACGCGACCGCGCTCGAGCGGCAGGAGGGGCGCCGCATCATCCATCTCGAAGTCGGCCAGCCCTCGACGCAGGCCCCGCAGGTCGTGCGCGATGCGGCGGCCCGCGCGCTCGCTTCGGACCGGCTCGGCTACACCGACGCGCTGGGCACGCCCGCGCTGCGCGAGAGGATCGCGCGCTATTATGCCGACCGGCACGGGATCGATCTCGCGCCGGAGCGCGTGGTCGTGACGCCCGGCTCGTCGGGCGGATTCATTCTCGCCTTTCTCGCCTGTTTCGATCCGGGCGCGCGGGTTGCGATCTCGGAGCCGGGCTATCCCGCCTATCGCAATATCCTGCTGGCGCTGGGGCTCGAGCCTGTCGGGATCTCCGTCGGCGCGGAAACGCGCTGGTCGCTGACGCCGGAACTCATCGAGGAGGCTGAACGCCGCCATGGCCGCATTGCGGGCGTGCTCGTTGCGAGCCCGGCCAATCCGACGGGAACCATGCTCACGCCTGAGGCGCTCGCCGTGCTCTCGCAAGCCTGCGCCCGGCAAGGCCGCTGGTTCATCTCCGACGAGATCTATCACGGCATTTCCTTCGGCGCCGAGACGGCGACGGCGCTCGCCTCGTCGGACGATGCGCTCGTCGTCAACAGCTTCTCGAAATATTACTGCATGACAGGCTGGCGGCTCGGCTGGGTCGTCGTGCCCGAACGCCTCGTGCGGCCGATCGAGCGGCTGGCGCAGAACCTCTTCATCGCGCCATCCTCCATCGCGCAGGCGGCGGGCGTCGTGGCCTTCGACGCGACGGAAGAACTCGATGCGAATGTCGCCGTCTATGCCGCGAACAGGAAACTTCTGCTCGATGCGTTGCCGGAAGCGGGGCTCGCGCGCTTCGCGCCCGCCGATGGCGCTTTCTACCTTTATGCCGATGTCAGCACACTGACGAATGACAGCGCCGGGTTCTGCCATCGCATGCTGCATGAAGCCGGCGTGGCCGCCACGCCGGGCCTCGACTTCGATCCGCTGAACGGCGCGACGACGGTGCGCTTTTCCTTTGCGGGCGCAACCGCCGATATGGAAGAGGCGGTCGTGCGGCTCAAGCGCTGGCTGGCCTGACGGTCCAGCGAGGTTTCCGGCAAAAGTGGAAACCACTTTCGCCGGAAACATATCGGATCAGGATACCGGACTGATTTTCCCGTGCTCAGACGGAGCGGCGCTGCCACCAGCCGCGACGCGCAGGCGCCTGCGGCTTTTCGGCTTCGGCGGGCGCCTCGGCTGCAACCGACTCGGGCTGCGGTTCGGCGGCGGCCTCCTCCGCCGGAGCTTCGGCGGGCAGGGGAGCGACCTCCTCGGCCACGGACTCCGCCGGGGCGGGAACTTCCTTGGCCACGGCTTCTGCTACGACTTCCGCCGCAGGTTCCGTTGCAACTTCCGCCATGGGCGCTTCTTCCGCCTTTGCGGGTTCCTCCGCGGATACTTCGGGGGCGGCTTCCTCGGCCACCAGTTCTTCGGTGGCGATGTGGTCCGCTTCCTCCGTCACGACCTCGTCGCGAGAATAGGAGAGCAGGATCGGCGCTTCTTCGGCATGGGCGGCTTCTTCGCCTTCGCCCGCGCCTTCGGGCGCCGCGCCCTCCTCATGGC
>NZ_JBATUH010000009.1:0-8218 GCF_049671045.1 Parvibaculum sp. | reverse complement strand
TTTCGGGACAAGGCCATATCGAAGCGAGTCCGGAGGCTCATGGAAGCCGGCACTGGCCGCCGGCGCCCAATCGGGCCAGTGCATGTTTCTAGCCTAAATAGGGTGCGGAAACCATAGCGGGCCGGCATGAAAGGCAAGGCAGACCGCGCCTGCCCTCGCGGGCGGCACGGCGCGGGGATGGCCGATCATTCGGCGGGAATGGCGGCCTTGCGCTGGGCTTCGGTGGCGGGAGCGCCAAGCTCGACGATCTCATAAGCCGACTGGTCCGCGAAAAGGGCGCGGAGCACCCGGTTGTTCATCGCATGGCCGGCGCGCAGCCCCTCATAGCGGCCGATGAGCGGCGCGCCTGCAAGCGCGAGATCGCCCACCGCGTCGAGCACCTTGTGCCGCACGAACTCATCTTCGAATCGCAGACCTTCCTCGTTGAGCACGCGATCGCCATCCACCACGATCGTGTTCTCGAGCGTACCGCCAAGGCCGAGTCCGGCCTTCCACATCGCCTCGACATCCTTGAGAAGGCCGAAGGTGCGCGCGGAGAGGATAGCTTCGCGGAAATCCGGCGCATGGAAATCCGCCTCGATGACTTCATGTCCGATCACCGGATTCTCGAACTCGATCTCGAAAGCGAGCGTGAACCCTTCGCCCGGCAGCAGCGCGGCGCGCTTCAGACCGTCCTCGACGATGACCGGCTTCAGAATACGAATGGCATGGCGCGGCGCTGCAAGCGCCTTCAGGCCCGCCGCCTCGATCGCCTCGACGAAGACCCGCGAGCTGCCGTCCATCACCGGAATTTCCGGTCCGTCGATCTCGATGAAGGCATTGTCGACACCGAGCGTCGCCAGCGCCGCCATCAGATGCTCGACGGTGCTGATCGAGGCTCCCGCCTGGTTGCGGATCGCGGTCGACAGCATCGTGTCGCCGACCTGATCGTAGCGCGCGCGAATATCGGTCGCGGCCTCGCCACCGTCGAGATCGGTGCGACGGAAGACAATGCCGAAATCCGCCCCGGCCGGATGGAGCGTCATGTGGATCACATGGCCCGAGTGAAGCCCGACGCCTTCCAGAGCGACGGGCGCGGCCAGCGTCATCTGAGGACATGCGGGCGCGCCTGCGCGCTGGCGGCGATGCGCCCGCGCCTCTTCAAGCGTGATGGTTTCGAACTCAGCCTTGCGCACCGGACTATCCTTCACCCCGAGAACCCCACTGCGGTTCTAGCAGTGCGCAAATAAAGCCTCAAATAACAGTTTCTTTCAGAATGTTACCTTCTGAAACGGGCTCTAACCCCTTGCTTTCAAAGCAAAACCCCGCCTGCCCCGGACACGTCCGGAACAGGCGGGGCTTCGCGCGCGCAGCGCCCCCCGCGGGCGCAGCCAGTGGAAGCGTCAGTTGGCCTGACGCCTCAGAAAGGTCGGGATCTCAAGCTGCTCCTCCTCATAGGACGAGGGCTGAACGAGACGCCCTTCGGCGGATTGAGTGAGGCTTTGCGCCTGCGACTGCGGCCTGGGCAGCTCCGGCTGCTGCTGCGGCTGGGGCCTGCTCACCTCGCGAGAGGCGACCGGCTCGCGGCGCGGCGGCTGGGGCTGCTCCTCATTGCGGCGACGGCCGCCGCCCGTCAGACGCTCGAAGAAGCTCGGCCCCTTGCGCGGCGCCCGGCTCTGCGGCATCTGGGCCGCACGGTTGCCGATGAAGGCGGGAACTTCCGCGTTGCCAGTCTGCACACGGTCGAGATCGCCCGGAATGAAGGGCTGCGCCTTCGGCTCGGCGAGCACGGCGGCCGGGTTCACGACCGGCTCGTCGCGCCTTGCCTGCTGCGGCATGCGCGGCTCGGGCTTGTGAATGATGACCTCGGCCTCATATTCGCGCGGATCGTAATGGGCGGAGAGCGGCGGCGCGACGCGCTCCACGACCGGCAGCTCGGGTTCGGCGATCGGCTGCATGTGCATCTGCGGCTGGGACTGCTGCGCGACCGTGCGGGCCGGCTTGGCGAAAGTCGCCGCCGCAACGACCGGCGCGCGCTCGGCCGCGACCGCCTTCGGAGCCGCAGCGGCTTCCGCCGCAGGACGCTGCTGCGTGCGCTCCTCGACCTCGATGCCGGTTGCGACGACGGACACGCGCATGCGCCCGTCCATTGACGGATCGAAGGTCGAGCCGACGATGATGTTGGCATCCGGATCGACCTCGGAGCGGATGCGGTTGGCCGCTTCATCCACTTCATAAAGAGTGAGGTCCATGCCGCCAGTGATGTTGATGAGAACGCCCTTCGCGCCCTTCATCGACACTTCGTCGAGCAGCGGGTTGGAGATGGCGGCCTCGGCGGCCTCGACGGCGCGCTTCTCGCCCGTCGCCTCGCCCGTGCCCATCATGGCCTTGCCCATCTCGTTCATCACGGTCCTGACGTCCGCGAAGTCGAGATTGATGAGGCCCGGCTTCATCATCAGGTCGGTGATGCCTGCAACGCCCGAATGGAGAACCTGGTCGGCCATCGCGAAGGCGTCTGAGAAGGTCGTGTTCTCGTTCGCCACCCGGAAGAGGTTCTGGTTCGGGATGATGATGAGCGTATCGACATATTGTTGCAGCTCGCGAATGCCCTCTTCGGCAAGACGCATGCGCCGCGTGCCCTCGAACTGGAACGGCTTGGTCACCACGCCGACCGTGAGCACGCCCTCGTCCCGCGCAGCGCGCGCGATGACGGGCGCGGCGCCCGTGCCGGTGCCGCCGCCCATGCCCGCGGTGATGAAGACCATGTGAGCACCCTGAATGTGCTCCACGATCTCATGCAGGGCTTCTTCGGCCGCCGCGCAACCGACCTCGGGACGCGAACCGGCGCCGAGACCTTCAGTGATCGAAGCGCCGAGCTGGATGCGGCGTTCCGCCAGCGAGAGCTGGAGCGCCTGCGCGTCGGTATTCGCCACCACGAATTCGACGCCATCGAGACCCGACTCGATCATGTTGTTGACGGCGTTTCCGCCGGCACCGCCGACGCCGAACACCGTGATCCGGGGCTTCAGTTCCTTTGCCTGCGGTACCGTCAATTTGATGCTCATGTCAGCCTCCTCGAAACAGATTGGATAATCGGGGTCCGTCCAGCCGCATTTTCCGGCAGTGCAGCAACCACTCGGCCCGGTGGCGCTGCAAACCGGCTCAATCCTCGCCTTCGGCGACGCCGGCTCTTTGCCCCTTTCAAGGCCCCGCATTCGGCGCAAGCACGAGTTTCCGCCACGCCCCTCATCAGAAATTCTCCCGCAGCCAGCGGCTGAACTTGCGCAAGCCGCCCGGTCGCCCATTGGCTTCCTCGTCGCCATCCGCGCCTGCCGCCTCGAGCGGCGAAATCTGCGAATAGGTGAGAAGGCCGGCACAGGTCGCAAAGGCCGGTCCGCCCGTCGCCTCGGCAAGGCCGGTCAGCCGGATCGGCTGGCCCACGCGCACCTGCTTGTCGAGAATGCGATGGGCAAGTTCCCGCGCGCCGTTCATCTGGCTCGCGCCGCCCGTCAGCACCACGCGGCGACCCGCGACGCGCGCATAACCCGATGCTTCGAGCCGATCACGGACGAGTTCGAACGTTTCCTCAAGCCGCGGCTGAATGATGCCGGTCAACATGGACCTCGGAATGTGATTCGCCGAATCGGCATCGCTCTCGCCCACTTGAGGCACGTCAATCATCTCTCTTTCATCGGACGGACTGGCCAGCGCGCTGCCATAGAGCGTCTTCATGCGCTCGGCATGCGCCAGCGGAGTCGAAAGTCCTCTCGCAATGTCATTAGTAATGTGATTCCCGCCAATAGACACGGAATCGCAATAAACCATGGCGCCTTCGAAGAAGACGGCGAGCGATGTGGTGCCGCCCCCCATATCGATGACGGCGACGCCGAGGTCCATCTCGTCCTCGACGAGACAGGCAAGGCCGCTCGCATAGGGTGAAACCACCGTAGCAAGAACCGAGAGATGGCAGCGGTCGATGCAAAGCTCGAGATTGCGCAATGGCCCGCGTGCGGCGCTGACCATATGAACATCGACGCCCAGCGTTTCGCCGAACATGCCGCGCGGGTCCTGAACGCCGCGCGCGCCGTCGATGCTGAAATTGGTCGGAAGCGCATGCAGAACGTCGCGGCCCTCGGGCTGGAAGTTCGCCTGGGCATAGCCGATGAGGCGGACGAGATCGGCATCGGTGATCTCGGGTCCGGCCACGGAGGATTTGACACCGACGGTCTGGCTCTTGGGCTCCGCGCCCGACATGCCGACGATCACGTCCTTGATGGTGACGCCGGCCATGCGCTCGGCCGCATCGACCGCGACCCGGATCGCCTCCTCGGCCGCGTCCATGTCGATGATCGTGCCGGCGCGAATGCCTCTCGAAACCTGATGCCCGATGCCGATGACGCGGATCGGCGCATGGCCGTTCGCCAAACGGCCCGGCTCGATCCTGGCGATGAAGCAGGAAATCTTGCTCGAGCCAACATCGAGCGCGGCAATGGTGCCCGCCCTTCCCGCAGCAACCGGACGTCCCTGGAATCCTCTGGAACCGAGACTGACCATGTTCATGTATCGCCCCCACCCCTGACGGCGCCCACCTTTCGAGTGGCCTTCGCCGCCAACGCATCGCCCCGTGCGCTCGCTGCCTCTGGCGTCAACGCCAACGTCACGCGATCCGGCAGTCGCATGTCGACTGATTCGATATCGCGAGAAAGAATCTTGTATGTCTGATCGAGGTTCGCCAAATCGGCAAGAGCCTTTTCGACGCCGACCTCGGGAAGTTTCACATCGACGCCGTTTTCGAGCCGGAGATTCCATCTCCGGCCGCCCACGCGCACGAAAGCGCGCACGCGAGCGAGCAGTTGCGGCTGCGTCTGAATGAGCGCCAGCACGTCATGCGCTTCGCGCGCGCCGCCGAAGCCGACGACGAAAGGCAGATTGGTATAGGCCTGAACATTCTCGTCCGTGATCGGCTGACCGTCCTTGTCGACGACCGAGAGCCGGCCGGCGCGCTGCCAGACCGCGAAGGGCTCGCGCTCGACGACATCGATGCGGATCGCATGCGGAAGGAGGCGGGTGACGGTCGCCGACTTCACCCAGTCCACATGCTCGATGCGCTGGCGCGCCGCCTCGGTGTCGACGGCGAAGATGGGATCGCCGCGCGAGACGCCCAGCGCCGCCAGCAATGCCTGGGGATCGGCATTCGAACGGCCGGTGACCGTCACGTCCTGCACGCTGAAGCCCGCCAGCGCGAGAAGCCGGTTGCCCTGAAAGGCGGCCTCGCGCGCGGCCGACGACACATGGCCGCCGACAAAGAGCCCATAGAGCCCGACGCCGACGATGAGCGCGATGGTGGCGGCCGTGAAGGGCCGCATGCGGAAATTGCCCTCGCGCAATTCGTCGAACCAGAGCATGAGCTGGGAAGCGGGCCGCTCGGAGCGGCGGCCGAAGCTGCGCTCGGCGCCCGTGTTGCGACGGCGGCCGGGCGCGATTTTCGCGGCCCGGCGCCCCTTGCCCGGCACGGCGCGGATGCCGGCACGCGAGGGGGTTCTGTTCCGATTGCCGCTCATCGATCGCATGACGCGTCCTCCACCATCCAGCTCACCAGCTCGCCATAAGAATAGCCGGCGAGATTCGCAAGCTCCGGCACGAGCGATGTCGGCGTCATGCCGGGCTGGGTGTTCACTTCGAGGAGAATGAGTTCGGGCTTGCCCTTCCTCGTGTCGTCGAATCGGAAGTCGGCGCGGCTGACGCCACGGCAGCCAAGCGCACGATGCGCGGCGAGCGTCACACGCTGCACCTCCGCATAGTCATCGGCATCGATCTTCGCCGGAAATTCATGGCGCGAGCCGCCCGTCGCGTATTTCGCCTCATAGTCGTAGAACACGGTGCTCGCGAAGATTTCGGTGACGCCGAGTACCTCCTCGCCCATGACGGCGCAGGTCAGCTCGCGCCCGGCGATGAAACGCTCGACCATCACCTCTTCGCCGAGATCCCAATCGGGCGAGGTCAGCTCGACCGGAGGACGGTTTTCGCCCTTGCGGACGATGAAGACGCCGACAGAGGAGCCCTGGTTCACCGGCTTGATGACATAGGGCGGCTCGATGACATGCCCCCTCGCCGCCTGCTCGCGCGGAACGACGATGCTTTCCGCTACCGGAAGGCCTGCGGAGCGGAAGACCGCCTTGGCGCGCTCCTTGTGCATGGCGAGCGCCGAGGCGAGCACGCCCGAATGGGTGTAGGGGATGCTGAGGATCTCGAGCAGACCCTGCACGCAGCCATCCTCGCCCCAGCGGCCGTGAAGCGCGTTGAAGACGACGTCGGGCTTTACCTTGAGCAGCTGATCGGCGAGATCGCGGCCGGCGTCGATCTCCGTCACGCGGTAGCCGTGCTGGCGGAGCGCATCGGCGCAGCCGCGCCCGGAGACGAGGCTCACCTCGCGTTCCGGCGACCAGCCACCCTTGAGAACGGCAACGTGCTTGCGCGTCATGCCGGCTCTCCTATCCGCCTGATTTCCCATTCGAGAACGATGTCGCTCTTCGCCTTCACGCGCGCGCGGACTTCCTCGCCCAGACCTTCGAGATCGGCCGCGCTCGCCGTGCCGGTATTGATGAGGAAGTTGCAGTGCAGCTCCGAGACCTGCGCGCCGCCCCTGACGAGGCCGCGGCAGCCAGCCGCATCAATCAGCTGCCAGGATTTATGCCCTTCCGGGTTCTTGAAGGTCGAGCCGCCGGTGCGTGTGCGGATGGGCTGGCTTTCCTCGCGCTTCGCGGTGATCTCGTCCATGCGGCGCTGGATCTCGGCCTTGTCGCCCGCCTCGCCCTGAAAGATCGCCTCGACGAAGATGAGGTCCCCCGGCGCGCCGCAATGGCGGTAGCTGTAGCCCATATCGGCATTGGAAAGGACATGGCGCCGCCCCTGCCTGTCGATGGCGACGGCCTCGACGAGCACATCCTTCGTCTCGCGGCCATAGGCGCCGCCATTCATCCGCAGCGCGCCGCCGATGGAGCCTGGAATGCCGCGATAGAATTCGAGACCGGTAATACCCGCCTCCTGCGCCGCACGCGCGACCGCCACATCGAGCGCCGCCGTGCCCGCGCGCAGCCGGTGGCCGTCCAGCGCCTCGATATGCGAGAAGCCCTTACCGCCAAGGCGAATGACGACGCCCGGGACGCCGCCATCGCGCACGAGAAGATTGGAGCCGACGCCGATGACGGTCACCGGCACATCGGCGGGCGTGCCCGCGAGAAAGGCGGCGAGATCGTCGGCATCGGCCGGGCGGAAGAGCACTTCGGCCGGCCCCCCGACGCGGAACCAGGTGAGCGGCGCGAGCGGCGCATTTGCAATGAGCTCGCCGCGCACCTTGGGGAGCCTTTCGATCAGGGAAGAAGCAGGCGCATGAGCCGCCATCATTTCCCTTTCCCCTTCTTCGTTTTCGCCTTCGCAGGCTTTTCCGTCTTGTCACCCTTCGCCGCCACCTTTTTCGGCTTCGTGGAAAGGGCGGCGAGATCGGCCGGAAGCGCATTCGCCCAATAGGTGATGCTGCCCGCGCCGAGGCAGACGACGAAGTCGCCGGGCTTCGCAATCTCGGAGACGAGCTTCGGCAGCGCCTCCGGTCCGTCGAGCGCGATCACGTCGCGGTGACCGCGGTCGTGAAGCCCGGCAACGAGAGACGCCTTGTCGGCTCCCTCGATGGGCGCTTCGCCCGCCGCATAGACATCGGCGACGATCACCGTGTCGGCATCGTTGAAGCAGGCGCAGAATTCATCGAAGAGATTGTGAAGCCGCGTGTAGCGATGCGGCTGAACGACGGCGACGATGCGGCCCGAGCAGGCAGAGCGCGCGGCCTGAAGCACGGCGGCGATCTCGACCGGGTGATGGCCGTAATCGTCATAGATATCGACGCCGTTCCATTTGCCGACATGGGTGAAGCGGCGCTTGACGCCGCCGAAGCTCTCGAGCGACTTGCGGATCTTCGCCTCGGGAATGCCCATCTGAATGGCCACGCCCATTGCGGCAAGCGAGTTCAGCATGTTGTGACGGCCATGCATCGGCAGCTTCACCGCCGGAAGTTCGCGCGTCTGGCCGCTCTTGCGATCCGCGATCGTCACGTCGAAGACGTTGAGCCCCTTCTCGACGCGCGGATTGGTCGCGCGGATGTCGGCCTGCGGGCTCGTGCCATAGGTGACGATGCGCCGGTCGCGCACGCGGCCGATGAGCGCCTGCACCTCCGGATGGTCGATGCACA
>NZ_JBATUH010000008.1:0-5141 GCF_049671045.1 Parvibaculum sp. | reverse complement strand
GCGCCGAGATGGAGGCCGGCGGCGGTGCAGGCGAGCGCCAGCCGCTGCGCGGGCGGCCAGATCGCCGCATGCGAGGGCAGTCGCCATTCCGGCGCAAAGAAGGCGAGGGGCGCGCCGTCGCGCGCCTGAAGCGCGGCGAGGAAGGTCAGTAGCCGCGCCTCGTCGCCTGTCAGCACCCGCCATTTGGGGCAGGGCACGGAAAGCGGCCGCTCCGAGGCGCCGATCAGCGCCTCGGTCAGCTCGGCGATGAGGCTCGCCCCTTCGGGCATGTCGAGCTTGTCGAAGGCGCGTCTTACGACGAGCGAGCTTTGCCGCCCGTCGCCGATATGGGACCACTGGACCCGCATCGCCCAGACGAGGAATTGCTCGGCAAAGCCAAGCTCGCCGACCGGCAGGTCCGGGACATAGCGGGGGTGGCGCGACGGAGAGGGAAAGAAGGCGCGATCTGCTGGCTTCATGGCGTGTCTCCGATGCGGGAGGATGAGGCGACTTTATCGCTATTGATAATCACTTGCAATAATCTTGGCGTTGCCCCACGGCTGAGGGGCCGGGCACGGCATCGCCTGTCGCCCCTGCCGTACGAATCGGGCGGGGCAGCCGCTGGCCCTCGCCCTGGGCCTTTTCATGCGCGTGAACCCGCCCAACCGGGCGCGGAAGGCTGCAATCTGCGCATCGGAGACGAAAATTCGTCGCCATGTGCGCATGCGGAGGTTTTTGTTTGACACGCTGCACTGCGCCATCTACATGAGCGCCAGAACGCAATCGCACGTGCCCCTGGCCCGAGCCGGCTACGTAACGGCGTACGCGTCTCTTTTGGAAGGTTTGGCGGCTTGCCGCATTGGCAGCCAGCCGGGTTTCTGGGGAGAATGCATATGCCTGATTACAGTCTGAGGGGCTGACGCCCCTGATGACGCCGAGCCGCGCCGTTCTGCGTAACGGTCAAGCCGGGCGAGTTCGCCCCGCACTCGGCACCTCAAGCCGCCGCGTTCAATCTGCGAAAGCTTAAATATCCACGGCCCCGGCGCTGCCCATCGCGATTTCCCGTGTGGAATGCGGTGTGGCGCAATGCGTCCGGCAAGCCAGGTCCATCTACTGGTTGGAGAGAGGCCCATGTCCGAGCCCCGCGCCCTCTTCCAATTGGGGATCGACTTGAATCGCGATTCAAGGAAGACCCAGGCGGAAGTACTCGAGTTCCCCCACAACGCCCCGAATCTCGCATCGGTGGAAACGCTGTCCGAAGGACCGCGCGCCCATCACGAGGAGCGGAAGGATTTCTTCATCGAGCGCAACGGCGAACGTTTCGCCGGAACGCATCTGATCATCGATCTGGTCGGTGCGAGCAGGCTCGACGATCTGAAGCACATCGAGGAAACGCTGATCCGTTGCGTCGAGGTGTCGAAGGCGACGCTGCTGCACATCCACCTCCATCACTTCACGCCCAATGGCGGCGTGTCGGGCGTGGCCGTGCTGTCGGAGAGCCACATCTCGATCCACACCTGGCCCGAGGCGAATTATGCCGCGCTCGACGTCTTCATGTGTGGCGAGGCCGAGCCGCAGAACTCGATCGCCGTCTTGCAGGAGGCGTTCGGCCCATCCAACATTCGCGTCGAGGAACTGCGGCGCGGAAAGGACATGGTCTGATGCCGGTTCGGAGCGACGGAAAGACCCATTGGGTCGACGAGGTTCTCCATGAGAATGGCGGCCTCGTCATTTCCTATCGTGCGGACAGGATCGTTTTCGAGGAAAGCACCGGCCAGCAGCACCTCGTGATCTATGACAACCAGACCTTCGGCCGCATGATGGCGCTCGACGGCGCCACGCAGGTGACCGAGAAGGACGAGTTCGTCTATCACGAGATGATGACCCATGTGCCCGTGCTCGCGCATGGGAACGTGAAGCGGCTGCTCATCATTGGCGGCGGCGATGGCGGCATCCTGCGCGAGGCCGTGCGTCACAAGGGCATCGAGAAGATCACCATGGTCGAGATCGATCCCGCCGTGACCAATCTGGCGAAGGAGCACCTGCCGATGATCTCGGCGGGCGCATTCGACGATCCGCGCCTCGATCTCGTCTTCGCCGATGGCGCCGAGTTCGTGCGGACCTCGCCGGAGCAATATGACGTGATCATCGTCGATTCGACCGATCCCGTCGGGCCTGGTGTCGTCCTCTTCGAGGAGGCGTTCTACCGCAACGCCAAGGCGCGCCTCACCGAAGGCGGCATCCTCGTCACGCAGAACGGCGTGCCGTTCCTGCAGTCGACCGAGCTTTCGAGCACGATGGCGAAGTTCAAGCGGCTCTTCCGCTACGCTCATTGCTATGTCGCCACCATTCCGACCTATGTCGGCGGCTTCATGGCGCTGGGATGGGGCACGGATGACGAGTTCCTGAACGCGGTGACGGTCGAAACGCTCACGCATCGCTACCGCGAGGCGGGGCTGAAGACGCGCTACTACACGCCAGCCGTGCACAAGGCTGCCTTCGCGCTGCCTGCCTTCATCGAAGAGATCGTGGCGAAGGCCGCGGACTGACGAGCCGCAAGGCGAAAGGACGCAGACGGACGATCCGCGCGAACAGGCGGATCGTCCGTTTTGCTTCAGTCGAGCTTTTTCGGGCTCACGATGATCCCGTCCTCATCCGCATAGAGCCATTCGCCGGGCCGGAAGGTCACGCCCGCGAAGCGCAGGACGACGTCATAATCTCCGAGCCCGCGCCGCTCGCTTCTTTTGGGATGGGCCGCAAGCGCCTTCACGCCTACTTGCGCGGCGGCAAGCTCCGACGTGTCGCGCACACAGCCATAGACCACGATACCCGCCCAGCCATTCTGAACCGCGAGCGCGGCGAGATTGCCGCCGACAAGCGCGCAGCGCAGCGACCCGCCGCCATCGACAACGAGCACGCGGCCATTGCCCGGCGTTTCGAGCGCCTGGCGCACTTTCGGATTGTCCTCGAAGGTCTTGAGCGTCGCGATGGGGCCGGAGAAGGCGCGCCGCCCGCCGAAGTCGCGGAAGATCGGCTCGCAATGCTCGACGAGATCGGGATGGGCGTCGGAAAGATCGGTGGTGGCGGGGCTGGTCATCGGCTTCTCTCTCGCAGTCATTGGGAGGGTCGGCCGGATTTTTCCCATGCGGGAACGGCGGGAGCAAGCCACCCTGCCTCACGACGGGCGGTCAGCCCGCTGCCTGCGGAAGATTTCGGCGCAGCGCCGCCGCTGTGAAAGGGTCGGCGGGGAAGAAGGTTTCGATCGCCAGTTCCGAAAAGGTGAGGTCCACCGCCGTGCCGAAGACGGTCGTGGTGGTGAGGAATGAGAACACGCCCTCCTCGCTCCTGATCCGGAACGGCAGGACGATGTCGCCATAGGGCTCATCGAGGCGGGCGGTGGCCCGATCGCCGGAATGGGGCAGGGCCGCCAGTTCGCGCTGGAGCGCCGCGAGCTCCGCATCGCCGCTTTCGGCGATCTGCCGTTGCAGGCGGTGCAGCACATGGCCGCGCCACTGGCCGAAATTGACGATGCGCGGCGCAAGTCCGCGCGGATCGAGGCTCAGCCGCAGCACGTTGACCGGCGGCTCGAGAAGTTCCGGCGCGACATAGGCAAGGAAGAAGCCGACGGCGCGATTGGCGGCGACGAGCGTCCAGTGCCGGTCGACCGCCAGGGCGGGCGAGGGCTCGTGGCTCGTGAGCATGAATTCGACGGCGCGGCGCGCCTCCTCGGCGGCGGGGCTCGTCATGGCCGTTTCCGTGTAGAGCGGTGCAAAGCCTGCCGCCATGAAGAGCGCGTTGCGCTCGCGCGGGGGAATATCGAGAAGCTCGCTCAGATGCAGCAGCATCTCGCGGCTCGGACGCGAGCGCCCGGTTTCGAGAAAGCTCAGATGGCGCGCCGAGACATCGGCATCGCAGGCCAGTTCGAGCTGGCTGAGCCTCCGGCGCTGGCGCCAGGCGCGCAGCAGATCTCCGACGGCGGCGGGGCGGTTCATGTTCAACATGCCGTCAGTTTTGATCGTTCGCGACATGGCGGCAATTACCTCCCGGGTAATCGACTGGCGCCCCGCGTGGCCCGAGGATCGCAGCCGTTCGTGCAACGCTTCATCAGGAGATCAGTATGACCGACGTCAATCATCTTATCGATGGCTACCTCGCCATCTGGAACGAGACGGATGCGGAGCGCCGCCGCGCGCTGATCGCGCGGCACTGGACCGAGGATGCCGCCTATATCGATCCCGTCATGGCGGGCCATGGCCATGCGGGCATCGACCGCATGATCGAGGGCGCGCAGGCGCAGTTCCCCGGCCATGTCTTCCGGCAGGTGGGACAGGGCGAGGGGCACAATGCCCGCCTGCGCTTCAGCTGGGAACTCGTCGGGCCGGATGGCAGGGAGGCGGGCATCGCGGGCACCGATTTCGGCGTCATCGCCGAAGACGGGCGGCTAGCCGCGATCACCGGCTTCCTCGATCGCATGCCCGCGTGAAGGGAGGACGACCCATGCAAGCCATTCTCGCTTCCCCCTCGCTTCTGCGCTACGCGCTCCTTCTCGATGCGGTGGCGACCGGCGCCACCGGCCTGCTCATGGCCGCGACCGCATCGCTCCTCGCGCCGCTGCTCGGCCTGTCGGAAAATCTCGTATTTTACGCGGGCCTGCTGCTCGTCCTCTTTGCCGGCTTCGTCTACATCACCGCAAACGGCCAGCCGATCTCGCGCAAGGCCGCGATGGCGATCATCATCCTCAACGCGCTCTGGGTGATCGACAGCGTCGTGGTTCTCATTGGCGGCTGGATCGAACCGACAGCGCTCGGCCATGCTTTCGTGCTCGGGCAGGCATTCGCCGGGGGCGTCTTCGCGGAGCTTCAGTTCATCGGGCTCCGCCGTCAGGCATAGCGCGGCGGCGGACAAATAAAAACCCGCGGAGATCGCTCTCCGCGGGTTCGTTGTTTCAGCCTTGAAGCCGGATCAGTGCGAGCCGGCCGTCTTGAACTGCGCGGCTTCGGTCGAGTCGGCGAGCGCGGTCGTCGAGCTCTCGCCACCGCCCGCTGCGAGCGAAACGAGGTCGAAGTAGCCCGTGCCGACTTCGCGCTGGTGGCGCGTCGCGGTGAAGCCGTTCTTCTCCGCCGCGAACTCGGCCTGCTGCAGCTCGGAGTAGGCGCCCATGC
>NZ_JBATUH010000007.1:0-22311 GCF_049671045.1 Parvibaculum sp. | reverse complement strand
GCCGAGCCCTCCCGCCGCGATGCGCCCGCGACGACGGGCGCGGCTGGCGGCATGCCCGGCCGGGCGCCGCTCACCCTTTCCCCGGCGGTCGTTCAGCTCCTTGCCTCGCTCGATGTGCCGGGCAGCGACAAGTCTTCCGAAACATCGAACCGCGCCGAGGACGACCGCAAGGCCGAGCGCCGCGTGATGCTGCCGCGCTCGGGCTTCGCTTACGGCTAGGAGCTTCAGGCGATCGCCTTCGCCTCCTTGAGCTTCTCTATGTCTGCATCGCTATAGCCCGCGGCCCGCAGGACGTCGAGCGTGTGCTGGCCGAGCGCGGGCGAGGGGCCCTTCGGGCCATCGTCGGCGCCGTGAAAGCGGATCGGGCTTGCAGGCGCGCGATAGGTGCCGGAGCCGTCCTGCTCGGGCACGTCCACAAAGGCGCCGGTGGCGATCGTCTGCGGGTCGTTGACCACATCGGCCGGCCGCATGAGCGGCGACCAGATCACATCTTCCTTGTCGAGCAGGGGGCGCCAATAGGCGAGATCGTGCTCGCCAAAGGCCGCGTCGAGAATGTCGACGAGCTCGGCGGCATTGGCGCGCCGCGACTTCGGATCGGCAAAGCGGGGGTCGGTTTCGAGTTCCGGCTTGCCGATGATCTTGCAGATCGCGGTCCAGTCGACCGTGCCTTGACGCGGCACGATGGCGAACCACTCGCCGCCCTTCGTCTTGAAGAAATTGCTGAGCGGCTGCACGGCCTCATGCCGGGACTTGGTGGAGCCGAGCTTGCCGAATTTGAGCTGCACGGCCATGTCGGAGCCCGCCGCATAGACGCCCGTGCGCAGGAGCGAGGCTTCGACGAGGCGGCCCTTGCCGGTGCGCTGGCGCTCGACGAGCGCGGCGAGGATGCCGCTCACGGTCGCCATGCTCGTCGTGTGGTCGCCGATGCCGGTCCTGAGCGTGGTGGGCTCGCCGCCCTTCACATGCTGGAGGTAGCCGAGGCCCGAGCGCGCCCAGAAGGCGGCGATGTCGAAGCCGGGGCGGTCGCGCTCGGCCCCTTCCAGGCCGTAGCCCGAGACGGTGGCATAGACGAGGCGCGGGTTGATCGCGGAGAGGGCGGCATAGTCGAGGCCCGAGCGCTCGAGCCCGCCGGGGCGCACATTGGTGAGGAAAACGTCGGCGTCCTTCACGAGGCGCTTCACCGCCTCGACGCCTTCCGGCGTCGCGGTGTTGAGCGCGATGCCCTTCTTGCCGCGATTGTCGAGATCGAAGATGGGGCTGCCTTTCAGGTGGTCGGCGCCGACATTCTTCATCGTGTAGCGCATGGGGCAGCCCGAGAGCGGCTCGATCTTGATCACATCCGCGCCCCAGTCGGCGAGGATGCCGCCTGCGCCCGGCGCGGCGATGTAGGTCGCCATCTCGATGACCTTGATACCTTCCAGCATGGTTTTTTCCCCGGAATTTCGTTGTTCTGATGCCGATTTGGTTAAATTTCGCGATGGGCCGGATCATCCATGAATCGAAGGGGCTGTCAAAGGCCGCACCGGAAGCCGCTGCGGCGGCGCCCGCGCTGCTCCCGATGGCTGGCGCCCGCCCGGATCAGGATGAAGGGTTCGTTAAGCGTTTGGCCGTAGGCTGATTAACCAGCGTGAAAGCCGGACGAATTTCGTCCATGCGGGGCGCGAGCCATAAGGCGATGCGCATGGCCAGGGAACGGGGCGATGCAGGAGAGGCTGACCTTCGCCGATGTTGAACGCCTTCTGTCGGAGCCGACGGAGGAGGTGCGGGCCGCCGCCGCGGCCAAGGTCGCCGGGCAGTTCCGCAATGTCGTGCTGACACCGCGCGAGCGCGCGCTTGCCGAAGAAATTCTCGGATATCTCGTTCACGATGTGGCGGTCAGCGTACGGCGGGCGCTGGCGCATTGTCTGCGCGATCTGACGGATGCGCCGCATGACATCATTATGGCGCTGGCGCGCGACATCGACGAGGTCTCGCTGCCCGTGCTCGAATCCTCGGCCGTGCTGACGGACGAAGACCTGGTCGAGCTTGTGCTTCATGGCAATCCGGCGAAGCAATGCGCGATCGCAGGGCGCGCCGAGGTCAGGCCTGCAGTGTCCGAGACGATCGCTTGGGCGGGAGATCGCCGCGCCGTCCTGGTGCTCGTCGCCAATGAAGGCGCGATCATCGCGCCCGACGTTCTGCAGCAGCTCGCCGACCGCTATGCGGGCGACGAGGAAGTTCTCGATCCCATGGCGTGCCGCAAGGATGTTCCGCCCGCGCTCGTCGAGCGTCTCGTGACCATGGTGTCGGAAGGGCTGCGGAACTATCTGATCGAGCAGCACGGGATCGACGTGGTCACGGCATCGCTGCTTCAGGACCTTGCATGGGAGCGCACCGTCGTCGATCTGGTGATGACGGCCAGCCCCGACGAACTGCCGCGCATCGTGGAGCAGATCTTCGAGCGCAAGCGGCTCGGCGCCTCGCTGCTGCTGCGCGTGCTTTCGGCGGGCGAGGTGCGCTTCGTCGAGCTTGGCTTCGCGCTTCTCACTGATGTGAGCGAGGAGCGCATCGTCAGGCTCATTCATGATCTCGGCCCGCTCGGCTTTCGCGCCGCCTATGCGCGCTCGGGGCTGCCGGAAGTCTTCTTCCCCGCCTTTCGCGCGGCGCTCGATGTGGTTCACGAGGTTCAGGCTGATGGCTATCTTTCGGACCGGCCGTTTCTTCGCCGCTGCGTGATGGAGCGCATCGCCGCGCAATATCCGGACGTCACCGCCGGCGATCTCGATTTTCTTCTGGACCGGCTCGCCCGTTTCACGAGAGCGCTTCCCTGGCGCAGCGGGCACGCGGCCTGAACGGCTGAAAAACCTCGTCGCTGAAAGCTGCCGAAGCTGTTAGTTTGCGGCCCTTCAATTGCTGTTCTCCAAGCCGGGAAGGGTCAGGATCATGCCTCACACCATGCGCGAAGCTTTCATCTGCGATGCGGTCCGCACGCCAATCGGCCGCTATGCGGGAGCGTTGTCGGGCGTGCGTGCGGACGATCTCGGCGCCGTGCCGATCATGGCGCTGATGGCGCGCAATCCGTCGATCAACTGGAGCCGCGTCGACGATGTGGTGTTCGGTTGCGCCAATCAGGCGGGTGAGGACAACCGCAACGTGGCGCGCATGTCGTCGCTGCTGGCGGGCCTTCCCGACGCGGTGCCGGGCACGACGATCAACCGTCTTTGCGGTTCGGGCATGGATGCGGTGGGCACGGCGGCCCGCGCCATCAAGTCGGGCGAGGTCGATCTCATGATCGCGGGCGGCGTGGAGAGCATGTCGCGCGCGCCCTTCGTCATGGGCAAGGCCGCAAGCGCCTTTTCGCGCGACGCGCATATCTATGACACGACGATCGGCTGGCGCTTCGTCAATCCGCTGATGCATCGTCAGTACGGCACCGATTCCATGCCGGAGACGGCGGAGAATGTCGCCGAGGAATTCCAGATCTCGCGCGAGGATCAGGACACCTTCTCGCTGCGCAGCCAGCAGCGCGCGGGCAGGGCGATCGCGTCCGGCCGGCTTGCGAAGGAGATCGTGCCCGTCACCATCACCTCGAAGAAGGGCGAGAAGGTCGTCTCGGAAGACGAGCATCCCCGCCCCGACACGACGCTCGAGGCGCTGGCGAAACTGCCCACGCCCTTCCGCCAGGGCGGAACGGTGACGGCGGGCAACGCCTCCGGCGTCAATGACGGCGCCTGCGCGATGATCGTCGCCTCCGCCGACGCGGTCGAGGCATATGGCCTGACACCGCGCGCCCGCATCGTCGCCATGGCGACCGCAGGCGTGCCGCCGCGCATCATGGGCATCGGTCCGGCGCCCGCGACGCGCAAGGTGCTCGAAAAGGCCGGCCTCAATATCGGCGATATCGACGTCATCGAGCTCAACGAGGCGTTCGCCGCGCAGGGGCTCGCCGTCATGCGCGATCTCGGACTGCCGGACGATGCCGAGCATGTGAACCCCAATGGCGGCGCGATCGCGCTTGGCCATCCGCTCGGCATGAGCGGCGCGCGGCTCGTGGCGACGGCAACGCAGGAACTGCATGAGCGGCAGGTGCGCTATGCGCTTGCCACCATGTGCATCGGCGTCGGGCAGGGCATCGCGATGGTGATCGAGCGGGTCTAGAAGCCGAGCGCGCGGAGCAGAAAGTTCTTCGTCTTCTTGCGTTTCGCCTTCGGGCGGCGCACGCGCATCCGGATCGGCCGTTCGATGCCGGGAAGCCTGCGGCCGCGATAGGTCGGCCGGCGCAGCAGCGCGATGAGCCTGCGGCCGGGGAAGATGCAGACGATGTCGAGCGATGATACCGGCACGGGCACGTCGTCCGTGCCGGGAATGGCGAGTTCAAGCGTCTCGTAGTCGAGTTCGATGCCGGGATCGCCAAGCGTGATGGCGGGCTCCACGGGCTCGTCGTCGATCGCCTCGGTAAGCAGCAATTCGTCGAGCGCGTCTTCGGCTGCCGCTTCCTCGAAGTCGTGGCGCAGGGTCGCCGCGAAGGACCAGCCGGCAAGCTCCGCCGCCTCGCGCGGGCTGCAGATATGGGTGCCCTGAGCGGCGGTGAAGCCGAGGGCCGCGAGCGAGGACAGCGTCATCTCGTCCTCGACCCCCACGGCCGTTGCGTCGAGGCCGTGCGAGGCGGCGAGCGAGACGCGCTTGCCGATGAAGCCGAGGCCCGACTGGCTCAGTCGGCGCGCGAACCGGATGATGGCGCCGCCGGAAATCTTGATCTCGTTGAAATGGTCCGGCGCGATGAAGCGCGAGGGCACGATGAAGGCGCCGCCGCCGTCAAGCGCCGTGCGGAAGCCGAAGCGGCGGAACTCGCGGATCGTCTCCACCGCATCCTCGGCGTGCCGTGCGAAGACGGCTTCGGGCACTTCGATGGTGAGGCAATCCGGATCGAGACCGCGTTCGTTCATGATCGCGTCGAGCGCGCCCGCGAGCATCGGGTCGGCGAGATCGCTGCCGGAAAGGTTGATGGAGACGGGCCAGCTCTGCCCGCGTCCGCGCCATTCGAGGATCGTGTTAGCGGCCGCACCGGCGACGAAACGAGCCAGCTCGCCGCTACGTTCGCGCCGGTCGAAGAAGGAAAGGAAGAGCCCCGGCGGCATCAGCCCGTATTCGGGATGCTGCCAGCGGACATAGGCTTCCGCTCCGAGAACGCGGCCCGTGGCGAGCGCGATCTTCGGCTGGAAGACGAGGTGCAGGTGTCCGGCCTCGAAGGCCAGGTCAATGTCCCGATTGGTCAGCCGAAACGAACTGCTGTACATCTTGAAACCAAACAAGGGTTCGCCCGCGCGAAAAGGGCTGCGCGTATTCGACTGTGCGAGATCGCGAGTTTAGGTCTTCTTAATCTCGCCCCGGCATCTGAATTAGCGTTGCCTCCCGGTAAAGAATTCGCGGACAATCCCGGCAAACCGTAAGAAAACGAAACAGGGAGAAGCCGAATGTCCAATCCAGCGAGCGACAAGCTCATACCGGCGGCAACGATTCTGCTCGTCCGGGATGGCGCGCAGGGGCTCGAGGTCTTCATGGTGGTGCGCCATCACCAGATCGACTTCGCTTCGGGCGCGCTCGTGTTTCCGGGCGGCAAGGTCGATCCGCGCGACATGGACGACCGCGTGCGGTCGCGGGTCGATGGGCTCGACGGGCTCGACGATTGGGAATTCTCGATGCGGGTCGCGGCTATCCGCGAAGCCTATGAGGAATGCGGCGTCCTGCTTGCGCGCAGCGAGCGGACCAACGCGCTCGTCAATGCGGCGCAGCTCTCCTCGCTCGCGGTCCATCGCGACAGGCTCAACAGGGGCGAGATTGGCATCGGCGAGATGCTGGCGGAGGAGCGGCTGCGGCTCGCGGCCGATCTGCTGACGCCCTTCGCGCACTGGATCACGCCCAACATGATGCCGAAGCGCTTCGACACGCGCTTCTATGTGACCGCCGCGCCTGCCGATCATCTGGCGCTGCATGACGGGCATGAATCGGTCGACTCGGTCTGGATTCGTCCGTCGGACGCCGTGCGCGAGGCCGAGGAAGGAAAGCGCACGATCATCTTCCCGACGCGGGTCAACGTGCAGAAGCTCGGGCGGTTCTCCTGCGTCAGTGACGCCATCGAGACGGCGCGGCGCTCGCGCATCGTCACGGTCGAGCCGAAGATCGTGCAGAAGGAGAGCGGGCCGGTGCTCGCGATCCCGTCCGAGGCCGATTACGACGTCACCGAGGAGCCGCTGTCGAACATTCGCGCCTGAGAGGCTTCGGCCTCTTCAGTGCAGGAACTGCTCGGTCAGGATGCGTTCGTCGAGGCTGTGGCCCTGATCGAACATCATCAGCAGGTCGATGGCGGGGTCTTCCTCGACATGTACCTCGACGACGTCGCGGAATTCGCGATGGTCGGCGACGGCGCTGACCGGGCGTTTATCCGGCTCGAGAATCTCGAAGCGCACCTTGGCGCGATGCGAGAGCAGCGCGCCGCGCCAGCGCCGCGGGCGGAAGGCGCTGATCGGCGTCAGCGCGAGCAATGCCGCGTCGATGGGAATGATGGGACCCTGCGCCGACAGATTATAGGCGGTGGAGCCGGCGGGCGTCGCGACGAGAACGCCGTCGCAGCTCAGCTCCTCCATGCGCAGCTTGTCGTCGATGAAGATGCGGATCTTCGCTGCCTGGGCCGTTTCGCGCAGAAGCGAGACTTCGTTGATGGCGAGCGCATGATGCTCCGATCCGTTCGCCAGCGTCGCATTCATGCGCAGGGGGTGAAGGCGCACGATGTCGGCCGCCTCGAGCCGCAGGGGCAGGTCGCTCTCGCGATACTCGTTCATGAGAAAGCCGACCGAGCCGCGGTTCATGCCGTAGATCGGGATGCCGCGATGCATGTGCTTGTGCAGCGTCTGGAGCATGAGCCCGTCGCCGCCCAGCGCCACGATGACATCGGCATCGGCCGGCGCGGCATTGCCATAGCGCTCCGTCAGCAGCTTCAGCGCCTCCTGTGCCTCCGGCACGTCGGTCGCCACGAATGCGATCCTGTTGAACTTCATCCGCCTCGTTCCATCGGGCGCATCGGGCAACATCGCCAGCCAGCGGCCGGAAAGACTGGCAAGATATAGGCTAGAGTGCTCCCGGACGCAAAGCATCGATCCGGGGCGGGCGTGACCGGGAGCAGGAGAGACTCATATGAGCGGGACGGCCGAGACAGGCTCCGAATTCGTCTTTGTCTATACGACCTTGCCGGATGTCGAGAGCGCCGAGGAGATGGCGCAGGCGCTGGTCGAGGCGCGGCTTGCAGCCTGCGCGAACATCTATCCCGGCGTCATATCCGTTTACGAATGGCAGGGCCAGGTGGAGCGCGCGGAAGAGGTCGCCATGTTCATCAAGACGAGGCGGGCGATTGCCGAGGAGACGATCGCGGAGGCGCGAAAACTCCATCCCTATGACGTGCCGGCCTTTCTGCTCCTGCCGATCGACGGGGGGCATGCGGATTATCTCGACTGGGCGCGCAGGCAGGTGAAGCCCTAACCGCCCGTCACCGACATGTGCCGCCGCAGGGCGGGGCGCTTGTGCTGGCGGTCGATGACGAAATCATGGCCCTTGGGCTTGCGGGAGATCGCCTCGTCTATGGCGGCGTCGAGCAGCGCGTCGTCCGCGCTTGCGCGCACGGGCGCGCGCAGGTCGGCGGCGTCGGCCTGGCCGAGGCACATATAGAGCGTGCCTGTGCAGGTGAGGCGCACGCGATTGCAGCTCTCGCAGAAATTATGGGTGAGCGGCGTGATGAAGCCGAGGCGGCCGCCCGTCTCGCGGATGCGGACATAACGCGCAGGCCCGCCCGTGCGGTCGGGCAGATTTTCGAGCGCCCAGCGCTCCTCGAGCCGTGACCGGACGAGCGAGAGCGGCAGATACTGATCGGTGCGGTCCTCGTCGATATCGCCGAGCGGCATCGTCTCGATGAGCGTGATGTCGTGGCCGCGCGCATGCGCCCATTCGATGAGCGAGGGGATTTCGGCCTCGTTCTCGTTCCTGAGCGCGACGGTGTTGATCTTGACCTTGAGGCCCGCGCGGGTCGCGGCCTCGATCCCTTCCAGCACCTGCTCCAGCCGCCCCCAGCGCGTGATCCTTGCAAAGCGGTCGGCATCGAGCGTGTCGAGCGAGACATTGATGCGGCGAACGCCCGCGGCCGCGAGATCGCCGGCGAAGCGCGCGAGCTGGCTGCCATTGGTCGTCAGCGTCAGCTCGTCGAGCGCGCCCGTCGCGAGATGGCGGCCGAGACTGCGGACAAGGGTCATCATGTCTCGGCGGACGAGCGGCTCGCCGCCGGTGAGGCGGAGCTTGCGCACGCCCTTGCGAATGAAGGCCGAGCAGACGCGGTCAAGCTCCTCCAGCGTCAGCAGGTCGCGCTTCGGCAGGAAGGTCATATGCTCCGACATGCAATAGGTGCAGCGGAAGTCGCAACGATCCGTCACCGAGACGCGCAGATAGGTCACCGCCCGACCGAATGGGTCGATCATGGCGGGGCCGGCAGTGCCGATGCGCGGTTCGACGGTCATGGCTCATATATAGCACCGGGCGTACGGCATTTCGACCAGCATTGGCGGGCGCGGCCGCTGCCGGATCAGAGGCCATGTCGAGAAAGCGGTTTTTCAATCGCGGGCGGCAGGCTAGCCTCTCCCCGCCGAAAATGGGGAGAGGCATATGGCGGGCGCGCACTACATTCTATCCATCGATCAGGGCACGACGAGCACGCGGGCGCTCTTGTTCGACCGCGCGGGCTCGCCCATGCGCGTGCGCCAGACGGAGCTTCGGCAGATCTATCCGCAGGACGGGTGGGTGGAGCACGATCCTGAGGAAATCTGGAAGGCGACGCTCGAGGTCTGTCGCGGGCTGCTCACCGCCGGAACGCATGCGGAGAATATCGCCGCCATCGGCATCACCAATCAGCGCGAGACGACCGTGCTCTGGGAGCGCGCGACGGGAAAGCCGCTCCACAACGCTATCGTCTGGCAGGACCGGCGCACGGCCGATATGTGCGCGCGGCTGAAGGCGGAGGGGAGGGAGGCGGCCGTTCAGGCGAAGACGGGGCTGCTGCTCGATCCCTATTTCTCGGGCACCAAGCTTGCCTGGCTGCTCGACCATCTGCCCGATGCGCGCAAGCGGGCGGAGAAGGGCGAGCTTTGCTTCGGCACGGTCGATTCCTGGCTCGTCTACAAGCTCACGGGCGGCAAGGCGCATGTGACCGACGCGACCAACGCCTCGCGCACGCTGCTCTTCAACATCGGCACGCAAGACTGGGACGACGAAATTCTGGGCTGGCTCGGCATTCCCCGCGCCCTGCTGCCCGAGGTGAAGGATTGCTGCGCCGATTTCGGCCGCACGGAGAAGTCGCTCTTCGGCGCCGAGATCGCGGTGGCAGGCGTCGCGGGCGATCAGCAGGCGGCGACCGTGGGGCAGGCGTGCTTCGAGCCGGGGCTGATGAAATCGACCTACGGCACGGGCTGCTTCGCCATGCTCAATACCGGCGAGCGGCAGGTGGCGAGCGCCAACAGGCTGCTCACCACTGTCGCCTACCGGCTCGGCGGAAAGACCGCATATGCGCTCGAAGGGTCGATCTTCATGGCGGGCGCCATCGTGCAATGGCTGCGCGACGAGATGCGGCTCATTTCCAATTCCGCCGAGAGCGAGCGGCTCGCCGAGGACGCCGATCCCAATTCGCCCGTCGTGCTGGTGCCTGCCTTCACCGGGCTCGGCGCACCCTATTGGGACCCGCATGCGCGGGCGGCGCTTTTCGGCATGACGCGGGACACGGGCGCGGCCGAGATCGTGCGAGCGGCGCTCGAATCCGTTTCCTTCCAGACGCGCGATCTCATGGAGGCGATGGCGGCCGATATGAAGGCGGCGGGGCTTCAAAGCCCGCAGGCGCTTCGCGTCGATGGCGGCATGGTGGCCAATGACTGGTTCATGCAGAACCTGACCGACATTCTCGGCGCGCCTGTCGAGCGGCCCGCCGTCATCGAGACGACGGCGCTCGGCGCGGCCTATCTCGCGGGCATGCAGGTCGGGTTCTATGGCGGGACCGGGGATGTCGCGCGTAACTGGCAATGCGAGCGCGCCTTCGAGCCGCAGATGGTGGAGGACGAGCGCACCCGCCGCTACGGGCGCTGGCAGCAGGCGGTGGGACGTGTGCTGACGAGGTAGGGTTTGGCCTGGCCCCGCCCGTGGCCCGCATTTTCGGGTGTCGCCCTGGCACAAGACCGGGGTGGCAGGATCGAGAATCTGGGGAATGCGCCTGCCTTCTTCGCTATACTGCCCTCCACAACAAACCCCGGGGAGAGCGCTCATGGCCGGATCGATGGATGACCTCATCGCGAAACTGAAGGCGGCTCTCGGGCCGGGCGGCGTGCTCGAAGGCGCGGAGGCGGCGGAGAAGGCACAAGGCGGATGGAGCAGGCTCGGGACGCCGCGCGCCGTGCTGCGCCCGGCCTCGACCGCCGATGTCTCGACGATCCTGAAACTCGCCCATGCCGCTGGCGAACCCATCGTGCCGTGGGGCGGCAAGACCGGCCTCGTCGAGGGCGGTGAGGCGGACGGGCATCTGGCGCTGTCGCTCGAACGCATGAACCGGATCGAGGAGATCGACGTCGAAGGCGGCACGGCGACGGTGCAGGCGGGCTGCGTGTTGCAGAGCTTCTGCGAGGCGGTGGACGCCAAGGGCGCGCTCTTCCCGCTCGACCTCGGCGCGCGCGGCTCGGCCACCATAGGCGGCAATATTTCGACCAATGCGGGCGGCAATCGCGTCATCCGCTATGGCATGATGCGCGACATGGTGCTCGGCCTCGAAGCTGTGCTTGCCGATGGCACCGTCATGTCCTCGCTCAATCACCTCATCAAGAACAATGCCGGCTACGATCTGAAGCAGCTCTTCATCGGCTCGGAGGGAACGCTCGGCGTCGTCACGCGCGCCGTGTTGCGGTTGCGGCCGAAGCCCCTGTCGCAGGACACGGCCTTCGTCTCGGTCGAGAGCTTCGAGCAGCTACCGAAATTCCTGCGCCACATGGAGCGCGCGCTTGGCGGCACGCTGTCGGCCTTCGAGGTCATGTGGGCCGATTTCTACAAGCTGGTGACGACGGAGCCGGCGAAGGGCAAGCCGCTGCTCCCTTATGGCCATCCCTATTACGTGCTCGTGGAATCCATGGGCGGCGATCAGGCGGAGGATTCGGCTCGCTTTGAAAAGGCGCTGATGGCGGCGCTCGAGGCGGGTGAGGTTTCGGATGCGGTTATCGCGAAGAACCAGGACGAGCGCAACCAGATGTGGGCGCTGCGCGACGATGTGGGGCAGGTCGCGCGCAACTGGCCGATCTTCACCTTCGATGTGAGCCTCAAGATCGCGGATATGGATGGCTATATCGCCGAGGTGCGCGAGGGGCTGAAGGCGAAATGGCCCCAGCATACACTGATGGTCTTCGGCCATCTCGGCGACGGCAATCTGCACGTCATTCCGGGCACGATCAGCGAGCACACGCCGGAAAGCCGCAAGGCGGTGGAGGCGGTGGTTTACGGCGCGCTCCGGAAGCGCGGCGGCTCCGTTTCGGCCGAGCATGGCATCGGGCTTGAGAAGCGGCCATATCTCGGCTGGTCGCGCTCGCCCGAAGAAGTGGCGCTCATGCGCATGCTGAAGGCCGCGCTCGATCCGAAGGGCATTCTGAATCCAGGCAAGGTGCTCGAGCCCGTCGCGCCCCATGCCAGGGCGGCTGAGTGACGATCGCCGTCTTCGAGGCAGAGGCGCGCGAGGCTGTTCCGTTCGACCGGCTCAAGCCCGCGCATCGGGTGCGGCTCTTCACCGAGGGCGTGAGCGCGGCCAATGCCGCTGTCGCGGCCGACGCGGAGATCGTCTCCGTCTTCATCTATTCCACCCTCGACGCGGCGGTCCTCGGCCAGATGAAACGGCTGAAGCTCATTGCGACGCGCTCGACAGGATATGACCATATCGACCTCGACTATTGCCGGGCGCATGGCATCGCCGTCTGCAACGTGCCGACTTATGGCAAGAATACGGTGGCGGAGCATGTCTTCGCGCTTCTGCTGGGGCTCAGCCACCGCCTTCCCGAGGCCGTGGCCCGCGCGCGCTCGGGGCAGTTCTCACCCGAGGGGCTCGAAGGCTTCGATCTCGCGGGAAAGACCTTCGGCGTTATCGGCACGGGTCATATCGGGCGGCACGCGATCCGCATCGCCAAGGGCTTCGCCATGCAGGTCATTGCCTGCGAGGAGAAGCCGGACCCCGCGCTTGCCGAAAGACTGGGATTTCGCTTCGTCCCGCTCGATGAATTGTTGGCCGAGTCGGATGTCATCTCGCTCCATGTGCCGCTGACGGCGGCAACGCAGAACCTGCTTTCGGAGGCGGCATTCGCGCGCATGAAATCGGGCGTCGTCGTCATCAACACCGCGCGTGGCGGCCTCATCGACACCGCTGCGCTCATCCGTGCTCTGAGGAGTGGCAAGGTCGCGGGCGCGGGGCTCGACGTGCTGCCGGAGGAGCCGCTCATCCGCGAGGAGGCCGAGCTTGTCTCGTCGGCCTTTGCCGGCCAGCACGATCTGAAAAGCCTCATCGCCAACCACGTTCTGCTCAACATGCCGAATGTAATCGTGACGCCGCACAGCGCCTTCTACACGCGCGAGGCGGTGCAGCGCATCATCGAGACCACGGTCGGCAACATCGAGGCCTTTCTGACCGGCGCGCCCGTCAATCTCGTTTGATGCCGGACGGCGCCGGGCGCGGCGGAGCGAGGCTCCGCCGCTCTCGCACGCGCTATTGCTGCGTGGCCGGAGCCGGGGCATCGGAGCCCCGGGCTGGCGCGTTCCATCCGCCGCGGCGCTGTTCGAAACGATGCGCGCGCATGTCCTTGCCATGCCCGAAGCGACCGTTTTCGAGATCGCCGGCCCGGTCGAGGATCTTCTTCTGGTTATCGTCCAGCGTCTTGTAGAGCGCCTCGAGCGCGGGGCGGGAAGCCCTGAGCGCTTCGAGCCGCGCCGCGAGCGTCGTCTCGAGCATGGCCTGGCGCTCAACGATCGAAAGCCGCTTCTTCTCGGTCCGCGCCGGCATCTGCAGGCATTGCTGCTCGCGGGCCTTGGCGTTCGCCATCACGCTGTCGCGCCAGTTCGCCCAGGCGGCGCGCTGCTCCGCGGTCGGCTTCAACTTCGCCTCGAGATAGGCGAGCCGGCCGGTCATCCTCGCGGTGCGGTCGGCGCACCGGTTTTCCTGCTTCTTCTGCATCTCGGCGGCATTCGGCGCCGCCGGCGCAGGGGTTGCGGCATAGGCTCCGGCCGCCACCATGCCGGTGAGCAGAATGGCCGCCGTTCCTGCCAGAATTCGCTTGTGCATGTCTTTCGGTCCTGTTGGCTCGTGCCCCCTCAAACGGTCATACGCGCATAGCGCAATTCTCCGTCGCTCCGCCCGCTCCCAAATGGAAGCGGTAAGGCTGGCGGGTGTGCGGACAGGTTTGCGGCGCGGTATGGCCCGTGGCAGACTATCCCGCCGGTCACAATTCGGGATCGAGGCGGCGCGCGAAGCTCGCGGCACCGCATCTCCCCATCACCGCCATCGGAATTCGGGCGCGGACGAATGTCACGCCATCTGCCATCTGCGAAGCGCGAGGTCATGTCATGGTGAAGTTCGGCGTCGGACAACCGATGAGGCGGGTCGAGGATGAAAGGCTGATCACGGGCAAGGGACGTTACACGGATGACATCTCCGTCGACGGGCAGGCCCATGCCTTCATGGTGCGTTCGCCTCATGCCCATGCGCGGATCGTCTCGATCGACGTGGAGGAGGCGCGCAACGCGCCTGGCGTGCTCGCCGTCTTCACGGGCGAGGATGCGAAACGCGAAGGGCTCGGCGTCATAGCGAGCCCTGCAGCCGACCTCCTGAAGAACAGCGACGGAACGCCGATCTTCAAGACGACGCGCCATCTCATCGCACAGGAGCGCGTGCGCTATGCGGGCGACACGGTCGCGGTCATCGTCGCCGAAACGCTCAATCAGGCGCGCGACGCGGCCGATCTCCTCGTCATCGACTACGAGGCATTGCCCGCCGTCGCCGACACGGCGGGAGCGCTGGCGCCGGATGCGCCCGTCGTCTGGGAGGAACTGGGATCGAACCTTGCCTATGACTGGAGCTTCGGCAACGAGGCGGCGGTCGCCGAGGCGATGAAGGTCGCGCATCACGTCACCCGGCTCAAGCTCATCAACAACCGCATCGTGGTCAATGCGATGGAGCCGCGCGCCGCGCTCGGCGTCTATGATGCGGGCTCCGATCGCTACACGCTTTATGCGCCGAGCCAGGGCGTGCACAGCATAAGGAATTTCATCGCCCAGTATTCGCTGCAGATCCCCGTCGAGAAGCTCCGCGTCATCACCGACGATGTCGGCGGCGGCTTCGGCATGAAGACCTTCGTCTATCCGGAATATCCGCTGGTGCTCTTCGCGGCGAGGAAGCTTGGGCGGCCCGTCAAATGGGCGGCAGATCGCTCCGACAGCTTCCTCACCGACAGCCAGGGCCGCGACCATGTGACGGAAGCGGCGCTCGCGCTCGACAAGGACGGGCATATTCTCGGCCTCGAGGTGCAGACCATCGCCAATCTCGGCGGCTATCAGAGCCAGTACGGCCCGTTCATCCCGTCGCTCGCGCCACGCGGCATGCAGGCCGGCGTTTACAAGATGCCCGCGCTCTTCAATCGCGTGCGCGCCGTCTATACCAATACCGTGCCGGTCGATGCCTATCGCGGCGCCGGACGGCCGGAAGCTTCCTATCTCATCGAGCGCATCATCGATCAGGCGGGTCGCGAGCTTGGTCTTGGCGCGGACGAAATCCGGCGGCGCAATTTCGTCAAGGCGAACGAGATGCCCTACAAGGGCGGCGCGTCGCTGCCGTTCGACTCCGGCGATTTCGCGCGCAATCTCGATGATGCGCTGAAGAAGTCCGATTTCGCCGGCTTCGAGGCGCGCCGCGCGGCGGCGGCGAGGGCGGGCAAGCTCGCGGGCATCGGCATCAGCTATTATGTCGAGCGCACGGCGGCAGGCATGTCGGACTATGCGCGCATCGCCATCGACGGCGAGAAGAGCATCGTTCATGTGTGGACCGGCCAGCAGACGAACGGGCAGGGCCATGAGACGGCATGGACGCAATTCCTCGCCAACCGGCTCGGCCTCGATATCGAAAAGATCAAGGTGCATCTTGGCGACAGCGACGTGCTGCCCGGAGGCGCGGGCACGGGTGGCTCCAAGGCGCTCTATCTCGTCACCGGCGCGATCGGCGATGCGTCCGACAAGCTCCTGGACAAGGGGCGCGAGATCGCGGCGAACGAACTCGAAGCGGCGAAGGCCGACATCGAATATCGGGGCGGAGAGGGCGAGCCCGTCTTCGCCGTCGCGGGCACGGATCGCAAGATCGACCTTTTCGCGGTGGCGCGGCTCGCCGAGCGCCAGGCCGATCTCGGCGAGCTTTCCGGCGACGGCGAATATAACCAGAAGGGCAACACCTTCCCGAACGGCGCGCATATCTGCGAGGTCGAGATCGATCAGGACACGGGCGTCTTCCGCATCGCGCGCTACACGGCCGTCGACGATTTCGGCCATATCCTCAATCCGCTCCTCGTCGCCGGGCAGGTGCATGGCGGCATCGTGCAGGGGCTCGGTCAGGCGATGGGCGAGCAGGCCGTCTTCGACAGGGAAACGGGCCAGCTCATCACCGGCTCGCTCATGGATTACTGGCTGCCCCGCGCCGATGACGTGCCCTTCTTCGAGGTGAGCTACAACGAGATCCCCTCGACCTCCAATGCGCTCGGCGTGAAGGGCGCGGGCGAGGCGGGGACCGTCGGCGCGCCCGCGGCATTCATCAATGCCGTCATCAATGCGCTGCGCCCCCTCGGCATCGAAAGCATCGACATGCCCGTGACGCCGCAAAAGCTTTGGTCCGCCATCAACGGCGCACGCCGGGCGGCGGAATAGGCATTTTAGGGGCTGCACCCTAACAATTTTGTCAGTTGGCGCCGCCCAGCCGTTGACAATTTGTCACTTGATGCCGAACATTATTTCATGGTGACGGAGGAAACGGCCTCCAGACGGGAAAAAAGCCAAGAGGCATCCGTTCTGGACGTGGCGGACGAAGCTGCTGTCGGCGCTGGCGTGAGCGGCGCGGGCAATGGCACTTCCCGCCGGAAAATGGAAAGCCGCCGCAAGCTGCTTGCAGCCGCGAGAAAGCTTTTCGTCGAGCGCGGCTATCACGATACGCGCCCTCAGGATATTTCGCGCGAGGCCGGCGTCGGCCACGGCACGTTCTATCTGCATTTCGAGGACAAGCTCGATTGCTTCCTTGCGTTCACGGAGGAGGCGGCAAACGAACTCGACGTTTTCGTGTCACAAAATCTCGCCAGCGCCGGCGCGCTCGATGAAGTCATCCGCGAAATTCTGCGCGCCATCTTCGAATATTCCGACGAGCGTCCGGGCGTGCTCGCGGCCGCGCTCACCGATGTCACGGTTTTTTCGACCGGCGATATGAGCCGCAAGATGCCTGCCTCGCGATGGGCGCAGGGCTGGACCAGGCTCCTCGACGAGCTGCAGAGCAAGGGAGCGGTGGCCGGAGACATCGACACCCGCCTCGCCGGATATCTCATCATCGGCGCGATCAAGCAGGGCGGCGCCTTTGCGGCGCGCGATCACATAGATCGCGACATCTTCATCGACAACATGACGACGCTATTCGTCCGGGCGCTCCGGACGCAATGAAAGCCGGCCCGCAAGAGGCCGACATGGGAGGAAGGGATGCAGAAACTCAAATATTCGCGCGACGAATTGATGGCGTCGCATGCCTATGCGAAGCCGCATGAGGAAGTTGGCTACAAACTGCATGGCGGGTTCGATGCCACCGGCACCTATATCTCGCCGCGCACGCTCCATCGCTGGCCGGCGGTGAAGGCCTGGCAGGATCAGCTCACGGGCCGCGGCTTTCCGCTCATTGACGCGAGCGTGCAGCTTCTGAAGCGCAGCAATTATCCGAACATCGCGCAGCAGAAATTCCTGCTCGCCAACGGCCTCGGCGAGACGCTCTGGAACTCGCTCACCATCACCGGCGTCATCGAGGCGCGCGGACGGGCGCTCTGCGAGTTCGAGGCGCCGGATTTCCAGCAGATCATCGCCGACGACGTGTCGAACACCTGCACGGGCCATCTGCACAAGGGCCTGCTCTATGCGCATGGCGTCGACGAGGGCGGCGACCCGAACGATCCGACCTATGGCGCGCATGACCAGATGTGGTTCGCGACGCGCGATCTTCTCTTCGGCAAGGACCGCTATCCGCTCCCGGAAATCCCGGAGAACATCGGCAGGCCCGATACGGGCAGGCTCATGCCGCAGCTCCCGGCCGGCTTCGAGCAGCTCATTATTCTGCTGATGAACGTGCTCATGATCGAGGTGCGCGCCGAGGCATTCTTCAGCTTCTGCTGCACGGTCATGCGCGATCCCGACAACTTCGCCGACCGGCGCACGAATGCGGAGCAGGCGGCGAGGATGGTGGAGCGCATCAGGACGGACGAGGCGATCCACGTCGCCTATCTCCAGACGGCGATTTCGGAGATGCGCAGCTTCAACTTCAGGACCGTCGATGGCGGCACCATCGAAGGCGCGAAGATGATCGACCCGATCTGGGAAGGCATGGTGCATTGGCACTCGGTAACGCAGGCCGATTTCTCGCGCGCGCAGACGCATGAGACGGTGAGCAAGCTGCTTCTCGCCCTGCCGAACGGCGCGGCGCTTCTCGCGCAGTTCGAGGCGCTCGACGACCTCGCAAAGGCGGCGTGACGGCGCATCCCGGCGGCTGGCTCGACCCGCCTCGGGGAGACGAGACGCAAGGCAATTTGTGTACTGAATAAATAGAACAAGAATCGGAGAGAGCGCCCATGCGCTTTGGAATTTTTTACGAGCATCAGCTTCCGCGTCCGTGGAATGAAGGCGATGAACTCAAGCTCTTTCAGGATGCACTCGACCAGGTGGAGCTGGCCGACAGGCTCGGCATAGATCACGCCTGGGAGGTGGAGCATCACTTCCTCGAGGAATATTCGCATTCCTCGGCGCCGGAGGTTTTCCTCGCCGCCTGTTCGCAGCGAACGAAGAACATCCGGCTTGGCCATGGCATCACGCTGATGCCGCCGAACTACAACCATCCGGCGCGCGTGGCCGAGCGCATCGCGACGCTCGACCTCGTCTCGCGGGGCCGCGTCGAATGGGGCACGGGCGAAAGCTCGGCGCTGCTCGAGCTTGGCGGCTTCAACATTCCGGTGGCGCAGAAGCGCTCCATGTGGCGCGAGGCGGTGGAGCAATGCGCCAACATGATGGCGATGGACCCCTATCCCGGATATGAGGGCGAATTCTTCTCGATGCCCTGCCGCAACGTCGTACCGAAGCCCGTGCAACGGCCGCATCCGCCGCTCTGGGTCGCTTGTTCCAACCGCGAGACGATCAAGCTCGCCGCGCGGCTCGGTATTGGCGCGCTGACCTTCGCCTTCGTCGACCCGAAGGAGGCGGAGCAGTGGGTTGATGATTACTACCGCATCTTCAAGGAGGAGTGCGTTCCGATCGGGCACGCCTGCAACCCGAACGTCGCGATGGTCACGGGTTTCTCGCTGCATCACGATTCCGCCGTGGCCAAGGCGCGCGGCATGGACGGCTTCCGCTTCTTCAGCTACGCGCTCGGCCACCACTATATTTTCGGCGAGCACAAGCCGGGCCGGACCAATATCTGGGAGGGGTTCGAGAAGGCGCGCTCCTCGCTGCCCGAGGAAGGCGGCAATCGCGGCATCGGCTCGCCGGACGAGATGCGCCGCCACCTGCGCGGCTTCGCGGAGGCGGGCGTCGATCAGGTGACGTTCATCCAGCAGGGCGGGCGCAACAAGCACGAGCATATCTGCGAGGCGCTCGAGCTCTTTGCCAGCGACGTCATGCCCGAGTTCAAGGAGCATGAGGACGAGCGGCAGAAGAAGAAGGCCGAGGAGCTTGCGCCTTATATCGAGAAGGCGATGCAGCGCAAGCAGCGCATGAAGGAACTCACGGATGAGGAGATTCCGAATGTCGTGGCGCTTGGCCGCCAGATCACCGATCAGGGCGCTGCCGAGGATCTCCACAAGACCATAAAATCGGCGGACTGACGGAAGCGCCCGATTCACGAAAGCTGCGCCTCGAAAGTGGCGCGGCTTTTCTGTATGCTGTCTGAGGGGGTCAAGGCGCGTCTGAAACAGGAGCTTTCGATGAGCAGGTTCACCCGGCAGATTTCATTGTTGTCCGTCCCCGCGCTCTTGGTGGCGCTTGCCGCCCCCACGCTTGCCGACCCGGGCAGGAGCGTCGACATCAAGACCGGCGCGGATCTCGTCGCGGCGTGTCAGGCATCGCTCAGTCAGGATACGAGCCAGGGAGGAGAGGTTTCGGCAACGGCTTGCAACCAGTTCCTCGCGGGCATGGTGGTCGCCGTTTACAACGCGACCGAGGCCGGGCAGGCCACGATGCTGCATCGGCTGGGGCCGAAGGGCAACGAAAGCGTCTGCTTCCACCTGCCCCAGCTTCTCAGATATGAGGAATTCTCGACGCTCGTCGTCGCCTATGCGAAGACGCATCCCGAACTCAATGCGCGCCCGGCCGTCGAACTGGCGGGCAGGAGCCTTGCCGATAAATATCCGTGTAAGGAATAAGTATTCGCTTCGGGATCGGGCGCTCGGCCGGGTGGTTGCGCCCGCCCCCGCCGGCACACCCCGCGACTGAGCGGCGGCGTAGAGGGTCCGGGAAGACCCATGCCGGGCCAAATCCGGCGCAGGGTTCAGGGCGGGCCTGGCTGTTCTGTCAGGCCGACTATTGTCCCGAGAATATCGAGGGCAGGGCGCGCGGCGCCAAGCTACTGAGTTTGGTGGTGCCCCCGGCAGGATTCGAACCCGCGACCCCCTGATTACAAATCAGGTGCTCTACCAACTGAGCTACAAGGGCGCCTGCGGGGCGGATGGTGCCCCGTCGATGATCGCGCGGAACATACTTATGCAATGTGCGGGCTGCAAGCCACCGGTCTTTGCCTGCTTGCGGCCGATTGGGGTTGGGCCTCTGGCTGCCGTGCGGCTAGAGTAGCGCCCGGCGAAGCGCCGGCCATGTGCCGGGCAGCGCCCGGCGAAGCGCCGGCCATGTGCCGGGCGAGGGCGGGGGAGTGCATTGGGTTACCCGATTTACTGGTTTCTGGGCACGGCGGTCGCCGCCGCGCTTGCGGGCGGGATTGCGTATGGGGTGGCCTCCGGCCGGTTCGGCCGCTATGGCCCCTATGTGGCGACGGGCGCCATATTCGCGCTTCTCTGGACCGTCTGGCCTTACTGGTCGCTTTACCGGCTCCAGTCGGCAATTGCCGACGGCGATCAGGTGAGCCTCGCCTCCTCGGTCGACTGGCCGTCGGTGCGCGCGGGCATCGGCGACGATCTCAAGGCGGCCTATACCGCCCGGATCACCTCCCTCGATCCGCGCGCCCAGCAGCTCGCGCAGGCGATGAGCGCGACGATCATCGACCGGACGGTGCAGACGCAGATCAACCCCGGCATGCTTGCAGGGCTGGCACGGGGCGGAGCGGGGCCGGCAAAGCCGATGGAAAGCGTACGCTACGCCTTCTTTCAGGGAAGCCCCTTCCTCTTCCGCGCGAATATCGGCCCCTCGGGCTCGCCCGCCGCGGAGCAAACCATCTATCTCATGGAATGGAACTGGGGCTGGCAGCTCAAGCGGGTGATCGTCGCGCCCTATCTCCTCGAACTGCGCTGATCAGCCTCGCCGCCGGGCGATTTCATAAAGTGCGACGGCGGCCGCATTGGAGACATTGAGGCTCCTCATTTCGCCGGCCGCGGGCAATCTCGCCAGAATGTCGCAATGTTCGCGGGTGAGGCGGCGCAGACCCGCGCCCTCGGCGCCGAGCACGAGGGCGACCTTGGGCGCCGTGCCGAATGCGGGAAGCGAGACGTCTCCCTCGCCATCGAGGCCGATGACCTCGAAGTTCAGATCCTTCAGCTCGTCGAGCGCGCGGACGAGATTCGTGACCTTGGCGATCTTCACCAGTTCAAGGCCGCCCGAGGCTGCCTTGGCGAGCACGCCACCCAGAGGCGGGCTGTGGCGGTCGGTCGTGATGAGGGCCCCGGCGCCGAAAACGGCGGCCGAACGCAGAATCGCTCCGAAATTGTGAGGGTCGGTTACCTGGTCAAGAACAACGGCGAGGCTCGTCCCTTCGCATGCCTCGTCCAGCGTGAGGTCGGGGAGAGGGGTGGTCTTGAGGGCGATTCCCTGATGCACGGCGCCCGGAGGGAGGAGCGCCGAGATCTCCTCGGCGCTTGCAAGCTCGGGTTGCAGGGCAAGGCCCCGGCCGGGAGCGAGCCCCTGCGCGGCAAGCTCGGCCTCCGCGTTGCGGGTCAGGACGAGCCGCTGCGACTTGCGGGCCGGATTCTTCAGCGCGGCGATAACCGCATGAAATCCATAGAGAAAATTCTCGTCGCCGCCCGTTTTGCCGGGGCGGCCGCCGCCATGGGGACGGTGGCGATGGCGCGGTTCGTTCTCGCCGCGTTCCATGTTACGCTGATTGCCCTGAGGGCGGTTGCCGGCCGGGCCGGATCGCTTGCGCTTGCTCATGAGGGCGCTTATATTGCGCCGCCCGGGCTCTTGCAAACGCCCTTTCCAACAGTGCCTTCAGCCATGATCATGAAAAAGCTGAAGACGCTGCGGGGCGTTATACGCTTTTGAGACCGGGAATTTAGTTGACAGCACGGCGGCAAAGCTCAATAAAGCCGCCCGTGCGCGGGATCACGGCGGCGGCGAACTTATTGGGATTTCACAACATTTGACGTCGGACACGGAGGGGTGCCCGAGTGGCTAAAGGGGACGGACTGTAAATCCGTTGGCTAAGCCTACGTTGGTTCGAATCCAACCCCCTCCACCACCCACCGGGATGCCCCGGAGGTACCGACGTAAGGCGGAACGAAGGGAAACGGTCAGGCGGGTGTAGCTCAATGGTAGAGCAACAGCCTTCCAAGCTGATGACGAGGGTTCGATTCCCTTCACCCGCTCCAACCCTTTGTCAGACGCCGGCGCGCAAGAGTAACAAGACGTTTTCGACAGATCGACCAATCGAGGAACCGAGGTAACGAACCGATGGCCAAAGAGAAATTTGAGCGCAATAAGCCGCACTGCAACATCGGGACGATTGGTCACGTTGATCATGGCAAGACGACGCTGACGGCGGCGATCACGAAGGTTCTTGCGGAAGCTGGCGGAGCG
>NZ_JBATUH010000006.1:0-9426 GCF_049671045.1 Parvibaculum sp. | reverse complement strand
GGCCCGAGGGCGCCAAGGCCGAAGCCGCGCTCGACGCGGTTCGCGCGGCGGTCGGAGAGCTTGCGGGCGCGGCCTGATCCCTTTCGCGGCATCGGGCGGCGTTTCTCCACTCACGCATGAAGGGGCGAGGCGGCGACGGGCGGAGGGACGATGAGCGGGCGCGCAGGCGGCGATTTCGACTATGAGGCCAATGGGCAGGGCTATGCCCTTCAGCGCCGCCCCGATCCGCGCATCGCGGCCTTCGTTCACGAGGCGCTGGGGGCTGCGCGCAGCGTGCTCAATGTCGGCGCGGGCGCTGGCTCCTACGAGCCTTTGGATCGCCTTGTGCTCGCCGTCGAGCCTTCTGCCGCGATGCGCGCGCAGCGCCCGCCCCATCTCGCGCCTGCCATTCGGGCGGTGGCCGAGGATCTCCCCTGCGACGACCTCTCGGTCGATGCGGCCATGGCGCTCGTCACCGTGCATCAATGGGCAGATCTCGCCAGGGGCCTGAGCGAGATGCGCCGCGTCGCGCGGGGGCCGGTCGTCGTGCTCACATTCGATGGCGATGCGCTCGACCGCTTCTGGCTTGCGGATTACGTGCCGGAACTCGTCGCCGTCGAGCGGCGGCGTTACCCGCCGATCGAGCGCATCGGCGCGCTCATCGGCAGGCGGAGCGTGGTGAGGTCCGTTCCCATTCCCGTCGATTGCAGAGATGGTTTCACGGAAGCTTTCTATGCGCGTCCGGAGGGGCTGCTCGACCCGGCGGTGCGGCAGGCGCAATCCTCCTGGAGCTTTGCGGAGCCGGGTGCCGAGATGCGCTTCGTCGCCCGGCTCGCGGAGGATTTGCAATCAGGCGCATGGGACGCACGCCATGGCGCCTTGCGGCGAACACCCTTTTTCGACGGTTCGCTGCGGCTCGTGATCGGCTATCCGGAATGACCGGACGCCTGCGAAAGCAGGTTTATGCCTGCTTCGCCAGCGTCTTGTTGAGATTCTCGGCGAGCTTGTCGAGGAAGCCCTCGGTCGTCAGCCACTTCTGCTCCGAGCCGACGAGAAGGGCGAGATCCTTCGTCATATAGCCGCTCTCGACCGTCGAGACGCAGACCTTCTCGAGCGTGTGGGCGAAGTTCGCCAGCGCGTCATTGCCATCGAGCTTGGCGCGATGCGAGAGGCCGCGCGTCCAGGCGAAGATCGACGCGATAGAGTTCGTCGAGGTCTGCTCGCCACGCTGATGCGCGCGATAGTGACGCGTCACCGTGCCATGCGCGGCTTCCGCTTCCATGATGTCGCCATCCGGCGTGAGCAGCACGCTGGTCATGAGGCCGAGCGAGCCGAAGCCCTGCGCGACCGAGTCGGACTGGACGTCGCCATCATAGTTCTTGCACGCCCAGACATAGCCGCCCGACCACTTCAGCGAGGAGGCAACCATGTCGTCGATGAGGCGGTGCTCATAGACGAGCTTCTTCTTCTCGAAATCAGCCTTGAACTCGCTTTCATAAACTTCCTGGAAGATGTCCTTGAAGCGGCCGTCATAGGCCTTGAGGATTGTGTTCTTCGTCGAAAGATAGACGGGATAGTCGCGGTCGAGGCCGAACTTCATGCAGGCGCGCGCGAAGTCGCGGATCGAGTCGTCGAGGTTGTACATGGAGAGCGCGACGCCCGCGCCGGAGAAGTGGAACACTTCTTCCTCGATCTTGTCCTTGCCGTCATCCGACACCCAGGTGAGGGTGAGGCGGCCATTGCGGGGTACACGGAAATCCGTGGCGCGATACTGGTCGCCATAGGCGTGGCGCGCGATCACGATCGGCTCCGTCCAGCCGGGCACGAGGCGCGGAATGTTGCGGCAGATGATCGGTTCACGGAAGACCGCGCCGTTGAGAATGTTGCGGATCGTGCCGTTGGGCGACTTCCACATTTTCTTGAGATTGAACTCCTTCACGCGCGCTTCGTCGGGCGTGATGGTCGCGCATTTGACGCCGACGCCATAATGCTTGATCGCTTCGGCGGCCTCGATCGTCACCTTGTCGTCCGTGGCGTCACGATGCTCGATGCCGAGATCGAAATATTTGATGTCGAGATCGAGGAAGGGGAAGATCAGCTTGTCCTTGATCATCTTCCAGATGATGCGGGTCATTTCGTCGCCATCGAGATCGACTATGGGATTTTTGACCTTGATCTTCGACATGCGGCACAACCCTTCGGAAAAACGTGAGCACATGGGACGCTAGGTTCCCGGACGGGAACCGCAAACGCGTGGGATATGAACCCTATAACATTGCCTGCCAATTGATTAAAGCCACGCAATCGCCTATTCAGCGACACATTGTTTCAAGCGAAGGCCCGTTGACGAATGGCCGGAACCGATCAGACGAAATTGGACAGCTCCCGGAGCGGCCAGGCGCCGGCAGTGATTCTCGTGCAGCCGCAGCTTGGCGAGAATATCGGCACGGCATCGCGGGCGATGCTCAACTTCGGGCTCTCCGATCTACGTCTGGTGGCGCCGAGGGATGGCTGGCCGAACGAGCGCGCCCGCGCCGCGGCGTCAGGGGCGGATATCGTCATCGACAATGCCCGGCTTTTCGCCCGGAGCGAAGAAGCGGTGGCCGATCTCGATTTTGTCGTAGCGACAACGGCGCGTGTCCGCGACATGGTGAAACCGGTTCTGACGCCAGCGGCGGCGGCGGCGAGGCTGCGCGAGGTGATCGCGGGCGGCGGCCGGGCGGGTGTGCTCTTCGGGCCGGAGCGCACGGGCCTCACCAATGACGATGTGGTGCTGGCGGATGCCGTTCTGATGGTGCCGGTCAATCCCGCCTTCGCCTCGCTCAATCTCGCCCAGGCGGTGCTCCTGATCGGCTATGAATGGTTCAAGGCGGCGGACCAGACGCCAGACCGGCAGATCGACTATCTCCAGACCCGTCCGGCGACCAAGGAGGAGCTTCTGGGCTTCTTCGAGCATCTGGAGACGGAACTCGACCGCTTCGGCTTCCTCAAGCCGCCGGAGAAGCGCCCCTCCATGGTCCGCAATCTCCGGAACATGTTCCAGCGGGCGGAAATGACCGAGCAGGAGGTCAGGACCATGCGGGGCGTCGTCGCCGCGCTGACGCGCCGGGTTCCGAAGGGCCAGGGACCGGTGGCTGAGGGACCGGTGGCTGAGGGGCCGGAGGGAGAAGAGCCGGGCGACGTTTGACAGCCCGGCCCCGGCGGGCTAAAACCCGCCCCGAAACGGCCCTGACGGGCCTTTTCACATTCACGCACCCGTGGGAGCGGATACGCTTGTGCCGCTTCCCTGTCGGCCAATGGACCCTGAAGGTCCTGCGGCAGAGGAGGGGCGTTTCCCTTTATTTTGACAGGAACCGCTATGACAAAGCGCCAGGAAACCAAGTACAAAATTGACCGCCGCCTTGGCGAGAACATCTGGGGCCGCCCGAAGAGCCCGGTCAATCGCCGCGAATATGGCCCCGGCCAGCACGGACAGCGCCGCAAGGGCAAGCTCTCCGACTTCGGCGTGCAGCTTCGCGCCAAGCAGAAGCTCAAGGGCTATTACGGCAATATTTCCGAGAAGCAGTTTCACGGCATCTACAAGGCCGCGACGCGCATCAAGGGCGACACGGGCGCCAATCTGATCGGCCTGCTCGAGCGCCGTCTCGACGCGGTGGTCTATCGCGCGAAGTTCGTGACGACCGTTTTCGCGGCGCGCCAGTTCGTCAATCACGGCCATGTCCTGGTCAACGGCAAGCGCGTCACCATCCCGAGCTATCGCCTGCGTGAGGGCGATGTGGTCGAGGTGCGCGAGAAGTCGAAGCAGCTCGCCCTCGTGCTCGAGGCGACGCAGAGCGCCGAGCGCGACACGCCGGACTATGTCGAAGTCGACCACAACAAGATGACCGCGAAGCTCATTCGCATTCCGGTGCTGGCCGATGTCCCCTATCCGGTGCAGATGGAGCCGCACCTCGTCGTCGAATTCTATTCGCGTTCCTAGTCCGGACCGAAGATCGGAAATGCAAAAGGCCGCTCGAGAGAGCGGCCTTTTTGTTTGGTCAGTGTCGCCCGCGCGGAACGTGGCCCTGCGTGGCCCCGTGGCGGCGATGGCAGGCGGCTGAAATCAGGCCACCGCCTCGATACCCTTCGCGGCGAGGAAATCGCGCAGCTCGCCCTGCTCGAACATCTCCCGGACGATGTCGCAGCCGCCGACGAATTCGCCCTTCACATAGAGCTGCGGGATCGTCGGCCAGTCGGAGAACTGCTTCACGCCTTCGCGGATCTCCGGGTCCTCGAGCACGTTGACGCCCTTGAAGGGCACGTTCAGATAGGTGAGCACCTGCACGACGGCGTTGGAAAAGCCGCATTGCGGAAAGACCGGGGTTCCCTTCATGAAGAGAACCACGTCATTGCTGTCGATTTCCTGACGGATGCGGTCGAAGACTGGATTATCGCTCATCTGATGTCCTTCCGCGCGCTTGGCGCTCTTGATCTGGAAATGGTCCCGTTCAATCTTCCGGCGCGGAGGTCTGGAGCGCGAGCGCATGAAGCTCGCTGCCCATGCCGCCCTTCAATGCGTTGTAGACCATCTGGTGCTGCTGCACGCGCGTCTTTCCCTTGAAGGCCGCCGAGATGACATTGGCCGCATAGTGATCGCCGTCACCCGCGAGATCGCGGATGTCGATCTTGGCATCCGGCAAAGCCTCCCTGATGAGGCGTTCGATCTCGCTCGCAGTCATCGCCATGTCGTCAGTTTCTCCTTTGTCCGAGGGTTCCCGTTCAGAGGGCTTCGGCGGGCGCCGCAGCCATATAGGCGGGGAGCCAGCCCTCATGCGCTGATTTCAGCCGCTGCAATGATATGGGATTGCAACCATCGAGTGTCAATTCGGCACCGCCCGTCCGCCCGATCCGTGCGGCGGGCACGCCCGCAACCGCCGCCCTTGCGAGCATCGCGTCGGCGTCAGCCTCGGGGAGGGTGACGACATAGCGGGCCTGATCCTCGCCGAAGGCCCAGGCATGCAGGGGCAGGTCGGCGGTCGGTTCGATGCGCGCGCCGATGCCGGAGGCGATCGCCATTTCCGCGACAGTGGCGGCGATGCCGCCGTCGGAGACGTCATGCACGGCGGAGAGCGCGCCGGAGCGGATTTCGCCGCGCACGAAGTCGCCGTTGCGGCGCTCGGCGGCAAGGTCCACAGCGGGCGGCGCGCCCTCGCGCAGGGCGAGAATGTCGCGCGCATAGATGCTCTGGCCGAGATGGCCCTTCGTTTCGCCGATGACGACGATCGCTTCGCCCGCCGCCTTGAAGGCGATGGTCATGCGCTTCGAGATGTCGGGCAGAAGGCCGACGCCGCCGATCGCCGGCGTGGGCTGGATGCCCTTGCCGTTCGTCTCGTTGTAGAGCGAGACATTGCCCGAGACGACGGGGAAGTCGAGCTCGCGGCAGGCATCGCCGATGCCCTGGATGCAGCCGACGAGTTGGCCCATGATTTCGGGCTTTTCGGGATTGCCGAAGTTGAGATTGTCGGTGATGGCGAGTGGCTCGGCGCCGACGGCGGTGAGATTGCGCCAGCATTCCGCCACCGCCTGGCGTCCGCCCTCGCGCGGATCGGCGGCGCAATAGCGCGGCGTCACGTCGAGCGTGAAGGCGAGCGCCTTGCCGCCGTGATCGACGCGAATGACGGCCGCGTCGCCGCCCGGCCCGACGGCCGTGTTGCCCTGAATGAGATGGTCGTATTGCTCCCAGACCCAGCGGCGCGAGCACATGTCCGGCAGGCCGACGATCTTCACCAGCACCTCGGAAAGATCGTTGGGCGCGGGCACATCGGCGATGGCGAGTTGAGCCGGCTTCGGTGTCTCGACCCAAGGGCGGTCATATTCCGGCGCCTGATCGCCAAGCTCCTTGATGGGGAGGTCGGCCATGACCTCGCCATGCTGCTTGATGCGGAAGCGCAGATCGTCCGTCGTCTTGCCGATGACGGCGAAGTCGAGGCCCCATTTGCGGAAGATCGCTTCGGCCTCTTCTTCCTTTTCGGGGTGGAGCACCATGAGCATGCGCTCCTGGCTCTCCGAGAGCATCATTTCATAGGCCGTCATGCCGGCTTCGCGGCAGGGCACACGGTCGAGATCGAGCTCGACGCCGAGATCGCCCTTCGCTCCCATTTCGACGGCGGAGCAGGTGAGGCCCGCCGCGCCCATGTCCTGAATGGCGACGACGGCGCCCGATGCCATCAGTTCGAGACAGGCTTCGAGCAGGAGCTTCTCGGAGAAGGGGTCGCCGATCTGCACGGTCGGGCGCTTCTCCTCGGAGTCCTCGTCGAATTCGGCCGACGCCATGGTCGCGCCATGAATGCCGTCGCGGCCGGTCTTGGAGCCGAGATAGACGATAGGAAGGCCGACGCCCTCGGCCTTGGAATAGAAGATCTTGTCGGCGTCCGCGAGGCCCGCAGCGAAGGCGTTGACGAGGCAGTTCCCGTTGTAGCTTTCGTCGAAATTCACTTCGCCGCCGATGGTCGGCACGCCGAAGGAATTGCCATAGCCGCCGACGCCGGCGACGACGCCGGACAGGATGTGGCGCGTGCGCGGATGATCCGGCTCGCCGAAGCGCAGCGCATTGAGCGCCGCGACGGGGCGCGCGCCCATGGTGAAGACGTCACGAAGAATGCCGCCAACGCCCGTCGCCGCGCCCTGGTAGGGCTCGATATAGGAGGGATGGTTGTGGCTCTCCATCTTGAAGACGATGGCCTGACCGTCGCCGATATCGACGACGCCGGCATTCTCGCCGGGGCCGCAAATGACGCGCGGGCCGGTCGTCGGCAGAGTGCGGAGCCACTTCTTCGATGATTTGTAGGAGCAGTGCTCGTTCCACATCGCCGAGAAGATGCCGAGTTCGGTCAGCGTGGGCTCGCGGCCGATGAGGTCGAGAATGCGCTGATATTCGTCCGGCTTGAGGCCATGTTCGGCGACCAGCTCGGGAGTGATTTTCACGTCGTTGGGGATCACGCAACCGCCTCCAGCACGCTCTCGAAAAGGGCACGGCCTTCCGTGCCGCCATTGAGCGGCTCGATTTCGTTTTCGGGATGCGGCATCAGTCCCATGACATTGCCGCGCTCATTGATGATGCCCGCTATGTCGTTGAGCGAGCCGTTGGGGTTCGTGCCTTCCGCATAGCGGAAGACGACGCGGCCTTCGCCCTCGATACGCGCCAGCGTTTCGGCATCGGCGAAGTAGTTGCCGTCGCCATGCGCGACGGGGCAACGCCAGATTTCGCCCTGCCTGTATTTGCGCGTGAAGGCCGTGTCGGCATTCGCCACTTCGAGCTTCACATGGCGGCAGACGAATTTGAGATGGCTGTTGCGGATGAGAACGCCGGGGAGCAGGCCGGCCTCGCACAGGATCTGGAAGCCGTTGCAGACGCCGAGAATGTGGACGCCCCGGTCGGCCTTCCTGCGGACATCGTCCATGATCGCGGCGCGCGCGGCGATCGCTCCGGTGCGCAGATAGTCGCCATAGGAGAAGCCGCCGGGCAGCACGACGAGATCGACGTCGGGAAGCTCTTTCTCGGCATGCCAAACGGCAACGGGCTTCTTGCCGGTGATCTGTTCGAGCGCGTAGAGCATGTCGCGCTCGCGGTTCGATCCCGGAAAGACGATGACGGCGGATTTCATGCTTATTTCTCGTCGATCTCGATCGCGTAATTTTCGATCACGGTGTTGGCGAGGAGCTTCTTGCTCATATCCTCAAGGGCGGCGCGGGCGCGGGCGGGATCTTTTTCATCGAGTTCGACCTCGAAGAGCTTGCCCTGGCGCACGCTGGCGACGCCGGAGAAACCGAGCGAACCCAACGCGCCTTCGATGGCCTTGCCCTGCGGGTCGAGCACGCCGTTCTTCAACATGACCTTGATGCGGGCCTTCATGTGCAATCCTGTATCTCTGCTTCCCGTTTCATTGCCGGGTCCGTTCCGGCAATTCGGGGCCGTTTGGTCACAAGTCTTAAATCCTGGGTGCCCGGATCAGGTCCGGGCATGAGGCCGTGCCGCCGCCAGCGTCACTTGACCAGCATCGGTCCGCGCCGCTTCGGTTCGTTCTCGAAGAGGATGCCGAGACGGCGCGCCACTTCCTGATAGGCCTCGATGAGGCCGCCCATGTCGCGGCGGAAACGATCCTTGTCGAGCTTGTCGTTGGTGCGGATGTCCCAGAGGCGGCAGCTGTCCGGGCTGATTTCGTCGGCCAGCACCACGCGCACCATGTCGCCTTCATAGAGGCGGCCGAATTCGACCTTGAAGTCGACGAGGCGGATGCCGATGCCGAGGAAGAGGCCGGTGAGGAAATCGTTGACGCGCAGCGCGAGCGCCATCATGTCGTCGATCTCCTGGGGCGTCGCCCAGCCGAAGGCGGTGATGTGTTCTTCGGAGATCATCGGATCGCCGAGCTCGTCATTCTTGTAATAGAACTCGATGATGGAGCGGGGAAGGGCCGTGCCCTCCTCGATGCCGAGCCGCTTGGAGATCGAACCGGCGGCGACATTGCGCACCACCACTTCGCAGGGAATGATCTCGACCTCGCGGATCAGTTGCTCGCGCATGTTGATGGATCGGATGAAGTGCGTGGGCACGCCGATCTCGTTGAGGCGCGTGAAGATGAATTCGGAGATGCGATTGTTGAGGACGCCCTTGCCCTCGATGGTCGCATGCTTCTGATTGTTGAACGCGGTGGCGTCGTCCTTGAAGTGCTGGACAAGCGTTCCCGGCTCGGGGCCTTCATACAGAACCTTGGCCTTGCCTTCATAAACGCGTCTGCGCCGGCTCATGTCATGATTCCAATCGGTTGGCGCCCGATCATGGGGGCGCGTGCAGGCGTAACGGTCCCGCGGTGAAAGGGGACGAGGGAGGGCATGGGAATCGCCCCTCCGGTTCGGGCGCAAGTTACTCCATGCCTCGTAGCTATACAATCAATGTACGCGAAAGCGGCCGAGGTCCTTAATTCTTTGTCAGATCAGTAGCTTAGATAATTAGCCGCAGGCCCGGGCTCAAGTGGCGTGCGCTGTTGATTTGCCGGGCTCGCGCGGTTATGCCTATGCCTCGTTTTCGCACCGGCCGGCCTCCCCGTGCCGGCAGTGCTTTGGAGCCATGAGGTCCATGTCCACATTCGACAAGCGCGGAGAAGATTTCGAGAAGATCTTCGCCCATGATGCCGAACTGCAATTCAAGGCCACTGCGCGCCGGAACAGGCTGCTCGGCCTTTGGGCGGCGGGGCTTCTCGGGCTGACGGGCGATGCGGCCGCCGAATATGCCCAGGAGATCGTGAAGGTCGATCTTCAGGAAGTGGGCGACGAGGACGTGTTCCGCAAGCTGCGCGCCGACTTCGATGCGAAGGGCGTCGCGCAGTCGGATCACCAGATCCGCAGGGCGATGGACGAATATCTCGCCGAGGCGGTTCGTCAGGTGAAGGCCGAAGGCTGATCCCGATCAGC
>NZ_JBATUH010000005.1:0-13676 GCF_049671045.1 Parvibaculum sp. | reverse complement strand
GATTTCGGCGAGGCGGTGCGCATGGCCTTCCGCTCGCTCAGGACCAACATCTTCCGCACGGCGCTCACGCTTCTCGGCGTCATCATCGGCGTCGGCGCGGTGGTCGCCATGCTCGCCATCGGCAACGGCTCGAAGCAGAACGTCATGGACCGCATCTCGGCCATGGGCACGAACCTTCTCATGGTTCGTCCCGGCGCGCCGGGCATGAGGCCGACCGGCGACATCGCAACGCTGATCCCGGACGATGCCGCGGCCATCAGCGCGCTTCCGAATGTCGAAGCCGCGGTGCCGGAGCGCACCACTGCCGTGACCGTGCGCTACGGCAATATCGACTATCGCACGCAAGTGACGGGCACATGGCCCGCCTACCCCATCGTACGCGACTGGAGCCTTGCGCGCGGCGGCTTCTTCACCCATGCCGATCTCGACGGCTATGCGCCCGTGATCGTGCTCGGCCAGACCATCGTGAACAATCTCTTCCCCGACGGGGAAAGCCCCATCGGCAAATACATACTCGTGCAGAACGTGCCCTTCGAGGTCATCGGCGTCATGGACACCAAGGGCGCATCGAGCTTCGGCAGCGATCAGGACGATGTCGCCTTCGTGCCGCTGTCGACGGGCTATATGCGCCTATTCGGCAAGCGCTATGTCTCGACTGTCTCGGTCAAGGCGATCGACGCGAACACCATCGACGAGACGGAAGCGAAGATCACCTCGCTCCTCATCTCGCGCCACCGGACGCAGGATTTTCAGGTTCGCAACACCGCCTCGATCCTCGAAACGGCCGAGGCGACGCAGAACACGCTGACCATCCTGCTCGGCTCCGTCGCCGCCATCTCGCTCATCGTCGGCGGCATCGGCGTCATGAACATCATGCTCGTCAGCGTCACCGAGCGGACGCGCGAGATCGGCATACGCATGGCCACGGGCGCGCGCCAGCTGGACATCATGCTCCAGTTCAACACCGAGGCGCTCGTCGTCTGCGGCGTCGGCGGCGTCATCGGCGTGATCGGCGGTCTCGCCACGGCGGCGATCACCCAGAGGTTCGGAATGCCCGTCGCCTACTCCCTCACCCCGCCATTGCTGGCATTTTCCTGCGCCTTCGCCACCGGCCTTCTCTTCGGCTATCTGCCGGCGCGAAAGGCGGCATCGCTCGATCCCGTGATTGCGCTTTCCACCGAATAAGGACCAACCGAGATGTTGAAAGCCCGGCGCCCGCTTGCCGCCTTCACCCTTCTGCTCATGCTCGGCGCCTGTTCGCTGGTGCCGGACTATGAGCGCCCGGATGCAGGCGTGCCTTCGGCCTTCACCGGGCCGCAGGCAAAGGGCGCAAGCGCGGAGATCAGTGCGGAATGGTGGCGGAGCTTCAACGACGAGGAGCTCCAGACGCTGATGAATGCGGCGCTGGCCAGCAATCTCGACATCGCCGCTGCCCTTCACCGCATCGAACAGGCGCAGGGACAATTGCGCGCGACGAACGCATCGCTCCTGCCGCAGGTGGACGCAAGCGGCAGCGCCTCTCTCGACAAGGGCGGAGCGCGGGGCAACGGCACGACGAAAAGCGCCTCCGGCTCGGTTTCGGTCAGCTATGCCGTCGATCTCTGGGGGAGCTACCGCGCCCAGAGCGCATCGAGCGAGGCAGCGCTGCGCGCCAGCATCTTCGACCGCGATGCGACGACGCTTCTCGTCCAGTCCTCGGTCGCCACGACCTATTTCAACATTCTGAGCCTGCGCGACCGTGTGGCCATCGCCCGGCAATCTCTCGCCGCCGCGCAGGAGACGCTGCGGCTCGTCGAGGCGCGTTACAAATACGGCACGGCCTCCGCGCTCGACCTCGCGCAGCAGCGCAACACGCTCGCCACCATCGAGGCGGGCATTCCGCCGCTCGAATCCCAGCTCGCGGCCAACGAACACGCGCTCGCCATCCTGCTCGGCCGCGCGCCGGAAGGCTTCGGTGTGCGGACTGCGGACACGAGCGCGCTCACCCTTCCGGCGATCGCGCCGGGGCAGCCCTCGACGCTTCTCGAGCGACGGCCCGACATTCGCCGCGCGGAGGCGCAGTTGCAGGCAGCCAATGCCGATATCGGCGCGGCGCGCGCGGCCTTCTTCCCCAGCCTCAATCTTTCGGCATCCAAGGGCATCGACTGGCTCGCCGGCGCCGGCTCCGCCACCGGCTCATCGCTTGCCGCCTCGCTTCTCGCGCCGATCTTTTCGGGCGGCACGCTCGAGGGAAATCTGGAATCGGCCAAGGCTCGCAAGGCGGAACTCGCGGCGAACTACCGCAAGACCGTGCTCACCTCGTTCGGCGAGGTTGAGGATGCACTGTCGGCGGCGGACGCCAATGAGAGGCGGCAGGCCTCGCTCGCCGTGGCGGCCAGCGAGGCGCGCCGGGCCTATGATCTCGCTCAGGCGAGCTACAAGGCCGGGGCGACGGACTTTCTCTCCGTGCTCGACGCCCAGAGAAGCTGGCTTTCGGCCCGCGACGCGCAGGCCCAGGCGCGTCTCAACCAGTTCACAGCCGCCGTCGATCTCTTCATCGCCCTGGGCGGCGGCTGGAAGTCCTGAACAGGGGCTGTTCGCGACTGACCTTCCAGACGCTGCGGAAAGTGTGTTTACTCTCTCCCAACGATAATTTTCAGGAGAGAAAACCATGTCCAATATCCAATCCAGGGAAATCCGCCTGAAGTCTCGCCCCGTCGGCATGCCGACAGCGGCGAATTTCGAGCGCGCCACGCGCGACGTCGCGCAACCCTCCGACGGCGAAGTGCTCGTCCGCAACATCTGGATGTCGGTCGATCCCTATATGCGCGGGCGCATGATGGACCGGGAAAGCTATGTGCCGCCCTTCCAGATCGGCGAGGCGTTGCAGGGCGGCGCCATCGGACAGGTCGTCGCCTCGAAGTCGCCCAAGCTCAATGTCGGCGACTATGTCCAGAGCATGTTCGGCTGGCGCGAATATGAGGTCGCGAAGGCGGAGACGTTCCAGAAGGTCGATCCCGCGCTCGGCCCCATCGAAGCCTATCTGGGCGTGCTCGGCATGCCGGGCATGACCGCCTATGCGGGCCTCATGCGGATCGGCGAACTCAAGGATGGCGACAATGTCTTCGTGTCGGCGGCGTCGGGCGCGGTCGGCTCCGTCGTTTGCCAGCTTGCCAAGGCGCATGGCTGCTATGTCGTCGGCTCGGCCGGATCGGACGAGAAGTGCCGCTGGCTCGAAGAAGTGGCCGGCATCGACAAGGCGATCAACTACAAGACCTGCGGCGATCTCGACAAGGCGGTCGGCGCGGCCTTTCCGAAGGGCATCGACGTCTATTTCGAGAATGTCGGCGGCAAGCATCTCGAAACGGCGATCAACCATATGCGGCCCTTCGGCCGCCTCGCGCTCTGCGGCATGATCGAGCAGTATAACGACACCGCGCCGCGCCCCGGCCCGTCGAACATCATCATGGCCGTCGGCAAGAGCCTGAAGCTCCAGGGCTTCATCGTCTCCAATCATTTCGACCTTCTGCCGGCCTTCTACACGGAGATGGCCGCGCTCATCAAAGCCGGCAAGATGAAGTGGCAGGAGACGGTCGAGAACGGCATCGAGAATGCGCCCAAGGCCTTCATGAACCTCTTTACCGGCGCCAACACCGGCAAGATGCTGGTGAAGATCGGGCCGGACAAGGCGGTCTGAGATCAGCACCCGTCATGCCCCGTTTCACGCGGGGCATGACGGCCACAGGGAATGGGGGGAGAAAACATGCCGACCAAAGCGCGCCGCTGGGTGCTCGCTTCGCGCCCGGAAGGAAAGCCGAGGCTCGAGAACTTCCGGCTGGAGGATTTCACCCTCCCCGATCCGGGCGATCACGAGCTTCTGATCCGCACGGAGTTTCATTCCGTCGATCCGGGCATGCGCTCGCGGCTTTCCGGCGCGAGCTACGCGGCGGCGCTCCCCCTCGGAGAGACGATCGACAGCGCCATGGTCGGCGTCGTCGAGATTTCCAACAACGAGAAGTTCAAGCCCGGCGACCGCGTGACCGGCGGCTTCGGCTGGGTGAGCCACGCACTATCCAATGGCCGCGGCATCCAGAAGCTCGATCCCGCGCTCTATCACGGCAAGCTCCGGCCGACCGCCGCGATCGGTGTTCTCGGCATTCCAGGTCTCACCGCCTATTTCGGCCTGCTCGACCTCGGCAAGCCGAGGGCGGGCGACACCGTGCTCGTCTCATCGGCCGCGGGGCCCGTCGGCGCCACGGCCGGGCAGATCGCCCGCATGAAGGGGTGCACCGTCATCGGCATCGCGGGCTCCGCCGCCAAATGCGACTATGTGAGCGGCCTCGGCTTCGACGGCACCATCAATTATCGCGGCACGACAAATCTGACGGAGGCCATTCGCGAGGCGTGCCCCTCTGGCGTCGACATCTATTTCGACAATGTGGGCGCGGAGACGCTTGACGCGGCCATCCTCAACATGAAGGAGCACGGCCGCATCGTCGTTTCGGGCCAGGTCGCGGAGTACAATCGCGCCGAGCCCGTCGGCATCCGCAACGTCACGCGCTTCATCACCCACCGCCTCAGGATGGAAGGGCTCGTGGTCTTCGACTATTTCAAGGGCTTCCGCGACGCGCAGGCCGAAATGGCCGGCTGGATCCACGAGGGAAAACTCACCTACACGGAAGATGTTTCCGAGGGGCTCGAAAATTCCGCCGCCGCCTTCATCGGCCTGTTCGACGGCGAAAATCTCGGGCGGCGGCTCATCAAGGCGAGCTGAGAATCAAGAGGCCCGGCGTTTCCACCGGGCCTTTTCATTTCTTGCCTTGACGGCGGATCACTTCGCGCCGACGGCCGCGAGTTGCTTCTTGCGCGCCGAAATACGCTCGCGCTTCAGCCCTTCCGCGATGAGGAAGGCAAGCTCGAGCGACTGGCTGGCATTGAGGCGCGGATCGCAATGGGTGTGGTAGCGGTCGCCGAGATCTGTCTCGGTGATCGCCTGCGCGCCGCCCAGACATTCGGTGACGTTCTGCCCCGTCATCTCGAAATGGACGCCGCCCGCATGCGTGCCTTCCGCGCTATGGACCGCCATGAAGGCCTGCACTTCCGCGAGAACGCGATCGACCGGCCGGGTCTTGTAGCCGTTCGACGCCTTGATCGTGTTGCCATGCATCGGATCGCAGGACCAGACGACCTTCTTGCCCTCGCGCGTGATCGCGCGAATGAGCGCCGGCAGGTGCTTTTCGACATTGTCCGCGCCGAAACGGCAGATGAGCGTCAGACGTCCCGGCTCGTTCTTCGGATTGAGAATGTCCGTCAGCCGGACGAGTTCCTCCGGATCGAGGGAGGGACCGCATTTAAGGCCGACCGGGTTCTTCACGCCGCGTAGGAACTCGACATGCGCGTGATCGGGCTGGCGCGTGCGGTCGCCGATCCAGAGCATATGCGCGGAGGTGTCGTACCAATCGCCTGTGGTCGAGTCGACGCGCGTCATGGCCTGCTCGTAGCCGAGCAGCAGCGCCTCGTGGCTCGTGTAGAAGTCGGTCGTGTGAAGCTGGGGCTGGCTCGCGCTGTCGATGCCGCAGGCGCGCATGAAGTCGAGCGCCTCGGTGATGCGGTTCGCAAGCTCTTCATAGCGCGCGCCTTCGGGGCTGTCGGAGACGAAGCCCAGATTCCAGCGATGCACGAATTCGAGGTCGGCATAGCCGCCCTTCGCGAAGGCGCGGATGAGGTTTAGCGTCGAAGCCGACTGCGAATAGGCGCGAAGCAGCCTCTCGGGATCGGGCACGCGCGCCTCGGGCGTGAACTCGATGCCATTGATATTGTCGCCGAGATAGGACGGCAGCGTCACATCGCCGATGGTCTCGGTCGGCGAGGATCGCGGCTTGGCGAACTGGCCGGCGATGCGGCCGACCTTCACCACGGGCGACGAGGCGGCGAAAGTCAGCGCCACCGCCATCTGCAGCAGCACGCGGAACGTGTCGCGAATATTGTCGGCGGAGAATTCGGCGAAGCTCTCGGCGCAGTCGCCGCCCTGGAGCAGAAAAGCACGGCCTTCGCACACTTCCGCCAGTTCGCGCTTCAGCTTTCTTGCCTCGCCTGCAAAAACGAGCGGCGGATAAGAGCGCAGCCGGCCCTCGACGGCCTTCAGGGCCGCCTCGTCCGGGTAAACGGGCAGATGCTTGGCCGGTTTCGACCGCCAGCTATCCGGTGACCAGTTTTCCGCCATGTTCGTCACTCCGAAACGCAAGAACGCGCGCCCGGCCCCCTTCGCCCGGCGCGTCGCCCGCTCTCCATATGGAGCCGCGGTTTATAGGCCACAAGGGCTCTAAATGGAAGTCTAACCCCTTGATGTGCCTCGAAACAGCGCGAAACGGAGTTAATCCGCGGCCTTGGCGGCGGCGGGCTGCCATTTTTCCCGGAGCGTCACCAGCTCCTCGGCGGCCGTCGGGTGAACGGCCACGGTGGCGTCGAACTGCTTCTTGGTGGCGCCCAGCGTCACCGCGATGCCGACCGTCTGGACAAGCTCGCCCGAGCCCGGCCCCATCATGTGAACGCCGAGCACGCGGTCCGTCCGCGCGTCCACGACGAGCTTCATGAAGGTCTTCTCGTCGCGGCCGGTCATGGTGTGCTTCATCGGGCGGAAGCTCGTCTTGTAGATGTCGACGGCCTCGAAGCGCTCGCGCGCCTCATGCTCGGTGAGCCCCACCGTGCCGATCTCGGGCTGGGAGAAAACGGCCGTCGGGATGATCGAATGATCGACGGCGGTCGGATTGCCGTTGAAGACCGTCTCGGCGAAAGCATGGCCCTCGCGTATGGCGATGGGCGTCAGCGCGACGCGGTCCGTGACGTCGCCCACCGCATAGATGTTGGGCACGCTCGTCTGCGAAAGCGCATCGACCTCGACCGCGCCATTCTTCTTCATCCGGACGCCCGCTTCCTCGAGGCCGAGCCCCTCCGAATTCGGCACGCGGCCTGTCGCATACATGATGAGGTCGGTTTCGATCACGGCGCCGTCGCGCATGGTCGCCAGATATTTGCCGCCCCTGCGCTCGATCGCGGCGATGTCCGTATGCGTGCGCAGATCGACGCCCTTCTTGCGTATCTCGACCATCAGGCCGTCGCGAATATCCTCGTCGAAGCCACGCAGGATCTTGTCCTGCCGGTAGGTGAGCATCGTCTCGACACCGAGCCCGTTGAAGATTCCCGCGAACTCGACCGCGATGTAGCCGCCGCCGACAATGATCATGCGCCTGGGAAGCTCTTCCAGATGGAAGGCCTCGTTCGAGGTGATGGCGTGCTCGATGCCGGGCACGGTATGCGGCTTGAAGGGTGTCGCGCCCGTGGCGACGAGGATCTTGTCCGCCGTCACATCGCGCCGCTCGCCGACGAGATGCACCGTGTGCGCATCCTTCATGACCGCGCGCGAGGCGATGATCTCGACGCCGGAGCGTTCGAGATTGCGGATATAGATGCCGTTCAGCCGATCTATTTCCTTGTCCTTGTTCGCGATCAGCGTCTTCCAGTCGAAGCTGGCGGGCTCCACCGTCCACCCATAGCCCGCCGCGTCCTCGAACTCTTCGGAAAAATGGCTCGCATAGACGAAGAGCTTTTTCGGCACGCAGCCGCGAATGACGCAGGTTCCTCCGACGCGATATTCCTCCGCCACAGCGACCCTTGCGCCGTAATTCGCGGCAATGCGGCTCGCCCGCACGCCGCCCGAACCGGCACCGATCACAAAGAGGTCGTAGTCGTATTTCCGCGTCATGAGGCGCTCCGCAAATTATCCGGCTTCTATCATATCGACACCGGATGCGGTTCCCACAAGGGCCGCCGTGGCGATACCTATGAACAATCCCGTTTCGACGACGCCGGGAATGAGGTTCAGTTCGCGGGCAAGACCGTCAGGGTCCGGAATGGAGCCGAAGGCGCAATCGAAGATGAAGTTGTTGGAATCCGTGAAGAACGGCACACCATAGCTGTCCGTGCGGCGAACGATCCTGCCGTGGCAGTCATAGGCGCTGGCGACCTCCGCGATGCGACGCGATGTCGCCACGGCGCCGAAGGGAATGACCTCTATCGGCAGCGGAAAGGCGCCGAGCGTCGCAACGCGCTTGGAGGCATCGGCGATCACGATCATGCGGTCGGAGGCCGTTGCCACGATCTTCTCGCGCAGCAGCGCGCCGCCACCGCCCTTGATGAGCCGGAGAGCGCCGTCGAATTCGTCGGCCCCATCGATGGTGAGATCGAGATGCGGCGTATCGTCGAGATTAGTCAGCGGGATGCCGAGTTCCCCGGCGAGTTTCGCCGTGCGCTCCGAGGTCGGCACGCCGATCACCGAGAGCCCCTCGCGCACTCTGTCGGCCAGTACACGGACGAATTCCTCCGCCGTGGAGCCCGTGCCGATCCCGAGTTTCATTCCATCTTCGACGAAATCGAGCGCGCGTACCGCCGCCGCCTTCTTCTGTTCAACAGGTGTCACGTCTTCAAAGCCCCGCCATAGCGACATATTTCACTTCAAGGAATTCCTCGATGCCCCACGGTCCGCCTTCGCGGCCGATGCCGGATTCCTTGTAGCCCCCAAATGGCGCGACCTCGGTGGAGATGAGGCCGGCATTGACGCCGACGAGCCCTGCTTCGAGCGCCTGCGCAACGCGCCACACGCGACCGATGTCGCGCGAATAGAAATAGGAGGCAAGGCCGAAAGGCGTGTCATTGGCGAGCGCGATCGCCTCCTCCTCCGTCCTGAAGCGGAAGACCGGCGCGACAGGGCCGAAAGTTTCCTCATGCGCGAGCTTCATGTCGGGCTTCGCGTCGGCGATGACGGTTGGCTCGTAGAAGGAATGGCCAAGCGCGCTGCGCCTGCCGCCCACGACCACGCGCCCGCCCTTCGCCACCGCATCGGCCACATGCTCCTCGGCCTTCTCGACCGCGGCCATATCGATGAGCGGGCCCTGCGTCACGCCTTCCTCGAAGCCGTTGCCCTGCTTCATGCTCTTCACCTTCGCGGCGAGCTTCGAGACGAAGGCGTCGTAAATTCCATCCTGCACGAGGAAGCGATTGGTGCAGATGCAGGTCTGGCCGGTGTTGCGATACTTGGACCCGACCGCGCCCTCGACCGCCGCGTCGACATCGGCATCGTCGAAGACGATGAAAGGCGCATTGCCGCCAAGCTCCAGCGAAACCTTCTTCACCGTCGATGCGGCCTGCTCCATGAGCTTCTTGCCGATCTCGGTCGAGCCGGTGAAGGTGATCTTGCGCACGATGTCACTCGTCGTCATCTCGGTGCCGATCTCGCCGGCCTTGCCGGTGACGACGCTGAAGATGCCCTTGGGAAACCCCGCCCGTTCGCCAAGCTCGGCAAGCGCGAGCGCGGAAAGCGGCGTCTGCGAGGCGGGCTTCACCACCATGGCGCAGCCCGCGGCGAGCGCCGGACCGGCCTTGCGCGTGATCATGGCGGAGGGAAAGTTCCACGGCGTGATCGCCGCGCAAACGCCAATCGGCTGCTTCAGCACGACGATCTGGCGGTCGGCCGACGGGGCGGGAACGATGGCGCCATAAACGCGCTTCGCCTCCTCGGCGTAGAATTCGATGAAGGACGCGGCATAGGCGATCTCGCCTTTCGCCTCGGCGAGCGGCTTGCCCTGCTCCGCCGTCAGGATCGCGCCCAGATCGTCCTGGTTCGCCATCATCAGATCAAACCAGCGGCGCAATATGGCGGCGCGGTCCTTCGCGGGGCGGCGGGCCCATTCCTTCTGCGCCCGCTCGGCAGCCTCGATGGCGACGCGCGTTTCCTTCGCGCCGAGCGAGGGAACGGTCGCGATCACCTCGTCGCTCGAAGGATCGGTGACCTTGATTTGCGGCGCGCCCTCGCCCACCCATTGCCCGTCGATGTAGCAAAGCGTTTTTAGGAGATTCTGGTCTTTCAGTCGCGCGGCAAGCTTCATGGGAAAGCACTCCTTGGCAGACTTCTTGCGCTGAGACAGGTGTCTGGCCCAAACTGGCGTCAAGGCTGGAACAGGCTTCCTTCTAGTTACCACTCGCCGCGATATGCGAAAAGAGGCGGCCGCCAGAGGCCGGACAATTCCCGAGGGCCGCGAATTTCCATGGAAGCCGGAAAATTCTTTTCCGAGACCTATGACGAAGCCCGGGCCCGCTTTCTCGAAGCCGCGGCGATGGCGGGCGCGCGGCTCGCCGCATATGAAAACCCGATGGCGAAAGGGCCCGGCGGCACGAAGCTTTTCCTCGATACGGCCTGGTTCGGGCCGGAGGATGCCGACACGGTTCTGCTGAACATATGCGGCACCCATGGCGCGGAAGGCTTTGCGGGATCAGCGGCACAACTCGCCTGGATAGCAAGCTGCGGACCGCACGACCTACCGCATGGAGCGGCGGCGCTCCTCGTTCACGCGGTCAATCCATTCGGCTTTGCCTGGGGCCTGCGCGGAACCGAGAACAATGTCGATCTCAACCGCAATTTTCTCGATCATGGCGAGCCCCACCCGGAAAACCCGCTTTATGAAGAGATTCACCGTTTTCTCTGCCCGAAATCGCTCGATGCGGCTTCGATCCAGAGAATGCTCGTAGCGGGGGCGCGCTTCGTCGGCAAGCATGGGCAATGGTCGCTCGAGGATGCGGTGAGCCGCGGCCAATACACGCATCCCGACGGCTATCACTATGGCGGCCTCGCGCCCGAATGGTCGAACGTCACGCTGCGCGACATCGTGAAGCGCGATCTCGCGCAGGCGCGGCGCGTCGCCTTCATCGACTGGCATTCGGGACCGGCGGGCGACGGCGAACTCATCCACCTCTGTTTTTCCAATCCCGCGAGCCCCGAATTCGCCCGCGCGGCTCATTGGTGGGGCGAAGACGCGCTCGATCCCACCACGGTCAATGCCATGTGGGGATCGAAGCGGCCGTCTCGCCGCGGCATCATGTTCTGGGGCCTCGAAGAGCAGCTCGCGCCGCGCGCCCGCCTCACCGGCGCGGTCATCGAGTTCCGCTCCGCGCGTCACAAGCCGAACCCGGCGCAGGCACTGCGCGCCTCGCTGCTCGAGCGCTGGCTGCGCTTCGAAGGCGGGCTCGACGCGCCGGAGGCTCGGGCCTATCTGGACGAGATCCGCGAGGACTATGCGCCGCGCCGCAGGTCCTGGCAGTACAATGTCATTGGCAATGCGCTTTCGTGCTATCGCGCGACGATAGAGGGCATGGGGTCGTGGATGGGCGAGCGCGCCCGGGCGGCGGACTGATCAGTCGAGCGCGAAGTCGTAGCGCACTTCCATGAGGCGCGGATAACGCGCATAGCCGACGGGCCGGCGCGCCGTCAGCCGCCCGTTCATATGCTCATAGAAGCAGCGGGCCGGCGCATTCTCTTCCAGAACCCAGAGATGCGCCCGCGCATGGCCGAGACATGCGACCTCGTCGAAAGCGCGAAGCAGCAGCTCGCGGCCGACCCCCTGTCCCCAATCCGCCTGCCGCACGTAAAGCGTCGTCACCTCATCCGCCCTTGCATGAGCGAAGCCGACCGGCATGCCCGCCTGCTCCGCGAGCCAGGCGATGCCGGTGCGGAGAGCGTGCGTCCATTCGGCTGTCGAACGGCCGATATCGAGCCCGTCGAGAATGGGTTGCGGAAGGATGCCCGGATAGGCTTCGCGCCAACAGGCGACCTTGAGCCGCGCAATCAGGGGTTCATCCTGTTCGGGCCAGGCCATGCGCAACTGATATCGCGTCAGGACGCTCATAGACGAAGTATGGCTGAAAGGCCGATCGAAGCCGATTGAAAAATGTTTCATGCAGGCTGCGTCCTCGAGGAGACTTGCCAGCACGCCCCCCCCCGTGCGAGACAGACCCGGGCGGCCATGCCTCGCGCAGGGCGCCCTTCCAGCCGGTTGCCCTACTCACGGATCGTCATGTCTCGCCCCACGGTTCTTTTCGATCTCGACGGAACGCTCGCCGATACGGCGGCCGATCTTTGCGAAACGATGAACGTCGTTCTGGCGCGTCACGGCCGCAGGCGCGTCCCTGAAGCCCGCGTGCGCCATCTCGTCGGCGGCGGCGCGCGGCTCTTGATGGAGCGCGGCTTCCGCGAGACGGGCGAGCCCGCGAGCGAAGCGCTCATCGACCAGGCCTTCGACGAATTCATCGCCTATTACGGCGAGCATATCGCCGATCACACCGTGCTCTGGCCGGGTATGGAAGACACGCTGAAGCGTCTCGACGATGCGGGCGCGCTTCTCGCCGTCTGCACCAACAAGGCCGAGCACCTGTCGCGCCAGCTTCTGGAAAAGCTCACCATCGACCGCTACTTCCCCGTCGTCATCGGCGGCGACACCCTGCCGGTGAAGAAGCCGGACCCCGAACACCTCTTCGAGGCGGTTCGCCTTCTCGGCGGCGACCGGGGCGCGGCCGTCATGGTCGGCGACAGCGAGGCCGATATCGGCGCGGCGAAGAATGCGCGCATGCCGTCGATCTGCGTGAGCTTCGGCTATACGCGCGTGCCGGTGAGCGAGCTTGGCGCCGACATCGTCATCGACCATTTCGACGAGTTTCCCCGCGCGCTGGCCACGCTGATGCCTTCGCATTTCGGCGACTGGAGCTAGGCGGCTAGATAACCTTCAGCACCCGCTCGCCGTCGACAAGCTCGATATCGGCATATTCGCAGATGCCCTCGCCGCGCTGAAAAACGCTGACGGCGATGAGCCACACACGGACGATCCGCCCGGGCGGCGTGCCGACGGCGCGGGCGTAATCCGCCTTCACGGGCCGCGCCTCGGAGAGCCAGCGCCCGAGATCGGACTTCCTGGAGCGCAGCACCCAATGCGTCTCGACCTGATCCCAATAGGGTAGCGGGCAGCGGAAGATCGTGCCCTCCGCGAGCGAACTCGACCACATATAGGTGAGGTCCTGCCCGTTCTCGAACTCGACCGCGATCGAGAGATAATCATGCGTCGGCTGAATATCCTCCGGCAGGTCGCAAGGTAGCCGGTCCGTCTTCCAGCGCCAGCGAAGCTCGGTCGTGTCGGTCAGGGGAAAGTCGACCGGAAACTGGAGGATGCCGACATCCTCATTCGTGTGGCAGCAGATGCGATGCGCCTCGGCGTCCTTCACCTCGCGGTAGATGTCGCCCTCGCCGAGCCGCCAGAGATAGCGCCAGCCCTCGGGCGGCCGCACCGGATTGCGCGCGCGTTCGAGCGCCTCCGTGACGAGCCCTTCATGGTCGCCCACCCGCGCCAGCGCCTCCAGCCCCTTGAGAGCGCCGTTCTTCCAGACGATGAGGCAGACATCGAGCGCGCCCGAAAGCCCGGCACGCGGAAAGGCGGGATCGAAGCGGCCCTGCTCATCGGCCCATTCGCCGGGCGGCTTCGCCACGACATAGAGGGGACCACCTTCCTCCATGCGCAGGCTCGCCGCCGCGCCCTGCGTCTTGCGGATCGAGCCCTTCCCGCCCGCGCGAAGCCAGATGCCGATACGCGGCCCGAAGCGCATGTCGAGCGCCTTCGAGGCCCAGAGAGTGCCCGCCGCTATCGCCGTCACCTCCTCGCCAGGCGCGACCTCGAATCCCGTCTCGGCCCAGCCCTGTTCATCCGGCTTGAGCGAAAGGAACCGGAACTCCCTGATTTCGGCCGAGGCCTCCGGCGCCGCCGCGAGCTTGCGCATGGCCTGCGCGAATGCCGGACCGCCCTCGGGGCCCCCCGGCGCCGGGC
>NZ_JBATUH010000004.1:0-15018 GCF_049671045.1 Parvibaculum sp. | reverse complement strand
CGGAACTGGTAGTCTGCGCGACAGTTGAATGAGGAGATTCGGCGGCTGCCGTTCCACCCATTTTTGGTCCGTTCGGGCGCCCCGCGACACTCGTTTGCCAGCGTCCTCCAGCGTTAGAAAAACACTTGTCCGACACGCCAGATAGCGACATTCCGGGAGAAGAGCCGATCCCGGGCAGCGGAGACGGTTTGGGCGGTTCCGTGCCGCCCGCAGGCGGAGCCGGCGGCCCGCCGGAGCGCGACGTCGCGCCGATCACCATCGAAGACGAGATGCGGCGCTCCTATCTCGATTACGCGATGAGCGTGATCGTGAGCCGCGCGCTGCCCGATGCGCGGGACGGCCTGAAGCCCGTGCACCGGCGCATCCTCTTCTCGATGAACGAGAACGGCTACGAGTGGAACAAGCCTTATCGCAAGTCCGCCCGCGTCGTCGGCGACGTCATCGGTAAGTATCATCCGCATGGCGACCAGTCGATTTACGACGCTCTCGTGCGTCTGGCGCAGGACTTCTCGATGCGGCTGCCGCTCGTCGACGGGCAGGGCAATTTCGGCTCGATCGACGGCGACCGCGCGGCGGCCATGCGCTACACCGAAGTCCGCATGGCGAAGGCGGCACATGCGCTGCTCAACGACATCGACAAGGACACGGTCGATTTTCAGGACAACTACGACAATTCGGAGAGGGAACCATCGGTCCTTCCCGCCGAATTGCCGAACCTGCTCGTCAATGGCGCGAACGGCATCGCCGTCGGCATGGCGACCAACGTGCCGCCGCACAATCTGGGCGAAGTCATCGACGCCTGCATCGCGCTCATCGACAATCCGGCGATCACCATCGACGAGCTGATCGAATATGTGCCGGCCCCGGACTTTCCGACGGGCGGCATCATGCTCGGCCGGGCGGGCGCGCGCTCGGCCTATCATACGGGCCGGGGCTCCATCACGGTGCGCGGCCGCGTGGAGATCGAGGAGGTCAAGCGCGACAGGATCGCGCTCGTCATCACCGAGATCCCCTATCAGGTCAACAAGACGACCATGATCGAGCGGTTCGCGGAACTGGTGCGCGAGAAGAAAGTCGACGGGATCTCGGACCTTCGCGACGAATCCGACCGCGACGGCATGCGCGTCGTCATCGAGCTGAAGCGCGACGCGGTTCCCGATGTCGTGCTGAACCAGCTTTACCGCTTCTCTCCGCTGCAGTCGACCTTCGGCGCCAACATGCTGGCGCTCGATCACGGCCGGCCGGAGCTGATGAACCTCAAGCAGCTTCTCCATGCCTTCACGAGCTTCCGCGAGGAAGTGGTGACGCGGCGGACGAAGTTCGAGCTCGGCAAGGCGCGCGACCGGGCCCATGTATTGGTGGGTCTTGCCATCGCGGTCGCCAATATCGACGAGGTGATCCATCTCATCCGCACGGCGCCGGACCCTGGCACGGCGCGGGAGCGCCTGATGGCGCGCGACTGGCCGGCAGGCGACATCGCGCCGCTTGTCGAGCTCATCGCCGATCCGCGTCACACTCTGTCGGCCGATGGCACCTACAGGCTTTCCGAAGCGCAGGCGAAGGCGATCCTCGATCTGCGTCTGCAGCGCCTCACCGCGCTCGGCCGCGACGAGATCGGCGACGAGTTGACCGATCTCGGCAAGAAGATCGCGGACTATCTCGAAATCCTGCGCTCTCGCGCCCGCGTTCTCGAGATCATCCGGAACGAGCTTTCCGCGATCAAGTCCGAGTTCGCGACGCCGCGCCGCACCGAGATCGCGGAAGCGGAAGGCGAGTTCGAGGATGAGGACCTCATCCAGCGCGAGGACATGGTCGTCACCGTCAGTCATCAGGGTTACATCAAGCGCGTGCCGCTCTCGGCCTATCGCGCGCAGCGCCGCGGCGGACGCGGCCGCTCCGGCATGGCGACGAAGGATGAGGATTTCGTCACCCGGCTCTTCGTGGCGAACACGCATACGCCGGTGCTGTTCTTCTCCTCGATCGGCATGGTCTACAAGCTCAAGGTGTGGCGCCTGCCGCTCTCGACGCCGCAATCGCGCGGCAAGGCCATGATCAATCTCCTGCCGCTGAAGCAGGGCGAGACGATTACCACCGTCATGCCGCTCCCCGAGGATGAGGAGAGCTGGGCGAAGCTTCACGTCATGTTCGCCACGCGCAAGGGCCATGTGCGCCGCAACGAGCTTTCGGATTTCGTGCAGATCAACCGCAACGGCAAGATCGCCATGAAGTTCGATGGCGACGATGCAGGCGACGAGATCGTCGGCGTACATATCTGCACGGAGGAGGACGACGTTCTGCTCACGGTGGCGAACGGGCGCTGCATCCGCTTCCCCGTGACCGACGTTCGCGTCTTCTCCGGTCGCAATTCGACGGGCGTGCGCGGCATCAGGCTCGAGGATGGCGACAAGCTCATCGCCATGAGCATCCTGCGGCATGTGGAAGTGCTGCCGGCGGAGGCGCGGGCCTATCTCAAGCAGGCAAGCGCCATGCGCCGCGCGGCCTCGGGCGAAGCCGAGGAGCCGGAGACCGTCGAGGCCGAAGAGGGCGAGGAGGAGACGACGGACGAGCTCACCCTCTCGCCGGAGCGTTACGCGGAGCTTGGCGCCCGCGAGCAGTTCGTGCTGACGGTCAGCGAAAACGGTTTCGGCAAGCGCAGTTCCTCCTACGACTACCGGACCTCGGGACGTGGCGGCAAGGGCATCATCGCCATGACCGTGACGGAGAGGAACGGCAAGCTCGTCGCCTCCTTCCCGGTCGAGGACCAGGATCAGATCATGCTCGTGACCGACCAGGGCCAGCTCATCCGCTGCCCGGTGGACGATGTGCGCGTGGCGGGGCGTGCGACGCAGGGCGTCACCATCTTCCGCACCATGGAGGATGAGCGCGTCGTATCGGTCGAGCGCGTCGACGAGGCGGGCGAGAACGGCGATTCCGGCGAGAGCGAGGAATAGGGGGAGACATGGCGCCCAGAAAGAAGCGTGTAGGGCTCTATTCGGGCACCTTCGACCCGATGACCAACGGGCATCTCGACATCATCCGTCGCGCGCTGACGCTGGTGGATCATCTTGTCGTCGCCATCGGCATCAATGCGTCCAAGGCGCCGATGCTGACCTTCGAGGAGAGGGCGGCGCTGATCGAGGCGGAGGCAAGGCCGATCGCGAAGCGGCTCGGCGCGACGATCACCACGGCGTCCTTTTCGGGACTGGTGGTCGATGCCGCCGACGAGCACGGCGCCAATGTGATCATCAGGGGCCTGCGCGGCGCCGTCGATTACGAATACGAAGTGCAGATGGTCGGCATGAACCGGACCATGAACCCGCGCGTCGAGACCGTGTTTCTGACGGCCTCGCCCGAAACCCAGTTCATCTCGTCGACGCTCGTGCGGCAGATCGCGAGCATGGGCGGCGATATTTCGCAGTTCGTGCCACGGCGGGTCGAGAAAAAAGTCTTGGCGCGCAGCCGAAAGCCGCGCAAATAAACCGGTCGCCATTCAGGGAGTTGCCCCATGCGCCGTCTGATCAGCCTTGCCTTCGCGTTTGTCGCCCTCGCCGCGATGTCGCGCACCGCTCTGGCGCTCGATCCCGAAAACACGATCTATATGGAACTCAAGGATGGCCGGGTGGTCATCGAGCTTCTGCCGCAGGTTGCGCCGAAAACGGTCGAGCGCATCAAGGTGCTGACGCGCAAGGGCTTTTATAACGGGCTCACCTTCCATCGCGTGATCGACGGCTTCATGGCGCAGACGGGCGATCCGACGGGCACCGGCATGGGCGGTTCCGATCTTCCGGACCTGCCGGCCGAGTTCACGACGAGCGAGTCCTTCACGCGTGGCGCGGTCGGCATGGCGCGCGCCCAGAGCGTCAACAGCGGCAACAGCCAGTTCTTCATCTGCTTTGATGATGCAAGCTTCCTCGATGGCAAGTACACACTCTTCGGCCGTGTCGTCGAGGGCATGGATTATGTCGATTACATCAGGCGCGGCGAGCCGCCGGCAAATCCGGACAAGATCATCCGGATGGACGTTGCCGCCGACGTCGAACACAATTGAGGCATGAGATGACGGATCTCGAAAACACGCTTTATTTGGACTTGAAGGACGGCCGCGTCGTGATCGAGCTTCGGCCCGATCTCGCGCCGAAGCACGTCGCGCGGATCAAGGAACTCGCGCGTCAGGGCTTTTATGACGGCGTTGCGTTCCATCGCGTCATCGACGGTTTCATGGCGCAGGGCGGCGACCCGACGGGCACGGGCGCGGGCGGTTCCGGCAAGAAGCTGCCGGCCGAATTCTCGATCGAGCCGCATGTGCGGGGCGTGTGCTCCATGGCCCGCGCGCAGGATCCGAACAGCGCCGACAGCCAGTTCTTCATCTGCTTCGACGATGCGCGCTTCCTCGACCGCCAATATACGGTCTGGGGCAAGGTGACGTCGGGCATGGAGTTCGTGGACAAGATCAAGCGCGGCGAGCCCGTGCGCGATCCCGATCGCATCGTGAAGATGCAGGTGGCGGCCGACGCGGCCTGATCCCCGAGGCACATGCAAGCGCCATTCATGCCCCGCCCATAAGCGGGGCATGAGCTTTAGAGGGCACCCCGATGCGCGTCGATGAATTCGACTTCGAGCTACCCGAGGAGCTGATTGCGCTGCGCCCCGCGCGGCCGCGCGACAGCGCCCGCATGCTCGTGATCGGACCCGAGCCTCTGGCGCTTGCCGATCGCGGCGTTCGCGACCTGCCGGATTATCTCGGCGAGGGCGACCTTCTCGTCTTCAACGACACGCGGGTCATTCCGGCGCGGCTTTTCGGGCGGCGTCTGCGCGGCGAGGCTGAGGCGCGGATCGAGGCGCTTCTTCACAAGCGCGAGGCGGCGGACCAGTGGCGCGCCTTTGTGCGTCCCGCCAAGCGCCTGAAGTCCGGCGAGACGGTGGAGTTCGCCGAGGGGCTTTCGGCGACGGTCGCGGAGCGCGGCGAGGGCGGCGAGGTGCTGCTCAGCTTTTCGGCGGGGGGCGCCGCTCTCGACGAGGCGATCGCGCGCGCGGGCGAGATGCCGCTGCCGCCCTATATCGCGCGCAAGCGCCCGACCGATGACGCCGATCTCGCCGATTACCAGACGCTCTTCGCGCGGGAGCCGGGCGCGGTGGCGGCCCCGACCGCGGGGCTTCATTTCACGCCGGAGCTTCTTGCAGCCATCGAGGCGAAGGGCGTCGGCACGGTGCGCCTGACGCTCCATGTCGGGGCGGGCACTTTTCTGCCCGTCACCGCCGAGACGACCGAAGCCCACAAGATGCATGCGGAATGGGGCGAAATCACGCCGGAGGAGGCCGACGCCATCAATGCGGTGCGCGCGAGGGGCGGGCGCATCGTCGCGGTGGGAACGACTTCGCTGCGGCTTCTGGAATCGGCGGCCGGGTCCGATGGCCTCGTCCGCGCCTTTCGCGGCGAGACGGATATCTTCATCACCCCCGGCTACAGGTTCCGGGCGGTGGACCTGCTGATGACGAATTTCCATCTTCCGCGCTCGACGCTTTTCATGCTTGTCTCGGCGCTCCGCGGCCTCGATGAGATGAAGCGCGCCTATGCCCATGCTGTGGCGGAGCGCTACCGTTTCTATTCCTATGGCGATGCCTGCCTCATTTATCGAATGGATGCCGCATGAGCCAATTTCGCTTTGAGCTGAAGGGGCGGGACGGCGCGGCGCGCACTGGCCTCATCCACACACCGCGCGGGCAGGTTCGCACACCGGCCTTCATGCCGGTCGGCACGGCGGGCACGGTGAAGGCGCTCTATCCCGATCAGGTGCATGGAACGGGCGCCGATATCATTCTCGGTAACACCTATCATCTGATGCTTCGTCCGGGGGCGGAGGAGATCGCGGCGCTTGGTGGACTCCATCGCTTCGCGAACTGGCCTCATCCGATCCTGACGGATAGCGGCGGCTTTCAGGTCATGTCGCTGACGAAGCTGCGCAAGATGACGGAGGAGGGCGTCACATTTTCCTCGCATCTCGACGGCTCACGGCACTTGCTGACGCCGGAGCGGTCGATCGAGATCCAGTGCCTCCTCGGCTCGGACATCCAGATGGTGCTCGACGAATGCACGCCCTTCCCCGCGACCGAGGAGCAGGCGAGGAAGTCGATGGAGCTCTCGATGCGCTGGGCGAAGCGGTCCAGGGCCGCCTTCGAGGCGCAGCCGCATCGCAAGGAAGGTCAGGCGCTTTTCGGCATCGTGCAGGGAAGCACCTATGAGCATCTTCGCGCGCAGTCGTCGGCGGGTCTTCTGGAGATCGGCTTCGACGGCTATGCGGTCGGCGGGCTTGCCGTCGGTGAGGGGCAGGTCGAAATGCTCCGCGTTCTCGATTTCACGGTGCCGCTGCTGCCGCAGGACCGGCCGCGCTACCTTATGGGCGTCGGCACGCCGGACGACATCGTCGAGGCGGTGAGGCGCGGCATCGACATGTTCGATTGCGTGATGCCGACGCGGAACGGGCGGCACGGGCTTGCCTTCACGCGGCGCGGCCGCGTCAACCTGCGCAATGCGCGGCATGCGGCGGATCCGCGCCCGCTCGATCCGGAAAGCTCCTGCCCGGCGGCGCGCGACTACAGCCGCGCCTATCTCCACCATCTCATCAAGTCGGGAGAGATACTCGGCTCGATGCTGGTGAGCTGGATCAACGTCGCCTATTACGAGGAGCTGATGGCCGGGATTCGCGCGGCGATCGCCGAGGAGCGCTTCGAGGCATTCGTGGAGCAGTTCAAGGCCGATCAGGCGAGCGGGGATATCGCGCCATTCGACGGCGGAAAATGAGTTTTTCGTCTGGGCGGCGCGGCATGGTTGACCCGGAGAGCGCGCGCCGTTAGGTTCCCGCCACTTCCGCCGGACCACAGCATCCGGCCCCGGCGCGGACACTCCGCGAGGCAACAAACGGTTTGCCGCAGATACCGCGCCGGAATAAAAGGGAATCGCATTCCGGGAGCCCGTAGCTCAGCTGGTAGAGCACTCGACTTTTAATCGAGTTGTCCTGGGTTCGAGTCCCAGCGGGCTCACCACTTCCTTCACATGAGGCACGATTTCGCAACGAGACGCATTGGCGCCCTGTGGCTGGGATCACGCGTGCCGGCGCGATGGCCGCAAACGACAAAGCCTGACGCATCATGAGAGCGTCAGGCTTTGGATGGGTCGGGTCCGGAACCTCCGGACTGGGCAGAGCGGCGCCGTCTCAGGCTTCCGGCGCCTGCCGCGAGATGAGCTTCAGCACCTTGACCGAGCGCAGGTCGCCATGGCGCGAAGACCAGGAAATGGTCTGCCCCGGCTTCAGGCCCAGAAGGGCGACGCCAACCGGCGACGCGATCGAAACGCAACCCGCATCGACCGTGTGGTCGCCGGGATAGACGAGCCGGAGCCTGTCGACGCGGCCGCGCGGACCCATGAGGAATTCGACTTCCGAATTCATGGTCACGACGTCGGACGGGACCCGCTTCAGCGGCAGAATGTCGGCGCGCGTGAGTTCCTCGTCGAGGAAGTCCGCAACCTCGGGCATCACGGTGCGCAGGCGCTCCGCGACATCCGACAGGGCGTCGAAATCCTCTTCCGCGACAACAATCGGCGGACGCTCATCCTGGTCGATCTGCTGAATCTGTGTGTTCATTTCACGCTGCCTCCGGGCCGTCGTCATGTGGCGGTTCAATCGTTCTCTTGCGGGCTTCCGCCTCAGGTTGGAACTCGACTGCAACCAGATTGATCTTGAGCGAACCGCCATCGGCGAGTTCGACATTGAATTTTTCACCCGCCCGTCTTCCGAGAAGCGCAAGGCCCACGGGCGTCAGTACACTGATGAACTGGCCTGTCGGCCGCGAATTTTCCGGCAGCGACAGGGTGCGCCGCTCGACGACGCCATCCGCAATGCTATAGCGCACGACGCTGCCGATTGTGGCCACGTCGGGCGGCATCTGGGCGCTGTCCTTGATATGGGCAAGCGCTAGTTTGGCCAGGATAGCCTGGCGTGTGGGGCCGCTTTCCTGGAAACCGATGATCTCCAGTCTGGCGAAATCGGAAGACACCAGCAAGGTAGCGGTCGCATTCTCACCATTTGACCGCGCTTCGGCCGCGCTGTTCCGCTCGTCGCGATTGCTCGTAGACATGGCACACCTCATCTCCGTGGCCCGGCTTTCGCCAGCCAACTGAATCACAACTGAATTGGTGAGGTAGGTCCCCCGAACCTCCAGGCGTAACTGTGCCGGGCTCGGGGCTAGACTCCTGCGAGCAACGTGCCGGGAATTCGGAAATAGGGCGCGTGATGCGTGCTCATGGTAGCTGGATGATAACGTTTGTTCCCGTTTTGTCAACCAAGGGGACGGCGCGGCGACCCGCGGGCGGGGGCCGTGCGGCGTCCCCCGAATCCGTTCAGAATGCCCTTGTGGCAGTGCTCAAGGGGGAAACACCATGCCGACCAGCCCGAAACTTCTGTTGATCCTCATCGCCCTTCTGGAAGGGGTCGTGGGTCTATTGCTGATCGTGGCGCCTGCGGAGGTCATCGCGGGGAGCATTCCCGGCATCGCGGCCGGGGTCGACGGCGTGGCGATGGCACGAACGGCCGGCACGGCGCTCGTCTCGCTCGGCGTTCTTGCATGGCTCGCGCGGAACACGAGCGATCCCGCCGCTTTGCGGCCTGTCCTCGGCGCGCTCATCGCCTACAATGTGCTGGCAACGCTCAATCTGCTTTATCAGGCATCGACCATTGCGCCGGGATCGCTCGTGCCTGCTCTCATTCATCTCGCCCTGAGCGTGGCACTCGTCTTCTACTGGCGGAAGACGGCCTGAGTTTCAGACCTCCTCGTCGGGCACGTCGACGAAGCGATCGAGCTTCGGGTCGTAGATCGAGAGGACGCCGGTGGCGATGCCGTAGAACCAGCCATGCAGCCGAAGCTCGCCCGCCTTCTCGCGCTCGCTCACGAAGGGGAATGTACGAAGCATTTCGATCGAGCGGAGAACGGCGCGCTGCTCCATCTGCCGGAGCACGGCGTCACGGTCGAGATGGGCGTGCGTCTTGCGGACGTCGTCGGCCACGTCGCGAACCAGCGACATCCAGCCGGCGATGAAGTCGCCTTCATTGACCTTGCCATTGCCGTTCTCATAAAGGGCCTCGATGCCGCCGCAGCGCGCATGACCCATGATGATGATGTCGGCGATGTTCAATCCCTTGACCGCGAACTCGATGGCGGCGCTGGTACCGTGGAGATAGGCGTCGGGCTGGTAGGGAGGGACGAGATTGGCGACGTTGCGGACAACGAAAAGCTCTCCAGGGTCGGCCGAAAAGATCATGGCCGGATCGGCGCGGCTGTCGCAGCAGGCAATGATCATCGCCTTCGGCTGCTGGCTGTGGGTGCCAAGCTCACGGTAGCGAGTTTCGTTCTGGCGATAGAGACCCGTGTGAAAGTCCCTATAGCCTTTGATGAGGCTTTGGATGGCGTCCATTTGTGCTCTTAATGACTACGCTTCAGGCCCGCAAACCGCGCTCCGTCTTCGGATAAAGGCGGGATGGGTAGAACCATCGGGAGGCATGCTTTGCCGGTCCGGCTGCATATTGCGATGGGTCGAAAGGTATCCATTCTTCCCGGTCTTCCGCAAGCCTGTCTGCTACCGCAAGGAGGACAAGTGGGTTCACGCCCATGCCGCAATGTGAGCAGACGATTTCGATGTTCTCACGCGGCACGTCGCCCTTGACGTTGAGGAAACGGTCCGGAATTCGCGTTGTCGGAGCCGGAGCAATGCCGTCATAGAGGCTGTAGATCGAGACGAGAGGCACGCCGGGCGGCGGCTCCGAAATATTGAAATTGCGGTCGCGGACCTCGCGCAGATGCTCATCCACCGTTCGGCCCGTGTAATAGGTCATCACGCGTGCGACCATGGCGTTCACATGCTTCGGCGCTTCCCCGAAATGGGCGGGGCTGCCGAGCGTGATGACGCGATCGACCTCATCGGGGAAGCGGCGCGCAAGCTCGCGCGCGAAGACGCCGCCAAGGCTCTGGCCGACCAGCGAAACGGCTCGTCCGTGTTCGTCGGCGATCGACCGGATGCGGTCGCCGAGGGCGGCGGCTATCTCCTCCATATGCTCCATGTCGCGGATGCCGCGATTGGTGCCGAGGCCCCAGGATTGCGCGACGTAACCGTTGGCGCGCAGAAACTGATTGAGCGGCTGAAGCGAGAATTCCGGCCCCGTGAAACCGGGCAGGGTCATGACGGGCGTATTGCCGTCGCCCTTGCGCGCGATGAGCTTCAGATAGGGTTCGGTGAAGATCTTCGCCGCGAATTCGCCGCTGGCCCAGAGCACGTCGCCCTGAAGGCGGAGTAGGTCGAATCCAGTCTCAAACGCCATGTGATGCAAGCTCCCTACAGATGGAGCCCCTCTTGCGGCGGGCCGGGCGAGCCGACTCACCTGACTTCGATCTATGGGTGAGTCTGCCCGAATTCAATCGGCTAAACATCCCATAAATACGAGGGGCCGGTCTTTCGGCAACCCGGGCGGGCCGCGAAATCATGGTAAAAACCCGCAAGATTTTCGGGTTTTTTACCTGTCGAGGCCATATTCGGCGGTGCCGGCTCCGGTCCATCGGGGCGCGGCTTCGCGGTTATGAGGGCGGCGGCTTCGGGCTATAAGAAGGGCCTGATTCTCCGCACGATTCCTGGAGTTCGACATGAGCGTTCTCGTCACCGGCGGTGCCGGCTATATCGGCAGCCATATGGTGATCGATCTCGTCAATGCGGGAGAGGAGGTCTTCGTAGTCGACGACCTTTCGACCGGCTTTGACTGGGCCGTGCAGGTGCCGGAGAACCTTCATGTTGGCGACATCGCCGACGAGGCGCTCATCGACAGGATCATCCGCGAACATCGCGTCGAGGCCGTCATTCACTTTGCCGGATCGGTGGTCGTTCCTGAATCGGTCGCGGACCCGCTCAAATATTATTTCAACAACACGGCCAAATCGCGCACGCTCATCGAACGCTGCGTGAAGGGCGGCGTGCGCCATTTCATCTTCTCGTCCACGGCCGCGGTTTACGGCATGACCGGCAACGAGGCGGTGAGCGAGGATGTGCCGCTCAATCCGATCTCGCCCTATGGCCGCTCGAAGCTGATGACCGAGTGGATGCTGCGCGACGTGGCGGCCGCGCATGACATGACCTATGTGGCGCTTCGCTATTTCAACGTCGCGGGCGGCGATCCGAAAGGGCGCACCGGCCAGTCGACCGCCAACGCCACACATCTTATCAAGGTGGCCTGCCAGGCCGCGCTCGGCGCGCGCCCCTATGTCGAAATCTACGGCGAGGATTATCCGACCCCGGACGGTACCTGCATGCGCGACTACATCCATGTCAGCGATCTTGCGGCGGCCCATTCCGCGGCGCTCAACTATCTTCGCGGCGGCGGCGAGAGCATGGTCGCGAATTGCGGCTATGGGCACGGCTTCTCGGTGCGGCAGGTTCTCGACTCGGTCCAGCGCGTGGCGGGCCGCGCCATCGAGGTGCGCAGCGCGCCGCGCAGGCCCGGCGATCCGGCGTCGGTCGTTTCCGATCCGGCGCGGATCAAGGCGAGGCTCGGCTGGACGCCCGTCCATGACGATCTGGACACGATCGTCAGCCATGCGCTGGCCTGGGAAAGGAAGCTGAAGGAGCGCAACCGCTAGGCGGTTTGGCGCAACATATTGAAATATAAATTCATTTCGAAGCTTGGCGGGAGACGTGCCAAGTTCCACGCGGCAGAATAGGCAAGCCGCCTCGCCTGGCGCGCCATAACCGACATGAGCGAAACCAAGAGCCTGATGTCAGACGCAGTAACGACCGTCATTCTTGCCGCTGGCAAGAGCACGCGCATGAAATCGAGCCTGCCCAAGGCTCTCCATCCGATCGCCGGCCGGCCGATGCTCGGCCATGTGTTGTCGACGGTCGCCGCAATCGAAGGTGGGCGCGCCGTCCTCGTCCTTGCGCCGGGCATGGACGAGGTGGCGGAATTCGCGCGCCGGTTTTACCCCGCTCTCGACATCGCCATTCAGGAGCGTGCGCTTGGAACGGGCCATGCCGTTCGCGCCGCCGAACCGCTCGTCGCCGAGAAGGCTGGCGTCGTGCTCGTCATCTTCGGCGATACGCCGCTCGTCCGCAGCGAGACGCTTTCGCAGATGATCGAGGCATGCAGCGGCGGCGCGCGAGGCGGAGCCGATGTCGTGGTGCTGGGCTTCGAGGCGTCGGACCCCACGCCTTACGGCCGCCTCATTCTCGACGCACAGGGCGCGCTGACGCGGATCGTGGAACGCAAGGACGCGACCGCGAACGAGCTGCGGATCCATCTGTGCAATGGCGGCGCCATGGCGGTGCGGACGGAACATCTCTTCCGTCTTCTCGCTCGCGTCACCAATGAGAACGCCAGCGGCGAATATTATTTGCCCGATGTCGTGAAGCTCGCCCGCGCCGAAAATCTGCGCTGCGCCGTCATCCGCGCGCCGGAAGAGGATATTCAGGGCGTTAACAGCCGGATGGAGCTTGCCTCCGCCGAGGCGGTGATGCAGCGCCGGTTGCGCCGCGCGGCGATGGAAAAGGGCGTGACGCTCTCCGATCCCGAAACCGTCTATCTCTCCTTCGATACGGTCTTCGGGCAGGATGTGACCGTGGGGCAGAATGTCGTCTTCGGCCCCGGCGTCACCATCGGCAGCAATGTCACGATCAAGCCCTTCTGCCATATCGAGGGCGGGCGCATCGAGGATGGCGCGCAGATCGGCCCCTTCGCGCGTATCCGGCCGGGCTCGGAAATCGGGCGCGACGTGCATATCGGCAATTTCGTCGAGACGAAAAAGGCGAAGGTGGAGGAGGGCGCGAAGATCAATCACCTCTCCTATATCGGCGATGCGCGCGTCGGCGCGAAGGCGAATATCGGCGCGGGCACCATCACCTGCAATTACGACGGTTTCGGCAAGCATTTCACGGATATCGGCGCGGGCGCCTTCATCGGCTCCAATTCCTCGCTCGTCGCGCCGGTGAAGATCGGCGACGGGGCCTATACCGGCTCCGGCAGCGTCATCACGAAGGACGTGGCCGCGGATGCGCTTGCGGTCGAGCGCAGCAAGCAGTTTGAAAAGCCGGGCTGGGCGGCGGCGTTCCGCGCCAGGCACGGCGGACAGAAGAAGGCAGGCGAATAGATATGTGCGGCATTGTCGGCGTCATCGGCTCCAGGCCGGCCGCCCCGATCATTCTCGAAGCGTTGAAGCGGCTCGAATATCGCGGCTATGATTCAGCAGGCATCGCGACGCTCGCTGACGGCGCCATCCTGCGCCGCCGCGCCGAAGGCAAGCTCTTCAATCTGGAGAAATCGCTCGACGGCGCGCCGCTCGACGGCACGATCGGCATCGGCCATACACGCTGGGCGACGCATGGCGCGCCGACCGAGCGTAACGCGCATCCTCACGCGACGGAGCGCGTCGCCATCGTGCATAACGGCATCATCGAGAATTTCCGCAGCCTGCGCGACAGGTTGACGGCCGATGGAGCGAGGTTCGAGACGGAGACGGACTCGGAAGTGGTCGCGCATCTCGTGACCAGCTATCTCGACAAGGGGCTCGAGCCGCGCGCCGCTGCCGCCGCCGCGCTCGGGGAGCTTGAAGGCGCCTTCGCGCTCGGGATCATTTTCCGCCGCGACGAAAATCTCATCATCGGCGCCCGGCGCGGCAGCCCCCTTGCCGTCGGCCATGGCGAGAATGCGATGTATCTCGGCTCCGATGCCTTCGCGCTGGCGCCGATGACGAACCGCGTCTCGTTTCTCGAGGAAGGCGACTGGGTCGAGATCACGCGGGAGGGCGCCGTCTTCCATGACGCGCAGGGCCGCGTGGTGGATCGCCCCATCCGCATCACCGATGTTTCGACAGCGCTCGTCGACAAGGGCAATCACCGCCATTTCATGGCGAAGGAGATTTTCGAGCAGCCCGAAGTGATCGGGCACACGCTCGCCGAATATGTGAACGCGGTGGACGAGACGCTGCGCCTCCCGGCATTGCCGATCGATCTCGCATCGGTGCCGCGCATCACCATCATCGGATGCGGCACGGCCTATTACGCGGCCTCGGTGGCGAAATACTGGTTCGAGCGCCTTGCGCGCATTTCGGTCGATGTCGATATCGCGTCGGAATTCCGCTATCGCGAGGCGCCGTTGCCGAAGGGCGGGCTTGCCGTCTTCATTTCGCAATCGGGCGAAACGGCGGACACGCTGGCGGCGCTGCGCTACTGCAAGGCGGAGGGGCAGACGATCCTCTCGATCGTCAACGTGACCGAGTCCTCGATCGCGCGCGAGTCCGACGTCATCATGCCGACCTATGCCGGGCCGGAAATCGGCGTCGCGTCGACCAAGGCTTTCACCTGCCAGCTCATTGCTCTCGCCGCGCTCGCCATCAGAACCGGGCTCGCGCGCGGCGCGATCGCGGCGGAGGACGAGCCGCGCCTCGTGCGCGCGCTTCTCGAAACGCCGCGGCAGGTGGCGGATACGCTCTCGAAGAACGCTGACATTCTCACCCTCGCGGCGGAGATCGCGAAGGTGCGCGACGTGCTCTATCTCGGGCGCGGGCATTTCTATCCGCTGGCGCTCGAAGGCGCGCTGAAGCTCAAGGAGATTTCCTACATCCATGCGGAGGGCTATGCGGCGGGCGAGCTGAAACACGGCCCCATCGCGCTCATCGACGAGGCGGTGCCCGTCATCGTCATCGCGCCGGTGGACGCGCTCTTTGAAAAGACGGCCTCCAACATGCAGGAGGTCATCGCACGCGGCGGCAAGGTCGTGCTGATCTCGGATGCGGAGGGGATCTCACGGGCGGGGAAAGAGGCCTGGGCGACCATCGAGGTGCCGGCCGTGCCCGCGCTCATCGCCCCCATCGTGGCGGCGGTGCCGATCCAGCTTCTCGCCTATCACGCGGCCGTCTCCAAGGGCACGGATGTCGACCAGCCGCGCAACCTCGCCAAGTCGGTGACGGTCGAATAGGCGATTCGAGCGCGGT
>NZ_JBATUH010000003.1:0-3366 GCF_049671045.1 Parvibaculum sp. | reverse complement strand
CCCCATGACCGCGCGGAGTTCGGCGCGCGGACCGCCGCCCGAGGGCGCCGCGGAACCGCCGCCCTGCGAAGGCCGCGAGGCCGCGCCGCCATTCCTCAACTGCTCGATGAGTTCTTCCGGCCCCGGACCATCGGCCACATAGGCGATGCGGACGAGGACCATCTCGGCCGCCGCGATGGGCCGCGTCGCGCCCTGCACTTCGACGAGCCCCTTCAGAAGCATCTGCCAGGTGCGGGCGAGCACGCGGATCGGCAGTTTCTCCGCCATCTCCTGCCCGCGCAGGCGCTCCGTCTCCGACATGGCGAGATCGTCGGCGGCGCCCGCGACGAGCTTCAGCCGCGTCAGCCAATGGGTGAGATCGGCGAGATCGGAGAGCACGACGGCGGGATCGGCGCCCACATCATATTGCGCGCGAAGCTCGCCCAGTGCGCCCGCGATGTCGCCCTTCATCACGAAGTCGAAGAGATCGAAAATGCGCGCCCGGTCGGCAAGACCGAGCATGTCGCGCACTTCCGCCTCATGGATCACCGTCTCGCCCATCTGGCTGCCATGCGCGATGGCGCGGTCGAGAAGCGAGAGGCTGTCACGGGCGGAGCCGTCGGCGGCGCGCGAAATGAGCTTCAGCGCCGCGTCCTCAACCTCGACATGCTCCTTCGCCGCGATGCGCGAGAGAAGCGAGGTGAGTTCCTCGACCTTCAGGCGGCGCAGATCGAAACGCTGGCAGCGCGAAAGCACCGTCACCGGCACCTTGCGGATCTCGGTCGTCGCAAAAATGAACTTCACATGCGCCGGGGGCTCCTCGAGCGTCTTCAGAAGGCCGTTGAAGGCGGCCTTCGAGAGCATATGCACCTCGTCGATGATGTAGACCTTGTAGCGCGCGGAGACGGGCAGATAGCGCACGCTGTCGATGATCTCGCGAATATCGTCGATGCCGGTGCGCGAGGCGGCGTCCATTTCGAGGACGTCGACATGGCGGCTCTCCATGATCGCTTCGCAATGGACGCCGAAGCCGTCCATATGGATCGTGGGGCCGGTGACACCCGGTTTTTCATAGTTGAGCGCGCGGGCGAGAATGCGCGCGGTCGTCGTCTTGCCGACGCCGCGAACGCCCGTGAGCATGAAGGCATGGGCGATGCGGCCCGTCTCGAACGCGTTCGAGAGCGTGCGGACCATCGCTTCCTGGCCGACGAGATCGTCGAACGTGGTCGGGCGGTATTTGCGCGCCAGCACCTGATAGCCGGCGGCCTGGGCGCGCGCGGGCGGCCGCGCCTCGCCGCCCAGAAGGGCCAGTCCCGGCTCATCCGCGGGGTCCGGGCGATGCGGCTCCTCGGCGATCGGCGCCGGATTTTCCTCGCTGTCGTCCATGAACCGTCCTTCAAGGAAAGGTGGGAGGCTGGACGGACAACCCGAGCCGAACTCGTTACGGCTGCTTCCTTCCGGACCTGACCGGGTTGGCGAGGGACCCGTCCGCCGCCAGCCTCCCGAGGGGACTATATCAGGGGAATCGACTCCACTTGCAAGGCCGGTGAGCCGGCTCCCGGCCAGGACCTGCAAGGCCGGCGAGCCCGCACCCGGCCAGGCGGCCGCAGCGGCGGCGCGGCGAGCAGCGCGACCATTGAGCGCGGCCTGCCTCTGTGCCAACCTGACGCCATCCAAATCACCTTGAATTTCCAGAAATCCGTCAGGAATACCCGAATGGGCCTCCCCCAGAACCCCAACATTTTCGCCAACAACCCGCTCGACCGCGCTAGCTACCGGCGCGCCGACAAGGCATGGATCGAAAGCCAGCTCGCCGATCCCGCAAGCCTTTTCGTGCCGTTTCACAGGCTCCAGCCCTTCGTCCTGCCGGAAGAAAAGCCCTCGCAGGGCAAGGATGTCGGCTGGATGCGGATCGCGCTTCTCAAGGAGCTTGCGGGGCCGGATCCCGTCATCGTCTTTCTCGGCATCAACCGGCGGGGCAAATCGCTCTTCGCCGCCGATGTGAGCGCCCTCAAGGACCCGGACAACCATCCTGCCCTCAAGGGCATCGGCGCCTTCGAGGAACTGCGCGGGCTCGCCATGGCAGGCGAGATCACGCCCACCGAGCTTGCGATTCTCGCGCAGGCGAAGAGCATGATCGACTGGCATCAGCGCCATGGCTTCTGCTCGGTCTGCGGCACGCGCAGCGAGATGATGGAAGCGGGCTACAAGCGGCAATGCCCGAACTGCAAGGCCGAGCATTTCCCACGCACCGACCCGGTCGCCATCATGCTCGCCACCTATCAGGACAAATGCTTCCTCGGCCGGCAGAAAATCTGGCCGAAAGGGATGCATTCGGCGCTGGCGGGCTTCATCGAGCCGGGCGAATCGATCGAGGAGGCGGTGGCGCGCGAACTCCATGAGGAGGCGGGCCTCTCTGTTTCCTCCGTCACCTATCACTCGACCCAGCCATGGCCCTACCCGTCCTCGCTGATGATCGGCTGCCATGCGGTCGCCGATTCGGAGGATTTCAAGATCGACGGCGTCGAGCTTTCCGGAGGGCGCTGGTTCACGCGCGAGGAGGTCAAGGCCGCCATCGAAGGCAAGGGCGATGGAAGCTTCTGGCTACCACCGCCCTTCGCGATCGCGCATCAGCTCGCCAAGGTCTTCGCGGAAGGAAAGGCCTGAGCGAACAGGATCGGCGGCTGCTATTCGGTGCAGTCGCCGATTCGCTTGTGATCGACCTTCGCGCTCATCGTCTGCGACATGCCTCCCACGGAAGATTTCGTCTCCGATGCCTGAACCATGTGGGTCGGGCTCACGAAATCCATGCTGCCGGTCATCGTGATGGTGGCGCCTTCCTCCGGCATCGAGCATTCGCTGGTGAAGTGATAGACGTTGCCCTGCCAGCTGCCCTTGACCTTGCAGTTCTCCATCTGCTCGCCTTCCGCACGCAACATCTGCTCGGCCGACTGCTTGACGTCCTCGGGCGAGAAACACTCCTTGTCGCTGAAGCTGGTGCCTCCGATCGTCATGGTGCGCTCCCAGAGACCCGGCGCCATTTTCGGCGGCGCGGCAATGGCCGCGACGGGCAGGAGAAAGACCGCGGCAGTCATCGAAATCGCTTTTTTCATGAAATTCCTCTGTCTGGCCTGCGCATGAACGGCACGCGCATGGCCGCGGAGGCTAGCACGCTTTCGCGCGCGGCAGCCTTCGCAAATCCCGCCTGCGGACAATTTGCGCAAGGACGATCACGCCGTCAGCGGCCGGAGGCGGCAAGCTCCTGGCGGTAGGGATGAGACTTGTAGATGCCGAGAATCTTGAGCTCGGTCGTGAAGAACTCAAGCTCCTCGAGCGCGAGGCGCACATTGCGCGAGGCGGGATGGCCCTCGATGTCGGCGTAGAACT
>NZ_JBATUH010000002.1:0-2316 GCF_049671045.1 Parvibaculum sp. | reverse complement strand
CTACCGGGCTGCGCTACGCTCCGACTGAACCGGTATGGAAAGGCCGTGCCCTTCCGAAGGCGCGCGGAATATAGACGTCACATCCCGAACGGGCAACGCCTCAATCTCGCTTTTTCAAAGGCTTTTTCGTCCTGCGCGGGGCGCGCGCGGCGCGGAGGTTCAGTTCTCCTCCTCGTCGCTCTCCCACAGCGTCTCGTCGACCTCATCCTTGAGCGCGATGAGCTCGTTGAGAATCGCATCGAGCGTCTCGCGCGCGCCCGAATCGAGCGTGGCGCCGCCTTCCTCGTCGCGCTCCCGCCGCTCGCCGCGCTTCACGGCCTCACGGGCGCGCTCGGCAAGCGAGGCATCGACCGTGCCCTTGCCGGTCTCGCTCACGAACTTCACGCCCTGTTCGCGAAAGACCTTCTGCACGCCCTTGATGGTGTAGCCGTCATTGTAGAGAAGCGCCCGCACGCCGCGCAGAAGATCGACATCTTCCGGGCGATAATAGCGCCGTCCTCCGCCGCGCTTCAGCGGGCGGATTTGCGTGAATTTGCTCTCCCAGAATCGCAGCACATGCTGCGGAACATCAAGTTCCGCAGCGACCTCGCTGATAGTCCGGAATGCGTCAGGCGATTTTTGTACAGACAAACCAGATCCCTGCTGCCGCTCCTCAACCCGATCTCTCAATGTCGATCCGATCAAGATAGCGCCTCAGGCCCTAATCGGCCGCAGCGGCCTTGCCGCTCAGCGCCGCATTGATGCGTTCCTTGAGCACATGGCTCGGACGGAAAACCAGAACCCGCCTCGGCTTGATCGGAACTTCCTCACCCGTCTTCGGATTGCGCCCCATGCGTCCCCCCTTCTGGCGTACCGAGAAGGAGCCGAACGACGACAGCTTCACCGTATCGCCCGTAGCAAGGCAATCGGAGAGCTGCTGAAGCACCAATTCGACCAGTTCCGCGGATTCGTTTCGAGAAAGGCCGACTTCCTGATAGACGGCTTCGCTCAGATGCGCCCGCGTGACCGTATCCCCCATGGCTTCCTACCTCCAAGTTCCCTGCGAAGCCTATTGCGGGGCGCGAAACCCGTCAATATTCAAAGGGATGGCTGGGTTTTCTCAAGGCCGGAATACGGCGGATTGAGCAAAGTTCGATTGCCGCGCTCACCAGCGCAAAAGCACCGATCCCCAGGTGAAACCGCCGCCCATCGCCTCGAGAAGCACGAGATCGCCCCGCTTGATTCGCCCGTCCCTGACCGCCGTGTCGAGCGCCAGCGGCACGGAAGCGGCCGAGGTGTTGCCATGTTGGCCGACGGTGACGACGACCTTCTCCGGCGGAAGGCCGATGCGCTTGGCCGTTCCGTCGAGGATTCGCTTGTTCGCCTGATGCGGCACGAACCAGTCGATATCGGCGGCCTTGAGCCCCGTCGCGGCCAGCGCCTCGTTGATCGTGTCGGAGATGTTGATGACGGCGTGGCGGAACACCTCGCGCCCTTCCATGCGGACATGGCCCACCGTGCCCGTCGATGACGGCCCGCCATCGACATAGAGCTTTTCCTTGTAGCGCCCGTCGGAGTGGAGGTGGGAGGTGAGAATGCCCCGATCGGCCGTCGTCCCCTCGCCCTCGGCCGCCCGCAGCACGACCGCGCCCGCCCCGTCGCCGAAGAGCACGCATGTCGTCCGGTCGGTCCAGTCGAGCAACCTGGAGAATGTCTCCGCGCCGATGACGAGAATCGTCTTCGCCTGGCCGCAGCGGATGAACGTGTCGGCGATGCTGAGCGCATAGACGAAGCCCGAACAGACCGCCTGCACGTCGAAGGCCGCGCCATGATGCAGGCCGAGCTCCGCCTGCACGGTCACGGCGGTCGCCGGAAACGTGTTGTCCGCCGTCGTCGTCGCGAGGATGATCATGTCGATCTCCTGCGCGTCGATGCCGGCATCGGCAATGGCGGCGCGCGCCGCCTTCAGGGCCAGATGCGAGGTGAGTTCGCCCTCGGCCGCGATGTGGCGCTCGTGAATGCCCGTGCGCTCGACGATCCACTCATCGGTCGTTTCGACCACTTTGGCGAGATCGTCATTGCTGACCCGCCGCTCCGGCAGATAGCTGCCGCAGCCCATGACAACGCTACGAATGACACTCACAGTATTACAGCCTCGGATTCTTCGTTGATCTGTGTTTGCGCACGCCGCTGGGCCACCTGCTCCAGCCCGTCCAATGCCTCGAGATCGGCGACGATCTTCTTGAGCAGATCCGCCGAGGCGACATCGACCGCAACGTCGATGGCGGATGCGAAGCCTTGCGCATCCGTTCCGCCGTGACTTTTCACGACGAGGCC
>NZ_JBATUH010000001.1:0-45637 GCF_049671045.1 Parvibaculum sp. | reverse complement strand
CGCCAGCATGGGGCTGGGGCGTTTCGATGCGGAGCGCGCCAAGGCGCCGCTCGGCATCGCGCAGCATCCCCTCGCGGTCCTCGACGAGGAGCGGCAGGCCAAGGACACGCCCCCAGCTCCGCCAGCGCGCGGCGACATCGGCGCCATCGAAGGAAGCGTGAAGCACCACCGAGCGGCGCGGATCATGCGCATGCAGAAGCTCGATGAGGATCGCGGGCTTCGTGCCCCGCCCGCGCCGGCGCGCCACGCAGAGTGCGACGCCGCGATAGGCGGAAATCGGTTCCGACCAGACGAAAGGCCCGAGAATGGGCGAGGAATCGGTCGCCTTGACCGCATCCCGGTAGATCACCGCATAGCGGATGAACCCGAAAGCGCGGGCCCACCACTTGCTTGCAGGGATGGTCACGCGCTGCGGCAGCACGAAGGGGTCGGCGTCGATCTCGCCGCCGTTCCAGCGCCGTCCTGTTTGCGGGGTATGATGAGCCTTCCCCATGGGTGCCCTCTTCAGCCTGTGCGAATGTCCCGAAACGAGGCTAGTGGCCCAAGGTTGGCAACCCATTAACGCGGAGGCGGGAAACTGCGTCCGGCGCCCGTCCCCGGGGCCCCGATCCATCCGATTTGGCTTGGCCTCAGCTTTCCGGCATTCTCCGGCCCGAAGCAGGCCCACTTCGCCAGAAATGCCCCGAGAGACCCCATGTCCTACGCCTCCCTCAGAGATTTCCTCGACCGGCTCGACACGACGGGCGATCTCGCCCGCGTCAAGGCGCCGGTTTCGACCGTGCTCGAAATGACGGAAATCCAGACGCGGCTCCTGGCGGAAAAGGGCCCGGCGGCGCTGTTCGAGCAGGCCGTGATGGCCGATGGGCGCCCCTCGCCCATGCCGGTTCTCGTCAATCTCTTCGGCACGGTCGAGCGTGTGGCGCTCGCCGTCACCATGGACGGTATCGAGCGGCGCTCCGCGAAGGACCTGCGCGAGGTGGGCGAGCTTCTCGCCTTTCTGCGCCAACCGGAGCCGCCGGGCGGCTTGCGCGAGGCCTTCTCCATGCTGCCGATCCTCAAGACGGTGCTGGCGATGAAGCCGAAGACGCTTTCGGCCGCGCCCTGTCAGGAGGTCGTGCTCAAGGGCTCCGACATCGATCTCGGCGCGCTCCCGATCCAGACCTGCTGGCCGGGCGAGCCCGCGCCTCTCATCACCTGGCCCCTCGTCGTGACCAGGGGCCCCTCCACCTCGCGCGAGGACGACTACAATCTCGGCATCTACCGCATGCAGGTGCTCGGCCGCGACAAGACCATCATGCGCTGGCTCGCGCATCGAGGCGGGGCGCAGCACCATCGCCGCTGGAAGGGCGAGAAATCCGAGCCGCTGCCCGTCGCCGCCGTCATCGGCGCCGATCCGGGCACGATCCTCGCCGCCGTGACGCCGGTTCCCGACACGCTCAGCGAATATCAGTTCGCGGGCCTCCTTCGCGGGCAGAAGGTCGAGCTTGTCGACTGCAAGACCGTGCCGCTCAAGGTTCCCGCCGAAGCGGAAATCGTGCTCGAGGGGCATGTCTCGCTCGACGAATATGCCGATGAAGGCCCTTACGGCGACCATACGGGCTATTACAACTCGGTCGAGAAATTCCCCGTCTTCACCGTTTCGGCGATCACCATGCGCCGGAACCCGATCTATCTCTCGACCTTCACCGGCCGACCGCCGGACGAGCCCTCCGTCCTCGGAGAAGCGCTCAACGAGGTCTTCATTCCGCTGCTCCAGCAGCAATTCCCCGAGATCGTCGATTTCTGGCTGCCGCCCGAGGGCTGCTCCTACCGCATCGCCGTCATCTCGATGAAGAAGGCCTATCCCGGCCATGCCAAGCGCGTGATGATGGGCGCCTGGTCGTTCCTGCGCCAGTTCATGTACACGAAATGGCTCATCGTCGTGGATGACGACATCGACGCGCGCGACTGGAAGGATGTGATGTGGGCGATCTCGACGCGCATGGACCCCGTGCGCGATGTGACGCTTATCGAGAGCACGCCGATCGACTATCTCGATTTCGCAAGCCCCGAATCCGGCCTCGGCGGCAAGATCGGCCTCGACGCCACGAACAAATGGCCGCCCGAGACGAAGCGCGAATGGGGCCAGCAGATCCGCATGGACCAGAACGTCATCGACGAGGTGACGCGCAAATGGAGCTCGCTCGGCCTGCCCGGAACCGGCCGCCCGATCTGGAAGTGATGAGCTGCCACGCGCAAAATAGAGTGAGCGAATTGGAGAACGTCAAAACAAGCCACCCGGCCCAGCCATGACTAAAGCCGTTCTCACTTCAAAAATTACTCCGACGTATGACGATCTACCTGAGGAGCGATACCACTTTCCGAAAACATATTTGCGCCAGATCGAGGCCGCCCTACACGATTGGATCGTCTATTATGAACCACGTCGATCAAGCGGCGATCTCTCAAGTAGCGGCGGCAGGCAGGCTTACTTTGCGACAGCACGAATAACGCACATCCAAAGAGACGCTAATCAGCCGGATCACTATTACGCATTCGTCTCGGATTACATCGAGTTCGACAAACCTGTCCCTTTTGCCGAAGGCGGCTTTTATTACGAACGGATTCTGAAAAAAGGCGATGGTTCCACCAACAGAGGGGCTTTTGGGCGCGCCGTGCGGAACCTATCCGATACCGAGTACGATCGGATACTCCAAGCCGGATTTGCGCACATATTGGGCGAAGAACCTCGTACACGCCCCGCCCCAGATGTACCAGAGGAACCTCAACCCCTAGAGCCCGGCTTCGCCGAGTCACACACTCCGTGGCAGGGGCCAAACTTAGAACTGGCGACGAACAGACCCGTTATCGAGCGGCTTATCGCAAGGCCGTTCCGCGAACGGGCATTCGCAACCAGCGTCAAAGCCGCATATCGCGACACATGCGCCATGACGGGCATCAAAATCATAAATGGTGGAGGCCGTTCCGAAGTCCAAGCCGCGCATATTCGCCCGGTAGCTAATCAAGGGCCGGATAGTATTCGAAACGGCATAGCGTTATCTGGCACAATGCATTGGATGTTCGACCGCGGCCTTGTCTCGGTGGACGACGATTACACAATCCTCACGGCCAAAGACAGGATACCTGACACGGTCAACCGTCTGCTGGTTGAGAGCGGCAAGCTCTTGCTACCTGCCTCAACCAACGCTTACCCACACCCCCAGTTTCTCAGTTACCATCGCCAACACGTGTTCAAGGGTTAGATCAACCCCCTCGCTGTTTCGCACGGCTGCGCGGAGCAATATACCCGTCGCGTCAACCCGACCTCAGGCCGCTTCCTTGCGCGTCTTCACCATCGAGACGATCACGCCCACGGCGAGGAGGCCGAAGGTGACGCCGAGCGAGAGCAGCGCCGGCACCTTCTCCACGAATTCGGCATAGAAGATCTTGGCGCCGATGAAGATGAGGACGGCGGCGAGCGCATATTTCAGATAGGCGAAGCGATGGATGATGGCGGCGAGCGCGAAATAGAGCGCGCGCAGGCCGAGGATCGCGAAGATGTTGCTCGTATAGACGATGAACGGGTCCTGCGTGATCGCGAAGACGGCGGGCACGCTGTCGACGGCGAAAACGACGTCGGCGCCTTCGATGAGAATGAGCGCGAGGAGCAACGGCGTCGCATGCCAGACGACGCGGCCCGTTTTCGCATCGGGAAGTTTCACGGTGAAATTGTGGCCGTGGAGCCGGTCCGAAATGCGGATGTGGCGGCGCAGGAATTTCACCAGAGGGTGATCCTCGATCTTCTTGTCGTGCTGCTCCTTCGCAAAGAGCATGCGGATGCCGGTGACGACGAGGAAGAGGCCGAAGAAATAGAGGATCCAGTGGAATTTCGCGATGAGCGCCGCGCCGACGCCGATCATTGTGCCGCGCATCACGATGACGCCCATGATGCCCCAGAAGAGAACGCGGTGCTGATAGATGCGCGGGATCGCGAAGGCGCCGAAGATCAGCGAGATCACGAACACATTGTCGAGCGAGAGGGATTTCTCGACGAAAAAGCCGGTGTAGAAGTCGATGCCGTGCTCGGCGCCGAAGGCCCACCACACGCCCGCCCCGAAAAGACAGGCCATGGCGATATAGCCGGCCGAAAGCCAGAGGCTTTCGCGCACGCCGATTTCCCTGTCCTCTTTGTGGAGCACGCCGAGATCGAAGGCGAGCAGCGCGACGACGATTGCGCCAAAGGCTCCCCAGGCCCAGAGAGGGGTGCCGAGCAGTTCCATGAAACACCAGACCACGACGCGCCGCGCCAGCGCAGACGATCCTCAAGGTCCGACATCGCGGCAGACGCCTCCACCGCCAGAGGGGCCCGGACCCGCTCATATCGCTTGAAATAAGGGAAGGCATGGCCGGATTCAAGAAAATCCCGCAATGCACCGCCCGGCCTCAACCCCGTTCGCGGACGAACTCGGCCTGGATGCTCACCTTCACATCGTTGCCGACGGCAGGCCACCAGGCGCTTAACCCCCAGTCGGCACGATTGAAATGCCCGGTGGCGGAAAAGCCGAGCGTGTCCTCGCCAGTCAACGGATCGGGCGCTGCGCCATTGAAAGTCACGGCGAGCGTCACCGGCCTCGTCCGGCCGTGCATGGTGAGATCGCCCGTCATTTCGCCCGAATTTCGTCCCGTGCGCCTGAGCGTCGTCGTCTCGAAGCGGATGTCCGGATATTTCGCCGCGTCGAGGAGGTCCTTGCCCGCGATCATCCGGTCGAGCTCGGGGACGTTGGTGTCGACGCTCGCTGCCTTGACGGTCACGTTCAGGCGGCTCGTCGCGGGCGCCGAGGGCTTGGCATCGAGCGTCGCCGAAATCTCGTCGAAGCGCGCGACGAAGCGCGAATAGCCGAAATGATCGACATCGAAGATGAGGCTCGAATGGCGGGGATCGAGCGTGTAGATGCCCGCGGGCGCCTTCGCCGGATCGTCATTCACCTCATGCGTGACGACGCGGAATGCCGAGCAGGATGCAAGCGCCGCGGCGGCGAGCCCGGCCGCGATGACGACGGGCCAGCGCCCGCTCACCCGCCATTCCTCGTGGCGCGAAGGTCGATCTTCACGCGCACATCGGGGCCGGCCACATCGCTCGATGCAAGCTGGCTGCTTGCACCGACGCCGAAAATGAGCCGCTTGAGCGTCGTCTCGCCGACGACATGCGCCTTCGCACCGTCGATATCGAGAGCGAAGGGAAGGCTGACGGGCTTCGTCACGCCACGCAGCGTCAGCGTGCCGTCGGCCACATATTTGTTGCCCCCCTCATGGCGGAACTTCACAGCCTCGAAGACGGCCTTGGGAAAGGCCGCCACGTCGAACCAGCCTTCCTGCGGCAGATAGGCGTCCTTCTGCGTATCGCCGGTGAGGCATGACGCCATGTCGATGACGACCTTGACCGACGAATGTTCGAGATCGCCGGGATCGAAGGTGATCTCGGCATCGAAGGCCTCACAGCGGCCCGTGAACGCCTTGCCGCCGCCTTCCGTTCCGTCCCAGGTGATGGTGTCGGGCGTCTTAGCGACCGACCAGCCCGGCACGGCGGCGCGGGCTTCGCTCGCGGCAAGGCTCGTCACCATCGTCACGAGAACAAGAGAGCGCAGGAACTGCATCATGGAACGTCATCCGCCTTTCCGGTCATGGCCGCGAAGAAAGAGAGCGCGCGACGGTAGCATGCGTCCGAGGATACCGTCCTTCAGCCAGAAGTGGTGCCGGAGCGCCGCTCCGGCATGAAGCGTCACCAGCCCCACCGCGCTCCATGCGAGGGTGGCGTGAACCGTCGATGCCACCTTCCCGATCGCTTCCTTGTCGGGGCTGGCGGCGATGAAGCCGATATGAGGCAGCCTGACCACGCCGTAAAGGACCGTGGGGATGCCGAGCGGCGAGGCCGAAACGATGACCCAGCCCACGAGCGGCAGCAGGAGAAGCAGGGCATAGAGACCCCAATGGGCAAGTTGCGCCGCGCGCCGCTCCCAGACCGGCATTTCCGACGGCAGCGGCGGAACGGGGCCCGCGAGCCGCCATGCAAGGCGCAAGGCGACGAGCACGAAGATCGTCGCCCCGATCGACTTGTGGAGCTGATAGAGCGGAAATGTGAGCGGATGCGTCAGCGGCAGGTTCGTCATCGCAAGGCCGATCGCCACCATCGCGAAGAAGAGCAGCGCGACCAGCCAATGAAACGAAACGGCAATCAGTCCGAAGCGGTTTTCGTCGTTGCGAAGCTGCATGGTTGGCGTCGTCCCCTCGCATATGTCCGGCAGAATGCGCGATCGGAAAATTCGCGGCAACCTTTCCTCGCCTTCGCGCTCCTCACAACTTCGTAAGGTGGTATCCCGGATCAGGCGCGGCAACCGGGAAATTCCACCCTCCCCGGCCGCGCGGCGTTCATCCCGCGTACCCAATTCTTTACGCTTCCTTTCACCGATCGCTCACAATGCTTTACGTCACTTTCAGTGTTCGTTAGCCATTCTGCGTCCCTCGAAACCGGGACCCTGCGTCATGAGGGCTCTCGCATCTTTCTTGTAGGGGACCACATGCACCTGTTCAGCCTGCGCAACATTCTGCTCGCCATCACGGGCATTCTCGGCATTACGGTGATCACACTCGCGGGGGACATGGCGCTGCGCATGCTGCATCAGCGCCAGCTCGCCGATGCCGGGCGGGAAATCAACGAGATCAGCGATATGCTGCTGAAGAGCGCCGGGGCCTGGGCCGTCGAGCGCGGCGCGACTTCGACCGGCCTCAATGGCGAAAACCCCGCCGATGAGGGGCTTCGCACGACGATCGAGGCGCAGCGCCGGACGGCCGATGAGAGTTTCAAGGCCGCAATCGAGCGGATCAGGAACCATGACGCGGCGGCATATGCGCAACTGATCGGCACGGCCGAACAGAGCTTTGCCAGTGTCGAGGCGCTGCGCCGCAGCGCCGATGGCGATCTTTCCAGACCCAAATCCGCGCGCGACCACAATCTCGCGAATGCGTTTCCGGCGAACATCACATCGCTGATCGAGAAGGCGCAGTCGCTCCGCCGCAAGCTCGAGATTGAACTCGACACGGCAGAGGCGCGCATGGCGCATCTCCAGCAGATGAAGGATTCGATCTGGGTGATGAGCGAGTTCAGCGGCCGCGAGCGCGCCGCCTTCGGTGCCGCCATCGCGCAGGGACAGCCGCTTTCCAGCGAACAGATGCAGCTCCTGTCGCAGTATCGCGGACGGGTGGAGCTTGCCTGGGAAACGATCCAGATGATCGCCTCCAAGCCTTCGACCCCGCAGGATGTGCGCGCCGCGATCTCCACTGTCTCGACGGTCTTCTTCGACCGCTTCGGCGCGACGCGGAAGTCGGTCTATGAGGCGAGCTTCGACGGCACCGCCTATCCGGTGAGCGCCGCCGAATGGGTCGCGCAGGCAACCGACGCCATCAACACCATTCTCGCGCTCAGCAACTCGACGGGCGAGAATATCGCGACACTGACGGAGCAATCCGCGAATGAGGGCCTCCGCTCCTTCGTTCTCGCGCTCGTTCTTCTCTGCGCGGCCGGCGGCGTCATCATCGTTGCCTTCTGGACCGTTCTCGCCCGCGTCACCCGTCCGCTCGGCGCGATGAGCGAGCGCATGACGGCGCTTGCCGCAGGCGACAAGCAATCGGAAGTTCCGGGCGCGGGCCGCAAGGACGAGATCGGCGCCATGGCGGCAGCGGTCGAGGTCTTCCGTCGCAACGCGCTCGAAATCGAGCGCATGGAAGCCGAGCAGGCGGAACTCGCCCGCCGTACCGAGGAAGAGAAGAAGCGCGCGCTCAACGAGCTAGCCGACTCCTTCCTCGCCAGCGTGGGCGGCGTGGTGGACATGCTTTCTTCCGCCGCCGTCGAGATGGAGGCGACCGCGCAGTCGATGAACCGCACGGCGGAACATACGAGCGAACGCGCATCGAGCGTCGCCACCGCGTCCGAACTCGCCGCCAGCAACGTCAACAGCGTCGCCACCTCGGCCGAGGAACTCAGCTCCTCGATCCAGGAGATCAGCCGCCAGGTTCAGGAATCGACGCGCGTCTGCAGCGATGCGGTGCGGAGCGCGGAGACGACCAATGCCATGGTGCAGGGACTTGCCGACGCGGCGCGCCGGATCGGCGATGTGGTGAACCTCATCAACGACATCGCGGGCCAGACGAACCTTCTCGCGCTCAACGCCACCATCGAGGCGGCGCGGGCGGGCGAGAGCGGCAAGGGCTTCGCGGTCGTCGCCGCCGAAGTGAAGACGCTCGCGAACCAGACGGCGAAGGCGACCGACGAGATCAGCCAGCAGATCGCGGCCATCCAGTCGGCCACGGCCAATTCGGTCGGCGCCATTCAGGACATCGGCAAGACGATCACCTCGATCAACGAGATCTCTTCGGCCATCGCCTCGGCCGTGGAGGAACAGGGCGCCGCGACGCAGGAAATTTCGCGCAGCGTTCAGCAGGCATCGCAGGGAACGGCGGAAGTCTCGGACAGCATTTCCAGCGTCACCGAGGCCGCGACCGAAACGGGAACGGCCGCCACGCAGGTGCTCGGCTCGGCGACCGAGCTGACCCGTCAGGCCGACCGCCTGCGGAGCGAGGTCGCGGGCTTCGTGGAGCGGGTGCGGGCGGCCTGATGCCGCTCAGCCACTCGGTGTTGCTGCGGCAAGTGCCGCTCGAAGGGGCCTCGCGGCCCCTTCGTCATATGCGACGAGGATAACGCGCTTCGGCCAGTCATGCGCAGCGAGATGCTCGCGCGCGGCGCCGACGGCGATGCGGGCGGCCTCTGCCGGCGGATAGCCGAAAATGCCGGTCGAGATCGCGGGGAAGGCGACGCTTTCGAATTGCCGCCGGTCGGCGATTTCGAGCGCGCTGCGGTAGCAGGAGGCGAGAAGCGCCGCCTCTCCCCGCCCGCCGCCATGCCAGACCGGGCCCACGCAGTGCAGAATCCAGCGCGCCTTGAGCCCGTGCCCCTGCGTCAACCTGCACTCGCCCGTGGGGCAGCTGCCAAGCGCCCGGCACTCGCCCGCAAGCTCCGGCCCCGCCGCGCGGAAAATCGCGCCGCAGACGCCACCGCCCGGCGCCAGCGCCTCATTGGCCGCATTCGCGATTGCGGTGACATCGAGCCTGGTGATGTCTCCGACATGAAGTTCGATACCTGGAACCCGTGTCATAATTACCTCGCCGTGCTAGCGTTCTGCCGCACAGAAAACGAATCACGCCCGGGCCCTACCGAACGCCCAAGCGCGATCATCCCCGGAGGGCCTCATGCTGAACTATTCACTTGAGATCGTCGGCGTCTATGTCGGTCTCAACCTGCTGATCAATCTGTTCCTTGCCTATCGCGTCTCGGCGAACCGGGTGCGGAGCAATGTGATGACGGGCACGGGCGAGGACGAAAGGCTCTACAACGCCAATCGCGCCCATATCGTCAATGTGGAGTATACGCCGATCGGCCTCATCGGCCTCGTCGCGCTGCACCTGCTTTCATCCTCGATCTACATCATCCACATCGCCGGCATCTGCCTGACCGTCGGCCGCATTCTGCACGCGATCGGGCTCAGCCAGGCCGCGCGCATCTCGACGCCGCCGCGCCTCATCGGCACCGTGCTCACCTGGCTCGGCCAGCTCGTCGCCGGCATCGCCTGCCTCTATTATGCGGTGATGTAAGCCACCCGCCTGCCTTTTCCGAACGGGCTCCGATCTGTATAAGGGTCGGAGCCCTTTTCATTCGGGCCTTTCCATCCAGCAGAGTACCGAAATGGCCAGAACCGGGACCAAGCCGCCTTCCGAAATCGCAGGCAGCGTCGTCGATGCCGCCGCGATGCTGGTCGAGCGCGCGCTGAAGGCGGGCGCGGAAGCCGCCGAAGCCATCGTCTTCGAGGGCCAGTCGCTCGGCGTCTCCTGGCGGCTCGGCAAGCTCGAGGATGTCGAGCGCTCGGAAGGGCGCGATGTCGGACTTCGCGTCTTCATCGGAAACCGGCAGGCCGTCGTCTCGACGACCGATCTTTCGGAGCGCTCGCTCGGGCCGCTCGTCGAGCGCGCCGTGGCCATGGCGCGGGTCGCGCCGGAAGACCCTTATGCAGGGCTCGCCGATCCCGATCTGCTCGCAAGCTCATGGCCCGACCTCGAAATCGACGATCCCGTGGCCCCGCCGACGGCCGAGGCGCTGGCCGCCAGCGCGGCCGAAGCCGAGGAAGCGGCGCTCGCCGTCAAGGGTGTCACCAATTCCGGCGGCGCGGGCGCGCAATGGGGCCGCTCGGGCATGGCGCTCGTCACCAGCGGCGGCTTTTCGGGCGCCTATTCGGGCACGTCCTTCTCCGTCTCCTGCTCGGTGCTTGCCGGCGAAGGCACGCGAATGGAGCGCGACTACGACTATTCGTCGGCGCGCCATCTTGCCGATCTCGACGCCCCCGCTCGGATCGGCCGCTCGGCGGGCGAGCGCGCCGTCCGGCGCCTTGATCCGCGCAAGGTCAGGTCGCAGGCCGTTCCCATCGTTTACGATCCGCGCGTCTCGGCAGGGCTCGTCGGCCATTTCGCGGGTGCCATATCCGGCGCGGCCATCACGCGCAAGACGAGCTTCCTCCAGCACGCCATGGGCAAGCCGGTCTTTGCGCCCGGCATCGAGATCGTGGACGATCCGCACCGCAAGCGCGGCCTGCGTTCCAAGCCTTTCGATGGCGAGGGGGTCAGGAACCGCGCCATGAAGCTCATCGAGGACGGCACGCTCACGACCTGGCTTCTCGACACGGCCTCGGCCCGCCAGCTCGGCCTCAGATCGACGGGGCACGCGGCGCGGGGCGCGGGCGGACCGCCCTCGCCCTCGACCACCAATCTCTACATGGCGCCGGGCGCGCTTTCGCCCGAAGCGCTCATCGCCGACATCCCGCAAGGGCTCTATGTGACCGAACTCATCGGCATGGGCGTCAATGGCGTCACCGGCGATTACAGCCGCGGCGCCTCGGGCTTCTGGATCGAGAACGGCAAGATCGGCTTCCCGGTGAGCGAGATCACGGTCGCGGGCAACCTCAAGGAGATGTTCCTGCACATGACGCCCGCGAACGATCTCGTCTTCCGCTACGCGACCAACGCGCCCACTATCCTCGTCGAAGGAATGACCGTTGCAGGCATGTGAGGTTTCGTCCCCGTCACGCGAAGAAGATCGCGCCGCCATGCTTGCCGCGGTGCGCGAGGCCGGAACTCTGGCGCTCGGCTTCTACCGGACCGACCTCAAGAAATGGATCAAGGGCGGCGACAGCATCGTCACCGAGGCCGATATCGCGGTCAACGAACTGCTCCAGAAGCGGCTCGCCGCCGAGCGCCCCGACTATGGCTGGCTCTCGGAGGAAACGGAGGACGACCGCCTCCGCCTCACCCGTTCGCGCGTCTGGGTTGTCGATCCGATAGACGGCACGCGCGCCTTCGCCAAGGGCAAGCCGCATTTCGTCATTTCGGTTGCGCTGGTCGAGAACGGGGCGCCCGTGCTCGGTGCGCTTTTCAATCCGGCTACGGATGAATTTTTCGAGGCGAGCGCGGGCGGCGGCGCGCGGCTGAACGGAGCGCCCATTCACGTCACCGACAGGGCGTCGATCGCGGGCTGCCGCATGGCATCGCACCTCACGCTCTTCCGTCATCCGGCCTGGAAGGAACCCTGGCCCGAAATGGAGATGATCGAACGCAATTCGGTCGCCTACCGGATCGCGCTCGTCGCCTGCGGCGCGGCCGATGCCGCGATGGCGCTCTCGACCAAGAACGACTGGGATCTCGCCGCCGCCGATCTCATCGTCCGCGAGGCGGGCGGGCGGATGACCAGCCATGACGGAAGGCCGCTCGTCTATAATCGCGAACTGCCCCGGCACAGGAGCCTCATCGCCGCGGGCCCCCGGCTCCACGAGGCGCTCTTTGCCCGCGTCGGAGGGCTGGCGCTTCCATCCTGAGGGCGGCGTCCCGCAAGCGCCCGCGCGGGGCCAGGCGCCGAGCTGTTCGCATGGCGGAAAATTTCTCCGTTTCACCCAACCGGAGCGGTTCATTCGGCGTTTCATCGACCGTTGAAACCGTCTAGAATCCGCGCACCGAACCCGATGTTCCTGCGAGGCAACTACCCGTGCCCCGGCAACTCCTGCATCTCGTTTTCGGCGGTGAGCTCGAAGATCTCGAACGAACGGATTTCCGGGATACGAGCAAGCTCGACATCGTCGGAATCTTTCCCGACTATGCGAGCGCCTATGGTGCATGGAAGGCCGCCTCGCAGCGCAGCGTCGACAACGCCCATATGCGCTACTTCATCGTGCATCTGCACCGCCTGCTGAACCCCGGAGCGGAAGGGCCCGGAGCAGAAGAGCCCGGAACTGAAGAGAAAGAATCCGAATGACCCGCACCGCCCAGGGCACGGAGCCCTACATGAGGACGCCCGGCGTCGCCATCTCCATCCTTCTTCTCTTCGGTTTTCTCGCCTTCGTTTTCCTCTTCGCGGCGATATCGGGCGGGATAACCACCGCCAATCTCGGCGGCTGGTATGCGGGCCTTGCAAAGCCCGCCCTGACGCCCGCCAACTGGGTCTTTCCCGTCGTCTGGAATTTTCTCTATCTGCTCATAGCGATCTCGGGCTGGCTCGTCTGGCGGACGGCGGGAGGCTTCACGGCGGCGGGGCCCGCCATGGCGCTCTTTGCCGCGCAGATGATGTTCAACTTCGCCTGGAGCGTCCTTTTCTTCGGCCTGCACAGCCTCGGAGCCGCCGTCATCGAGGTCCTTTTTCTCGTGCTGGCGATCGTCGCCACCATCGTCGCCTTCTGGCGGATCAGCGCGCTCGCCGCGGCATTATTGCTGCCCTATCTTGCCTGGACGCTCTTTGCCACCTATCTCACGACTGCCGTCTGGCTTCTCAACCGCTGATGGCCGGTCACGGCCCGCGTGAAAAAAGCCAATCATCTCCGGCGTTTACCAATATTGCGGCATGGCCGCAGCGGTGGCGGGTCCCCCGGCTTCATGTTATGTTTTCCGGCAGCGGGGCCGATTTCGGGACAATCGTTTTCCGATGAGCGCGCGCCGCATCCCACATGACGAGGCCGCATTTGAGTGAGACAACCGCACCGGAAGGGCAAACCGGCGAGGACATGGCGCAGCGCCCAACGCCTGCGGGCGATCCGGCGGACCGGTTGCGCACGGCGGACGTTCTCAGGCGGACGACGCGCGAATACCTCCTGCCCAACTGGCGCCTTGTCGCGCTGGCGCTGGGCTCGAGCGCCATCGTCGCGGCGACGACGGGCGTCCTGCCCTATCTCATCAAGCAAGTCTTCGACGCCGTGCTCGATCAGAAGGACCTGCGCATGCTGGTCCTGATCGCGGTCGGCACGATCGCGGTTTCGGCTTTCAAGGGGCTTGCATCCTATACGGCCAACGTTACCAAGAACGAGATCGGCCAGCGCATCATCTCCTCGATCCAGACGCGCATGTTCACGCGCATCATGCGGGCCGACCTTGCCTGGATCTCGGGCACGCATACGGGACGCTTCATTTCGAGCTTCATGACGGATGCGACGCGCGTGCGCGACACGGTGACGATGTCGGTCATCGACTTCACGCAGAACCTGCTGACCGTCATCGCGCTGATGAGCAGCATGTTCTTCATGAACTGGAAGCTCGCGCTTCTCGGCACGTCGGTCGTTCCCTTCGGCATCCTCTACATGCGCAAGCTCGGCCGGAAGACGCGCAAGGCGACGCGCAAGGGGCTCGCGGGAACGAGCGACCTGTCGGCGAACATCGCCGAGGCGCTTGGCGGCATTCGCGTCGTCAAGGCCTATGGGCAGGAAGAGCGCGAGATCGCGCGGGTGACGCAGACGATCCGCAGTGTCCTCCATCACATGATGGCGGGCTTCCGCGCCAAGGCGAAGGCGAGCCCGCTGACGGAATCGCTCTCCGGCGTCGGCATTGCGGGCGTGATCTATTTCGGCGGTCTTGCCGTCATCGACGCCCATCTGACCAAGGGCGAACTCATGGCCTTCATCTCCGCCATGATGCTCGCCTATCAGCCGCTCAAGGCCGTCGCCAACACACAGACGGTCATGCAGGAAGGCGTTGCGGCCGCGGCACGCGTCTTCCCCATTCTCGACATCGAGCCCTCCATCGTCGCCAACCCGGACGCAAAGCCGCTTCATGTCATCGATGGCGCGATCCGCTTTGAGGATGTGAGCTTCGTCTATGGCGACGGAACGCCCGCGCTCAAGAACATCAGCATCGACGTGCCGAAGGGCCACACGGTCGCGCTGGTCGGCCCGTCGGGCGGCGGCAAGAGCACGACGCTCAACCTCGTGCCGCGTTTCTACGATCCGACGAGCGGCCGCGTCACCATAGACGGGCAGGACATTCGCGACGTCACGATCGATTCACTCCGGCAGGCAAGCTCGCTCGTCACCCAGGAGCCCTTCCTTTTCGACGACACCATCCGCGCGAACATCGCCTATGGACGGCCGGATGCGACCGACGCCGAGATCGAGGAAGCGGCGCGCAATGCGGCCGCGCATGAGTTCATCGTGGCGCTGCCCAGCGGCTATGACACGCGGGTCGGCGAGGCGGGCTTCCGGCTTTCCGGCGGCCAGCGCCAGCGCATCGCCATCGCCCGCGCCATGCTCAAGAACGCGCCGATCCTGCTTCTCGACGAGGCCACTTCCGCGCTCGACACCGCCTCGGAGCTTCAGGTGCAGTCGGCGCTTCGCGCATTGATGAAGGGCCGCACGACGCTCGTCATCGCCCATCGCCTCTCCACCATCAAGCATGCCGACGCGATCTATGTCATCGATGGCGGCCGCGTCGTCGAACAGGGAACGCACGCCTCGCTCGTCGCGCAGGGCGGGCTCTATGCCGAGCTTTCCAGATCGCAGTTCGAGCAGGACGAGCCCGATGAGGAAGCGGCGGACGAAAGCGCCGCGCAGATTGCCATTGCCGGAGAATGAGCAGCGAGATGTCGTTGGGTAAGCGCATACTGAAGAGTGAAACGGTTCAGACGGCGATCGCCTTTGTCGCCGCCATGCTCATCAAGCTCGTGCGCCGCACCAGCCGCTTCGAGGTCCGCCGCGGCGACATCGCCGCACGCTTCTGGACGGGCGACGAGCCCTTCATCGGCGCGACGTGGCACGGGCAGAATCTGATCCTGCCGACCTTCTGGCACAACTGGCGCGAGATGCGCATTCTCGTCTCCCGCCACGGCGACGGCGAGATCGTCTCGAAGATCATGCATTTTCTCGGCGTCGGCACGATCCGCGGCTCGGGCGTGCCGAAGGGCGAGGAGCGGCGCGAGAAGTTCAAGGGCAAGGGCGGCGCGGGCGCATTGAGAGCGATGGTCCGCGCGCTCGGCGAGAACATTTCCGTCGGCATGACGGCCGATCTCCCGCCCGGACCGGCGCGGCGCGCTGGCGACGGGATCGTCATGCTGGCGCGGCTTTCAGGCTGCCCCATCGTGCCCGTTGCGGCGACGACACGCGCCCGCGTGCAGCTCAACAACTGGGACAAGTTCACGATCAATCTGCCCTTCTCCAAGGGCGCGCTCGTCTGGGGCGAGCCCATCTATGTCGCGCGCGACGCCGATCCCGAAACGCTCGAAGAGGCGCGCCGCCGCGTCGAGGAAGGGCTCAACGCCGTCACGGCGGAGGCCGATCAGATCGTCGGCCGCGCGCCGCGAAGGACAGCCAACGGAGCGGCAGTGCATTGACGTCCCCGGCGCCGCGCAGTTCCTCCCGCCACGCCTCGTTCGGCCTTGCCGCATACAGGCTCGTGACGCGCGCGGTGCGCCCCGCGATTCCGCTGCTCCTTGCGGCGCGCATGCGGCGCGGCAAGGAGGATGCGCACCGCCTCGCTGAACGCTGCGGCATCGCCTCGCGCGAGCGGCCGCATGGCAGGCTCGTCTGGATTCATGCGGCAAGCGTCGGCGAATCCCTTTCCGTGCTGCCGCTCATCGGGAAGCTCACGACAGCGCGCGACGATCTTCATGTGCTGCTGACCACGGGCACGGTCACATCCGCCCGCCTCATGGCCGAGCGCCTGCCGGAAGAGGTGCTGCACCAGTTCGCCGTGCTCGATCACCCGGAATACACGGCCCGTTTCCTCGATTACTGGAAGCCCGACCTCGCGGTCTGGGTCGAGTCCGAGTTCTGGCCCAATCTCATCGTCGCCACGCATGAGCGCCACATTCCGCTCGCGCTCGTCAATGCGCGCATCACGGAGAAATCCTTTCGGGGCTGGCAGCGTTTCCCCGCCATGATCGCCGATCTCCTCGGCCGCTTCTCCCTCGTCCTCGCGCAGGATGCCGCGAGCGCCAGGCGGCTCCGCGCCCTCGGCGCGGCCGAAATCGGTACCCCCGGCAATCTGAAGCACGATGCCGCGCCGCTCGCCGCCGACGAGACGGAGTTGCAGCGCCTCCGCGCCGCCATCGGCACCCGCCCGCTCTGGCTTGCCTCGAACACGCATGACGGCGAGGAAGCGATTGCCGCCGAAGTCCATGAGCGCCTCTCTCTTGCGCGGCCCGATCTCCTCACCCTCGTCGTGCCGCGTCACCCGGCGCGCGGCGGCGCCATCGCGGCGATGCTGAAAAAACGCGGGCTCAATGTCGCGCGCCGCGCCGAAGGCGACGCGATCACGGCATCGACGCATGTCTACATCGCCGACACGCTGGGCGAACTCGGGCTTTTCTACCGCCTCGCCCGGATCGCCTTCATCGGCGGAACCATGGCCGATATTGGCGGGCACAACCCCTTCGAGGCGGCGAGGCTCCATTGCGCGCTCATCGCCGGGCCGGTGAGCTTCAATTTCGACGAAGCCTATTCGGCCTTCGAGCAGGCCGACGCGATGATCCGCGCCGCCGATGCGCCCATGCTCGCCAGCGCCGTGGAAAGGCTCCTCACCGATGAGGAGGAATGCGAGCGCCGCGCCGCGGCGGCCGAGCGCATCGCGGCCCGTTCCAATGGCGCGGTCGAGCGGACGGCGGAGGCGCTGCTTTCGCTCCTTCCTCCGCAGGCGCCCGCGCGGAGCGGAGGCGCACTCGCCCATGCATGAACCGCGCTTCTGGCGGCACGCACCTGCCGGCACCCTTCCGATATTGCCGCGCCTTCTTGCACCCGCGGCCTATGTCTACGGGCTTGCCGGGCGCATGCGCCGCCAGTTCACCCGCGCCGAACGCGCGGGCGCGCCCGTCATCTGCATCGGCAATATCTCGGCGGGCGGCACGGGAAAAACGCCGGTCGCGCTCGCGCTCGCAACCCATCTCATCGCGAAGGGCGAGGCTGTCCACTTTCTGACGCGCGGCTATGGCGGGCGCGAGAAGGGGCCGCATCGCGTCGATCCGTTGACGGACGGTGCCGCGCGGGTGGGCGACGAGCCCCTGCTCCTTGCCGCCGTCGCGCCCACATGGGTTTCGGCCGACCGCGTTCAGGGCGCAGCCGCCGCTGTGAAGGCCGGTGCCAAGCTCATCATCATGGATGACGGGTTCCAGAACCCGGCGCTCGAAAAGGATTTCTCGATCCTCATCGTCGACGCGGCGACCGGGCTCGGCAATGGCAGGCTCATTCCGGCCGGCCCCTTGCGCGAGCGAATGGACGATGCGCTTGCGCGCGCCAATGCGGTCATCAAGATCGGGCGCGGCCATGCCGCGGACGGTCTTGCCGCGCGCGCCCGCGCTCACGCGATCCCGGTCTTCAAGGCCATCCTGCGGCCCGCGCCGGCGCCGGAACTCGACGGCTTGCCGGTGGTCGCCTTTGCGGGCATCGGGCGGCCGGAGAAATTCTTCGCGACGCTGCGCGAACTTCACGCCGAGATCGTCGCAAGCGAAAGCCATGCCGACCATCACATGTATAGCGAGCGGGAGGCGGCGGCCCTGCTGCAACGCGCGCGCGACCTCAAGGCCGCCCTCGTCACCACGGAGAAGGACCGCGTCCGGCTTCTCGGCGCGCCGGAAGGCAGCGCAAGGGCGCAGCTTCGCGATGCGGTGAAAACCGTTACCATCGGTGCGCTGATCGATGACTTCCAGAGCCTCGAGGCGTTGCTTGCTGAACAGATCAGGATCGCACGGCGGCGGACCGCCTGATATAAGCAGGCAAACGCATAGAAAAGACCGGCGCCGACACTGGCATGAACAAGAACATTCAATACCGCCTCGAAGCGGTGGCGCTGCGGGTGATGCTCGCCTTCTGCCGCATCCTCGGTCTAGATCGATCATCCGCACTCGGCGGCTGGCTCGGGCGCACGCTGGGGCCGCGGCTCGGCATCTCGCGGCGCGCCAGGGGCAATATCGCGCGCGCCATGCCGGAGCTTTCGCCCGAGGCGATCGAGCGCATCGTCGTCGGCATGTGGGACAATCTCGGACGCACGGCCTTCGAATATGCGCATCTCGACAAGTTCAGCCGGCCTGAGGAGCGCGCGCGGATAGAGATCATCGGCGCCGAACCGCTGCTCGAACTGGCCAGGGCCGGTCAGGGCGCGCTCGTCGTTTCCGGCCATTTCGGCAATTGGGAGCTGATGCCGCTCGCCATGCGGCTCAAGGGCCTCGATGGAAGCGGGGTCTACCGCGCCGCGAACAATCCTTATGTCAACGAGTGGATGGTCGCCATGCGGCGCGAACTCATCGTGCCGGAGCAGATCGCCAAGGGCCCGAAGGGCACGAGGCAACTCATCAAGGCTGTGCGCGAACATCGCTTCATCGGCATGCTCATCGACCAGAAGCTCAATGATGGCATCGAGGTACGGCTGTTCGGCCTTCCCGCCATGACGACGCCCTCGCCCGCGGGCCTCGCTGTGCGCTATGGCACGCCGATCTTTCCCGCCATCATCGAGCGCATGCATGGCGCCAATTTCCGCCTCACCGTCTTCGACCGGATCGAGGTGAAGCAGGACGCCGAGATGAATTCGGAGGTCGTGCGGATCACGCAGGCGCTCAATGATTTTCTGGAGGCCCGCATCCGCGAAAAGCCGGAAAACTGGTTCTGGCTGCATAATCGCTGGACGAACTGAGGCCGCGCCCGGGCGGAGAGGCGAGGCTCAATCGCCGCCGACGGCGGTTCCAGGTACGGCGCCCCGCGCGGCCACGCCCTTCACGAGCAGCGAGGGATCGACGCGCGCGTCGCGCCACACCATGCCCCAGTGAAGATGCGGGCCCGTCGCCCTTCCCGTCTTGCCGACGGCGCCGATGGTCTGGCCCTGCCGCACATGCTCGCCCTGTTTCACATCGATGCGCGACATGTGCATCATCATGCTGATGACGCCCTGCCCGTGGTCGATGAAGACGAGGCCGCCCTCGAAATACATGTCCGGTTCGGCAAGGCGCACGATGCCATCGGCGGGCGCCACGATGGCAGCGCCTGTCGGTGCCGCGACATCGACGCCGTAATGCGGATTTTTCGGTTGGCCGTTATAGACGCGCTGGCTGCCGAAAACGCCGGAGATCGTGCCCTTTGCGGGCCAGATGAAACTTCCGGCAAACCATTCCTCGTCGGTATCGACCGGCCGCGAAGCCGCCTTGAGCGCGACCTCGCGCCTGATGCGCGCCATGGCCTCCGGCGGCGGCGTGACCAGCGCGGGCGCGATGCCCTCGATGCGCTGGATGTTCCAGTCACGCGGCGCGACCGCGAGTTCCATCGTCTCGGTCTTGCCGCCGGGCGCGGTGACGGCGAGCGTCGCGCGCGGCCCATGATCCCGGTCGAAGCCGATGGCGAAGAGCCCGCCCGACGATACCGGTAGCGCCTTGCCGTCGAGCGCGACCCTGGCGCCGGGCTCCGTCCGGCCGATCACGAGCGAGCCCTGCTCGATCGCTCCCTTCAACGTTGTTTCGGCGCGCGCCGACGAGGCCGCGGCGAGAATTGCCGAGACGAGCAGAAGGGCGCGGCCGAGCCTCATTTGTCCGGATGCTTCTGGCGGTAGCGCGTGAGCGAAGCCTCGGGACTTTCGTAAGCCTCCTGCAGGTCGACGCTCCAGTAGCGCAGATCGTCGAGCAGAATGCGATTGCCGGTCACGGCGCAAGTCACATAGGCGCCGGGGCGCACGACATGATATTCGCCGTCGCCATAGACGATTTCAGCCTCGCCACCGCTGTTCATCCTGTCGATCCTGTTCATGCGGCGCACTTTAGCGCGCCCGGCCGTGCTTTCAAAGCGGCTCTAGAGAAGGCTGCCTTGCGGGTCTTCGCCCGCATGCGCTTTCCGGCGCGGAGCGGGCTTCGGCGCTTCGGGCGCGCCGGCGCCACCGACTACGACGCCGAGGCGATCCTTGCCCGAGAATTCGATCTCCAGCGCCTCGCCGGGCTTGCGGCCAGCGGAACCGCGGACGGGCACGCCCTCGGCGGTGCGGACGAGCGCGAAGCCGCGATCGAGCACACGCTCATAGGAATAGGAATCGAGGAGTTTTCCTGCGCTCTCCAGCCGCCTCGCCAGATCGACGAGTTGCCGCCGCTCCGCCACGCGGGCGCGCGCGTCGAGCTGTTCGAGGCGCTTGCGGCCCTCCTCCATCCGGAACCGCAGGACATGCATGGAAAGCCTGCCCTCGATGCGGTGAAGAGCGGCGCGCTTGACCTCGGCCGCGCGGCGGAGCGCCAGCGCGAGCCTTTCGCCGATATGGTCGAAGCGCTGGCGGGGCAGCGCGATGAGATCCTGGAGGCGCGGCAGACCGCGCGCGACGCCTTTCAAGCCGGCGCGGCTTTCCTCGACAAGTCGTCCTTCGGCGCGGATGAGCCTGCGCGCAAGGTCATAGACCGATGCGAGACATTCGGCGCGCACGGGGACCGCCATCTCGGCGGCCGCTGTCGGCGTCGGCGCGCGCCTGTCGGCGGCATGGTCGATCAGCGTCACATCCGTTTCGTGGCCCACCGCGGCGATCAGCGGAATCTCGCTTGCCGCCGCCGCGCGCACGACGATTTCCTCGTTGAAGGACCAGAGATCCTCGATCGAGCCGCCGCCGCGCGCGACGATCAGAAGATCGGGACGCGGGATCGGCCCGCCCGGCGCAAGCCGGTTGAAGCCCGCAATCGCATTCGCGACCTCGGCGGCGGCCGTCTCCCCCTGCACGCGCACTGGCCAGACGATGACGCGGCGCGGAAAGCGATCCGAGAGCCTGTGCAATATGTCGCGGATGACCGCGCCCGTCGGGCTCGTGATGACGCCGATGACATCGGGAAGATAGGGCAGCGGCCGCTTGCGCTCGGCGGCGAAGAGCCCTTCGGCCGCGAGCTTCTTCTTGCGCTCTTCCAGAAGCGCCATCAGCGCGCCGATGCCGGCTGGCTCGAGCTGCTCGATGACGATCTGATATTTGGAACTGCCGGGATAGGTGGTGAGCTTGCCGATCGCGATCACTTCGAGCCCTTCGGCGGGCTTGAAGCGGAGTTTCCCATAGACGCCCTTCCAGATCACCGCCTCGAGGCGCGCGCCCTCGTCCTTGAGCGCGAAATAGGCATGGCCCGAGGAATGAACCCCGCGAAAGCCCGTGATCTCGCCGCGCACGCGCACATGTCCGAAGGTTTCCTCGACCGTCCGCTTCAGCGCGAAGGAAATCTCGCTGACCGAGAACTCATGCACATTGCCGCCCTCCTCGCCGGATTGCGACGTTCTGGTTCTGCCTTTTGCCGTTCCGGCCATGCTCTTTTCTGGACTCGTTCTGATCTGGGTTTGCAACATGGGTCAGGGTTGCCTCACCCCGCGCACATGTTACAAGGAAAACCCTCAAAGCCCACCCTGGACGGGGCGGCTCGTTTCCGGCAGGCAAGAGGTCCGAAGCGCTCGATGAATGTACTCGTTATCGGCTCCGGGGGCCGCGAACACGCGCTGGCCTGGAAGATCGCGGCAAGCCCGCTCGTATCGCGCCTTTACTGCGCGCCGGGAAATGGCGGCATCGCCGAAATCGCGGAATGTATCGACCTGAAGCCTCTCGACTTCGACGCCATCGTCCGCTTCTGCCGCGAGGCGAAGATCGATTTCGTGGTCGTCGGGCCGGAAGACCCGCTCGTCAACGGCCTTGTGGACCGGCTGGAGCGGGAGGGAATCAAGTCCTTCGGGCCGAGCGCGGCCGCCGCGCGGCTTGAAGGCTCGAAGGGCTTCACCAAGGATCTCTGCGCGGAGTTCGGGATTCCGACCGCCGCCTATGGCCGCTTTTCGGATGCCGCGGCCGCGAAGGCCTTTGCGCGCGAGAAGGGCGCGCCCATCGTCGTCAAGGCGGACGGGCTCGCCGCCGGCAAGGGCGTCATCATCGCGGAGACGGCGGCCGATGCCGAAGCCGCGATCGACGAGATTTTCAGCGGGCGCTTCGGCGCGGCGGGCGCCGAGGTCGTGATCGAGGAATTCCTCGAAGGCGAGGAAGCGAGCTTCTTCGCGCTCTGCGACGGGGAACATGCGCTGGCGCTTGCCACCGCACAGGATCACAAGCGCGTCCATGACGGGGATCAGGGGCCGAATACGGGCGGCATGGGCGCTTATTCGCCAGCACCGGTTCTCACGCCCGATCTCGTCGAGCGCGTCATGCGCGAGATCATCGAGCCCACCGTCCAGGCCATGAAGAAGCGCGGCACGCCCTTCAAGGGCGTCCTCTTCGCCGGGCTGATGATTACGGAAAAGGGCCCGCAGCTGATCGAATATAATGCGCGCTTCGGCGACCCCGAGACGCAGGTGCTGATGACGCGGCTCAACTCCGACATTCTGCCCGCGCTCATCGCCACGCATGACGGCACGCTCGACAGGGTCGCTCTCGAATGGAAGGACGACGCGGCGCTCACCGTCGTCATGGCGGCGAACGGCTATCCGGGCGATTATCGGAAGAATACCGAGATCGGCGGCCTCGATGCCGCGGGCCGGGTGCCGAATGTGAATATCTTCCATGCGGGCACGTGCGTCGAGAACGGGCGCATACTTTCGACCGGCGGACGCGTCCTCAATGTCACCGCGACGGGCGCGACGGTGGCGGCGGCGCAGGAATCAGCCTACCGGGCCATCGCCCTCATTCAGTGGCCGGACGGCTTTTGCCGCAGCGACATCGGCTGGCGCGCGATAGAACGCGAACGGCAGACGGCCTGACGATGGATTCTTGAATTGCATTCAGCATACGAATAATGTCACTGACAGGGAGGATGAGGCCATGAGTAACGGGGCCGCCAGCGACAATGGCGCACAGCCGAGCCGGCAGGAACAGTTTTCCGGCACGAAGGAAGTGGCCGAAAGTCACCGCTTCGACGTCGCCCGGCTCGAAGCCTACATGGCCGCGCATGTCGAGGGCTTCAAGGGCCCGCTGACGGTCAACCAGTTCAAGGGCGGCCAGTCCAACCCGACCTATCAGCTCGTGACGCCTGCGCGCAAATATGTGCTGCGCCGCAAGCCGCCGGGCAAGCTCCTGCCCTCCGCCCATGCGGTCGATCGCGAATACAAGGTCATCACGGCGCTCAACAGCGTCGGCTTCCCGGTTCCGCGCACCTATTGCCTCTGCGAGGATGACAGCGTCATCGGCACGGCCTTCTACATCATGGACATGGTGGAGGGCCGCGTGCTCTGGGAGCCGCTGCTCCCCGCTCAGGACCCGGCGACGCGCTGGAAGATCTACGATTCGCTCAACGAGACGATGGCGCGTCTTCACATGGTCGATTACGAGGCCATCGGCCTTGGCGACTTCGGCAAGCCCGGCAATTACTTCATGCGCCAGATTTCGCGCTGGTCGAAGCAATATGTCGCATCCGAGACGGAAACCATCGTCGAGATGAACCGGCTGATGGAATGGCTGCCGGAGAACGTGCCACAGGACGATTCGACCTCCATCGTTCATGGCGACTATCGGCTCGACAACACGATCCTGCATCCGACGGAGCCGCGCGTCATCGCCGTGCTCGACTGGGAGCTTTCGACGCTCGGCCATCCGCTCGGCGATTTCACCTATAGCTGCATGCAATGGGTGATGCCCGGCCAGGGCACGGGCGGCGGCACGGGCTCCATCGCCACTGCCGACCTCAAGAGCCTCGGCATTCCGACGCTCGAGGAATATATCCGCATGTATTGCGAGCGGACGAACCGTTCGGGCATCGACAATCTCGATTTCTACTTCGCCTATAATTTCTTCCGCCTCGCGGGAATTCTGCAAGGCATTGCCGGACGCGTTCGCGACGGCACGGCATCGAGCGAGCACGCAAAGCAGATGTCGCAGAATGTCCGTCCCCTTGCGCAGGAAGCATGGAAATACGCCCAGCGCGCGGGCGCCCGGTAGCAGTAAAGGATCAGTACAAAGATGAGTTGGTTGCGTCATGGCTTCGAGATCAACACGGACAAATCGAAGCTGGACCGAGAGTCGATCTTGCGAATGCTCCGCGCCACCTATTGGGCAAGCGAAGTTCCGCCCGAGGATCTGTGGACGAGCATCGTGAATTCGCGCGCCTATGGCATGTATTCCCCCGATGGCGAGCAGGCCGGATTCGCAAGGCTCGTCACCGACACGACGCGATTTGCCTGGCTGAGCGACGTCTATGTGCTGCCCGTCCATCGCGGGCGGGGCCTTGGCAAATGGCTCGTCGACACCGTCCTCGCCGACCCCGCCATAGAGAAGGTCCGCCGGATCATGCTCAACACGAGGGACGCTCAGGTCCTTTACGAGCGGATCGGCTTCACCACGCTCCAGGGCGAGGAAGCGGCGGCGACGATGCAGCTTCTGCGGTGAGGGGCCGAGGCCCCTCCCCTTCACGAGCATGGGCGACATGGCGCCGCCCGTCGGCTAGACTTCGGATCGCCTATCTTCCATCCGCCATGCGCATCCGGTCATGAACACTTCAGGCGAAATCAGAATCGCGGTCGCGGGCCTCGGCCAGCGCATTTCGGTCGTCATCCGCAACCTCCTCGCCGCGGCGCCGGGAGCGCGCCTTGTCGGCTATGTGGATCCGGAGCCCTACGGCCTGCCCTCGCTCGCGAAGCGCGGCATCGAGGCCGGGCCGCAATTCGCCGATGTCGAGACGATGCTTGCACGGACGAAGCCCGACCTCCTTATGGTGGGCTCGCCCAATCACCTTCATCTCGGGCATATTTCGGCCGGGCTCGCGGCGGGCGTGCGCGTCTTCACCGAAAAGCCCATCGTGCGTACCGAGGAGGAAAGCTGGGCGCTGGCGCGGCTTCTGCGCGCCCATGGCGAGGAGGCCATACTCGTCGGCCTCGTCATGCGCTCATCGCCCCTTACCCGCGCCGTCGCGGCGGCGCTCGCCGACGGCCGGCTCGGCACGCTCATCAGCATGGAAGGAAACGAACATCTGCACCCCGAGCATGGGGCCTTCCTCATGCGCGACTGGCGGCGGCGGCAGCAATATGGCGGCTCGTTCCTTCTCGACAAATGCTGCCACGACTTCGACATCTACCGCATGTTCATCGGCGCCAATCCGGCGCGCGTCGCAAGTTTCGGCGGGCGCGCGATCTTCACGCCGGGCCATGAGGAAATGACGGAACGGCGATACGCCGACGGCGCTTCGGCCTATTCGGTGTGGCGGCCGGGCTGGAACACATCGGCAGAGACCTTCTCCTCCGATGCCGACGTCACCGACCATCAGGTCGCCATCGTCGAATATGAGAATGGCGTGCGGCTTTCCTTCAGCGCGAACACGCATGCGGGGCTGCCGCAGCGGCGATGGCTCTTCATGGGCACCAATGGCGCGCTCGAAGCCGACCTCGTGAGCGACCGGGTGCAGTATCGCGACGCGCTGGGCCTTGCCCCCGCCGAGACGATCGCCGTCGAAGAGGGCTCGGGCGGCCATGCCGGCATGGACCCCGCCATGGGCCGCGACCTCGCCGCCCATCTCCTCGAGGGCAAGCCCTTCCCCGTCAACGCGCATGACGCGATGGTGGCCGGCCTCACCGTCATGGCGATCGACCGGGCGATGCGGGAAGGCTCGGTCGTCGATTGCCGCCCGCTCTGGGAACGGCTCGACCGGGAGATGGGACGCTAGGGCAGCCTCAGGCGCTTTTCCCGCGCGCCTCGATCGGCCAGATGTCAACGAGCGTGTCGCCGCGCACGACATGGTAGCAATCGTAGAGATTGACCGTGGGGTCGCAATGCGGCGTGATCGCGGTCAGGGCCGCGCCGAGCGGCAGGGATGCGCCCTTGGGCAGCGCGATGCCGCCCTGCTCGTCGCCGAAGAAGAAATAGACCGAACCTTCCGGCGCGCCGGATGAAAGCACGGGCGGCGCGGCGTCGGTCGAGAACGCCTTGAAGCCCGCATCGGTCGTCGCGAGGTTCGGCGTGTTGTTGGAAACGACGCTCATCTGTACAAAGAGCGATGTCTCGAAGGGCATGGGCGCGCCGTTCGCTATCGGCACGTCATTATACTGCTTGTCCATGAAGACATAGGAGCCGCCCTGAAGCTCGGTGAGGACGTGCGCCTCGGGGTCGATATTGTAGCTCCCCGTGCCGCCGCCCGAGACGATATCGACCGGCAGCCCCCTGGCGCGAAAGGCATCGCGCGTTTCGGCGAGGAGCTTCATCGCGGCGAGCGACTTTTCGCGGCGGTCGGCGAAATCCTCGATATGCATGACATGGCCCGCATAGCACTGGATGCCGCGAAGCTCGAGCCATTCCGAGCCATGGATCTGCTCGCCAAGCGCGAGAGCGGGCGCGCCGGGCGCGATGCCCGTGCGGTGCAGGCCCGGATCGAGATCGACGAGCACCTTGAGCTTTCTGCCGGCAGCGGCGGCCGCGGCAGCGAGCGCTTCGGCATTGAGCGGATTGTCCACCGCCACCATCAGGTCGGAGACCTTCGCGTTCAGCGCCATGAGGCGGGCGATGCCGCCCTCGCTCACCACCGGCGAGGTGAGGAGAAGGCTCCCGATGCCCCCTTCGGCCATCGACTCGGCCTCGCCGAGCTTGGCGCAGCACTGGCCGACGGCACCGGCCTTCATCTGCGCCTTCGCGATCGCCACGCTCTTGTGCGTCTTCGCATGCGGACGGAGCGCCAGCCCGTTGCGGCGGCAATGCTCGGCCATGGCCGCGACATTTCGCTCGAAGCGGTCGAGATCGAGGACGAGTGCGGGCGTCTGAAGCCTGTCGCGCGAGCCCGGTTTGCCGATCAGCCCTTCATTCACGAAACGGCCGGCCATGATCATCCTCCCCCTGCCCATCTGCGAAAGAGGCGTCATCCTAGCGGGCGGCGCGAGTTACGCAAACGGTGCGACAGCGGCGGCCATGACTTTGCGCCGGGCCTGGTGTATGCGAATAGGGATCGTCGACCGGACAGGGGGACGGCCGGGCGAAACACACCACCCGGCCCGCTCGGAATGGCAGCGAAGGTAAACGAAGCGTCGCAGCAGAAGGGCCCGGCCGCGGACAAGCGGACGCTCATTCTCGATTCCGCCTTCGACCTCTTTCGCCATTACGGCTACAGGCGCACCTCGATGGAGGACATCGCCCAGGCCGCGAATGTCGCCAAGGGCACGCTCTATCTCTATTTCAAGAGCAAGGACGAGCTTTTCGAAGCGCTGGCTCGCCAGCTCGGCGAGCGCATCGAGGCGAATCTGAAGGCGGCGGCGACGCGCGACACGGGCGCAGAGGACAAGATTTTCGCCCTTCTCGACGCCAAGCTCGGCTTCATCTACCGCTGGGTGCTGTCGAGCCCTCATGCGGCGGAATTCATCGATTCGAAGCACAAGCTCTCCGGCGACGTCTTCGAACCGGTGGACCGCAGCTTCCGCTCCGCGCTGGCCAAGGCCCTGAAGGAAGGGGTCAGGTGGGGCGAGTTCGACCCCAAAGCCGCCGGTTTCAGCCTCGATGCCGCCGTCGACACGCTCGTGGCGGCCGCCCATGGCGCCGAATGGGGGGCGCGGGACGAGGCCGATTTCCGCGACCGGCTGCAGCGCATCGTCCGGCTCGCCCTCCGGGGCCTGCGCCCGCTCCCGCGCGAGCGAAAATAGCCCCCGCGATCTGCCTCTAAGCCGGTCTCGCAATCTTGACATGCCCCAGGGGCACGCCTATCTGTTTTCCCGGTTGTTAGCACTCACCCCTAGCGAGTGCTAACAATCCATAATCCACAAAAGTTTCCCGCGAAATTCGCGGTTCCGAAACAGGAGCAGACAGAAATGAAATTCCGTCCTCTGCATGACCGCGTTGTCGTCAAGCGCGTCGAGGAAGACACCAAGACCGCCGGTGGCATCATCATTCCCGAGACGGCCCAGGAGAAGCCCTCCCAGGGTGAAGTGCTCGCGGTCGGCCCGGGCGCCCGCACGGACGAAGGCAAGATCCTCCCGCTCGACGTCAAGGTCGGCGACCGGGTCATCTTCGGCAAGTGGTCGGGCACGGAGGTCAAGATCGACGGCCAGGAGCTGCTGATCATGAAAGAGTCCGACATCATGGGCATCGTCGAAGGCGCCAAGAAGAAGGCAGCCGCCGAGTAAGGCTCGCAAACCGGCGAACGGTTGGCGGGCTTTTTTCGTGCCCGCACCGCGATCAGATCTGAACTCAAGAGGAACAAGAGACCATGGCTAAGGAAGTCAAATTCGGCCGTACCGCACGCGAGAAGATGCTGCGTGGCGTCGACATTCTCGCCGATGCGGTGAAGGTGACGCTCGGCCCGAAGGGCCGCAACGTCGTGATCGACAAGTCCTTCGGTGCCCCCCGCACCACGAAGGACGGCGTGACGGTGGCCAAGGAGATCGAGCTTGAAGACAAGTTCGAGAACATGGGCGCCCAGATGGTGAAGGAAGTCGCCTCGAAGACGAACGACGTCGCTGGCGACGGCACCACGACGGCGACCGTTCTCACCCAGGCGATCGTGCGCGAAGGCGCCAAGGCGGTGGCCGCCGGCCTCAACCCGATGGACCTGAAGCGCGGCGTCGAGCTTGCCGTCCGCACCGCCATCGAGGACCTCAACAAGCGCTCCAAGAAGGTCAAGTCGAACGACGAGATCGCGCAGGTCGGCACGATTTCGGCCAATGGCGAGCGCGCCATCGGCGACATGATCGCCGAAGCGATGTCGAAGGTCGGCAATGAAGGCGTGATCACGGTCGAGGAAGCCAAGTCGCTCGACAGCGAACTCGAAGTCGTCGAGGGCATGCAGTTCGACCGCGGCTATCTCTCGCCCTATTTCATCACCAATGCCGACAAGATGGTGGCCGAGCTTGAAGAGCCGCTCATCCTCCTGCACGAGAAGAAGCTGACGAGCCTGCAGCCGATGCTGCCGATCCTCGAAGCGGTTGTGCAGTCGGGCCGTCCGCTCCTCATCATCGCCGAGGACATCGAGGGCGAGGCGCTGGCCACGCTCGTCGTCAACAAGCTCCGTGGCGGCCTCAAGGTCGCGGCCGTCAAGGCGCCGGGCTTCGGTGACCGCCGCAAGGCCATGCTCGAGGACATCGCGATCCTCACGGGCGGCCAGGTCATCTCCGAAGAACTGGGCATCAAGCTCGAGAACGTGACGCCCGACATGCTCGGCAAGGCCAAGCGCGTCCACATCACGAAGGACGACACGACGATCATCGACGGCGTCGGCAAGAAGAAGGACATCGAGGCTCGCGTCACGCAGATCAAGCGGCAGATCGAAGAGACGACGTCCGACTACGACAAGGAGAAGCTGCAGGAGCGCCTGGCGAAGCTCGCGGGCGGCGTTGCGGTGATCAAGGTCGGCGGCTCGACGGAAGTCGAAGTGAAGGAGCGCAAGGACCGCGTCGACGACGCGCTCAACGCGACCCGCGCTGCCGTCGAGGAAGGCATCGTCCCGGGTGGCGGCACGGCGCTTCTCATGGCCACCAAGGCTGTCGCGAAGCTCACGAGCGACAACACCGACATCCAGGCGGGCATCAACATCATCCGCAAGGCTCTCGAGGCGCCGATCCGTCAGGTCGTCGAGAATGCGGGGATCGAAGGCTCGATCGTGGTGCAGAAGGTTCTCGAAGCGAAGCAGCCCAACTGGGGCTTCGATGCGCAGAACGAAGAGTACTGCGACCTCGTCGCCACCGGCATCGTCGACCCGACCAAGGTCGTGCGCACCGCGCTGCAGAACGCAGCTTCGGTCGCGAGCCTCCTGATCACGACGGAAGCCATGATCGCCGATGCGCCGAAGAAGGACACCGGCGCGCCTGCCATGCCCGGCGGCATGGGCGGCATGGGCGGCATGGGTGGAATGGACTTCTAAGAAGCCCACACCCGACGCTACGGAAACGGAAGGGCCGGTGGAAACACCGGCCCTTTTGCATGACCGTCACGGCGAATTGAGGTGCAAGGCCGGGCGCCGAGCCGATAGTCTCGTGCCAACGACATATTCGATGGGGACGGGACGATGGATTTTTCCTTTTCGGAGGCTGACGAAAAGTTCCGCATGATGGTGCGGGACTTCTTCGAGAACGAGTACCCTCGCGAGATCGTGGAGAAGATGGCGCGCGGCCACTCGCCCGCGAAGGAGGATTATCAGCACTCGGAACGCGCGCTTGCCGCGAAGGGCTGGCTCGCCGTCAACTGGCCGAAGGCGGATGGCGGCACGGGCTGGACGGCCAACCAGAAATACATCTTCGACGAGGAGCTTGAACGCGCGGGCGCGCTCAATGTCGTACCGATGGGCCTCCTCTATGTCGGGCCCGTCATCTACACATTCGGCACGGAGGAGCAGAAGAAGCGTTGGCTCCCCGGCATTCTCGACAGCACTGTCTTCTGGGCGCAGGGCTATTCGGAGCCGGGATCGGGCTCGGACCTTGCCTCTCTCCAATGCGCCGCCGCGCGGGACGGCGACGAATATGTCGTCAACGGCACGAAGATCTGGACGAGCCTCGCGCAGCATGCGGACTGGATCTTCTGCCTCCTGCGCACCGACAATTCCGGCAGAAAGCAGGAAGGCATCACCTTCCTCTGCATCGACATGACCTCGCCCGGCATCACCGTGCAGCCGATCATCACCATCGACGGCAAGCACTCGCTGAACAGCGTCACATTCGAGAATGTCCGCGTGCCGGTCGAAAACCGCATCGGCGAGGAAGGCAAGGGCTGGACCTATGCCAACTACCTCCTCGGCCATGAGCGCACGTCCTATGCCCATGTCGCGGGCAAGCGGAAGCAGCTTGCGGATATCCGCGCGACGGCGGAGGCGGCCGATGCTGGCGGCGCGCGGCTCATCGACGACGCGGCCTTCCGCGCGAAGCTCGCAAGCCTCGAGGCGCGGCTCGACGCGCTCGAACTCACCGTGCTGCGCGTGCTCGCAACCGTCGCCGAAGGAGGCGCGCCGGGCCACGAAGCCTCGATCCTGAAAGTGATCGCGACCGAACTCGCGCAAGACATCACCGAACTCGGCATGGAAGCCCATGGCCCCTATGCCATGCCTGCCTTCCCGGATTCGGTGGCGCCCGGATGGGCGGGCAACACGCCGCTCCCTGCCGATGCGGCACCGGCCGTCGCGCGCTATCTCGGCGCGCGGGCGCAGTCGATCTATGGCGGCTCGAACGAGATCCAGAAGAACATTCTGGCAAAGCGCGTGCTCGGCCTGCCTTGAGCGGAGTTCAAACTTAGCCGCGCATCTCTTCCCTCAAACAAGGCTTCGGCCCATGACCAAACGCTGCCTCATCGTCATCGATCTGCTCAATGACTTTCTCGATACGATGGAGGCGGAACGGAGAGCGCGGCTCATTCGGAACACGAACGAGCTGATCGGCGCCTTCCGCGGCGCAGGGTTTCCGATCATCTGGGTTCGGCAGGCCTTCAAGGCCGATCTCTCCGACGCGTTCGCCGAAATGCGCGAAAAATGCGTGTCGATTACGATCGAAGGCACGCGGGGTGCGCAAATTCACGACGATCTCGACCGGCAGGCCCGCGACCGGGTGATCGTCAAGAAGCGGTACAGCGCATTCTTCGGGACGAATCTCGACATCACCCTCAAAGAGATCGGCAGCGACGAGTTGGTCCTCAGCGGCGTCAACACACATGCCTGCATACGAATGGCGGCGATCGACGCATATCAGAGGGACCTCAAGGTCATTCTGGCGACCGACTGCATCGACTCCTATGATGAGGAACACGCCCGTGTCTCTCTCGCCTATATGGCCGGAAAGATCGCACACCCGATGACAAATGCCGAGATCGAGGCAACGCTGAGAACGCCATGACGGTTCAGTTCACGAAGACCTCGCTCACTGGCCTCGGCGTGGCAACGATCCAGCGTCTTTTCGCGGATTTCGCACAGGTGGATGCCCGCAATGGCGCTACGCGGCGACAAAGCTGGACTCCGGGTCGAGCCCGGGGTGACAGCGGAGCTTGTGGCAAGGCATTCACCCGCCCGGCCGAGACTCCATTTGACCCGCGAAGAGGCCCAGCCTAACGTCACCGCGTTACCGGTCGCACATATCCTCCGCGCGACTGGCGATATGAGATGGGCAACCATCGGGGAGCGCGGAGACTGGATTTCGAGCCGATCGCCTGGGCAGCACTTGAGAATGCTGGCCGGGCGTTTTTTGTTTTGGCATCGAAAGGACGACAGATGACCGACACCGCAGGCCGAACCCGCCTCGCCCAATCCGATCCAGACATTTTCCTCGCGCTCAAGGGCGAGGAAGCGCGCCAGCGCGCCGGGCTCGAACTCATACCATCTGAGAATTACGCCTTCCCCGAAGTGCTGACACTGCTCGGCTCCGCCTTCACCAACAAATATGCGGAGGGCTATCCGGGCCGTCGCTACTATGGCGGGCAGGAATATACCGACCGCATCGAGACGCTGGCGCGCGACCGCGCCAGGGCGCTATTCCGCGCCGAACATGCGAATGTGCAGCCGCTTTCGGGCTCGCCCATGAATCAGGCGGTCTATCTCGGCCTTCTCGAGCCAGGCGAGACGATCCTCGCCATGGACCTCAGCCATGGCGGGCATCTCACCCATGGCGCGCCCGTCTCGCATATGGGGCGGCTCTTCAATTTCGTGCGCTACAAAACCGATCCGGCGACGGGCGCGATCGACTTCGAGGCGCTCCGAAAGGTGGCACGCGAGACGAGACCGAAGCTCGTCGTCTGCGGCTATTCCTCCTATCCGCGCGACTATGACTATGCCGACTTCAAGCGCGTGGCCGACGAGGTGGACGCGCTCACCATGGCCGATGTGAGCCATATCGGTGGGCTCATCGCCGCCAATGTCATGCGAAATCCGCTCGATGCCGGCTTCGACATCATGACGACGACGACGCACAAATCGCTGCGGGGCCCGCGCGGCGGACTCATTCTGTGCAAGGAGCGTTTCGCGAAGAAGATCGACGCCTCGGTCTTTCCGGGGCTTCAGGGCGGGCCGCATATGAACCAGGTTGCGGCGGCGGCAACGACCTTCCGCCTCGCCGCCATGCCCGCCTTTCAGGATTACGCGAGGACCGTGCTCGCCAATGCGAAGGCGCTCGCCGCGGCGCTCGTGAAGCGGCAGACGAAGCTCGTCACCGGCGGCACCGACAATCACCTCATGGTCATCGACACGGTGGCAAGTTTCAGCCTCAACGGCGCCGAGGCGCAGGAGGCGCTCGACCGCGTCGGCCTCACCAGCAACAAGCAGGTGATCCCCGACGACCCCAATCCGCCGATGCGGCCTTCCGGCCTGCGCCTTGGCACGCCCGCCGCGACGGCGCGCGGCATGGGTGCGGATGAGATGGAGGAAATCGCTGCCATCATCGCAGGCACGCTCGCCGCAAGGGGCGACAGCGCAGCGGAGGCGGAGTTCGCGAGCCGCACCCGCGCCCTCACCGCGCGCTTCCCCGTGCCGGGGCTCTGATCCCGCACCGTTCCGCCCGGCTCTGCGCCCATCGGGGCGTGGGGCCGGTCAGCCACGCGGATGAAGCAGGCTTTCGAGTTCACGGCGCATCAGCGCGCGATATTCCTTCATGAGCCTGTCGCCTTCCCTGCGGTCGACGGCGATGGCGAGGCGGACGGCCGTGCCCGTGAGCTGCATGAGCAGAAAGGCCGCCGCCTCGAACCGCGCCTGATCGCGCTTCGCCACCAGATGCTTCAAGGAGGCAAAGAAGATGCGCGCATTCTCGCGGCTGTCCTCGATGTCGAGATCCTGAAGCGTCTTGTCGGACTGCGTGCCCGACCAGATGTCACGCACGACCGGCTCGTCGAGGAAAAGCCGGTAATAATCCATGAGCGATGCGTCGACGCGCGCAATCGCGTCTCCCGCCGAGCGGATCTCGGCAAAGCCCGCGACGAGGCCCTGCCGCACACGCTCCATGACGCGGATCGCAAGCGTCCGCAGGATCGCCGCCTTGTCCGGAAAATACTGATAGAGCGACCCTATCGGCACGCCCGCGCGCTCGGCGATCTCCGACATGCGCATGGGCTCGCTGCCCGTTTCCGAAATGATGTCCGCCGCCGCCGCGAGGATGCGCTCCACCCTTTCGCGGGCGCGGGCCTGTGTGGGCTTCCGGCGGGCCGTCTCGACCGTCATCTCGAATCCTCTTGCGCCGATAGAATGTGAGGGATTATCATTTTCATAATATGAGGATTCCTCACATTTTGCAAGGAGCCGATCGATGACGCAAGCGGGGCGTGTCTGTGTGGTGGGCGGAGGACCGGCGGGGCTGGCGCTGGCGAGGAGCTTTCTCGCCCTCGGCATTCCATTCGATGTCTATGAGCGGCACGCCGATGTGGGCGGATTGTGGGACCCATCCAATCCGGGCTCGCCCGTTTACAATTCCGCGCATTTCATCTCGTCGAAAACGCAATCGCATTATCACGACTTCGACATGCCGGAGGACTATCCGGACTATCCTTCCAACCGGCAGATCCTCGCTTATATGCATGCCTTCGCCGATGCCTATGGACTTCGGCCGCATATCCGCTTCAACACGGAGGTGAAGGAGGCGCGCCGCGAGAAGGCGGGATGGCGCGTCACGCTCTCGACCGGCGAGACGAAGGATTACGCCTCGCTCGTCTGCGCCAACGGCACCAACTGGCACGCCTCGCTGCCCCAATATCCGGGCAGCTTTGCGGGCGAGATGCGCCACGCGCAGAGCTATCGCTCCATGGACGGGTTCAAGGGCAAGCGCGTGCTCGTGATCGGCGCCGGCAATTCGGGCTGCGACATCGCCTGCGACGCGGCGCAGAGCGCGGACAAGGCCTTCATCAGCATGAGGCGCGGCTATCATTTCATCCCGAAGCATATTTTCGGCATTCCGGCCGACGCCTTCGCCGCATCGGGCCCGCAGCTTCCGATGTGGCTCGAACAGCGCGTCTTCGGCGCGGTGCTGCGCGTCCTCAATGGCGATCTCACGCGCCTCGGCCTCAGGAAGCCCGATCATCGCGTCTTCGAGACGCATCCGATCGTCAACACCCAGCTTCTGCATTTCCTCGCCCATGGCGACATCAAGGCGAAGCCCGATGTGGCGCGCTTCGAGGGCAGGACCGTGCATTTCATCGATGGAAGCGCGGAGGAAATCGACCTCGTGCTCTGCGCGACGGGCTATCAGTGGAAAGTGCCCTATCTTCAACCGGACGCCTTTGTCTGGAAGCACGGGCGGCCGGACCTCTACATGAACCTCTTCAGCCGCGAGGACGGCGCGCTCTACGCGCTCGGCTTCATGGAGACGAATGGCGGCGCCTACAAGCTCTTCGACGAGATGGCCGATCTCATCGCGCGCACGATCCTCGCCCGGGCGAATGGTGGCGCGGAGGCCGACGGCATAAACAGGCTCATCACGAACGACCGGCCCGATCTCAGCGGCGGCATCCGCTTCGTCGGTTCCGCGCGGCACGCGACCTATGTGGAGATCAATGCCTATCGCAAGCAGATGAAGCGCCTGCGCAGGCGTCTCGGCTGGCCCGCTCTCGCGGACGGCTGCTTCGAGCGGCTGCGCAACACCTCCGCCAGGGAGGCCGCATGATGAAGAAGGCACTCATTACGGGCGGCGGCGGCGCCATCGCGGAGGAAATCGCGCTTCGTCTCGACAAGCGCGGCTACAGCCTCATCCTCGCCGATATCGACGAGGCGCGCATGGGCGCGGTGGCGAAGCGCCTCTCCCGCCCCGCGCTCGCCCTCCGCGCCGATCTTTCGACGACCGAAGGTATCGCTGCGCTCGCGGCTGCCATCGAGGCGGAACATCCCGACCTCGATCTCCTCGTCAACAATGCGGGCTTCATCGAGCCCGGCCATGCCGACCGGCTGGCGCCCGAGGTGCTCGACCGGCATATCTTCATCAACCTCATCGCTCCCATGCAGCTCACAAGCGCGGCGGCGCGGGTCATGCGTCTCCGCGGATCGGGCGACATGGTTTCCATCGTCTCCATGGGCGGGATCATGGCTCTCAAGGGCAGCGCCGCCTATGCCGCGTCGAAATTCGGCCTGCGCGGTTTCCTCACCTCGGTGCGGGCGGAACTCGCGGGCGATGGCGTTCGCGTGATGGGCGTCTTTCCGAGCGGCGTCGACACGCCGATGCTGCGCTACGAAGCGACGCATGGCGGCTCGCCGCTCAATTTCATGGGCAAGGTGCTCACCGCCGCCGAAGTCGCGGACGCCTGCATGGCGGCGCTCGACAGCGGACGCCTCGAAACCTATGTGCCCTACAGCGACAGCGTGATGGCCCGCGTGATGGCGGCCATTCCCTGGGCGATCGAGAAGGTGCTGCCGTGCTTCGAGGCTTCGGGCGAGAAGGGACGGATCAAATTCCTCGCCGAGCGCAATCTCACGATCGAGCGCTGACGCTCAGGCGACAAGGAGGCTGAGGCCCCGCCAGAGCAGCACGGCGCCTATGGCGAGCGTGATGCGCTGGCTCCAGACGCGGAAATTGCTGTCGGTCATGCGATCGAGCACCTTCTTGCCCGCCGTCGTGCCGGCCATGGAAAGCGGGATGACGGCAAGGAAGATCCACCAGGGCAGAACGCTGGCCGCGCCGGCGCCGGCCGCGTCATCCGCCGCCATGCGCAGGATGAGACCGAAATAGACGAGCTTCAGGATATGGCTCAGCGTCTGCGTCACCGCCTTGGTTGCGACGACCTGATGGCGCGTGAGCGTGGTGCGGACGAAGAACACATCGAGCAGCGCGCCCGCGACGCCCGCCGACAGGTTGAGAAGCGTGACGAGAAAGCCGCAGATCTCGGCAGCGCCGCGCTTCGTCACATCGAGCGCCCAGCGCTGGGGCACGGCGGCGGCAGCAAACGGCACCAGACCAAGAAGGAGATACATCGTCACCTTGTCCGGCACATAGGCGACGGCCGTCAGCAGCGCGAGGCCGAGCATGGAGCCGACGATGTAACGGCCGAAAATGCGCCAGTCGATATCGGTCCGGTTGAGCACGGCGCGATAGCCATTGGCGGCGGCCTGCGTCGCGCCATGCAGCATCATGGCCGCGCTCACCGGCAGAACCCAGGCCAGAAAGCCCATCAGGATCATGCCGCCCGACATGCCGAAGATGCCGGAAATGGCCGAAGTGAGAAAAACGACGGCGCCGATGGCGGCGGCAAGCAGAGGCGTCATAGGAGGCATCTCCGGCCAGAGGGGCTGACGAAGACATTTACTTCATTGACACATATCTGCGCTCGAACGGCTGCTCGATCAATAACCCATTGATTTTATTAATGTCAGTTATTGACAGCTTGCGCCGGACCCGATCTGTCCGATTGTGATGATTGTAAAATTATGAGGCACGACTCCGCGCCGGGCCCTGGCGCGGCAACCGGCCCGGGGCATCAGAGCCCCGGCCGCACCTTGACAAGACGCGCCTTGAGCCGGGGCAGAAGATCGCTCCTTGCACGGAATATATATTCCGCCGCCGACACGGTGACCGTTTCGCAGCCAAGCTCGCGCAGCTTCGTCGCGGCGGCGTGAATGTGCTCGCGCGGACAGAGAACGGAATTCTCCTTTCCGCCGTCCAGGCAGCCGAAATCGCGCCCGAGCATGGCGAGTGCCGCTGCCGCATCGGAGAGGCCGCCTCCCGCCGTCACGACTGCATGGCTGTCGGCGAAGCGCTTGGCGTCGATCCGGTCGAGTATGGCGCTCGCGGCGGCAAGCGCGCGCTCACCCCAATCCGCACGAAGGCTCGCCACGAGATTCGCCTGGCTCTTCAGCATCACGCCATCGTCGAGAACCTTGAGATTGTTCGCGGCGAGCGTCGAACCCGTCGTCGTGATATCGACGATGGCTTCCGCCGTTCCGGCCGCGGGCGCGCCTTCGGTCGCGCCGCTGCTTTCGACGATGCGGTAATCGACAAGCCCATGCGCGGCGAAGAATTCGCGCGTGAGATTGAGGTATTTGGTGGCGATGCGGAGCCTGCGGCCGTGCCGGCGATGAAAGGCGAGCGCCACATCGTCGAGATCGGCCATGGTGGAAACGTCGATCCAGCTCTGCGGCACGGCGACGACGACATCGGCATGGCCGAAGCCGAGCGGCAGCAGAAGCTCGACGGAACTGTCGGCATCGGCGAGCTGTTCGCGGATGAGGTCCTCGCCCGTCACGCCAAAATGGATGGAGCCGTCTTCGAGCCGGCTTGCGATCTCGGACGCCGACAGAAAGGCGACGCCAACATCCTTCACGCCGGAAATGCGGCCCACATATTCGCGTCCCCCGCCCGCCTGCTTCACGGCGAGCCCCGCACGGGCGAAGAAGGCGTTGGCGTTCTCCTGCAGGCGGCCCTTGGAGGGAATGCCGATGATCAATGCGTCGTCCATCAGCGAACCTCCCCCGTTGCGCCCGCCAGCCGCTCGAGCGTGATGGCGCAGCCGACCGCCGGAATGCGCGCGGATGCGCCGAGGCTTTGCAGCAAGCCGTCATAGCGCCCGCCGCCCGCAACTGCGCCCTCGGGACCCTTTCCGGCCGCGCGCAGCTCGAAGACGAAGCCCGTGTAATATTCGAGCGTGCGGCCGAAGCCCGTCTGGAAGCGGGCGCGCGAAAGATCGACGCCCTTCTTCTCGATGAGTTCGAAGCGCCGTTCGAGAGCCGCAAGTTCCCGGCCGATCGAAATGCCCGCCGCTTCCGTCAGATCACGGATCGCTTTCGCCGCATCCTTCGGCGCGAGAGAGAGCGAAAGGAAGGCGCCGATGAGATCGGCCGTCTCCCTTGAGAGCGGCGCGGTATTGGCGTCGGCCGCGCGCTCCAGAAACCGCTCGGCGATTTCGGCGATGCTGCGGCCGCCCACCGGCGCGATACCTGCAAGGTCGAGCACATCGGCAATGACCCTCTTGGCGCTCGCCTCGTCGAGCGCGCCCAGCGCGGCAAGGAGCCCGGCCTGCGCATCGCCGGCCGACGAGGCGCCATTGGTCGTGAGCCGCGTCACCAATTCCTTGAAATAGGCGGGCCGCCAGAAGTGCCGCTTGAGGCGCGAGCGCCAGCCCGCGGGAATGTCGAGCGCGTCGACCAGCGCATCGAAAAGCGCAAGATCGCCCATCTCGATGTCGAAGTCGCCAAGCCCGCCCGCGCGAACGGCGTCCGCCGTCAGCGCCAGCATCTCGGCGTCCGCCGCTTCGGCGTCCGCGCCGCCGAAGAATTCGGCTCCCGTCTGCACGAATTCGGCCGATTTCGACGAGGCGCTCGGCTCGAAGCGGAAGACCGGGCCGGAATAGCACAGCCTCGCCTCGCCCGCGCCCCCATCCTCGAGATAGAGGCGGCAGGTCGGGATGGTGAGGTCGGGCCGCAGGCAAAGCTCGCGGCCGCCCGGATCGCTGAAGACATAGAGGCGGCGGCGGATATCTTCGCCCGAGCGATCGAGAAAAACCTCCGCAGGCTGCAGAAGCGGCGGCTCGACATAGGCGAAGCCCGACTTCTCGAAGACGGCGCGCATGGCCGCCGCCATGCCCTCGCGGGCGCGGCGCGGCTCGCTCATGGTGGCTGGCGTCGATGACATGGATTTGACCTTTCGCGCGCCCTATCCTCCGGACGCGCCCTGTTTAGCATGAATTTCGTTAATTTCGGGAATGCTGAGAAGGATCGCCTAGCGGCGATGCGGCCCCGAATGCAGACCGTGCCGGGCAAGAATTTCGCGCACGCCCTCGACGAGCCCCGCCCGCTCGACCTCGATCTGGGCGGCGGCGCCCTGACGCCACTCGGCATTGTCCGTAATCTCGCGCGAGACTTCCGCGCCGAGGATCAGATCCTTGAGCGTGATGACGCCCCTGGCGCGCTCGTCCTCGCCCTCGATCACGGCAACAGGCGCGCCGCGCTTGTCGGCATATTTCATCTGAGCGCGCATGCCGGAGCCGCCGAGATACATTTCCGCGCGCAGGCCCGCCGCGCGAAGATCGCTCACCATGGCCTGATAGCCGGCCATGTTCGCGGCATCGAGCGTCAGCACGACGACCGGCGCGGCGATGGCATCCTCCTCGACGCGGCCCAGCGCCTCTAGCGCCGCCTGAAGGCGGCTCACACCGACGGAAAAGCCCGTCGCCGGAACCTTCACGCCCTTGAAGCGCTCGACAAGGCCGTCATAGCGCCCGCCCGAGCCCACCGAGCCGAAGCGGACTGTGTTGCCGTCCTCATCCTTCACGTCGAAGAGAAGCTCCGACTCGAAGACAGGGCCCGTGTAGTAGCCGAGGCCGCGCACGATCCAGCTGTTGAACTCGATGCGATCTGCGCCATAGCCCGCGGCGGTGAAGAGCGCGTCCATGTCGGCAAGCTCGTCGATCCCCTCGCGGCCGATGGCGCTGTCGCCGACGACCTTGCGCCAGCCCTCAAGCACGAGCCCGCGATCGGCGGAGGCTTCGTTGAGGCCCGATTCCACATAGTCGAGCACGCGCGCGATCTGCTCCGGCGCGAGGCCCGCACCCTTGGTGAAGTCGCCGGATTCATCCTTGCGGCCCGCGCCAAGCAGAAGCTCGACGCCCTTGCGGCCGAGCTTGTCGAACTTGTCGATCGAGCGCAGCACGGTCATATGCGTGCGGTCGCCCGCATCGCTACCGAGGCCGATCTGCTCAAGGAGACCGTCGAGCACCTTGCGATTGTTGACGCGGAGACGATACTGCCCGCGCGCAAGGCCCAGCGCCTCCATCGTGTCGCAGGCCATCATGCACATCTCGGCATCGGCCGCGACGCCGGGCGCGCCGACCGTATCGGCGTCGAACTGGGTGAACTGGCGGAAGCGGCCCGGCCCCGGCTTCTCGTTGCGCCAGACGGGACCCGTCTGGTAGCGGCGGAAGGGCTTCGGCAGGGCGTCGAAATGCTCCGCGACATAGCGGGCGAGCGGCGCCGTCAGATCGTAGCGCAGCGCGAGCCACTGCTCGTCATCGTCCTGAAAGGAAAAGACGCCCTCGTTCGGCCGGTCCTCATCGGGCAGGAACTTGCCGAGCGCATCGGCATATTCGAGAGCCGAGGTTTCGAGCGGATCGAAGCCATAGCGCTCATAGACCTCGCGAATGCGCGCGATCATGCGCGCCTCCGCCCGCACGAGCGGCGCGGCGACATCGCGCAGCCCCTTCGGCACGCGCGCCTTGGGGCGAAAGGTCTTTTCCTGCTTGGCCATGATCGTCCGGAGCCCTGGAAGCGCTTCGGAAAAGCGCGGGCGCATACCTAACCCATTGCATCCACGGGAACAAGGTTGCCCGCGCCGGCGCGTGGCCGCGAATCAGCACATTTTTAACGATGACGGCGGACCGGGGCCCCTGACCGCCGCGCCACGCCCGGATCCGGGCGCCGGGCAGCCGGAAACGGCAATTCCATTTACCCTGCCGCGCCCTGCCGAAGGTCGCCCAGAGACTTGAAATTCCTGGTTTTTCCGCCACGGGGCGACGTACCACTTGTGGCTTACCCACAGCCCGTCCACCAGATACGCGGTATCTTTACCAAGCATTTACCAATTGGGCGGATCGTGGGGACAGATCGATTCGGAAGACGGGCCGCATCCGGCTGACGGCTTCCGAAGAGCTTTCCGGCCGGGCCGGAAAGGAAGCTTAACCGGGGGCGGGATCGATCGCGTGACGGGTGGAACAGTGATCGTATCGATCCAGGGCGGGGGGCGAAGGGCTAGCCTATGATGCGCCAACCCAAGGAGACGTCAGCAGCCGCTTCCGCGCCAGCAACGCGTCAATATCAAGGCGAAGAGCGCCTGCAGCCGCTTTCCGCACACGTCGTGAGCGACGATGTGCCGTTGCGCGAGGCTCTGCGCGGCCTCGATTCGGCGAACCTCGCCGGCCCCATCACTTTCAGTTTCTCGCGCCCCTGCGAGGGCATCGACCCGCTGCTCTCGCCCGGCCTCGATGTCGTGCTGATCGATGTCGGCGCGGGCGGATCGAAGGAAATGGGCTTCCTCAAGCGCGCCATCGCGCTTGGCCCCGATGCGCCGGTCGTCGCCATCGGCAATGACGATGCCAGCCTTCAAACGGCCGCGATCGAGGCGGGAGCGGAGGATTGCATCGAGTGCGACGGCAGCTCGCTGCGCGGCCTCACCCTCGCCATTCGCAGGGCCGCCGTGCGGCGCGCGGCGCGGGAAGCGCAGTGCACGGCAAGCGTCCGCCCGGCAGCGGAACCCCAGGTCACGCTCGTCCAGGAGACACCCGAGGCCATCGTCATCCTCGACAGCCAGGGCAATGTCCGCTTCGTCAATGGCGGCGCCGAGGAGCTTCTCGGCCGCAGGGCATCGGACATCCTCGGCAAGCCCTTCGGCCTGCCGACCGAGCCCGGCGAGCACGAAGTCGCGGTCATCAGGCCCGATGGCGACAATCGCTTCGCGGAGATGCGGATCGTCGACACGCAATGGGGCGGCGTGCCCGCGCGCGTCGCCGCACTCAACGACACGACGGTGCGCCGCAAGCTCGAGCGAACGATGCAGGCCGCAGAAGCGCAGAGCCGCGAGACCTTGAAGCGCAGCCGCAGCTTCTTTTCCAACGTCAATCACGATCTCAGAACGCCGCTCACGCATATCATCGGCTTTTCGGAGCTGATGAAGAACGAGCAGTTCGGCCCCATCGGCCAGCCGCGCTATCGCGACTATGCGCGCGACATTCATTCGAGCGGCGCCATGCTTCTCGACATGATCGAGGATCTGCTCGGCATCGCGGAGGCGGAGACGGAAGAACTCGATCTCACCAACGAGATCTGCAATATCGGCCAGCTCGTCGAGATCGCCGCCGCCAGCCAGAAATTCCTCGCAGGCAAGGAGGGCGTGCGGCTCGAGATCGACTGCCCGCCGAGGCTGCCCGGCCTTCGCGGCGATGCGCGGCGGCTGCGACAGGGGCTTTTCCGGCTGATCTCCGAGGCGATCCATTGCGCGCGCCGGGGCGCCACGCTGCGGCTTTCAGCGCGCGAGGAAGACGGACGCCTCGTCCTCACCGTCGCGGAAGTTCCGCAGAAAGACGAAACCGACGCCCAGACGCCGCTCCCCTATGCGCTGGAGCGCCATGACGATCCCTTCGTGAGCTCGGAGGACAGCGGCGCCGCCCGCGAGGAAGGGCTCGCCCTCTCCCTCACCCGCAAGGTGATGGAGCTTCATGGCGGCACACTCGATATCGGAAGCGCCGCCCAGCCAATGACGATCATGCTGAGCTTCCCGGCCGACCGCGTGATCCGCTGAACCCGAATAGTCGGCGTTTAAAAACAGGCGATTGGCGCTGTGACTTGCGGACCTGCCTCATGTATATTCATGAGGCTCGAAGTGGGTTCGGAGACAGGCCATGCCGGAACTCGACGTCGTCGTCCTTTCGCGCCTTCAGTTCGCCTTCACCATCTCGTTCCACATTATTTTCCCTTCCCTGACGATCGGCGTTTCAGGGTTCCTCATTCTCGTCGAGGCGCTCTGGCTCAGGACGGGAGAGGACATCTACAAGCGGCTCTACCAGTTCTGGGTGCGCCTCTTCGCCCTTACCTTCGGCATGGGCGTCGTCTCGGGCATCATGCTTTCCTATGAGTTCGGCACCAACTGGGCGACATTCTCGCGCATCGTCGGGCCGGTCATCGGCCCCCTCATGGCCTATGAGGTGCTCACCGCCTTCTTCATGGAAGCGGGCTTTCTCGGCATCATGCTTTTCGGCTGGGACAAGGTGGGGCCGCGCCTGCACTTCCTCGCCACCTGCCTCGTCGGCGCGGGCACGGTCGTCTCGGCCTTCTGGATCATCTCCGCCAATAGCTGGATGCAGACGCCCGCGGGCGCGCATCTCGACATGGCCGCCGGACATTTCGTGCCCGACGACTGGGCTGAGATCATCTTCAATCCGTCCTTCGCCTATCGCTTCCTGCACATGGTGGCGGCGGCCTATCTCGCGTCTGCGCTTTTCATCGCCGGCATCTCGGCCATCTATCTCCTTGGCGGCAAGCACACATTGCTCGCGCGCACGAGCTATTCGATCGCGCTCTGGGCCGTGCTCGTGCTCGCCCCGCTGCAAATCCTCATCGGCGACCAGCACGGGCTCGATGTGCTCGAACACCAGCCGACCAAGGTCGCGGCGATGGAAGGAAACTGGGAGCGGCAGGCGCGCGCGCCCATCCTCTTCTTCGCCATTCCCGACGCGAAGCGGGAGATGAACCATCTCGAAGTCGGCATTCCGGGCATAGCGAGCCTCATCCTCACTCATGACATGGACGGCATCGTGCCGGGCCTGCGCGACGTGCCGAGAGAAGACCGGCCGCCGGTCGGCATCGTGTTCTGGTCGTTCCGCGTCATGGTGGCGCTCGGCCTTCTCTTCCTGCTGGTCGGCCTCTGGAGCGCCGTGGCGCGCTCGCGTGGCCGTCTCGATACGGACAAATGGCTGATGCGGCTTTCGGCAGCAGCGACGCCGCTGGGTGTCGTCGCCATTCTCGCGGGATGGTTCGTCGCCGAAATTGGCCGCCAGCCCTACACCGTCTATGGCTTCCTTCGCACATCCGACAGCGTGTCGCCCGTGGTCGATGCGGGCGCGGTGACAACGAGCCTCGCCATCTTCCTCATCGTCTATGGCGGGCTTTTCGGCGCCTATCTCTACTACTTCACCAAGCTGGTCCGCATCGGCCCGCGTCCGCCCGAGCGGCCGGAGAACGAACCCGAGGCCATTCAGGGCGCGCGGCCCGGCCTCGTCCTGCCGCCAGCGGAAAGAACGGGCGCGGAGGTGACGCCATGATCGACCTGCCTCTCATCGCCGCCGGCGTGATGGCGCTCGCCATCCTTTTCTACGTGGTGCTCGACGGCTTCGATCTCGGCGTCGGCATCCTCTTTCCCTTCGCGCCCGACGACACGGCGCGCTCGACCATGATGAATTCCGTCGCCCCCGTCTGGGACGGCAACGAGACATGGCTCGTGCTCGGCGGCGGCGGGCTCATGGTCTTCTTCCCCACCGCCTATGCGGTGGCGCTCCCCGCCTTCTACATGCCGATCATGGGACTTCTCTTCGCCCTCATCTTCCGGGGCGTCGCCTTCGAGTTCCGGCATGGCGCGACGACGAGCAAATACATATGGGACCGCGCCTTCTTCGGCGGCTCGATCGTTTCGGCCTTCATGCAGGGGCTGCTGCTCGGCGGGCTCATTCAGGGCGTGCGCGTCGAGGACCAGCGCTTCGTGGGCGGTCTTTTCGACTGGCTCACGCCCTTCTCGGTCCTGACGGGCATCGGCGTCGTCTGCGGCTATGCGCTGCTCGGCGCGACATGGCTCGTGCTGAAGACGGAGAATGCGACGCAGACATGGGCGCGGCGCGCGGCGATGGTGACGGGCGGCGGCGTCATCGTGGCGATGGGCGCGGTCAGCATCCTCACGCCACTCATGTCGCCAGCGGTCGCGGAGCGCTGGTTCGGCGGCATCAACATCATCGCCTTCGCGCCCGTGCCCGCGCTCAC